>NZ_AP017313.1:5075118-5709508 GCF_002355435.1 Mucilaginibacter gotjawali
TAAAAAAAAGAGAATTTGAGCAGAGCGGCTTCCTGAGAAGCTCCCGCGATCCATGGATCATCGCGGTAGTGCTGGGCCTGCTGATATTTACCGGTTTCCTGAATGCTTTTCTCGGCAACGATATAAAAAATGTGCTGCGTTCTTTTTACAACAGCCAGGCAATTTCGCAAACTGATAAGGAAGGCGGGCTAATCAATTCATGGGCCTTCCCTGGTTTATTTATCTTATTCAGTTTATCTCTTGGCCTCCTTTTGTACCAGCTAACACAATATTATAATATTTCATATAGGTTGAGCGGATTTGCGCTTTTTATTTCATTTGCTGCAATAATCAGCTTATTAATGGCATTTAAATTTATTATTTTAAAATTTATCGGGTTTATTTTTCAGTTAGATACGCTTGTCAGCGAGTACATAACCGTGTTGAACTTAACTTATTTCACAATGGCATTTATTTTGCTGATTGTTGCCATATGTTTTAGTTTGCTGGCCAGCAGGTTTATACCACTTTTATTGAATTTTACACTGGCTTTTACAGTGTTAATATTTTTATGGCAATACCTGCGTAACAGCATGAATATCATTTCTGATTTAAGATTTCACAAATTTTATTTATTTGTCTATCTTTGTGCCCTCGAAATTTGCCCCGTTTTAATAATAATTAAAGCACTGAATTTATAACTTTTAGCAGTTTACACGAATTGAATTTGGAAGATAGAAAGAAAAAGGTTAAGAGCATTTTAGTTACACTGCCTAAACCTGAGAATGATAAAAATCCATACGCCGAGCTTGCTAAAAAGCTTAACCTGAAAATTGATTTCAGATCATTTATTCACGTTGAAGGTGTGCCCGCAAAAGATTTCCGCAAGGAAAAAATCAACCTTGCCGATTTTAGCGCTGTGATATTTACCAGCCGGAACTCTGCTGATCATTTTTTCAGGATCTGTGAAGAAATGCGTTTCGAGGTGCCGGTTGAGATGAAGTATTTCTGCCTTTCAGAAACCATCGCCCTTTACCTTCAAAAATATATCCAATACCGCAAAAGGAAAATATTTTTTGGCAAACAAACGGCATCCGATCTGGCTGAAGTGCTGAAAAAACACTCCGGCGAGAAATTTCTGTACCCCTGCTCTGATGTCGCTGCAGAAGAAACCCAAAAATTCCTGCTCGAAAACGGTTATAATTTCACCCCTGCGGTTCTTTTCCGTACGGTTTGCAGTGATCTTTCTGACCTTGCAGAAGTATTTTATGATGTGATTGCTTTCTTTAGCCCGTCAAGCATCCAATCGCTGTACAAGAACTTCCCCGATTTCAAGCAAAATAATACCCGGATCGCTGCGTTTGGCGCAACCACACACAAAGCAGTGCTCGAAGCAGGTTTGATACTGGATATCCCGGCGCCAACGCCAGTTGCCCCTTCAATGACCATGGCCATTGAGCAATATTGCAAAATCGTAAATAAATAACCGCCGCCGATAAGGTTGTTTTAAACAACCACCTTATACTTATACGATTACACTTTATTAAAAACGGATCGCTGACAATGGTTACGATCCTAAAATAGCGCTGTTGCAACCGGGCAGCGTAAACAATACAGGCGCATAAATGGTTGTTAAAATGAAAAAACACGTGCTTTATGTAATCATTTTGCAACTATTTTTAATAATGGCTCGTATAAATGGAAACAATTTAGCATAATTGTAATGGATAATCAGATATAAATTATGCCGTTATTAGCTAAGAGTTTATATTAGTTTAGCAAAAATTAATGTAGATTTGACTAATAATATGTTTTTTATAATTAGGTGGATCAAATTTAATATATTCGGGGGTCACATTGTGTTATATTTATATAACTGATTTTTGATTTAAAAATGAAGCAAATTTACTTTTTAATTGCAGTCTTGGCTGTTGGAATATTAAGCGGCTGTAGCAAAGGCGGAGACAGGGGTGAGTTAACCGGGGTCCCGCAACGTTCATTCAGAGCCGAGGTGCCGTTGGGCATGGTTTATATCCCCGGAGGTTCGTTCCTGATGGGTCAAACAGATCAGGATGTTACTTTTTCCCAGATCGCCCAAACCAAGCAAGTTACTGAACCACCATTTTTTATGGACCAAACCGAGATCAGTAACAGCCAATACCGCCAATTTGTAAACTGGGTCCGCGATTCAGTTGCCATCACCAATTACCTTAACGACGACAAATATTACCTGAAGCCTCAAAAAGGCGAAGTTACCAATGGTAAAAAATACATCAACTGGGCCTATGTAAAACGTTATCCTGTAATGAGTACCCGCAAAGGCGCAGGCTCAGCCGCTGCTTCTGCAAAACTGCAGGGGATGTATTACCAGGGTGATGACAGGCTGTTTGACCGTAACGAACTTGACGTGCGCCTTTTAAAATATAATTATGCCCAGATGGTATTGCGTGATGCGGCTAATTATAAAGATGATAAAAGTAAAAAACGTTCCGACTTCATTTTCCGCGATACTGTACCTGTTTACCCGGATACATTGGTGTGGCTGAGTGACTTCTCCTATGCGGCAAATGAACCCATGACTGAAAGCTATTTTTCGCACCCTGCTTACCGTAACTATCCGGTAGTGGGTGTTACCTGGCGCCAGGCTGAAGCTTTTACTGTTTGGCGCACGCGCTATAACGAAGCTTATAAAGATTCAAGGCATATCCCGCACCGTGCCCCCTATGATCTGCCTACCGAAGGTGAGTTTGAATATGCCGCACGTGGTGGCAGGGTTGGTACCGATTACCCATGGGGCGGGCCATACATTAAAAATGCCAAAGGTTGCCTGCTGGCAAACTTTAAACCCGGCCGCGGTAACTATACCGACGATGGCGGCGCTTATACCGTAAGTGTAAAATCTTATTTCCCCAACGATTTCGGCTTATATAATATGGCCGGCAACGTAGCCGAATGGACATTATCAGCCTTTGATGAATCCGCTTCGACATTTGTACATGACCTTGCGCCAACTTTTAATTACCATGCCAAACCAAATGACGCGCCTGTTTTAAAACGTAAAGTTGTGCGTGGCGGATCATGGAAAGATGTTGGATTCTTCCTTCAAAACTCTACCCGTACTTTTGAGTACCAGGATACTGCAAAATCATATATCGGCTTCCGTTGTGTAACCCACTACCTGGGCCGTGATATCAAAGATAAACGCTAAAAAATCAATTTCAACAAAACAAAAATTAAACGCTTTTTAAAAACGACTATGACTGGGAAGAGAGAACCATACGGAATTAATAATATTGTATCCTGGGGTGCAACAATTGTTATTATAGGCCTATTATTTAAAATTCAGCACTGGCAGTATGCTACAGTTTTTATAACCCTTGGGTTAGGCACTGAGGCGGTATTGTTTTTCCTGTTGGGTTTTCAAAGAGACGTGAAAGAGATTGACTGGACCCGCGCTTATCCCGAACTGGATTACGATTATGACGGAGAGTTGCCAAAAGCAGCTTCAAAGAAATTAACAGGTGGAGGCGACAGTTTTTCAAATACCGCCGCACTTGACCAGATGCTGTCAGAAGCAAAGATAGGCCCTGAACTGATCGGCAGCCTTGCCAGCGGTTTAAGGACTTTTGGTGATAAAGTGAACTCTATTTCGCGCGTTACCGATGCAGGCGATGCAACAATGGCTTTTACTGCTAAAGTTAAAGAAGCTACCGCCAGTTACGAAAAACTGGGAAGCTCTTTTGCAAAAGCATCCGGCAACCTTGATGAAATAGCAAGCACCAGCATCGATTCAAAATCATACCACGAGCAGGTAAACAAGATGGCCAAAAACTTAACGGCTTTAAATGCTGTATATGAGCTGGAATTGCAGGACTCAAGCAACCATCTGAAATCAATGAACAAATTTTACCAGGATATGTCAACCACAGTTAAAAACTTTAATGATTCGGCAAATGATGCCAAATTATTTAAGGACGAAGTTAACCGTTTGGCTAAAAACCTGGCAACACTGAACTCGATATACGGTAACATGCTTTCGGCAATGAACCAGCCACGTGTTAATAGCTAACCAGTTTTGATCATTAAGAACATTAATATTTAATACACATGGCTGGAGGTAAACAAACCCCAAGACAACGAATGATAGGTATCATGTACCTGGTACTTTTGGGCCTCATCGCCCTTAACGTACCGGATAGCTTATTGGATGCCTTTAAAAATATAACTATAAGCCTTGATTCATCAAGCAAAAATGTTACCAACGGCGTTGAGACAACTTTTCAAACTTTTGAGGCTACAAAGCTAAAGGACGAACCACAAAGAGCCGCGCCAATTTTAAAACGTGCGAAAGATGCAGCAGCAGTAGCTGAATCATTAGTTAAATACGTTGAGTATTTAAGAGCTTTATTGGTTAAAGAAGGTGGTGGCATTAATCCCACTATCAATGACGTAGACGCAAGGGAAAATCTCGATATTTCTCCACGTTTGATGATCACAGACAAACGTGCTGATTCATTGAAAGACAAAATAGACCAGACAAAAGCACAACTCTTTGCGGCATTGAACGAAAAAGAAAGAAAAGGAGTTAACTTTTCTTTAAATACTGATGCTCCTCCATCAAGTTTAGGCGTAACCAAAACCTGGCAGGATGCCTATTTTGGTGAGGGTATCCCTTTAGGAGCTACCTTAACCACCCTTGCAAAAATAGAAACGGATACAAAAAACGCCGAAAACGAAGTAGTTAAAAGAATATTAGGCGAAGCAGAAAAGGCCCAGGTAAACCTTGACCAATTTAATGCTGTTGCAGTTGCACCTACAAGCTATGTGCTTGTAGGACAGCCTTATACTGCGGACGTATTTTTAACTGCGTATGACTCTAAATTGTCTCCAAACATTACGGTGGGCGGTTCTCCTTTAACGGTTGATGCTGGCAAAGGCAAATATGCTGGAAGTACATCCAGTGTAGGTTTACATACATGGTCGGCTACGATATCTTTTAAAGACAATGATGGCAAGATCCAAACTTACAATACGCCTTCACAAACTTATATGGTCGCTGCCCCTTCGGCTACCGTATCGCCTACCAAAATGAATGTGCTTTACATTGGTTTGCCTAATCCACTTTCTATCTCAGCACCCGGTATCGCAAAAGAAAATTTGCGGGTAACTATGACCGGTGGCAGCATTAGCGGTTCAAACGGCAATTACACCGCTACTGTTAGTTCTATCGGTCAGGCTACGGTAAGTGTTTCGGGTGAATTAACAAAAGGCAAAACTTCATTCTTAGGAAGCAGTATATTCCGTGTTAAACGGATTCCGGATCCTAAAGCACAGTTTGCAGGCAAAAGTGGTGGCAACACCAGCGCAGCGAACATCAGGGCGCAGGACCGGGTATTTGCAAAGCTTGAAGATTTTGAGTTCGACGCCAAATTTAACGTAACCCGTTTTACCCTGCTGATTGCAAAACCAAGGCAGGATGTGGTTACCTTATCTGCTACAGGCAATGAACTGACCAGCGCGATGAAATCATTTATGAATAATGTTACACCGGGTACAACCGTTGTATTTAAAGATATAATAGCCGTAGGGCCTGACGGAAGTCAGCGCGGCCTTGACCCTATTGTGTTGAGTGCAAATTAAAATGTTATGAAAAGGAAAATTTTAATCATTGTATTGTGCCTTGCAACTGTAGCATCCTATGCACAAAGTAGTAAAAAGAGGAGAAAACCAAAACCTAAAACAACTACCCAGCAGCAGGTTAAAAAACCCGATACCACCAGTATAGCCCAAAGCGCAAGACCATTGGCGGATACCAGTAAAAAATTGGGGGGCAAACCAGGCAAGCATTTTGACCGTCCCCTGGATGGCTACTACAAAAAAGCAATATATTAAATGCTAAAGTTACTCCTTATCCAAACCTGCGCGAATCGGACGTAGCTTTTGCAAAACGTGTTTGGCGCGAGATTGACACGCGCGAAAAAATGAACGCTTACCTGGCGTCTCCAAAACAAAGGCTGATAGATGTAATTATGAATGCCGTTGCAGCGGGTGAGCTAACTGCTTACAGCGCAGTTCCGGATAAGGACAATGACCCGGATGGTGATAGCTTTTATGCGCCGCTTAGCCCTGATAAAGCAAGAAATGCAATGGCCGACAGTGTACCCGTTGATAAATTTGACAAGGATGGTAACAAGATAGGTACGGTAATGAAAGCCGGTGAATTAAACCCAGACAGCGTTGTGAAATTCAGGATAAAGGAAGACTGGGTATTTGACAGGCAGCGCTCCATATTTGAGCCCCGTATTATTGGTTTAGCGCCAATGGTAAAAGTTAAAGTTGGCAGCACCGAAGAATATCAACCTGCATTTTGGTTGTATTTCCCTGATGCAAGGCCAATATTTGCAGTGAAGGAAGTTGTCAGCAAAAACAGTGATAATACCGGCCTGAGTTTCGACGATATTTTTATGAAGAGGATTTTTACCAGCTACATCGTGAAAGAATCCAACGATAAGGATGAACGTATCAAAGATTACGCTACGGGTATAGATAAGCTGTACGAATCTGAACGGATCAAAAATCCCTGCAGGATTGGGAGCTGAATTTGTGGTCGTACTAATGAAGTCGGGAAAGTCCGAAAGTCAGTAAAGTCCGAAAGAAAAATATTTGATGCCCTGATGATTAATTTCGTCAGGGCATTTTTGTTGAACCACCGGTCAGACCTATCCACGCCGCTCATTGCGAGGAACGAAGCAATCTCTAATCAGGACATTCACGAAACGAAATGCATCAGAATTTCCGGCGTGCGGCTGACAGGTAATCCGTTTCGCGCCGGTCCGAGATTTGCATGTGTAGAGATTGCTTCGTTCCTCGCAATGAGCGACAAGAGGGTTATTTCTCCCCAAAATACGCAAGTATTGCCTTTGCCTGTTTGGTATTCACCACCTCCATCAAAACTTCTTCCGTCGCTTCGCGTACTTTTTTTACTGATTTAAAGTATTTCAATAATTTTTCGGCTGTGGTTTTGCCTATGCCTTCAATAAGCTCAAGTTCGGTAACCAAAGTTCCCTGATCCCGCTTCTTACGGTGAAAAGTTATGCCAAAACGGTGCGCTTCATCCCTTAAGTGCTGGATAACTTTTAAGGTTTCCGATTTTTTATCCAGGTATAAAGGATATTGATCGCCGGGGTAATACAATTCCTCCAGGCGTTTGGCAATGCCGATAACGGTAACCTGTTTTTCTATCCCGAGTAACCTCAGGCTCTTCATGGCTGATGACAGCTGCCCCTTGCCGCCGTCGATAACGATCAGTTGCGGCAGTTCCCCAGCTTCATCCAGCATGCGCCTGTAGCGCCTGTGAACAGCCTCTTCCATCGTAGCAAAATCATCAGGGCCTTCTACGGTTTTTACATTAAAATGCCGGTAATCTTTTTTTGAAGGCTTCCCATCCTTAAATACAACAATTGCCGAAACCGGGTATTTACCCTGGAAATTGGAGTTATCAAAACACTCAATGTGCCGCGGCAGGGTATTCATCCGCAGGTCTTTCATCATTTGCGTAAGCAGCCTTTCGGTTCTTATTTCCGGGTTTAGTTTTTCATATTGATCGATCTTTTCTTTCCTGAAGAACCGCACATTTTTCTCCGAAAGGTCAAGCAGTTTCCGCTTTTCACCCAACTTCGGCACCGTAAATTTTAACGACTGATCTTCAACGTCGATATTAAAAGGAACGATGATCTCTTTTGAATGGCTTTCATACCTGGTCCTGAACTCGGATATAGCCAACTCCAATAGCTCCTCATCACTTTCATCCAGCCGCTTTTTCAGCTCGATGGTTTGTGTCTGGATGATGGTGCCATTCATCACCTTTAAGTAATTTACAAAGGCATATTTTTCGTCGGAGGCGATGCTGAATACATCCACATCGGTAATAGAGGAGTTAACCACCGTTGACTTGCTCTGGTAATTCTCCAGCAACTCGAATTTTCTTTTTAAGCGATGGGCATATTCAAAATTCATGTCGGCAACTGCCTGCTCCATATCACTTTTCAGGTTACGAAGTACGCCGCCGATCTTCCCGGTTAAAATGTCTTTAATTTCATTAATGCTGTGGTCGTAATCATCTTCCGTCTGGTAATCCTGGCAGGGCCCTTTACAGTTACCCAACTGGTATTCCAAACAAACCTTAAACTTGCCTTTTTGAATATTTTCTTTATTGAGCGCCAGGTTACAGGTACGTAAGGGATAAGTTTCTTTTATCAGCCCTAAAATATTATGCATCATACTTACCGATGCATAAGGCCCAAGATATTTTGACCCATCGCGTACGATGCGCCTGGTCCAAAAGATGCGCGGGTAATGTTCATTTTTGATGATGATCCAGGGATAGGTTTTATCATCCTTTAACATGACATTATACCGCGGCTGGTGCTTCTTTATCAAACTGTTCTCCAACAGCCAGGCATCAACCTCAGTATCAACAATGGTAAAGGTGACATTCCGGATCTTGGATACCAATACCCGGGTTTTGGCATTTACATTATAGTCCTTGTTAAAATATGAGCCCACACGGTTACGCAGGTCCTTTGCTTTACCGATATAGATCAGTTCCTTCTCCTCGTCCCAAAACTGGTAAATGCCTGGTTTATGGGGAATATTTTTTAACGCTTCTTTGTAGTCAAATTTGTTCATTGGTTCACTGGTTCATTAGTTCATTGGTAGCATGGCTTATCCGATTCAATAAACCTTTGAATGATTTAAATACCTGCCTTGTTAGCAGCTGATTTACCAATAAACTTTAGATAAGCATTTAGCTTAAGATGAATAGATTGAAGTTTTTCAAATAATGCAGTGAATTGATCTTCATTCAAAAGTCCCCTTGTTTTTGACTTTTTCAGCCACCCCTTTGTTTCAACTATCGAGCCCCGGCTAAAATAACAGAAGTTTTTATTTTCTTTATAATGATACCGCCCGTACCCTTCAGCAATATTTGCCCCGATTGAGTCAGCAGACCTTACAATTTGCTTGCCAACAGTATCTTTGGCAAAATAATCCCATTCACTTACGATAAACCAAATTTCATCACTAAAACTCTCGGCTAATTGGTAAACTTCTAAATCTTCAAGATTATAATAACTCATCATTATATTTTTTGAAAATAATTAACGGAAATTAATTAGCGAACTGTGCAACCAATAAACTAATGAACCAGTGAACTAATGAACCAATCAGAATCCTAACTTCTTATCCACATCATTTGTTCCCTGCTGCTGCTGTTTATAGGCATTACAATCTAAAGTAATGGTCATGTTTTTTGGGGCGTCAAAATCAACATTTTTTTTGATCCCAAGGGCCGGATTGGCATAAACCCTTTTCATAAATCCTGCAAATATAGGCAGGGCCGAATTGGCGCCTTCGCCAAGCCTTGTTGACCGGAAGTGAATATCCCGGTCTTCGCAGCCTGACCATACACCGGTAACCAATTGCGGTGTTATCCCAATAAACCAGCCGTCGGAGTTTTCCTGGGTGGTACCGGTTTTACCGCCAATAGGGTTATTTAAGCCATATTTATACTTTAACCTTGATCCTGTACCATCTTCTATTACTCCTTTCAGCATATAGGTCATTACGTAAGCGCTTTGCGCATCCATCGCCTGCACCACTTTAGGGGTATGGGTATAAACCACGTTGCCATTTTTATCTTCAATACGCAAAATAAATGTGGGCTCAGTCCAGGTGCCGTGGTTGGCAAATACCGAATAAGCGCCTGTCATATCAAATACCGAAGCATTAAATACACCCAAACAAATTGATGGATATGGCGGTACATCGCTGGTAACGCCCATCTTTTTGATCAGCTCCATTACGGGTGTTGGTTTCACTTCATTCATTACATAGGCCGTTACATAATTTTGCGAATGCGCCAGCGCTGTTCTCAGCGAGATAGCCCCCGGCAGCGTTTCAGTAGGCGATGAACCCGGCGTCCAGCCGTCAATCGTAACCGGTACATTATCCACTTCCTGGCAGGGCGAAAAGCCATTTTCGATGGCAACGGCATAGGTAAACGGTTTGGCGGTTGAACCCACCTGCCGTGTGCCAACTTTAACCTGGTCGTATTTAAAATGTTCAAAATCTGTGCCGCCTACCCAGGCCTTTACATAGCCGGTGGTTGGGTCCATGCTCATCAGGGCATTGCGCAACATCATTTTTGAGTATAATATCGAATCAATTGGCTTCATCAGCGTATCAATATCTCCCCGCCAGGTAAATAACTCCAGGCTGTCGGGTGTATCAAAATTTTGCCTGATCTCGTCTTCTGATTTACCCTGCAACTCCAATTGCTTGTACCTGTCAGACCGGTACATCCCTTCGTCGAGCAATAATTTAAAATTCTTGATGCTTTTCCACCGGCTAACCCCTTTCCATTGATCATTGAACTGACCTTGTAACTGGGGCATATACTCGCGCTGTGCTTCTTCCGCATATTGCTGCATTGTAGCGTCAATGGTGGTATATATTTTTAAACCGTCGCGGTCAAGGTCATATGGGGTGCCGTCTGACCGGACAATATTCTGGTTTTTAAAGATCTTTTGGATCTCCTGTTTCAGTACCGCCCTGAAATATGGCGCCGGCCCTTCGTTATGGTTCATCGGGTTAAAGTCGATCCCCAATGGTTTGCTTTTAAACTCCTGCAACTGGCCATCGGTTAGATAGCCTTGTTTCTCCATCAAGCCAAGGATCAGGTTTCGCCGGTTTAGCGCCCTGTCCGGATGCCGTATGGGTGAGTAAACACCGGGACCCTTAACCATACCAACCAACACAGCCGCCTGGTCGGGCGTAAGTTTATCAGGGGTAACATTAAAGTAGGTATGCGCAGCAGATTTGATACCAAAAGTATTGTAAGCGCCAAAATCCACTGTGTTTAAGTACATCGTTATTATTTCCTGCTTGGTATACCGCCGCTCAAGGCGAACCGCGATAATCCATTCTTTTAATTTTTGTGTGAGGCGTACAAAGGGGTTATGTGCACCCTGGCTCCCCGAAAAGAGATTTTTAGCCAGCTGCTGGGTAATAGTACTCCCCCCCTGCTTTGACCCGATCAGGTTTAATAAAGGAATGGTAAACAAACGGCGAAAATCTATCCCCGAATGGTCATAAAATCGCGAATCTTCGGTTGCGATCAGCGCGTTTACTACATTGGGCGACAGCTGCGAAAAGCTTACACTGGAACGGTTTTGTACATAATAAGTCCCCAGAACTGTAGTGCCATCTGCCGATATAACTTCAGAAGCCTGGTTACTTTTAGGATTTTCAAGGTCGCGGAAAGATGGGAGTTGCCCGAATAAGCCGAAATAGGTAACCACAAGCAGCAATACAAAAAGTGCAAAAAAGCTTAGCACCGCTCTCCACAGGTACCAGTTATACCTTTTTATATCCCCGGGCGAAAGTTTAATGATCATGATCAGTAATTGTTTTGAAAATAGTCGATATAACTATCCAATGTTTTTTGGTCGGCTAATTTATCCAGATTTTCCTTAGTAATAATAAAAAAGCTGTACTTATCCTTTGGCACCTTCATAATATCCGGCAAAAGCGGTACAATATCATGGGCAAACTTCTTTACTTTTTCCAGCGAAGGGAACAAGCCTACATAGATCACCTGGTCATGATCGCCAACGGCTTTCAACTGATGTTTAATGCCGTTGCCTGCATAATTTGCCCGGGTAAACTGCCCTATTCCAAAACGCGAAGAGGCCAGATTAGTTGTACCCGATGTAACATTTACTACAAAGTAATAATTGGTGCTGTCGCCTTTCGAAAAAATGGAAGGCACAACAACTTTAGCTTTCAGCGCATCCGGATCGGCCTGCGACGAGATCGCCTCCTGGCTTGCTTTTACAGAATCAACCGGGGCAACTGTTTTGGGCGTTTCAACCGGCGGACTAACAGGTGGCGCTGCCTGCGTGATAATTTTAGTTGTATCTACAGGCGGGGCCTTTGGCACAACCTGTGCCACCGCATTTGTGGTGTCTGTCTTTGGAATAACTTTTGGTGTTACCTGAACGATAGTTTTGGGCGTATCCGTTTTCGGGCTATTTTTTGGAACAGTTACCTGCGCTATAGTTTTGACAGAATCTTTCTTCGGGGTGATTTTTGGAACAACCACCTCTTTTTTCACCTTTGTTGAATCAACTTTCGGCACTGCCTTCACTATTTCAGCAGGCTTTTTCACCGGCTCTTCTTTCTTTTTTTCCGGGAGCCGTTCGCCGGGTTTGGCCGCAAAAATATAAGGCTTCAATATTTTTCGGTAAGTAGCCTTCTCTTTATTTTCCTGGGCAAGGGTAAAAGGGACATCATGGGGGTCGACATCTGCTAAAACTACATTCCTCGCCAGCATTTCATTTTGGTTTGCACTAATATAAGCCAGGTGCTGTTTAGCCAGCGGAACGATCAGCTTATCATTGGGGTATATTTTAATCAGTTGCTGCAAACTATCTGCAAATGGGCCAACCTTTTCATTATGCCCCTGCGAAATTATTTGCAGGTAAAATATCTGGGCCGATAATTTACTGCCGGGATATTTTTTTAGAAGCAACGGGGCCTTCTCAATTACCTCTTTGTATTTTTTATTGGCATACAAATCAAAAACATCGTTGTAAGCCTTGGTAAATTCAGCATCCTGGTCCTCAAGCTTCCTGGCAAACTCCGGATCAATGATGATTTTAGCGAAAGGGGTTTCGGGGAATTCTTTCAGTAACTTGTTTTTATAAAAATCAGACTTCGCCGGGTCGATGTCGCTGTAAAGCCTGTACAGGTTATAATAAATCGCCGGTTTATTTGGATCCTGCGGAAAACGGGCCAGTACCTTTTCAAAAATTTCAATAGCATCTTTCTTGTCTTCCAGGATATCCCTGTAAAAATCACCCAGGTCTGTATAAGCATTATAAACCCGCAGGTTGGATGCAGAAAGCAGCGCGGGTGTAAGCGGAAGTGCAGCAACCAGGTCCTTACGGAAACTTGATGCCGAATTGGATGTTTTACCTGTATTGGAAGGCCCGGCCGGCGCATCAGGGTCTGCAGATTGAGCAGCGACTGCCGGATTACTGCTTGCTTCAGCTGCGCCCCTGGTGCTTCTTCTCCAGTTATCTTCCAGCGTACGGTTACCCCAAACGCGTTTAAAATCGTTATATCCCTGGCTCACTGCGGTAGCATTATCAAAATAAAACGTTCCGCCTTTTGCCTGGCTCCCTGATGCCAGCCTGGAGCCACCTGCGCGGGATGCCGTGGTTGCGGCATTGGTCTGCGCCGCCGCAGCCGCTGCCTTTTGCTGCAAGGTGTTATCATTCACCATTTTATCAATAACACCCGCACGGGTTTTTTCATCCATCCGGGCAAGCGCCTGCAGCGTATCCTCTTTGGCTATAATTTGCAAACGTTCAGCAAGGTAAGAAAGGTTGCTCCCTATTTTTTTGATGCCCACATAACCGGGGTAATTGGTTGGCAAACTGGTTAACGTACTGTCGTAATACTTCTTCGACTTTAAATAATCGGCTTTAATTTTAAAATAGATCTCCGCAAGCCTTAAATAGGAAAGTCCCTTCTGGCCCTGGTTTTTAACACTTGTCCGTACGGACAGGTTATAATACTTTATGGCATCATCAACTTTTTTGTCGGCCATTTCCAGTTGCGCCACCTGGTAATAGATCTGGTCTTTAAATTCTTTATTATTCGGGTTCTTCAAAAGGGCAAGCAACTTGGTGATCCGGTCTATTTTTACCCCGTTTTGGTTGTCTTCAATCCGTATCAGGTTTAAGCTGGCATTAAAGGCCATTTCAAACTGGGCGTTACTCTTCGAGATCTGGTCGTAATTCCGCGCGGCATTTACCTGTTCATTGTTCAGTTCCTGTACCTGGGCCAAAATAAAGGTCCACCGCAGCCGCCGGGTTTTGTCGTGGCAATATTTCAAGGCCAGTTTGGCCATTTCCTCCGCGTCTTTGTAATCTTCTGCAGCTATATCATATTGCAATTTAGCAGCGTAAATATCAGCAGATATCTTCTTTTTAGGGTTGATGCTTTCAATGGCGCTGTCAATAACCATTTTCGCTTTTGGCAACTGGTTCAAATAAATTAATGCCCTCGTCTTCCAGATCCTGGCATCGCGTACCAGGTCATTTCGTTTAGGATAGTTATGGATCACATAACTCAAAAATTCATCTGCGTTATAAAAATTACCTTCCAGGTAGTTAGCCTGTCCCAAAACAAGATAGGCGTCGCCGATATATTTACTCTGGTCCTTATAATTAATGATGGTATACCCTTTTGCTATCGCTGCCTCCAGGTCTTTATCAGGTGTCTGGCTTTGTGCAATGGTATCCGGGTAAACACTTAATATTTCATTGTAATTATCAACAAATGATATTTCATAGCTATCCTGTTTCTGCTGCAATATCTCTTTTGCGTTAAAAAGGATATTAAAATTCGCAGTAAGGTTTTGCATATCGCGGTTAAAGCCGCTTTGTTTCTGGAGCGCACACCCCGACAGGATCGCCATCAAAGCAATTACCAGCAATTTAAAGGGTTTATTTACAGAAAGTTTAGATGTTAGCCTCAATTTTAAACGGGGATATAAAAGCCTTGCTAATTTAGCAACAATTATGAAATAGGTTTAATAAATTTGAAGATGGATAAAAACAAACCTCCAAAAGAGAATAACACGGGCAATGGCTATTTAAAGTATAGCGGAATGGGCTTTCAGATGATTGCGATCATCGGGCTATTTACGTACGCGGGCTATAAAATAGATCAGTCGGCCCAGCACCAGGTAAAATGGGTTACTGCCATTCTTTCGCTAACGGGTGTTTTTATATCTTTGTACGTCATCATAAGGTCTGCAAAAAGCTGAGTTTATTTAAGTCTTTTTAGCACATCATAAAAATTACAACCTCTCTCATTCAAATGAAAGTAACATCTTCTATTATTTTATTCGTGGTATTTATTATTGTTATCGCGATACCGCCGGCGGCACTTCAATATACAGGGAACACTGGTTTATTAACGCCAAATTTCTGGACTGTCTTCTGCTTTATGTCGGGTATCACGTTTTTAGTAGTTGCCGTGATGCTTATTGTCGGGCGGAAAAACCAGGAGCATTTTACCCCGGCATTTTTGGGCGGCACCACCTTTAAGTTGTTAGCCTGTTTAATATTTATTTTTGTTTTTTTATCAAAAAACCCCTCAAATAAGCCCATTTTTTTGGCTAATTTTTTATACGTATATTTATTAAATACTGTCTTTGAAGTTTATGTTTTGTTGCGTAACTTGCGGCACGAAAAATTAAAGTAGAAAACTTCATTTAGATGAATAATAGCTCGATTTTGAACTTAAAACTTTTTAGAATTTCTTTGTTTTGTGCGTTTTTTTCAATCGCAGGCTTGTTTAGCACCCCGGTTAAGGCCGAAGGAAATACCACTGATACTACTAAAAAGGCCTATGATGCCAAGGCAACAATACTTGAACATATTGGCGACTCACATGTATGGCCGATAATTGCTGAAAAGTGGCTCCCGCTTCCTGTAATTGTATATACAGATAAAGGGCTTGAAAGTTTTTCATCAGGTAAATTAATGCCGGAGGGCACTGTTTATAAAGGCGAAAAATACAGCTACAAACTGGAAGAGAACAAGATAAAAGCAGTGGACGCATCCGGAAATATTGATGAAGCGGCCACAAAAAAGCTGAAGGACTTTTCAATCACCCGCAACGTGGTGAGTATGTTTATGACCATGGCTATTTTACTTATTATATTTTTAAGTATTGCCGGCTCCTACAAAAAACGTGTGGGTAAAGCGCCTAAAGGTCTTCAGTCATTTTTGGAGCCCGTTATATTATTTGTGCGCGACGATATAGCCATCCCTAATATCGGCAGTGTGAAAGCACACAGGTTTTTACCCCTGCTGCTTACCATCTTCTTTTTTATCCTTATTAACAACCTGTTTGGTATGATCCCGTTTTTCCCGGGTGGCTATAACCTTACCGGTAATATCGCTGTAACAGCAGTGCTTTCCATTATCATATTTTTTGTGGTTAACCTTAACGGCAACAAGCATTACTGGAAACACATTTTTGTACCAAACCCCTGGTGGTTATTCTTTATCATGATCCCGGTTGAAATTGTGGGCATATTTACAAAACCTATCGCGTTAATGATTCGTTTGTTTGCCAACATTACCGCCGGCCACATTTTAATATTAAGCTTAATATCGTTAATATTTATTTTCAAAACAATTGCTGTTGCCCCTGTTTCAATTGTGTTTGTGGTATTTATGGATGCCATTGAGTTACTGGTTGCCTTTTTACAAGCCTATATTTTCACCCTGCTGGCATCATTGTTTATCGGGATGGCTATTGAAGAGCATCACAGTGAAGTTTTGTAATTAATTATCTTTTATATAAACACGTTTAAATTTAAAACACAATGACTGGAATGATTGGAAGCATCGGTATGGTTTTAGCTCAGGCTACTACTGTGCACGGAAGCGTTGCAGGTTTGGGTGCCGGCTTAGCTGCAATTGGTGCAGGTATCGGTATTGGCCAGATCGGCGGTAAAGCTGTTGAAGCTATTGCACGTCAGCCTGAAGCAATTTCTAAGATCCAACTTAACATGATCATCGCTGCCGCCCTTGTTGAAGGTGTGGCCCTGTTCGCGGTGGTTGTTGCAGCATTCTTTTAGGGTGCAGCGAAAAAACAACCCGGAGCGGTTGGCTCCGGGCTGTTTTTCACTTAATTAATTGATTATTAAAAATATATTTTAAATATGGATTTAGTTACCCCCGCATTAGGTTTAGTTTTTTGGACGACGCTTTGTTTTGCGATATTATTATTTATACTGGGTAAATTTGCCTGGAAACCTATTTTAGCTGCCGTTGCTGAACGTGAAAACTCTATTGAATCGGCCTTATCGAAAGCTGAAGCGGTAAAAGAAGAAATGGCCCGCTTAACCAGCGAGAACGAGGCTTTGTTAAAACAAGCCCGTGCTGAGCGCGATACTATTTTGGCAGAAGCAACCAAAGTAAAAAACCAGATCATCAGCGAAGCTAAAGAAGCAGCACAAAAAGAAGGTTCACGCCAGATTGAGCTTGCCCGTGTAGAAATCAATAACCAGAAAGCGATAGCTATGGCTGACGTTAAAAACCAGGTGGCCAGCCTATCACTGGAAATTGCTGAGAAAATTTTACGCAAGCAGTTTGAGGATTCGAAAAAACAGGACGAACTGGTTAAGGAATTATTAAAAGAAGTAAAACTTAGTTAGATATGAGACATGAGATGTGAGATATGAGAAAAGAGCGCTGCTCCCAAACTTAATGTCTCAAATCTCAAATCTCATTTCTCACATCTCAATAATAATATGTCAGAATTAACAGTCGCATCAAGGTACGCCAAATCATTAATTGATCTTGCAGGTGAACAAAGGCTTGTGGAAGAGATCAAGAATGATATGGACCTTTTTCATCATACTTTAAGGGTTAATCCCGAATTGAAAGCGGTTTTAGCCAACCCGATCGTTTCACACCCCAAAAAGATCAATATACTGGATGAAGTATTCGGCAAAAAGGTTAACAAAGTAACCAATGCCTTTTTTAAGCTGATGATCAACAAAAGCCGCGGTGAGGTTTTATATGCAACCGCTAAGGAATATGTGCACCAATACGATATCATGAACAATATTGTTGAGGCCCGCGTAGTATCGGCTACTGAATTATCGGCAGCTAACAAGGAAACACTGGTTGCTGATATTAAAAAGGCCACAGGCGGTAACATCAAGCTTGAAGCAAAGGTAGACCCATCACTGATCGGCGGCTTTGTTTTAACTGTTGGCGACAGGCAGGTTGATACCAGTATAGCTGCTGACCTTAGAAAATTGAAAAAAGAATTTGCCCAGGGGGTTAATTAATAAAAACAACAAAAACGCTAAAATAAAATTAAAAAATGGTAGAGGTAAGACCAGATGAAGTATCAGCAATTTTGCGTCAGCAATTAGCCGGCTTCAAGTCAGAATCTGAATTAGAAGAAGTGGGTACTGTGCTCCAGGTGGGCGACGGTATCGCGCGCGTTTACGGATTAACAAAAGTACAATCAGGCGAGCTGGTTGAGTTTGGTACCGGTTTACAGGGTATCGTACTTAACCTTGAAGAAGATAACGTGGGTGTGGTATTGCTCGGTAAATCCGATGATATAAAAGAAGGTGATACCGTTAAACGTACCAACCGCATCGCCTCAATCAATGTAGGTGAAGGCATGCTTGGCCGCGTTGTGGATACCCTGGGTAATCCTATCGACGGTAAAGGCCCTATAAAAGGCCAGACCTACGAAATGCCTTTGGAGCGTAAAGCACCAGGCGTTATCTATCGTCAGCCGGTAACCGAGCCATTACAAACAGGTATCAAAGCGATTGATGCGATGATCCCTATCGGTCGCGGACAGCGTGAGCTGGTAATCGGCGACAGGCAGACAGGTAAAACTGCCGTTTGTATCGATACCATCATCAACCAGAAAGAATTTTACGAAGCCGGTAAACCGGTAATATGTATCTATGTTGCCTGCGGCCAGAAAGCTTCTACCGTAGCCAACATCGTTCGCACATTGGAAGAAAAAGGCGCTATGCCATTTTCTATCATCGTTGCAGCCAACGCTTCTGACTCTGCTACCATGCAGTTCTTTGCTCCGTTTGCTGGTGCAGCAATCGGCGAATACTTCCGTGACACAGGTCGCCCGGCATTGATCATTTATGATGATCTTTCAAAACAGGCGGTTGCTTATCGTGAAGTATCCTTATTACTTCGTCGCCCACCGGGCCGTGAAGCATATCCTGGTGACGTATTTTATCTGCACAGCCGTTTACTGGAACGTGCCGCTAAAATCAGCCAGAATGATGAGATTGCACAGGCCATGAACGATCTTCCTGATTCTATCAGGGGTATTGTAAAAGGAGGTGGTTCGTTAACGGCTTTGCCGATCATCGAAACACAGGCTGGTGACGTATCTGCTTATATCCCTACCAACGTAATTTCAATTACCGACGGCCAGATCTTCCTTGAATCTAACTTGTTTAACGCAGGTGTTCGCCCGGCCATCAACGTAGGTATTTCGGTATCACGTGTGGGTGGTAACGCACAGATCAAGTCAATGAAAAAGGTTGCCGGTACGTTAAAGCTTGACCAGGCACAATACCGCGAGCTGGAAGCTTTCTCAAAATTCGGTTCAGATCTGGACGCTTCAACTAAAACTGTATTGGATAAAGGTGCGCGTAACGTTGAGATCTTAAAGCAAGGACAATATTCACCTGTAACTGTTGAAAAACAGGTTGCAATTATTTACCTGGGTACTAAAAACCTGATGCGTAATGTTCCGGTAAATAAGATCCGTGAATTTGAAAGCGAATTTACCAGCCAGCTGGAAGCACGTCACCCTGAAACATTAGCTGCCCTTAAAGCAGGTAAGTTTGATGATACGATCACCGGCGTACTGGAAACAGTTGCTAAAGAAATGACCGGGAAGTACTAATTTAGATATGAGATGTTAGATGTGAGATATGAGACAAAAGCATAGCTTACAGCTAACAGGAAGTTAAGAGAGATTGATGATTGAGAAGGGGGATGAAAATCTCAAATCTCAAATCTCAAATCTCAAATCTCAAAAAAGAATGGCTAATTTAAAAGAAGTAAGAAACAGGATAAAATCCGTAAGCTCAACACAGCAGATCACCAAAGCCATGAAAATGGTTTCGGCGGCTAAGCTGAAAAGGGCTACGAATGCTATTGTACAATTGCGCCCTTATGCTAACAAGCTGAAGGAATTATTGGCCAATTTATCGGCAAGCCTTGAAGACGGTTCATCGCCATTCCTGGCCGAGCGCGAGCCCAATAAAGTGCTGGTTATCGTAGTATCCTCCAATCGTGGTTTGGCAGGCGCTTTTAATGCAAATGTTATTAAAACCGCCAATAACCTGATTGCCGAGAAATACAGCGCGCAGTTAAGAGCAGGCAATGTTTCTATCGTAGCGATCGGTAAAAAAAGCCAGGAGTTTTATCAAAGGCGCAACTATAATGTTATTGGTAACAATAACGACCTGTACCTTGATTTGAATTTCGAAAATGCTTCAAAGATCACCGAGAGCATTATGGAAGGCTTTTTGAAAGGCGATTACGACCGGGTTGAACTGGTGTATAATCAATTTAAAAATGCCGCAATGCAAATATTGGTTGCTGAACAACTGATTCCGGTTCCGAAGCCTGCTGTAAAAGAAGTAAAAAAGGAAACCAAAGCGGCCGTACAGGTTGATTATATCCTTGAGCCTTCGCAGGAATCGATTGTTGAACAGCTAATCCCGAAAAACATCAAAACGCAGTTATACAAAGCCGTATTGGATTCAAACGCATCTGAACATGGCGCCCGGATGACGGCGATGGATAAAGCCACTGAAAATGCCGGCGATTTGTTAAAAGCCTTAAAGCTTTCCTACAACCAGGCCCGCCAGGCGGCGATCACTACCGAGCTTACCGAAATTGTAAGCGGCGCGGCAGCTCTTTCGGCAGAATAGGCCCAGCCCCCTCTAAATCTCCTCCGCCAATTGGCGGAGAGACTTAAAAAATATAAAAAGGCTTCCCTATTTGGGAGGCCTTTTTGTTGTCAGAACCGGGATTTTTAGGATTAATCAGATTCATCGGATTTTCATCCCGTTAACCTGATAAATCTGTTTAATCCTGGTTCAGACTTTAAACAATCCTAAACCCGCTTTGTTAATATGGTATGACAAAGCCAGCAAATTCAAAAGAAAAACCATCGCCTGCGGATACGCCAACAAAAAGGCCGCATGATAATGGCGGTAAAAGCAAAGTGCGTAAAGCAGACCGAATTTATCATGCAGATGAACCGCACGGCGGAGATATTGCCAAACAACATGAACAGGAAGAGCAACCGGTTCATTCGGCGGACGTTAAAGGGTGATTTAACGTTTTAACGCAACAAAATTACCTGCTGATCCCTGCCGAATTAAACTGCAGGTCATATAGTTTGCGGTAAAAGCCGTGCTCTATCCGCAGTAATTCCTGGTGTGTGCCAATTTCTTTTATCTCGCCATGATCAAGCACGATGATCTTGTCGGCGCTTTGGATGGTGGATAAGCGGTGAGCTATCACGATGGCGGTACGGCCCTGCATCAGCTTGTTGATGGCATTTTGTATCAGGATCTCTGTTTCTGTATCTACGGACGAGGTGGCTTCATCCAGCACGAGAATTGCCGGGTTATAAACCAATGCCCTGATGAATGAAATTAACTGCGCCTGCCCGGCGGACAGTGTTGCCCCACGTTCCATAACATTATAGGCATAGCCGCCTGGCAAACGTTCAATAAAATCATGAGCGCCCACGTCTCTGGCGGCTGCGATCACTTGCTCCAATGTTATAGCGGGATTATTCAGGCTGATGTTATTGGCGATGGTATCTGTAAACAAAAACACATCCTGTATTACAGTGGCTATTCGCGAGCGAAGGTAATTAACATCATATTCGCGGATATCTATCCCGTCTACCATTACACTGCCTTTTCCAATTTCGTAAAAACGGTTCAGTATGTTGATGGTGGATGATTTACCGGCGCCGGTAGCGCCCACCAGGGCCAGCGTTTTTCCGGGTTCGATGTGGAAGCTGATGTCTTTTAATACCCAGTTTTCGTCGTTATAAGCAAACCAAACGTTTTTAAATTCTATATCGCCCAAAATACTGGCTGGTTTTAAGGCACCGGTATTTACCGCAACTTCATCGGTATCCAATACCTTGAAGATCCTGTCGGCTCCTACCATGCCCATTTGCAGCGTATTAAATTTATCCGCCAGCTGGCGGATCGGCCTGAAAAGCATATTCAGCAATACGATAAATCCCGTAATTACGCCGGGGGTGATACCGTGTTCTGCCGCTGAGAATGATTTGATTTGCTGATCAGATAAGATCCGTTTACATCCATACCAAACTAACAAGCCGATGCAAATAGCAAACAAAATTTCCACCACGGGGAAAAAGATGGAATAATACCAATTGGAGCGGATATTAGCGTCCCTGTATTTTTTGTTTACGGCGACAAACTTGCGCATCTCCTGGTCTTCCCGCGCGAAATTCTGAATAATGCTGATGCCCGAAATATGCTCCGCCAAAAAAGTATTCAGATGCGCCACCTGTGTGCGTACTTCCTGGAAGGATGATTTTATCGCTTCCTTGAAAACATAAGTAGATAAAAGCAGCAATGGCATCGGGATGAGCGTGATCAGCGCGAGCTTCCAATCCTGGTACATCATGATGCCAATAACAGCAATCACCAGCAGCATATCCCCCATTATGGAAATTAGTCCTTCTGAAAAGATATCGGCAATGGTTTCCAGGTCTGACACGGTTCGGGTAATGAGCATGCCAATCGGCGTGCGGTCGAAATATTTTAACCGCAGGCTGGTGATGTGGTTAAAAATATCAATCCGCAGATCACGGATCACAGATTGGCCGAGGGAGTTGGTCAAATATGTTTGGTAATATTGGGCTATGGTTTGTATAAAGAGCTGTAAAAACATCAGTTCAACCATAAACCGCATGCCGTTATAATCGCTCTTTAAGATATAATTATCCAGTGTTTTTTGGATCAGGATAGGTTGAACAATGGCATTGGCGGCAATAAAAACTGTTAAAAACGCCGAAATGATAAATGTAAGCCGGTAAGGTTTCACATATTTCATTACCCTGCCAAGCAGTTTCCAATCAAGCGCTTTACCGGTTACTTCGGCCATTTTTTATTTACGAATTACGAGTTACGAATTACGATTTTTTTATTTGAAAGATTGTCTGAATTGAGTTAAACATTTAATAAATCTAAAATCGTAATTCGTAAATCTAAAATCAATACAAAACTTCCGTCAGATATAACCCGCATGCAGGTACGGAAGTTCCCGCTTTGCTCCTGTTTTTGCTTTCAATAATTTGCTGCACGGCTTCGGGTTCAATTTCTTTACGGCCAACCATGATGAGCGTACCTACTATTGCCCTTACCATATTACGTAAAAAGCGGTCGGCCGAGATGCGAAAAACGATGCCGCTTTCCGTTTCTTCCCAACGGGCATAAGTAATTTTACAATTATTGGTTTTTACCTGCGTGTTTGATTTACTAAAACAGCTGAAATCAGTATAAGCCATCATCAATTGGGCTGCTTTATTCATCAGCTCCAGATCTGGCCGGTCACGCAACTCCCAGGAATAATTATTTTTAAATGGATCCTTGTTAAAATGAATATGGTATTCGTAAGTCCGCAACCTGGCATCGAAGCGGGCATTTGCATCCGCTGCCACCGGGAATATATCCTTTACAGCAATATCAACCGGTAAAACAGCATTGATACTCCTTAACAAACTTTCCTTTTTTTCCATGGACCATGGACCATGGTCCATGGTCTCTCCTGCGTCGAAATGCGCAAAAAAGTCCTTTGCATGAACGCCGGTATCGGTGCGCCCGCAGCCTGTTGTTTCAATGGGTTGCCTCAATATGATGGAAAGTTTCTCATTCAACACTTGCTGTACGCTCATCGCATTTTTCTGAACCTGCCAGCCATGATAATTGGTGCCGTTGTAGGAGAGCTGAATAAAGTAACGTTGAAGGGTTGCCACAATGCAAAGGTAACAATTGTTAAAATGTTTTGACCCATACCAAAACAGGGCGCAGGGCAATCGCGTTTAAAATACCGGCATGGAATTTTTCGCCCCGACCAGAAAAATTATAAATAAAAATTTTCAAAAAAGCAAGCAAATCGCCGAAAAAATTACTGTCCCAGGTGTCCCAGGTCTATTCATCCGTCCCGGGTGGTTCAGCCGGTTTGGATATCCTAATGCCCTTGCCTGGTCTTATAAATACGTCGTCAACAAAAAGCTATTTTTTTTTAAATACGATTCTGTGAAAGAGGCCTGCTTAACAAAGTCTTACCATCCTGATTTCGTATCGTCCCCCCGCGGATCTGCGCCGCCATGGTAATAACCATCTTTGGTTATCAAAATAGCATCAACGCGGCCGATCTGGCCATGGTCAACCATTTTATAGCCTTTTTTTTCCAGGCGGCTTTTTTCCTCAGCTCTAATAGTTCCCCTTTCCACTTCAATCACATCAGGCAGCCATTGGTGGTGAAAACGTTTTACATCTACGGCCTGCTGCATATCCATGTTAAACTCAATCACATTTAAGATGGTTTGAAATACCGAGGTAATAATGGTAGCCCCTCCCGGTGTCCCAACCACCATAAATAACTTTCCGTCTTTTTCAATAATGGTCGGCGTCATGGAGGATAGCATCCTTTTGCCCGGCTGGATACTGTTTGCCTTACCACCTACTAATCCAAACATATTGGGCGCTCCCGGTTTCGAGCTAAAATCGTCCATTTCATTATTCAGCAAAAAGCCTGCGCCCTTTACAAAAATATGCGAGCCGAAAGAATCGTTCAGCGTGGTTGTGATCGACACTGCATTCCCTTCGGCATCTACAATGGAGTAATGGGTGGTTTGGTCGCTTTCGTAACCGGCTATAATTCCGGGCTGTATGGAAGCGCTCGGCGTGGCTGCATCCCAATTAAAGCTTTTCATCCTCCTTTCGTTATATGCCGGGTTAATCAGGCTATCCACTGGTACCTTATAAAAATCCGGGTCGCCCAGGTATTTCGACCTATCAGCATAAACACGCCGTTCAGCTTCAACTACGAGTTGCACCGTAGAATCAGTATTATGCCCCCACTGGCTCAACGGATACTTTTCAACGGAGTGTAAAAGCTGCAGCAAAGCAACACCACCGCTTGACGGTGGCGGCATAGTTATTATTTTATACCCTTTATAATTTCCGGTAACCGCTTCGCGCCAGACAGAATGATAATTTCCAAGGTCATTTTTGGTCATTATGCCATTACCTCTTTTCATTTCGGCCACTATCTCATCGGCTACGAGGCCACCATAAAAACCTTCTCTACCTTTATCACGGATCAATTCGAGCGTTTTAGCCAGGTCTTCCTGCACCAGCAGGTCGCCCTCTTTCCAGGCATCGTTTTTCAGCAGGTAGGTTTTACCCGGGTTAAGTTTTATGAATTGCCCCTTGTCGTAATTAAGCGCTGATGCAAGTTTCCTGGTTATTTTAAAGCCATTGCGTGCCAGGTTTATGGCAGGTTGCACAAGGTCGGCCCATTTTAATTTTCCGTATTTATGATGCGCCTGGACCATTCCGTCTACAGAACCCGGAACGCCTGATGCCTGGTGCGTATAGAGGCTCATATCAGGTATTATGTTACCTGCGCTGTCCTGGTACATTTTGCTGCCGGCGCTGGCAGGCGCTTTTTCCCTAAAGTCAAGCGTATTGGTTTTTCCGGATGCCGACCGGTAAACCATAAAACCTCCGCCACCAATGTTCCCGGCTTCAGGATGGGTAACCTCCAGGGCGAATTGTACTGCAACCGCGGCATCAACCGCATTACCGCCTTTTTTTAATATATCCAAACCGACCTTTGATGCAAAAGGCGTAGCGCAAACTACCATACCCTTGTTGTATTTGGTTGCATCCTGCGCATAGCAAACATGCACAGTAACAACCAGCAAAAGACATACAGAAAATTTTTGTAGCTTATTTTTTACGATGAAAAAAACATCTCCCCTGCTCCCTGCCATTTTATTTGCGGCAAATATGTTGCTCATAATTAAAGTCATAGTGCGACTAATTTATAACAATTACGGTAATAAATTTTATAATAACCATAATAATACAATTATACATTACATATCCTTTTTCATTTTTTATCTTTGAAAACCAACAATTTAAACGCAAATCTTCTTCGATTTTTGTATTAAAAAGCATAAAACCTCATTTTTGCCGTTTCATTTAAAACAATTACTTATGAAAAAATTATTATTCAGTTCCTTTATTTTAGTTTCCGTTCTATTTCTCAGTCAGCAATCAAAAGCCCAGGATTACAAAACCGCGGTAGGCTTAAAATTTGGCGGCTATGAAAATGGTATTTCCGTTAAATATTTCAGCACACCTGATATAGCCCTCGAAGGCGAATTGGGTTTCCGCGCGCATGGCGTTGTGATCACCGGTTTATACGAGATTCACACTGAAGCTTTTGGTGTAAAAGAATTAAAGTTCTATTATGGTGCAGGCGCACATATTGGTGCCGAAGGCAGCGGAGTTTATCAAACTTTTGACGGCGGCGACCAGGTGTATAACCAAAGCCATATCTTGCTGGGCGTTGATGGTGTTTTAGGGCTTGAATACAAAATCCCCCAAACCCCGGTCGCTATCAGCCTTGACTTAAACCCAAGGGTTGAACTGGCTACAGGGCCGTTTTTTGATATTGCACCCGGATTGGGCTTGAAATATACTTTTTAGGGGTTAAAGATTAGTGATTGGAGATTAGAGATCGGGCATAACTTGTATAATCACCCCTGCAGCAAGATGCTAATCTCCAACCACTTATGTATAACTTAGTAACTTTTGGCTAAACGTCAATTGCAGCTTCTTTTGGACTACCGGACTTTTCTGACTTTCGGACTAATCTCTACCTAACTATAACAATCTTATTGTAATAAACCTTTTGGCCCAATACTATTTTCAGGATGTAACTACCGGGCGCCTGTTTTGATACATCAATTGTTGTTGCAAAATTACCCTGTGTAATGGTTTGCAGGTTGGTATAAACTATTAAGCCTGCTGAATTTATCAGGGATAAATTTAAATTGTTATTAGCGGGTGATGCAAAAATAATGCTTAACTGGTTGCTTGCAGGAACGGGGTAAACTACCAAGCCAATATCGCCGGTATTTCCCTTGTTTGAGGTAAGCACATACACATAATTATCAGATAACAACTGGCAACCCGTACTAAGGTTGATGCCAAGGGTGTAATTTCCACTTTTGGCCGGGATATAGGTTTGACCGGTAGCACCATCAATTGCTTTACCATCAACATACCATTGGTTCCCTGCCAAAAAATTAGAAGTAAGCGCTGTTCCATTGAGGCTGATTACAGGTTGGGTAAGGGAAACTGCCTGTCTTGCCGGGGCCGCGCAGCCGGGGCTTTGTAATTTCAGATCATAAAAATAGTAGTAAAAGTTTTTATAGTAGGCCGTGTCCGTACCTGAAGCAGCATTATTACCATCAATACTAAAAACATTCCCTATTTTAAAAGGATAGCCGCTTACCCCGGTATTGCTGCGGTAAATAGTTGCTGTACTGTCAAATACGACAGTTAGGGTATAGGCGCCCGCGGCAGGCAGCAGTAAATTTAAAGGATATACGGCGCCCTGGTCGCTCGGATCGTCGGCTTGGGGGCCCGGAGTCGGATTAGTTCGGGTAGCAACCGTATTAATGGTAGTCGTTGATACCACCTGTCCATTGCCGTTAGCAACGTTAAAGGTTATTTTGCCGGAATTACCAATGTACAGGCGTGCGCTTTTAATTATTACAGGAATGCGCGTGCTTATATTGACATACGGTGTAAATTGGTTGTAACCGCCGCCGCTGAATGCATATTTGGTAGCCGGGCCAATACTTCCTTTAAAATCATTCAAACCAGCGTAATAGCTATTATTTATGGGTGCCTGCGCAACAGTTGCGGGCGAACCGAAGGCAAAAGGAATAGTATCAGCAACATGTTGGTACCAAAGTAATTCGCCGTCGCCCAGGCCTGAAAGCTGGTAGTTTTTATTGTTATTACAGTAATAGGCTGATAAATTGGTGATGGTTGACGGGGTATTGATGGTAACCGTTTCCGTTGCCTGGTTGTTGGTACTTATCGGGTCATTGCCAAGGTTGGTTGAAGCTGTTATGGTGTAAACGGCGCCAGCAACAGCGGTAAAGCTGCCGTTCAGCGTAAATGCTTCCTGATCCCCGGGCTGCAGGGCTGCGCTGTATGTTTGGTTTAAGGTGGTTACCGTTTGACCGGGACCGGTTATCACCACCTTTACGGGGATGTTGCTGATGGGTTTACTCCCGTAATTTTTAATCATCACCGTAATTTGCGGGTTGCCCGGGCACGTGCCCGTGGTATCCGGAGACACAATTGAAGCTATCCCGGCATCCGTACTTGTTTGTAAAAACTGCACGCGGAAATCTTCAGTTTCGCCTTTGGCATAGTTTCCGCATGGTTTTATGGTTGATGTATCGCTGGTTTCGGCCAGCACAACACGTAGCAGACTATAATCTCCAGGAATAACGGTAGCGGGAACTGTAATATTGGTACTGTATGTCCCGGTTCCACTGATGATCCCTGTTGTAGCGGCCAGCTCGTCTGTATCAAAAACACCGTTACCATTCCAGTCGATATATATTTTAGCCGCTTTATTAAAATTGCTGCCACAGGTGCCTAATGTTATGTTTAAAGGATATGTTTTTCCCTGTTCCAGCTGAATAGTTTGATCGGTATGATCTGAATAAGTAGTGCAACCCGCGGATGCTGTATAGTTAAGGTTAGCAAGTGACAGGTTATTCACCTTCGAATCAGCATTGGACAATGGCGCTGATGCACAGTAAGCCTGCCCCCCTGAACCTGTTACAATCAACGAATAATCCTGTAGTCCACCTTTCAAAGTGCCTTTGTGTGTTACAGTAATTGTATAGGCTTTGCCAGGTACCGTTCCGGGTATCATCACCTGTTCAACATTATCCACTACATTGTCGCCTTTTTTTGCAGGCGCAGAGGGATGGTCAGGATCAAGCACCCAGGGGTAAAAAGTTGTTGAGCCATCGTTAACGCGGATATCAAGGTCATTCACCAATTTGGGGATCCGGCTGTTAACCACACCATCCGCATTGGCCTGTCCTGCGGGATCCGTCCATGAAATAGTTGCTGATAAAAGGCCGTTTCCCGAGGCAATAACGTTGTAGGATTGCGTTTGCCCCTGCGGCAAGGTTGCTTCCGCCAATAAGCTTCCTGATCCGCTATTTGTTAACACCTGTGCTGCTTTCTTCATATCCAGCAGGCCCCAGCCATAAATATAATCCGGACCAGCATTGCCGGCGTCAAAAGCCGTGTGGCAGGCAAGCCCCTTAAGGGTTGCTGCGCGCATAAAACCCCCGCTGTGTTTTTTGGCATAATATTCCTGCAACAGGTATAAGGACCCTGTGACATTTGGTGCAGCCATAGAGGTGCCCGACATGGTAACATAACTACTTGAACTTGCAGCCCCGGCGGAAGTAACATCTACTCCATCGGCAACGATATCCGGCTTTACCCGTCCGTCGTCCGTTGGCCCCCAGCTGCTGAAATAGGCGATAGAAATATCGTTGCTGTTAGCCGGGCCATTGGGCAAAGGGTTTACCGCGCCTACGGTGAGTATATTTTTTGCATTTCCCGTGGAACTGATCACATCGTAAGCGCCGTTGCTGCTGATTGTAGTTGGCCTTGGGCCTTTATCTACCATTGTTTGATTATTGTTGCTTTGAAAGCCAAAATAATCCTGTCCGACATCCGGGCCGGGATAAGCATGTGCATTGCCTGCTGATTCAACAATTAAATAATAAGGTGCATTAAAAGCGATCTGGTCATACTGCATCGTCCGGGTTCCGTAAAATCCGAAGTTATAATCCACCGTATCTCCGGGTAAACCGTACCATTCCCAACGGTTCTGGTCGTTGTTAAAATTCCAGCCTGCTTCGTCGCCGTAGGAGTGGTTTGACAATAATAAACCCGATGAGGCTGCAGTCATCTTTGATACATCATTATCAAAATAATACGAATGCAGGGTAGCCGCATTAAACGCCATACCCTGTGCGGGCAGATACACGCCTTTTGCTATCATCGTCCCGGCCACATGGGTAGCATGATCTGCCACCGGTTGCGAATCCTCCAGCGTTATTGTTTTACCTGCAAATTCCTGGTGTGCTTTATCCACTTCTCCGCCGTCCCAAATGGCAAGTTTATCATTTAAAAACGTAGCTGAGCCCGAAAGGTTCAGGCCCAAAAGCCCTCCCGGTTGTACGGCATTGGTTTGGGTAGTTGCCGCGGCTATAATATTGTCATAGGTAACCAGGTAAACCGGGTAACCCAGGGCATTTATACCTTGCAGTAAAGCTAGTCCGTCGTTTTTTGTTTTCCTGGTTACGGGCCATCCGTGGGTTTTAGCCAGCGTAATTGCCTTTTGATAATTTGCCTGGAATAAAATACTTAACCGGGCGGAGGTATCAGCCAACTCCCTGCTTTTTACATCGGAAACCAATTTGTGCTGACCAAATGTTTCAGATGCTGTACACAGCAAAAAACATACTATCAAAAATGCTGCGTAAAATTTATACATACCGCCAATGATAATTAATCAGGACTATTTACGTCCTATTATTTTTCTTTAAAACCAATTGAATTATGATCCGTCTCCGGGGTACAATATATCAGGAATTTGAACATTTCCCACATTTAAATTGAAATGTCAAATCGATTTAATCAGAAGATTCACGATTGATTATTTCTTAAAAGAATATCTTTTTAAGAAACCCTATTGGCGTTTTTTACGTATATGACTAAATAATATTCACAAAAGATATTTTTTTGCCTGAATAGCTGTAATTACTAACAACTTGTGAATAATAAATGTTTATTAGACAGAAATTTTATTTAATATTTGCTCCAATAGCTTGAAATCTTACTTGTTAACAATAGAATCGATTGAAAAAAACGTTTTTCCTTTTCCATTTTATCATTGTTTCTATATTTTGCATAAAAAGTGCGGAAGCGGCTATAACTTATACATGGAAAGGCGGATCCAGCGGCACCTGGAATCTTGCCTCGAACTGGACACCGTCCAGCGGTAGCTTATATCCCGGAACGGCGACGTCCGACATAGCGATATTTCCGTCAGGCGGTACTTTCACAGTTACCTTGAACGCCGCTATTTCCCTTGCTAACATTAATGAAACTTCAGGCACAACATTATTAACAATCAACACCGGGGGCAAAGCAATAACTGTAAGTTCGGGCATTGCGCTTGGCACCAACTCCTCTTCGCTCACATTTCTGGGTTCAGGAGCGGTTTCTATTGCTGGAATGACGTTCCAGAATGGTGATTTTTTAAACTGCGGCTCAGCCACCGATGCTACTACCCAGGTAACGTTTACCGGTGCAAACATTACGCTGGCGGCTAACAGCGGAAATGGCATATTTAACTACGGCACTTTTAATTTAACCAGCTCATTGTTATACACAGGTTCAAGCTCGCAAATTAATAATGAAAGTGGCGGCATCTTCAGTTGTACATCTTCAAGCATATACCTGCAGGGCGGCTCGAGTTCCATAATCAATAGCGGAACCTTCAACATGTTATCAAGCTCTGTTTATTTGAATGTAAATCCATGCGCTATTACAAATAACCCAACCGGCTCCTTTAATATGAACGGCGGTTCGCTGATATCCTACACGGCCAGCAATAACGAGGAGATCTATAATTATGGTACATTTAACGCGACTACCGGAGCCAATAGCATTACGATGATCTCCGGCGCATCTGATAATACGATCTACAATTACGGCACTTTCAATGCAGGTTCAGGCACCTCTTCAGTTTGTACTATTACACTGGCCGCTACACGGGGCGATATCAAAAACACCAGCGCAACTTTATCCGGCACCACTTATAACGGCATTTTCAACCTCGGTTCGGGCTCCGTTATTAAATTCGATTCCTCATGCAGCAACTGCCAGGTTAATAACGATGCAAGTTGCGCTTCGTGTACTTTTAACCTGATATCGGACGCAAACAGTTCAGCAACTATTTACCAGATTCCATCGGGCTCAACCTGTCCGGGAACATTCAACGTTCAGCGATACTTGCAGGGTGGCAGCACTTTTACAAGCGGCAGATGGGTGTACCGCAACTACCGGCTGATGTCGTCACCGGTAAATACTGTTTCTTCAAACAGCAGTTCAACAGCTACCTACCCGGTTAGTTTAAAATACCTGGCGAACAGTGCCATTGTAACAGGTGCAAAAGGAGGCTATGCCTATCCCAGCACATTTAATTCGGCAACGGCTTCAGGGAACCCGTCTATTTACTTTTACCGCGAAGACATCACCCCCAGCAACACCACTTTTACAAGCGGAAACTTTATTGGCGTTACGGATATAACAGACCAAACGAATTACACCGTGGGCCTGTCAGACGGTTCAACGCCAAAAATTTCTATTGGCAACGGCTTCTTCTTCTTCTTCAGGGGAAACAGAACAGCGTCAATAGGCACCAGCCCCGGCAAAACCACCTATCCTTACGTAGCGCCGGAACCGACAGTTTTTACCGCCAGCGGCTACCTTAACCAGGGCGCGTACCAGGTACAAAATTGGGTGTCGGGGGGCGGAAGTTTAAAATATGAAGTCAACCCCACGTATAATGGCGTTAGCCAAAATAACAGTGCGGTTAGGGGATTCAACCTGGTTGGCAATCCGTACCCTTCATCAATAGACTGGGAAACTTATAATGCATCAAATACATCAACTACAGGTATTGTTGTAAATACAACTTCAGGTGTCGCCAACGTTTCGCCAACCATATGGGTATTTAATCCATTTACCAACCAATATAATACTTATATGAAAGGAGATGGTGGTATAGGAAAAGGCAGCAGCGGAACTGGTAATGGCAGTACCAATGCAAATATTATTGCAAGCGGACAAGCATTTTTTGTTCAGGCTGTTAACCATGCTTCTACTTTAACTTTTTACGAAACCGCTAAATCTATCTCACAACCGGCATCAGGCTACCTGCTGATGGGATCGCCGCCGCCCAGCACAACCCCGCAATATATGCGTCTCATTCTGCAAAAAGATTCCATCAATAACGATGACATGCTGGTTTTCTTTAATTCAGCTGCGAGCGAAAAATACAGCCCCTATGAAGATGCAGCATATTTCCCCGGATTAACCGCTCCGGAAAGCCTTGCGAGCATTTCAGGCGACAGTGTCAAATTGGCAATTAACCGTTTACCCCTGCCTGATCAAAAAGCGCCACGTATTATCCCGCTGTCTGTTTCGGCGGCCGAATCCGGTCAATATACTTTTTTAAGGACTGATTTAAAAGCCATACCGCAACTGTATAATATTTGGCTTACAGATAAGTATACAGCCGATTCGCTGGATCTTCGAAATAACACGACCTACAAATTTAATATAGATCTTAGCGACACAGGTACTTTCGGAAATCACCGTTTCCAATTGGTTATCCGCCAAAACCCTGCGTTAATGGTGCACCTGTTAAATTTTGCAGGCGCAAAAACATCAAATGGCGCGCAAATTACGTGGATAACTGAAAACGAAGAAAACTATACCAATTTTACAGTTGAAAGGAGCAGCGACGGCGGAACCACTTTTAGTGTTTTAGGGGGCGTTGCCTCGGGCGCACAGGGAACGTACAGCTTTCTTGACAAAAATCCTCCGGCAGCCGCAGTTATGTACCGCTTAAAGATAACAGACCTAAACGGCACCGTCACCTATTCAAATATTGTTACCCTAATGTACGCCGGCACTAACAACACTTTGGCAAGCAATATCAGCGTTTATCCAAATCCAGCAAGCAATGTAATAAACCTTGCCATCAGTGAGCCTGCGACCGGTTCGCTGCCAGGTGTATCAAGCCTGCCAAATACCTTAAATCAAGGTGCAAGCGGTAGCAGCAATACATCTTACAGCATTAAAATTGTTAATATCACCGGATTAGTTATTAAAAGCGTCACTACTACGCAAACGGTTTGCCAGGCTAATATCGGCAGCTTATTACCGGGCACCTATATTATCCAGGTTTTAAATAATAAGGATAACAGCATTGTTGGTAAAACCACATTTATTAAACAGTAAGCTACCCGCTTATTTGCATACACTGTACTATAATTACATATGCTGCTTTATTAAAATTAACAAAATCACCATACAAAATTTTCTGGCACCCGGTCTATTGTTGCAAATAACTTTTTTTGGAACACTATTTGCCTATTAAGGTGAACACATTTAATAAACGAGAATAGCGCGGGTAAAAACGGGGAATATATTCTAAAATATTTAACAGCAATTTTCAACCCCTTCCACACTGGTTAACCCTTCCGAAAACATCCTGTTTTATAGGTTAATTTCGATATACACAAGAGAAACTTTTAAATATTATCCACATTTATTTTATTATGTCGCACTTATTTCTTTAAATTGAAGGCCCTTTACCCTTTTATGGCAAGAATTTTGCCTTTTGATGAATTATTGTGAATAACTTGAAAACAAAAATACTCGTCTGCTTTTTGCTGACCGGGATATTGCAGGCTTTTAAAAGCACAGGCGCCATTACCTCTGCTGGTATCAAAACTGCTGCATCCAACAACAAAGGTGCGTTTGAAAAAATCCGCACTTTGGAACGGGGGCATTTTGTCCATATTGCACACACGGTTAACAAACAGGTGAGAAAAATATTTAACCACGGCATGAATCGCCATCTGCGGGAAAACTTCGTAAGAAATAACACCAATAGTACCGCACTTGATAGCGTCACCAAACTCCTGCGTTTACAATTATACCTCGATCAATATAATTATGATGAAATCGTGATCGGCTTTAACTCAGGCGCTAAAACAACCTACGATTTCAATGAAGATTCAAAATATTTGCAGGGCATCAACGCAGCTGAAGGGCTTTCAAGTTTTTCGAGCGATGGCGTACCGCTGGCAATTAATTTAGTTCCATTGCCAAAACAAAACCCCGAGGTAATAAAACTTGACGTAGAAGCCCAAAAAAGCGTGTCCTTTACCTTCAAACGCAAACAACTTGACCAAATCCCCGCTATTTATAATATCTGGCTGAAAGATAACTACAAGAAAGACTCTGTAAACTTCAGGGTTGATTCAAATTATTCATTTACAGTAAATAAGGCCGACAGCGCCACCTTTGGAAGCAATCGTTTTAGTGTAATCATCAGCAAGGAGCCGGCTGCTGCATTTAAATTACTGGCTTTTAACGCTACAAAAGACAACAACGGGGCACAAATATCCTGGGATACCCAAAATGAAGAAAACACAACAGCATTTTCAGTCCAAAGAAGCAGCGATGGTGGCTTGGTATTTAAAACCCTGGACAGTCTTAAATCAACCGGAGCCGGCAGTTACAGCTATATTGATAACAACCCGCCTGCTGCCACAGACGAGTACCGTCTAAAAGTCACGGACCTTAACAATGCCGTTACTTTTTCAAATACAATAACGCTGATCTATGGAAATGCAACCAAGGCCATCACCGGCAATATCAGCATTTATCCCAACCCATCCAGTAACACCATCAACCTTACAATTAACCAGGCCGGCAATGGTTCGTCAACCAGTACGCTGGCAACGCAAAGCGCCGGGCCATTCCTATCGCTGGCAGCAACCACAAATACTTTATACAGTATTAATATCGTGAGCACGTCGGGCGCTATTATCAAAACAGGAATGTCCTCGACCACAACATGGCAGGCGAATATCGTCAGCCTGTTACCCGGCACCTATATCATCACAGTTATTAACAATAATGATAAAAAACTGGTAGGCCGGAGCACCTTTGTAAAGCTATAGTAAACACTGTTGGTTAATGCGCGCTATAGGTTCGGCAAGGCCCCTGCTTTGCCCTGTCTCTCCTTCTAAAAACCCTTCACCCGTTTTTCAATATAGAAAAATAATTATCAGCTATTTTGGCAAAATAGGTGTGTTTAAAGTTAACCTTAAAGAAGAAAACTTTAAAGCCAGCCTTCTCCCTTTATTTCTTTTTATTTAATTGTTAATCATCATTAACCATTAGTATAATGACCTGTAATAAATTCCGAAACAATCCCCATTTATTTAATTAAAAACAGGTTGTAATAAAAGCAACCATCTGCGTATTCCACACACAAAATCAACAAATGTTAATAAACCGGGCATTTGTTGAGAAATACCGCCTTCTTGCAGCAACCTTCCGCTTTACACGGAGATAAAAATATTTCACCTTAGTAGAAGGTGAGATAGGCCTGATTTTGATTTGATAAATTATTAATTATTGATTAAAGCAATAATTGTCAGTGTGACAAAAGTTGGATAAAAGAAGGATTTATTTGAATACTTCATTATCCAGTTTGCGCTTTGCTGCTAAAAGGCAAAGCGCCGATGACTTAATTAATGTATGGCTATTACGCCCCTTACGCATATACTAAATAACATGAACATTAAAAGGCCGTTGTTTAAAGCAATCGGGAAGCAAACACAAAAGGTTCTTCCTGTATTAATTTTACTTCTCTTTGTTTTTAATGCAGCGTACAGCGCCAGAACCGTAACTGCAATCTCCGTAGGATCACAAACAGGTACAGCTACCTTTGGCACAGGAACTTCGGTTACCTATACCATTACATTAACCAGGGGTGGTAATAACGCTACCGGGTCTGATGCAATAAGCATAAGTGCATGGAGCCCGAGTACGCCAACGGGAGTTACAGCTACTTTCAGCCCTGCTTCTCCTTATAATTGCAACCTCGTTACAACCGTCACCTTAACTTTAACAACTACCGCAGCAACCGTTGCCGGTGCATATACTTTTACCGTAAAAAATATTGATGCAAACGGCGGTGGTACTTCAACATCAACCGGCACCTTAACCTTACTGCCAACCACCCCAACCATAAGCGGAGGCGGTTCTGGCTGCGCGGGGGGCATAACACTTACCGCTTCAGGCGGTTCGCCGTCCGGCGGAACATACAACTGGTATAATGTTTCAACCGGCGGAAGTGTGCTGGCTACCGGAACCACTTACCCGCCAACAGCAGCCGGTACCTATTATGCATCATACACGTCCTCTTCGGTAGAAGGCGCCCGCAGCTCAGGAACGGCGGTAACTTTAACAGGCGGGCCGATCATTTCAACTGCTCCAACCAGCCCGACGAGCGGTTTATATTTGTCTTATCCATTTACAGGCAATACCACCGACGCATCAGGTAATAGCAATAACGGAACCATCCGCGGCACAGTAACGGCAACAGCCGACAGGTATAATGCCAGCAACAGCGCATATAAGTTTAATGGATCTACGGGATATATTTCTACCGCCACAGGCATAGCCGCGCCCGGGCCACAAAATCTTTCCATCAGCGTGTGGTTTAATACAAGTACTGCCGGAGGGATGCTGGTAGGTTACAGCGCTTCGCAAACTGGGCTGGGCTCTCAATATGACCGGCATATTTATATGGATAATTCGGGCTATGTATATTTTGGCCTGTACGCTACTTCAACCGGCACCGCTAATACAATAGTGTCAACATCAGCCTATGCTGACGGAACCTGGCACCATGCTGTTGCAACATGCTCAACTACCTCTGGAAGCTGCCTGTATATTGACGGGGAACTACAGTCCTCAAGTTCAACCATGACGGCGCCCGAAACTTATACAGGCAACGGCTACTGGCGGGTGGGCTATAATAATTTAGCCGGATGGACGAATCCCCCAACTGATTATTATTTCACAGGTTCACTGGATGATATAGCGGTTTATAACACCGCTATAAGCGCATCGCAGGTTTATACATTGTATGGAGCGGGTAGCGCGCCAACCTGCGCTAACAGCACTCTTGCACTACAAGTTAATACGGTTAGTGGTGATACTTATTCATGGACGGGCCCAAACAGTTTTACATCAACATCACAAAACCCTACGGTTTCAACCAGCGCAACAACAGCTATGGCGGGTACTTATACCTGCACGGTTACCAGCCCAGGCGGCTGTACTTCATCCATTGACGTTACTGCTGTTGTAAATGCCGCGCCAACTTCTGCATTCACAGCATCTTCATCAGTGATCATAGGCGCTAACGCGACCATAACTTACAGTGGCACCTATTCAGCGAGCAATACCTACACCTGGAATTTTAACGGCGGCACTATTGCCTCCGGGTCTGGCGTTGGCCCTTATACCGTCAATTGGTCCACGTCGGGCTCAAAAACGGTAACACTTACGGTAACAAACTCAGGGGGCTGTTCCTCTACATCAACTCAAACAGTTACCGTAGGTTCGTACGGCAATTATGCTTTTAGCGATCCGATCACTTTGAACAGCGCCTCACTGGGTATAACATCTAATTTAACAAACTTTCCGGCTTTGCTAAGTATCCAGGATAATAACCTGATTATTTCAGGGGCTTGTACCGATAAGGTGTATTACCCAAATGGACCAAATTATGACTTTGCTTTTTATGACAATACAACAGGGGCCGAATGCTATTACCAGGTGGAGAGCTACAACCAAACCACGGGTACCTTACTTGTTTGGGTGCAGATACCCACGCTGACCTACGCCACTAATAAAAGTATAACATTTTACTATGGCTCAACATCGCCATCAACAACCCATAATACGGCTTTTTATCAAAACACCTGGGCAAGTGATTACAAAGGTGTATTCCATTTTAATGAATCGAGCTATTCGGGTTCAGTTACAGACGGCTCCTCAGGTGCGCATACCGGTACTACCAGCGGCATGACCTCTGCGGACCTTGTTACCGGAAAAATAGGCACTGCCTATTCATTTAACGGCTCTTCAAAAAAAATCACATTTGGCTCCATCCCCATCACCGGTACTTTTACACTTTCGGCATGGGTTAAGTTAGCTGCGATAAACATAGACCAAAAAGTAATGACCAATCAATCAGCCGCAGGAAACAGCAGTGGCGGATATAAGCTTGGCGTTTATACCAATAATTACCCGGAAACAGAATCCGGCACAGCCGGCGACAGAGGTTCGACACCATTCCCAACCGCATTTACAACCGGTACCTGGCATTATATACAGGGTGTTTATACCGGATCAACGCTAAGCACTTATGTTGATGGCTCGGCTTATGAAGTTTTAAGCACAACTAACAACCCCTCGGGTACCAATCCTTTTTATATAGGCGTAGGCGAAGGCGGAACTCAATATTACTTCAATGGCATTATTGACGAAGCCAGGGTATCATCCACTGCTAAAAGCGCCGATTGGATAAAAGCCGAATATGCTGACCAAAATAACCCCACAACTTTTACAACAGTTGGCTCAACCTCAACAAACAGCACCAACGCGGCCACCATATCGGGTGCATTAACCTATACCTGGACAGGTTCAACCAGCACCGACCCCACCGTTGCGTCAAACTGGAACAATACCACCGCCGGAACCACCAGCCAGTTACCGGCGTTTGACGGCAGCGCCACATTAGTGATACCGGCCGGGTTAACCAATTACCCTTCATTAACAGCCGATGCAAGCTTATATGGCTTAACCATAGCCAGCGGCGCTTCGTTAAATTTAAACGGCCATACCCTGAGCGTGGGCTGCAATATTTACAATAGCTCAGGCGGTCAGATTTTGTATGGGAGCACCCTTACATCAGGCATCACCTGGAACGGATCGGCTTCAACACAAACTTATACCGGCTCCAGTACCTCAAATACGGCTCAATTGGGAAACATGACCATAAATAACTCCGCAGCAGGAACCGTTACCCTTAGCGGCGGCCCTGTTGATATCTATAATACACTTACCATAACAAAGGGGAACCTGGTGATAGGCTCTTCGCCTGCGGCTTTAACATTAAAAAGTACAGCCGCGCAAACTGCAAGTGTAGCCGCCATCCCAGCCGCGTATTCAATCACCGGGAATGTAACCGCCGAACGTTTTATTACCGGAGGAAACACCTACCTCGGTGGTAAGTGGATCTACCGGAACTACCGGTTAATGTCTTCACCTGTAAATGAAGGCGTAAACAGCGGCAATTATCCGTATAGCTTAAATTATTTGGGCGCCAGTACCATTATTACAGGTTGCACTTCGTCCTATGCCACGTATTCAGGAAACCCGAGCTTGTATTTGTATAACGAAGCTTATACACCCTCCAATTTTAGCTTTACGAGCGGTAACTTCATTGGTGTCAGCAATATCAATAACACTGCTGCAAGCGGCCATATCACTACTACCGATGCCGCCCATCCCTCGGCAAATGTGTATGCAGGAGACGGATTTATGATGTATTTCAGGGGTAATAATATTAATAACCTTACCGGCTCGCCCAGTAAAACAAGCGCCCCCTATGTTGCACCCGAAAATGTGATCTTCTCAACCACCGGAAATTTAAACCAGGGTACCTATTCGGTGGTATCATGGACAGGTGCTGCGGGCCTGATGTACACAACAAGCAACGCAGGCAACTCCTCCGTACGCGGCTTTAACCTGGTAGGGAACCCCTACCCCAGTTCAATTGACTGGAGCACCTTCAGCAACTCAAGTTCATCCGCGGCTATTTACGGGTTACATGTAAATCCCACCATTTATATCTTAAACCCCGTTACCAGTAACTTCGACACCTACAATGCAACCACTAATATAGCCACGGGGAGTGCAAGCAAGATTATATCAAGCGGGCAGGGCTTTTTTGTACAGGCCAACGCAGCTTCGCCGACGCTCACCTTTACCGAGAACGCTAAAACAAGTACCCAGGTTAGCGGCAGCAACCTGCTATTGGGTACTCCGGACGCACAAAGCGCCTATAATAGCTATTTACGAATGAAACTGGTGACCGATACCCTTAATAATGATGAAATCGTCATTGGGTTTAACAGCACATCGTCTGTTAAATTTAATGGCGCTGAAGATGCTCAGTTTATGCCCGGTTCCGGGTCGGCTCAATCCATCGCCGCCTTGAGCGCGGATAGTGTAAGTACCGCTGTAAAATGGGTTCCCTTACCTAAAAGTGCTCTTAGCCAGGCCATCAGGCTAAACGTTTCAGCAAAGGCAAGCGGCACCTATACGTTAATACGGACGGATTTTAAAGCCATACCGAAACTTTACCAGGTTTGGTTGATGGATAATTACAAAAAAGATTCGCTTGATATCCGGAACAATACCACCTACACCTTTGATATCAGTCATTCCGACACCGCCAGTTTTGGCAACAACCGCTTCAAAGTGGTTGTACGCCAGGACCCGGCATTAATGGTGCATTTATTGAATTTTATTGCAAACAAGATAACAGGGGGGGCACAGATTATCTGGGTAACTGAAAACGAAGCAAATTACACCAATTTCACGGTTGAAAGAAGTATTGACGGGGGAAAAACCTATACGGTTTTAGGGGGCGCTGCATCCAATGATCTTGGCACCTATAGCTATTTGGATAAAAGCCCTGTAACCGGCGCAAACCTTTATCGCCTGCAGATTGTTGACCTTAACGGTACCATCAGCTACTCAAATATTGCAACAGTAATGTACGGTAAAACAACAAGCCTGGTTAAAACCGGAATTGTTGTGTACCCCAACCCGGCGAGTACTATTATTAACTTAGCAATAGCGCCCGGATTTAATTCGAATACGGGCTCATCCCAGGGATCAACAACAACCTATGAAGTTCAAATCGCAAATATTTTGGGTGCAACTGTAATTAAAACAACAACCAGCCAGCAAAGCTGGCAATCAAACATAAGTGCATTAATGCCCGGCACTTACGTCATTAATGTAACCAATGCAAAGGATAACAGCGCCGTAGGGCAAACAACATTCATTAAGTTATAATTCAATAAAAAGTTACCCTGATTTTTAAATCGGTGCAGGAAGGGTCTTATTGCTTTTAACCTACAATGTCATTCACAATAATCCGGGCTTGATCTTTTCGGCAAATTCCTTTGCAAATTTATTGAGCTTAGGCTGTATCACGATAGCACAATAGGAGTTATGCGGATTATTGGCGAAGTAATTCTGGTGATAATCCTCCGCTTTATAAAATGTTGAAGCAGGGGTAATTTCAGTAACAATAGGCTTATTATAAACCTTTTCCCCTGTCAACATTTTTACCATTACTTCGGCCTGCCGCTTTTGCTCTTCGTCGTAATAAAATATGGCCGACCTGTATTGAGTACCCACATCCGCTCCCTGGCGGTTAAGCGTAGTTGGATCATGCGTTTTAAAAAACACCAGCAATAACTCCTCAAAAGTTATCTCTTCAGGATTGTATTCAATATCAATTACTTCGGCATGACCTGTCGTGCCGGTGCAAACTTCTTTATACGATGGGTTTTCGGTATCGCCTCCCATATAACCGGAGGCTATATTTTTAACGCCTTTCAGGCTTAAAAAAACGGCTTCCGTACACCAGAAACAGCCGTTGCCAAATGTTATTCTTTTTAAATTCATGATATATTATTTACGAAGTTATGATAAAATAGATTTTATAACGGGTAAAGCTGTTAAAATTGCAAATCGATTACAAGGCATTTACCAGGATTTAGAACAATGATTAAAAATTCGCTAAACAATAAAATATAATACAATGGTTAATATTTTTCTTTTCAATAATAATCAAAAATGAGTTAAATTTTAATTTTTATATATAAAGAAATTATCACCCAGGAACAATAATCCGCTATTTATCAAACAAATAGCGGGCAGTTGCCATATAACGCAACCCATGTTAATATGTTAGTAATAACTACCGCTACATAATAAATACTATTAGTTAATTAGTTCCATCCCCTAATGCAAAATGCGGTAGTTTGATAATTATTGAAGCGTTATTTCCAGGTTTCAATTATTAATGAAATAAACACCAGGCACCTCAGGGGGGACTTAAAAGCTTTAGAAAACAGTGTATATTGTGAAAGTTAGTTTCAAAATCCTTCTTTGCTCAATAACTTTAGTATTATTCATTAATAATATATTTGCGCAGGCGCCCAGCATCAGCTATGCTACCCCGGTAAATGTTTATACAGTCGGTACAGCCATCACGCCTTTAGTGCCGACAAACACCGGCGGTTCAGTATCAACAACAACGCTTGCAACAACCAGTGTTTCGGGCCCAAGCGGCATGGGGTTAAACCCGGCCGGTAACCTGTATGTAACGCAATACACAAACGCCTCTGTCACTTATTACAACTCAAGTGTTACGTATATCGGCACTTTTGGATCAGGGTTTACCAATCCTGACGGTATCGTATTTGATGCTGCCGGGAACGCCTATATTGTAGATGCCGGCGCAGGTTCTGTATTTAAAATAACCACTGGCGGCGTTAAATCGACTTTCGTTTCCGGGCTGACCAACCCACTCGGCATCGGCATAGATGCTTCCGGCAATATATTTGTAGCTGTTACAGGCAGTAACCAGGTAAAAAAATACTCAAGCGCCGGAGCATTATTACTGACCATTACCACCAACGTAAGTTCACCAACTGATGTAAGGGTAGATGCTTCCGGCAATATTTATGTGTTAAACTACGGAACCAACAGAATCACCAAATATACATCGGCCGGTGTTTATTCATCAATATTTGCATCCGGGTTTAACGGCCCCTACACTATGTTTATCGGATCAACCGGAAACGTTTACGTAGGCGATTCAGGTAATAATAAAGTTATCATTTATAATTCGGCAGGAACGGTACTAAACACGATAACAGTAACCGATCCCGAAGGGGTAACCACTGACGCAAGCGGCGATATTTTTATATCCAGTTACAGCGGTAATAAAATATACGAATATCCGCCAATGGGAGGCTATACCATCTCGGGCACACTGCCGGCGGGCTTAAGTTTCAGCACTTCAACCGGCACTATATCAGGCACGCCTACGGCATCATCAGCGGCAACCAATTATACCATCACCGCCTATAACACAATCGGAAGCAGCAGTTGTACAATAAGCATAGCGGTTGGCAACACTGTTGCATGGCTGGGTTTTACCTCAACCGCGTGGGCCACCGGAACAAACTGGAGCACCGCATCGCCGCCTGGTGTAAACGATGCTGTAAGCATTGGCGTGTCAGCATATACCGGGGCAAAAAAAGAACCATTATTAACAACAGCAGTTACCGTTGGCTCGATTACGTTTGGCAATAACGGCGGTAGTCATACCTTAACGGTAACGTCTCCTGGAGCGTTGACCATTGGAGGCAGCCTTACGATCCCAACCGCCGTAACCCCTACTATAACGGGTTCCGGAGCTGTGAATATTGCGGCCGCAGGGATGGTAAACATCAACGGGACCGGCGTTTTAACACTCACGCAGCCCATCAGCTTTACGTTGATGTCGTCCGCATCCGGATCAGCATCTGTTGGTCAAATAACCACTACGTCTATCGCAGGCACGGCTGCGGATTCGATCCACGTTCAGCGGTATTTAACCGGAGGGGCCGGTTACAGGGGATATCGCCTGCTTTCATCGCCGGTATATGCTGCAACAGTAAGTTCAAATAACGTTTACAATTTAAATTACCTGCGTGATCATACATTTCTGACGGGTACATCGGGAGTTGGAAATGGCTTCGACCAGGCTGGAAATCCCACGCTTTATTTATTCAGGGAAGATAAAGTCCCTTCAAATTCGACTTTTACCAGCGGTAATTTTTGGGGAATAAGCACTATTACGCCAAATTCACATTCAACCAGCAGTTATTCGGTAACAGGGGGCACACCAGGTGCAACAAGCTCCTTTAATATTCCGGCCAGTAACGGGTTTATGCTCTTTTTCAGGGGGGACAGGACAACAGTTAGCCCCTATGTTACCAGTACCGTACCGGTTGCCGCTACGGTAACTTCAACCGGCACCTTAAACGCAGGTACCATTGTAGTACATAATTGGTATACACCGGCTGCTGCAACTATGGGGTTTACCAGCGTTGTTGCAAATGCAGCGGTACGGGGCTATAACCTGGTTGGCAACCCTTACCCAAGCTCAATTGACTGGAGCACATTCAGCAACTCGAACCCGGCCGCTTCTATTTACGGCTTAAATGTTAATCCAACTATTTACATATTAAACCCTGTTACTAAAAATTACGATACCTATAACGCTGTAACCGGTATCGCTACCGGCAGCGCAACCAAAATTATTCCGAGCGGGCAGGGCTTTTTTGTTCAGGCAAATCTCGCTTCACCCTCTTTAACTTTTAATGAAAGCGCCAAAATAAATGCGCAGGTTACCGGCAGCAACCTGTTAATGGGCACACCGGAAACACAAAGTGCATATAACAGCTTCATCCGGTTTAGACTGTCTACCGATACCATTAATAAGAGCGATATGGTTATCGGCTTCAACAATGCGTCGTCTACCAAATTTAATGGCAATGAAGATTCTGCATTCCATCCCGGTTCAGGCTCGTTACAAACCATTGCAGCAATCAGCAGCGACAGTGTTTATACTGCTGAAAAATGGGTGCCTTTTCCAAAAAGCACAGCCAGCCAGGTAATCAGGCTTAACATTTCGGCAAGGGCAACAGGCGCATACACTTTGCAGCGGACGGATTATAAAGCAATACCACAACTATACCGGGTATGGCTGATGGATAAATACAAAAAAGATTCGCTTGATATCCGCAATAATACTACGTATGCCTTTGACATTGATGTAGCTGATACAGCCAGTTACGGCAATAACCGTTTCCAGGTGATTGTGCGGCAGGACCCTGCCCTGATGGTTCACTTATTGAATTTTACTGCAACCAAATCAGAAAGCGGCTCCCGGGCAGTGTGGGTTACTGAAAATGAACAGAATTATACCTATTTTACCGTGGAGAGAAGCAATGATGGCGGCGTGACCTACAAAATCATAGGCGGGGCTTCTGCAAGTGGGCTTGGCACCTACAGCTATTTGGATAAAAGCCCGGCAATTGGGGCTAACCTCTATCGGTTAAAGATAGTTGATCTTAACGGAACAACTACCTATTCAAATATTGTAACGCTGATGTACGGCAACACGGCAACACTTACAAAAACCGGAATTGTGGCTTACCCTAACCCGGTAAAAACATTGCTTAATTTAAATATCGCTGCAGGCTTTAACAATAATTCCACGGCTGCTTTATCCATCTCATCGCTTCCGGTTTCGTACACGGTGGCAATTTCCAATATTTTAGGCGCAGTAATGATTAAAACCACAACTACCCAGCAAAACTGGCAAGCTGATGTTAGCGCATTTATGCCCGGAACCTATGTAATAAAAGTAGTAAACAATAATGATAATACCACCGTTGGCCAGGCAACTTTCATTAAACTTTAATTTTATACAACACGGCGGTTAAATGCGGCACAACTATCAAAAAACAAAAAACAATAAATAAGCACAATTTAAAATAGAGGGAATGTAAATATTAAAGCGAATATGTTTTGAAGTTAATAAAACAAATTTTTTAATAATAATAATCAATACGATCCAATAATCATCAAATTTTGTTAAAATGTTGGAAAATAGAATAGGTGTCGCAACAATTATATTTATTATTTCGTATAACGCCCTTACCTGATCATGATTAGCAATGTGCGAGTGAGTTGTGCTTTAAACATTGAACAGGCTAAATAAAATTATTATAAATAACCCTGTTAATTTAAAGCGACCAGATAGCGCCTGACAAATGCTTTATGATAAGGCATTTTGAAAGAAAACTACACTGTCAAAAAAACAATTATGGCGATACTCATAAACCATTATTATTTTTCTCCTGCAAGTGATTCAAAACACTTGCTGAAAATCCCAATTGCTGAGATGCAAAAAGGAACTTCGGTAAATAAATATAAATCAAAGAAATATCACAACATATTAAAACTCTCCAATTTCTGTAGTTTAAATTCCAAAAACTGGAATGCTAACGCGGTCTTTATGGCGAATAGTGGCTCAAAAAGGCTTCGGTTTAATATTTGTATGGAGGATTTTCAAAGTTTGGCAATATGAAAAAAGTTTACTACTATTCATCATAAGTCTTTCCCTGGTATTCATATCAGCCAAGGCGGTAGCGGCAAACGCCAACCTCAATTCGCTTGCAGTGAGCGCCGGCACGCTTTCTCCGGTTTTTGCAAGCGGTACTTATGCCTATAGTATTTCCGAAAGCAGTTCAACAGCGTCCATTACGTTTACACCGGTTCAAACAATTGGAGGTTCAACTATTAAAATTAATGGTACAACAGTTGCCAGCGGCGCCACATCCGGCGCTATTGCGTTAAGCGCCGGAACCAATACCATAACTATTGTTGTTACTTCTTTTGGTAATACAACAGAAACCTATACCATAACGGTCACCAGGCAAAACATCAGCTACTCAGGTTCGCCTTTTACTTATTATACCGGTTTAACCATTACTTCGTTAACACCGACAGCGACCGGCGCGCCAACCTATGGGGTAAGCCCCGCGCTGCCTGCGGGTTTAGCCATCAGTGCAACAACCGGGGTGATCTCCGGCACACCGACAGCCACCGCTTCGGTAGCCACCTATACCATAACCGCAACCTATTCCGGCGCAATTACGGCTACTACCACCTTGAGTATAACGGTCCTGGCTTCTACCATAAGCTATACCGGATCGCCTTTTACGTATCGTGCAGGTACCCCCATAAGCACCTTAACATCAACAGAAGTGGGTGGCAACCCGGCAGCTTATTCCGGAACACTTCCGGCTGGTTTAACACTAAATACCTCTACCGGCGACATAACAGGAACACCAACCACTCCAACTGCAGCAACGGGTTATACCATAACTGCAACTTATGCCGGTGGTGTTACGGCAACCACAACCATCAACATCACGGTATTAGCCCCGACAATAAGTTATACCGGATCGCCTTTCGCCTATCAAACTACGGTAGCTATTTCAACATTAACGCCAACGGTAACCGGCACAGTAGTAAGTTATTCAGGAACATTACCCGCCGGTTTAACCCTCAATACTACCAACGGACAGATAACAGGTACGCCAACAACCGTATCCGCGGCTACCGCTTATACCATTACCGCTAATTACGCCGCCGGGGTTACTGCCAGTACCAATATTACAATATCGGTAAACCTTGTACCTCCTGCCATTAGCTATTCGCCATCCACCAATATATATAACGTCGCCACAGCAATAACATCATTAACGCCTGCAAACACCGGTGGCGTAATAGCAAGCTTTTCTATTAGCCCAGGCTTGCCTGCCGGTTTATCTTTTGATACTACCACCGGTATTATTTCGGGTACCCCCACAGCAACTTCTGCAGCCACTACTTATACCATTACCGCAACCAATAGCGGGGGCAGCAACAGCGCTACCGTTAATTTAACTGTTTTAATGCAGTTGCCCGTTATTTATTTTTCGCCGGCATCACAGGTTATCGCCGAGGGGGCAACAATAGCGCCTCCGATAAAACCAACAAATACAGGCGGAGCGATAACCAGCTACTCGATAGATATTCCATTGCCCGCGGGTATGTCATTTAGTACTTCAACAGGTAAGATCACAGGATCACCAACCGTTCCTTCAACCGTAACAACTTATACGGTTACCGCTACAAATGCCGGGGGAAGTGCGAGCGCGACTATAACCATTACGGTTACGCCTTATCCGCCAAATATCAGTTATTCGCCATCAACAAATATTTACACTGTTGGCACAGCGATCACCCCTTTAACGCCAACGAACACCGGTGGCGCAGATACGATTTACACAGTCGGTCCGTCATTACCTGCTGGTTTATCTTTTGATACCTATGCCGGCACGATATCGGGTACGCCTACAGCAGCATCACCTGCTACAACATATACCATATCAGGTAGTAACGATGGCGGGTCGAGCACTACAACAGTAACTATTTCGTGCGTAGTTCCATCACCGCCGGCGATCAGTTATTCACCTGCAACAAATACTTATACCGTCGGAACGGCCATAACTCCATTAACGCCCGCAAATACGGGCGGCGCTGCAGTTAGTTATTCGATAGGGACAACATTACCGGCGGGCCTGTCATTTAATACTACCACAGGCATAATTTCCGGAACGCCCACGACCTCCACATCTGCAACAACATACACAATTACAGCAACTAACGCCGCCGGCAGCGGGTCAACAACGGTTACATTAACTGTACTGCCAAAAGCCCCGGTAATCAGTTATTCACCGTCAACTAATACCTATACCAAAGGCACTGCTATTACCTCCCTCACGCCAACCAACACAGGAGGCGCGGCTACCAGTTGGTCCATCAGCACTGCTTTGCCAACAGGCTTGTCTTTTAATACATCAACCGGGGTTATTTCAGGAACCCCAACCGTTACTTCTGCTACTACAACTTACACTATTACGGCTACCAACGCTAAAGGCAGCGCAACAACAACTGTAACTATAACCGTAAACTCCCTTGCACCAAATATCACTTATACACCAGGAACGGTCACCTATACTGTGGGCTCAACAATAACGCCTGCCACGCCAACCAATACCGGGGGTGTCGCATCAAGTTATGCAATAAGCGGCGGCACATTGCCAACCGGATTATCGTTCAGCACCTCAACCGGTGCAATTTCCGGAGCTCCTACTGTTGTTTTCCCTACTACAACGTTTACTATTACGGCCACTAATAGTTCGGGTTCAAGCAGCACCAATTTAATCATTACCGTTAGCCCGGCAGCGCCTATAATCAGTTATACTCCTTCAACCGATGTTTTAACGGTAGGTGCTACCATGACCACTTTAACACCAACAAATACCGGGGGAGCGGTTGTTGGCTATTCGTATGCAACAACAGGAGTTTCGCTAACCGGTGCAACATTAAGCGGACCAAGTTTGATGACCATTGATGCATCGGGCAATATTTACGTAGCCAACTATAACAATGGAACTATTAGCAGGTGGAATTCAAGCCATACCTATTTGGGAACTTATACCACCGGCAAAGCGATGACAAACCCGGAAGGAATCGTATTTGATTCGTCGGGTAATTCATATGTTGAAGATACCGGCGCAGGTGCTATCTATAAATTCAATTCTTCCGGCGCTTACGTATCCACTATTATCACAGGTTTAAATCACCCGCTTGGTATCAGTATCGATGCGTCAAATAATTTATATATTGCCACTTATGTTTATACGTCGCCTTACACAAGTTCGGTAACCAAATACAACACATCAGGCACCCTGCTGCAAACAATTTCGAACACCCAGATGAACGAATCGGATGGCGTTGCCGTTGACCAGTCGTCCGGAATTATCTATGTATTAAACAGGGCACTAAACGTTACAGGTACCAACCAGGGCTATGTAACTTATTACAATTCATCGGGCACCTACCTGGGTACATTCAGTTCCGGTTATAATGACCCTTTGGCAATTTCGGTAGATCCATCCGGAAACGTATTTGTAGCTGATTCACACAACAACCAGGTAAAAATCTATAGTTCAACAGGTGTATTATTAAACACTTTAAGCGGTTTTACCGACGTAGAGGGCTTTACCGCTGATGGGCAGGGGAATTTATACGTGGCGGATTTTACAAATAACACGGTTAAAGAGTACTTGTCGCTTGGCGGCTATCACATCAACGCACCATTGCCAGCCGGGTTAACCTTTAGTACCACTACCGGTCAGATCAGCGGTACGCCAACCTCTTCGTTCCCTACCACCACTTATACCATTACCGCATACAATATTACGGGCAGCGGCTCTACTACCGAAACCCTGTCGTGCGTTATTTCATATGATTGGGTTGGTGTTACCAGTACGGATTGGAACACAGCTTCAAACTGGCTCAGTAATGTAGTGCCTACCAGCTCAAATACGGCTGTAATTGGCGTTAACCGAACCTTTAATTATTTCCCGAATGTGCTTACGGCATCAGGCACGGTTAATGTTGGCGCTATTTCATTTGGTAACGTAGGCAGTCAGGCGCCTGGCGTTGTTGTGAATACGGGCGCTACTTTAAATGTATTGGGACCAATAACTTACCAAAGCGATGCAAGTGCAGGACTTGGATATACCTGTACGCTTTCTGGCGCGGGTACATTAACTGCCGACAGTGTACTTGTTATTGCGAATACGGCGTTGGGTAGCGCCTATACTGCAACTATGGCTTCATCAGTTACGAATTTTAATATTTCCGGGAATATTTCATTAACGTCGTCCGATAATGGGTCTGTTGCATACAACCCCACCTTTAACGTCACCGGCGGAACAACAAAACTGACAGGAGTTGTTGAAACATCAAACACTGCTTTAGGCACCTCAACTTTCGGCGTAGTTCCGGCGTCTGCTGCTACCCTGCAGTTTGTTAATTCAACCGCATTATCCGGATTATCATCAACCGGCACTAACGTCATCTCATTTACAAATGCCGGAGCCACCGTTGAATACGCAGGTGCCGCACAAACTGTGTACAACAGCAAGAGTATTACAGGGTTATCAACAGGTGTAACTTATCAAAATATTAAATTTTCGGGCACCGGCATTAAGTCGGTTGTCGGCAGTAGTCTTAGTATATCAGGCGATTTTACCAATACTTTGGCCAACGATGCAAGCAATACTGTAAGCCTGGGCGGCACGGTTCTCTTTAACGGAACAACCCAAAGCCTGGCAGGCGGAGGTGGTAACGGTACCGGTTTAGGTAAAGTTATTTTTAGTGGTGCGGGTACAAAAACCATGGTTAGCGGTTCGTTCTATGTATATCCTACTGGTGTTTTAACTATGAGCGGGAACAGCACTTCAACTATTTTGAATGCAAATGGCTTATTGACGCTAAAATCAAGCGCTACATCTACGGCATCAGTAGCTGCCATACCCACCGGGCCAAGTATAACAGGCAATGTAAACGTACAACGGTATATAACAGGCGGAACCGGGTATCGTGGCTATCGCCTGGGTTCTTCCCCTGTGTATGCAACAACCGTTAGCGGTAACAATGTATGCAGCATTAACTATTTGCAAACCTATATGTATCTTACCGGCAGTGCCGGCGGTGGCTTTGATAAAACAGGTAACCCCACGCTTTATTTATTCAGGGAAGACCAAACACCAAGTAATTTAACTTTTACCAGTGGTAACTTCTGGGGCGTCAGCGCCATTAACAATACACCTGCTACAACCTATACTTTAACAGGTTCGGGCACGGGAAATTTCAACATTCCCGTAGGTAACGGATTTCTATACTTCTTTAGAGGCAACCGGAACTCTGCTTCATTAACAACAGAAACACAGCCAAGCTATGTTACGCCGGTAGCAGTTACAACCGTTACTACCGGCATACTTAACCAGGGGCAGGTAATAGTAAATAACTGGTATACGCCGGGCTCCCCGTACCTTGGCTATACTGGTACAGGAACCGGAACAAATTACGCGGTACGCGGCTTTAATTTCGTTGGCAATCCTTACGCAAGCTCAATAGACTGGGAGTCGTACAATACAACATCTTCAACAACAGGAATTTATGCAAACAACGTAGGAATAACTGTTTATGAGCTTAATGATGTTACCAATAACTATGATGTTTATCAAAAGGGCGGTATTTACACCAACCATGGAACGCGGACGATAGTAAGCGGGCAAGGTTTTTTTGTACTGGCCACAAGCGGTACAAACCCACAGTTAATATTTAATGAAACGGCTAAAACCACCGCTCAGAATACCGGGCAAAATTTATTTATGTCAACAAAAGATGGTTTGGCAGCGTTGAATAATTCAAACGTCGATCAACACCTCCGTTTACAAATGGTAAAGGATACCATTCATACTGATGATGTTTACATCGGCTTCAATTCTGGTGCTTCATCGAAATTTGTGGATGATGAAGATGCCCCTTACAGGCCAGGCAACGGGCAAGTGAGCATAAGCAGTTTTTCAGCTGACGGGGTTAAGCTTGCTATTAACAAAATGCCATTGCCTACGCTGCATGACCAAACGATTCCGCTATTTATAACCGCAAAGGCCTATGGCACATATGGTTTGAATTTGACTGAAATTGCCGCCATCCCGCAAGTTTATGACGTTTGGCTGAAGGACAAATTCAACAAAGATTCGTTAGACATGCGTCATAACCCCTCTTATACCTTTGATATCACTGCGGATACCAATAGCTATGGGAGCAATCGTTTCGAACTGGTTATCCGCGAAAATCCGTTGAAAATGGTGCACCTGCTAAATTTCTCGGCAACTAAAGCACAAAACGGTGCCGAGGCCGTTTGGGTAACAGAAAACGAACAGAACTACACCAACTTTACGGTTGAAAGAAGTACCGACGGCGGAACTACCTTCAACGTACTTGGAGGTTATGCATCCGATGCCCAGGGTACTTATAGCTACCTGGATAAAAATCCGGCAAATGGGGCAAACCTTTACCGCCTGAAAATAGAAGATATCAACGGTACAATTTCCTATTCGAAAGTAGTTACTGTGATGTACGGCAACGGATCCAGCCTGGTTAAGACAGGTATTTTAGTTTACCCGAATCCTGCAAAAAGTACGTTGAATTTGAATATAGCCCCAGGTTTTAACAGCAGTACGGCTACCCCGGTTACGGGTTCGTCAACTGCATATGATATCCAGATCGTTAATATTTTAGGTTCTGTAGTAACAAAAGCCACCACCAATACGCAGAGTTGGCAAACCGATGTCAGCAGCCTGATGCCAGGAACCTATGTAGTTAGGGTAGTGAACAGCAGTAATAACAGCACCGTTGGACAAGGAACGTTCATTAAATTATAATCTAAATAAAATATATTTATTTACCTGAATATCAATATATTATAATTAATATCTAAGATCAGCCCTTGATGTTTTTGAATGGCACAGACCCTGCCATTACCGTGTTTACCAGACCCTAAATCTGGAAGCAGCGGGAGTTTATTGTTAAAATTTAAAAAAACATTAAGTGTCGCAACAAATAAATTTCCATTTCGTATAAGGGGATTACCGGTTCATGATGGGCGCTTGTTTAAGTGAGTTTTACCTGATTATTGAACCGGCTAAAAAAATTCATATAGAATAACCCTATTAATTATTAAACCACGGATAGTGCCGGATTCATGCCGTTATTCAAGGCTAATTTGACGAAAACTATACCGCGAAAGAAACAATTATGGCGACACTTAAAAACCGTTATTATTTTTCTTTTGGAATTATTTCCGGGCATTGGCCTATTGATACAATTTGCCTGATTCAAACCGATAAAACTGAAAACACCATTAACCCATTGTTTTATACGGCAATATTGACATCCTTTTATTACCAGAATACCATATTAGAAGATTCCGGGAAACGGAATTTAACTATTTCTTTTATTTCAAAAATAAGCCGGTCAGCAGGTTGGCCTATACAGTATACGTGGGCGCTTCAAAGTTTGGTATCATGAAAATTAAAAATCTGACCCCAGCTTTCTCTTATGCTTTGATGAAATCAAAGACTTTTCGCTTTTTGCGGCAAATACTTTTAAAACAAAAAAAAGATTTGGCGGCTTTTAAAAAACTGTCCAATCTAACACCTACAGTAAAAGCAATTTTGTTTACGCTGATTTTGGGAGTTACTAATTTGTTTTTAATAAACAAAACATTCGCGGTTACCTATTACAAACTTCCGGCTGCTACTTATGGAGCGCAAACGGGTACTGCCACTTATGGCACTGTGTCAACAGTAACCTACGCAATAACTTACGTAGTTTCAACATCGGCTGCCTCAGCAAACAGCGACCAGCTTGCGCTAGCCTGGACCAGCGGAGCCCCCACCGGCGTTACCTATACAATTACATCTTCTAATTTAACGCTGGTAGGTGGCAATAATGCGGCGGCTACTTTTTTACCTGTTTCAACAGGTACCAAAATCATTACTTTAACAATTACTACTACAGCAGCAACGCCAGCGTCAACGGCAGGATACGGCTTTACCCTTACAACAACAGACGGAAATGGGGGCGTATCTGGCAGTAGTTCCGGTTTAACATTGGTTGTCGGTACAAAAGCTTTAACTGTTACGGCAAATAATCAAACAAAGGTTTACGGTACTGCATTTACCTTTGCCGGCACCGAGTTTACCACCTCAGGGCTTACTAATTCAGATGTTGTGACAGGTGCAACCATCACCAGTGGAGGAGCTGCGTCAACAGCAACTGTAGCAGGCAGCCCTTATGGCATTACGCCTGCGGCGGCGGTTGGCAGCGGCCTGGCGAATTATAGTATCAGCTACACAACAGGTACTTTTACGGTAACTGCAAAACCTGTAACGGTTACCAGCCCCGTGGCCGCAAACAAAGTTTATAACGGCACCACAGCCGCAACAATTACCGGAACGCTCAGCGGCATTTTATCGCCTGACGTGGTCACGCTTTCCGGCACAGGTACTTTTGCGGGCGCAAATGTTGGTACCGGCATTGTTGTTACACCAACATGCACGCTAACCGGCGCAAATTCCAGCAATTATACTTTAACACAGCCCGCAGGCTTAGCGGCCAATATCACCGCGGCGCCTTTAACCATTACTGCAAACAACGTTTCAAAAGTTTACGGTACCCTTTTAACCGGCACTGCGGGCTCTACAGCGTTCACTTCAACCGGGTTACAAAATGGAGAAACTATTGGCAGTGTAACCATTGCGTATGGTACCGGTTCATCCATAAACGCGCCGGTGGGTACCAATACTGGTGCCGTAACTGCATCAGCCGCAACCGGCGGCACTTTTACGCCCGGAAATTATTCCATAACATACCTAAACGGAAACGTAACGATTACCCCAAAAGCATTAACCATGCCGGGCGCCGCAGCCGGCAGCAAGGTATATGACGGAACTACACTTGCCACCGTTACCGGCGGAACACTTTCGGGTATTGTTTCACCCGATGTAGTAACAATAAACGCAGCCTGTACATTCGCGACAGCAAATGTGGGCACAGGTATAGTGCTAACTTTTTATATCGGCGGTGCGGATGCCGGGAACTATACCCTGACACAGCCAGGCGCCACTGCCAATATAACACCAAAAGCATTAACAGAAAGTGGTGCCACCGCAGCCAATAAGGTATACGACGGAACAACAACTGCAACCATCACCGGCGGAACACTTACAGGGGTGATTTCACCGGATGTGGTAAGTGTAAGCACAACCGGTGTTTTCGCCAGCGCAAACGCCGGAACTGGTATTTCCGTAACTATTGCAATTACGGGTGCCAGTGCCGGTAACTACACCATTACGCAGCCGGGTATAACTGCAAACATTACCCAAAAAACTTTAACAATTACGGGCATAACCATAACTAACAAATCTTATGATGGTACAACAGCTGCAACCATATCAGGAACCGCGGCATTAAGCGGGATTATAGGCAGCGACGTTGTAACACTGGGCGGAACACCAACTGCTGTATTTGCGTCTCAAAACGTTGCCACGGGCATTGCTGTAACAATAACCGGGTATGCGTTAAGCGGGGCAAGTGCCGGTAATTATACCATAACACAGCCCAGTGGGTTAACGGCAAATATTACCGCAGCTACATTAAATATAGTTGCTACCGGCCCCGGCAAAGTTAATGGAACTGCACAGGCGAGCCTTTCGGGCGCGGGAAGTGTTGGTTATTTCAACTATTCAGGAATTGTATCCGGCGAGAGCATAACAAGCGTAACGTTAACCCTAAGCAATACGGCGGCACAAACAGCTGGCTCAACCTATACAGTTACACCCTCGTTACCCGTTGGCGCGGGCGGATTTAATACAAGTAACTATTCCATCACCTACACGGCTTATAGTGGTATTGTAGCTGGCCATAATTATACATGGACGGGAGGGGCAAATACAACCTCCTGGACTACCACCGGTAACTGGTCATCAAACCCCAGCGGCGGAACGTATCCGGGAGGTGGCGGCGTTACCTATGATGGGGTTATCCTGCCATCTGGTACCACCTATACGCCTACTTTATCAGCAGGCGTTACGGTTAATACCCTAACCTTTACCGGTAACAATACGCTTACCATAGCTTCGGGTATAAAATTAATTTCAACTAACTCCTTCATTGTCAATGCGGCTGCTACCAGTGCAAACCTGGTATTTTCGGGGGCATCTACTTCTACCATACTTGAGTTAAGCAGCTCTGTATTTAGTAATTATGGCAGCTTCAACATCAGCGGTACAGGCCTTTTCCAGGTTGATAATAACGGTTCGTATATTTATAATGGTGGTACTGTAACTGCCAACGGCAATTGCACTTTGTACCTGCAAGGTGGCACCAATGTAACCCATGCGATTACCAATGCAGGAACCTTTTATGCAGGAACCGCCAATTCAAATTGCAACATCGAGATGGACGATTATGGATCGATAGAAAATTCGGGCACCTTTTACCTCGGTCCAACATCCCTGATGTATTATTTTAACGATCTCGCCCAGTTCTGCATCATCAACAATGAAAACGGCGGAACTTTTACCCTGCAATCAAATGCAAATGGCTCGGCAACCATAGGTGAAATCCCGCAGGGAAAAAACAACGCATTTACCGGAACGTTTAACGTAGAAAGATATTTCCAGGGTTCAACCACAGTATCAGCAGGCCGTTTTATTGAGCGCAATTACCGCATCATATCCTCCTGTGTAAATACAGGCACAACCGTAAACGGCAACTACGTTTATGGCTTAAATTATATTGTCGGTTCAACAGCGGGCCAGACAAGCACTGCCAACAGCACTACAAACGCTTTCATTACCGGGTGCACCGGGTGCAGCACCAGTGGCGGCAATCCATCTATTTATTTATATAATGAAAGCTATACCCCAAGCAATCAAACATTTACCAGTGGAAATTTCCTTGGAATTACCAATATAACGAACTCTACTACCGGCGGAACTATCTCGGCGAGTGATGGGGGCACCTATAGTTTACCAGTAGGTACCGGCGTGTTTTTCTTTTTCAGGGGCGCAGCAACAAACTGGGCAACCAGGACAGTTTATCCGTATATCGCCCCTGAAGGTGTTACGCTAACCTCGAAAGGCAATCTGAATGTGGGGTCGTACACTTTTAAAGACTGGTACACACCATCGTCATCAAATTTAGCTTATACCGGTACAGGTACCGGCACCAATTATGTGGTACGTGGGTTTAACATGATTGGTAATCCATATCCCTCAGCCATCGACTGGCTAACATCTTATTCAGGATCGGGAGCTATAGTTCGTACAAATATAAGCCCCACTATTTGGGTATTTAACCCTGTAACAAGCCAGTACGATACATACCAGGCAACATCATCAACAACCGGCACTGCTACAGGCAACGCGTCGAGATATATTGCCAGCGGGCAAGGTTTCGTGGTACAAGCCACTGCTGCCAGTCCGGCGTTAACGATTTCCGAATATGCCAAAGTGGTATTAAATAATAATGGTGTGGCAGGAACAGGCGCAGTACCAGCCGCTGCAAAGTTAACCGGTTCGGGCCTGTTAATGAACACTGCCCCTATCCAAACAACCGTACCACAATCACTTCGGTTAAAACTGGTAACCGATTCAATAAACTATGATGATATTTTTGTTGGATTTAATTCATCAGCCTCAACCAATTATGATGCGTTTGAAGACAGTAAATTTTTAGCCAGCAACAATGCGCCGGAAAGTCTGGCAAGTTTATCATCAGATGGTGTACAACTATCCATTAATAATTTACCACTGCCAAAGCTGGTGCCACAGGTAATAAAACTATTTGTTACCGCAAAAGCATATGGTACCTATACCCTTCAAAGAACAGATTTGCAGGCGATACCAAAGATTTATGATATTTGGCTAATGGATAAATTCAAAAAAGATTCATTAGATATCAGGGTTAATTCAACTTATAGATTTGATATAACTACCGATACGACCAGCTATGGAAACAACCGCTTTCAACTGCTAATAAGACAAAACCCGGCTTTAGGAATTCATTTACTAAATTTCACGGCAAACAAGGCAGAAAACGGTACACAGGCAGTTTGGGTAACCGAAAACGAAGAGAATTATACTAATTTTACTATTGAAAGAAGTACCGACGGCGGAAGCACATTTAATGTATTGGGTGGCTACATTTCGGGCGCATTGGGCACTTACACCTTTTTGGATAAAAACCCGGCGAAAGGCGCAAATCTATACAGGTTAAAAATAGAAGATATTAACGGAACCATCACCTATTCAAACGTAGTGACTGTGATGTATGGTAATGGAACAGGGCTGGTTAAAACAGGGATAGTGGTTTACCCTAACCCGGTAAAAAGCTTACTGAATTTAAATATTGCTCCGGGTTTTAACAGCAGCATACTTACGCGGGGCATTAGTTCATCAGTTGCTTACAATATCCAAATAACTAACATATTGGGGGCGGTAATGACCAATGCAACAACAAATGCGCAAAACTGGCAGACTGACGTAAGCAGCATGATGCCCGGCACGTATGTTATTACCGTGATAAATGCCAGTAATAACACTACGGTTGGGCAGGGAACCTTTATTAAGTTGTAATAAGTTTAGAACAGCATCGATATTTGCGAATTCTGATCAAAATATATCAATTTGAAATATAGCGGTTATCTTTGACAAATATTTTGCAGGAAACACTACATTTGTAAATAGAGATCTAATCATCTGGCGTATGCGTGGTAAATTATTTTGGGGAGCTTTAGTATTATTTATTTTTAATTCATCTATTCTTTTTGCGCAGCCGGGCGAACCTTGCGGAGGAACTGACCCTGACGCTACGTGCCCGCTTGATACCTGGATTATCGTTTTAGCGGTAATTGCGGTAATCTCTGCCGCTTATCATTTGCACCGAAAACAAAAATCCCCTTTGCCAACGGCAAACGGTATTAAATAATAGCATTTATTGCATTTATGATTGCCTTACTCCCATTTGCGGAGGCGGAGCTAAATGCAACTGGTCCAGAATGCCGTTAACTACCTTTGGCAGATCATCAATATCTTTTTGCGGGTTATGATGAACCTCGCCAACACCAAATCCCCGCCAAACAATTTTTCGGGTACGGGTATCAATAATATCAATAATAAGTGTGCCTTCTTTGTAATGTTCTTTTTCGGCATACGTTAAACCGCCATAGTATGAAAAAGGACCACCGTATGCATAATACGGCCGATACCATCCGCCCCAGCCCCAGCCAAATCCCCAACCAGGGTAAAACCCACCGTAATATGGTGTGTAATAATTAGTTCGGGCCCCACGGCCGACAATACGTGAATAGGTAACCACCAGGTCGGGATGATTCTGACTTAACTGTAAACCTTTTGCCAGCAGGGCGCTGGTTGCCGCGTCCTTAATTTTTACATCTGCCGCCTGGTTCACATTGTTCCCGTCGCCTTTTGAAGGCGGCATCCAGGCGAAGCTGCGGTAGCCCCCCATATGCGTTTTATTAATAGCAGCGGTGTAATAGTCATAACTGGTACACGCTGAAAAACCCGACAGCAATATAACTGCGAGCCCCCAATAAATCAGTGATCTTTTCATGATATTTTTCTCCCGGTATTTTTATTAGACTAACTAATGGTAAAAGGTTTAACAACAAAAAAAATAAATTTACGACAAATATTTTCCTACGATTGGCATCCTGCGGCCCATCCCGAATGCTTTTGGCGATACCCGCAGTATTGGCGGTGTTTGGTATCGTTTATGCTCCGACAGGTTGATTAACCTTATCACCTTACGTACTATTTTTTCATCATAACCCATTTTTATGATGGTGGCTGATGAACATCTGCCTTCAACATACTCTGCAATTATTTTATCAAGGATATCGTATTCCGGCAATGAATCGGTATCCTTCTGGTTTGGTCTTAATTCTGCCGAAGGCGGTTTAACAATGGAATTTATCGGAATGATCTCTCTTTCGCGGTTAATATACCGGGCCAGTTCAAAAACCTGGGTTTTGTAAACATCGCCAATAACCGAAATACCGCCGCACATATCGCCATATAAAGTACCGTAACCTACCGCAGCCTCGCTTTTGTTAGAGGTATTCAGTAAAATATAGCCAAACTTATTACACATCGCCATTAACAGCACCGCCCTGGTGCGCGATTGTATATTTTCCTCAGCAATATTGAAAGGCAGATTTTTAAATTGCGGACTCAGCGTTTTTTCAATGGCCTCTGTAATGTTTTTGATATTGACGGTTTCGTGCAGGCAGCCCAGGTTTTCCACCAGGTCTTCGGCATCTTTAATAGAATGATCGCTTGAAAAACGCGATGGTAATAATACCGCCATCACATTTTTGGGGCCCAAAGCTTCGGCGGCCAGTGCGCATACCACCGCAGAGTCGATCCCGCCTGAAAGGCCGAGTATCGCCTGTTTAAAACCTGATTTATAAAAATAATCCCTTATCCCCAGCAATATAGCCTGGTGGATCTGTTCAATATCGCTTTGTTTTTCTTTCCTTAAAGTTGACGGGTGATCAAAACTAAGTCCTCCATTTTTGTCGAGCTGATAATAAGCGATACTTTCTTCAAAGTAAGGCATTTCATCAATCAATCCGCCCTTGTTATCAAAAACCAGCGAACCGCCATCAAAAATCAGCTCTGTTTGCGCACCTATATTGTTCACATACAACAAAGGCAGCTGGTACCGTTTTGCATTATCGCTTAAAATTTCAATGCGCTCTTCGTCATGGTTATAAGCAAAAGGCGACGCTGCGATATTGATCATTACATCCGGTTGTTCCTGGATCAGGATATCCATCGGGCGGGTAATATACAGCGGGTTTTCAATATCGTTCCAAAGGTCCTCGCAAATGGTAAGGGCTATCCGGTGTCCTTTAAAATCTATACAGCTAAATTCGGTAGATGGCTCAAAGTAACGGTATTCATCAAATACATCATAGTTAGGCAACAGCGCCTTATGCGCAACCGCCTTTACTTTTCCGTTTTCAATAAAATAAGCCGAGTTATATAATTCCTTGCCCTCGTTATTGTTATTAGGTGTAGGCAGCCCTATAATACAGGCCATATCGTGGCAGGCGGCAGCAATTTGTTGGGCCGAGGTTTCGCACAGATCAATAAATTCATCAAACTCTAAAAAATCGCGTGATGGATACCCACAAACGCACAATTCAGCAAAAACTACCAGGTCGGCGCCGTTGTTACGCGCTATTTGGATGTGATCAATAATTTTTGCAGTATTTGATTCAAAGTTGCCAATATGATAATTAAGTTGTGCTAACGCGATCTTCATTATAAATAGTGATTTTATACAGGTCCTAAACTAACGTTTGAAATACAGCGTTTAGGGTGTTTAATGCAAATAAAAAATTAATTTTGCCGAAAGCATAAAAAATGATCCTTTTCAACAAAACAAAACAAATTTACCTATTTTTTTTTACCGGCGTATTATTAAGCGCCTGTGGCCATAAAAAGGTTGATGTAAGCAATATTCCGGTGAATGTAAAAATTGAACGTTTTGATAAAGAATTCGATGCCATGAAAACCAGGCCTATGGTGCAGCAGGCGGCCTACCTGCAAAATAAATATGGAAGGTTTTACCACGATTTTATCGCAACGCTGTTACAGGATAACCAGATCAACACCACCGATACTGCTTATTTTGCATTGTTACGCAAGGTTTTTGTTACGAAAGATTACAATGACCTGAAACATGATATTGATTCGGTTTACCCCAACCTGGATAAACCCGAGGCCGAACTGACCGATGCTTTCAGACATATCAAATACTATTACCCTGAAAAAAAACTCCCGGCGGTTTATGCCTTTGTTTCGGGATTTGAGACACCCATTATTACTGACAATGGCTTATATGGCATTGGGCTTGATTTATTTTTAGGCGCCAATTCAAGGTTTTACCCGGCGTTAACGTCCGCATGGCCGCGCTACATGTCACGCAATTTTAACGAACAGAATATTTGCCCGCGGTTAACTGAAGCTATTATACGCGAAGATATGTTCCCGGAAAGCGACAGCAGTAAAACGCTGATGTCTAAAATGATCTATAACGGAAAGATCATGTATTTTATGGACCAGGTATTGCCTGATGCCGCTGATACTCTTAAAATTGGTTATACCGATGCCCAATTAAAATGGTGCAAGCAATTTGAATCAAAAATATGGGCCTGGTTTATTGACCAGAACCTGCTTTACGAAAGCGATTATCAAAAAATACAAAAATATATTTCCATGGCGCCTTTCACCCCCGGGCTGGGCGAAAAAAACGAATCGGCGCCTAAACTGGCCATTTGGACAGGCTGGCAAATTGTACGAAAGTATATGGAAAAGCATCCTGATGTTACCCTGCAGCAACTGATGGCTGATAACGATGCCCAGAAGATATTAACCGAATCGGATTATCACCCGAAATGAAGTCTTGAGTCAGGAGTCTTAAGTCAAAAGTCGGCAGAAAGCACAAAAAATAACGAAACAATAAGCCAAAACGGTTTTGACTGAAGACTAAAGACTTAGAACTTAAGACTTATTCCAGTATTCCGAAAACGCCTTTTAAAGCGATCCCTACGCCAGTTATTAACAGGATATTGGCAACAATATTATTGTAAGGAAAATCGGCAAAACGAAGATACACACCAAAAAGGCCTATAATAATTGCAATGACGATAATAATGTAATGACGTTCGGAATTGGCGTTTTCAGTAGTGTTCATTTTTCGCTGATTTTTATTGTTGGGCAAAAATATAAATGTTTACTGAATTGTTAAAATTATTTAGTTGATTGAGTTGGGAAATAGCGTTTAAAAATTGCTTGTTGTTTTTATGCTGATGTATTAATCATACCGGGCTAAAGTAATTAGGTTATCATAACGCATGAACCACCCGGGACAGATGAATAAACCTGGTACACATGGTACGCTAATATTTCCCTCTTTTTACTTGCTTTAATGAAGAATTTAATGTATTATTTTTCTGGTCGGGGCGAAAAATTACATGCCGGTATTTTAAACGCGCTTCCCCGGTTGTTTGGTTTGGATTATTTGATTAGGTGAGTAGTTGTTGTTCATCACAAAATTCAACTACTCACCTGGTCACCCCGATCAACCTTTAACTAAGGCTTTTCTTTTGAAATACCTGATCGCCAGCCAAATTACAAGGCCGACAGGTATCAATATCCAAAAGTTTGAAATACCGATCAATACCTCTACAAATACATTCCAGCCGGTCTCAAATGACATACCGAATCGTTTGGAAAATGGTTGCTGATAATCTGCCAGGTTATTATCAGCCATCATCCTTTTGCTGACTGCGTTGGTTTCATAAAAAACAAGGACGACGGTACTCAATTTAACCGAATCATCAATTTTACGGTTGTTTATTTGCTCATCAACCATGTTGTTTTTAAAGGCCAGCAAATTATCCGGGTCTTTTTTATTGACGGTTGTTTTCTTTTGCGCATCAACCAATTCGTTTTGGTTTTTAAGTTTAAGCCGCGTTGACAGGTAGTCCAATGTTTTGTCTGCAACCTCTATTTTTTGATCGTTTACCCTGATCCCCAGTTGGGCAACCTTGTTCATAAAAGCCACCAGGTTTGCGGGGGGATTTTAACGGTCATCTCCGCCGTTGAATTAATAAGGGTAACCCGCATAACGGAGTCGTCACTTTTTCGCACATCCACGCTATCCACCACGGCCGACTGCATTACCTGATGAGTTACCTCGCCGTGGTAGCTGTCTGTAAGTGCTGTAATTTGCTCCGTTGCTTGCCGCACACTCTTTACCTGGAACCGTATGCCGGCTGTTTTTACCACTTTAGGATGACTTTGAATTGTATCACTATGAATAATTTTTGCTGCGCGCATTACTTCTTTCGTTGAATCTGCCGATGCTTTTAGCGTATCTGCAGATTCACTTGAATTACTTTTGCCCTTGCATGCGCATAGCAATGCCAGCCCCGCAAGCGGGATTAAAAATTTTGTTTTCATGATTTGTAGGGATTGGTTATGGAAACCTTTAACTATTAAAAGGTAACCTGGTTAAGGAAATTGTATATTGCCTTTTATACAGCGGTACATTAAACTTTAGCTGGTGCAATCATCTTTTTAATCCGGTAGTTTCGGACCAGCACCCAAACGCCGATAATTGCTATTATAAACACCCACAATTTGGCCATACCTATAATAACATCTACGAATATCCCCCAGCCGTTTTCAATGGCCATACCCAGGCGCCTGAAAAAGGGAAGATTGTATGCCGACGGGTCATCATTGGCAATTACCTCCTTATTGATGGTATTGCTCTGATAAAAGCTCAGGGTAACAATGCTGTTTTTAACCGCATCGTCAATCTGCCGGTTACCAATCTGCTGGTCGATCATATCATCTTTTAAATTCAACACATCTTCAGGTTTTTTAATCACGATCTTTCCTTTTTTTTGCTGGCTTACCAGTTCGGCCCGGCTTTTAAGTTTCAGCTGCGCGGAGAGGTAATCGAGCGATTTATCCGTGATATCCATGCTGCGGTCATTCACATAAATACCCAAATGGCCCACCTGGTTCAAAAACTCATCCAGTTTAGTTGAAGGGATCTTTACCGTCATTTCGGCAGTGGTATTAAAGGCGGTTACCCGCATAACCGAATCATTACTGATACGGATATCCTGGCTGCGCCCGGCAGTTGAACCCATCTGGTGGTGGATCACCATACCATTAATACCTGTAGTAAGCGCCGTTATATGTTCGGCGGTTTGCTGCACATTTTTCACTTTGAAATGGATGCCTGCGGTTTTTACCAGTTTCGGCCCGGAAACCGAATCTTTACTAACCGTATCGGCGCTGCTGCTGTTGTTCAGAAGCTCGTAACTGCCCGATTTGCCTTTGCATGCGCAAAGAAATGCCAGCCCCGCAAGCGGGATTAAAAATTTTGTTTTCATGTTTTTTGGATTTTATATTGATACCGGACAGTGGCAAAAGGTAACCCATTGGCATAATTGCCTATCAATTTGTTACATTGAACCGTAAAATGACCGGGTAAAATTAAAGCGGTTAACCAGCGCCTCAAGCAACGTTCACCATTTAAAATTCTTTATCTAACCAAGTTTTATGCCAATAAATATGGTGCGTCCATTAATGTGACGAACATCATTTTTCGCACTAAATTCAGGCACACATAATTTTATCGTTATAATTCTATAATTCTTTAAATTAGCGTCGTTATAAACAAATTTAACCAGCACAATAATATTATTTAGAATTATTATAAATTAGATATTGCTGTCATTTGTTTGTCAGGGATACTGTAATAAATTTTACTTTTGTGACTGAAAAATTCGGACATATCATACATCTCCGCGTGAATTACAATCATTAATATAGAAAATTATTTAGTATAAATACACTTTATGAGGAGTTTCTCATTACTTTTTAAACAATTTTCAAGGTCGGTTTTAGTGGTTGCCGGTTTTGCTTTTTTAGGAACCTCTGCTTTTGCGCAGGGAGACGCCGCTAAGGGCGAAGCCATATTTAAAGCCAAATGTACCACCTGCCATGCCATTGACAGAAGGGTGATCGGCCCTGCGTTAGGCCCACAGCTTAATACGGAACCTGACGATAAGTTTCTGACCAAATGGATCCAGAACAACCAGGCTTTAATTGCAGCAAAGGACCCGAAGGCCCTAACCATTTACAACCAGTATAACCAGGCCGGCATGACCGTGTTTGCCGAATTATCTGATGCAGATGTAGCCGGCATTTTAACCTATGTGCGCACCACCTACAAAGCCATGCAAACGGCGCCGAAAGCTGCCGCCGGAGGACCTGCTGCAGAATCGGGACCGAGCCAGATGGTAATTTTCGCACTGATCGGCGTTATTATCCTTGCCTTTGTCATCATCCTTGTATTAAACAAGGTGGTTAGCACACTCGAAAGATTGTTGCTGAAAAACAAAGAGCTGATGATAGCCGAGCCTGTTGCAGAAGCAGCCCCGGTTGACCGTATGGCAACTGTCAAAAAACTCGCTAAAAATAAAAAATTGGTATTTTTCGTACTGTTGTGCGGTACCTTAGCGCTTGGCAGCTGGACATGGGTTACCCTTTGGACCACCAACGTTCACCAGGGTTACCAGCCGGTGCAGCCCATCAAATTCCCGCACGACCTGCATGCCGGCGCAATGAAAATTGAATGCCAGTACTGTCACTCCGGTGCATACAAATCGAAAAATGCATCCATACCATCATTAAATGTTTGTATGAACTGTCATAAATCAATTGATCGCCGGAAAGATGCTACCGTTCCATCACCTGAGATCGCAAAAATTTATGATGCATTGGGATATGACCCTGCAACAACCAAATACGACAGCACCAAGGCAAGGCCAATTCAATGGATCCGTATCCACAACCTGCCTGACTTTGCATACTTCAACCACTCACAGCACGTAAAAGTTGGCGGCTTAAAATGCCAAACCTGCCACGGCCAGGTTCAGGAAATGAAAGAAGTTTACCAATACTCGCCATTAACAATGAAATGGTGTATACAATGCCACAAACGTACCAACGTAAATATGAAAGGCAACGCATACTATGAGAAAATGGAAGCAGTGCACGATTTGATTAAAGCTGGCAAACCGGTAACCGAAGCCGCTATGGGCGGTATCGAGTGCGGTAAATGCCACTATTAATAATTTGATTAAAACTTATCATTACAGTTTATTTAGCTTAAATGGATAGCAATAAAAAATACTGGAAAGGTTTAGAAGAGCTGAACAAAACCCCGGAATTTGTTGAATTGAACAAACACGAATTTGCGGAGCCTATTCCAATCGAAGATGTTTTAACAGGAGGCGGTTTAGAAGGAAGAACACCGCGCCGCGACTTTTTAAAAGCAGTAGGCTTTGGCGTAGGTGCAGTAACTCTTGCTGCTTGTCAAAAAGTGCCTGTTCATAAATCCATACCCTATTTAATAAAACCGGAGGAAGTTACCCCGGGTATTGCCAACTACTACGCCTCTACTTTAGAAGGCCAGGCTATTTTGGTAAAAACCCGTGAAGGACGCCCGATCAAAATAGAAGGTAACCCGAATGATATTATAGGTAAAGGCGGTTTAAGTGCAAGGGCACAGGCTTCTGTACTCGACCTTTATGATGTTACCCGCTTAAAAAATCCATTAAAAGATAACGGCGATTACGGTTGGGAACAAACCGATAGCTTTATTAAAAGCGAACTTGACGCCATTAAAGCATCCGGTAAAAAAATACGCCTGATCACGTCAACCATTACCAGCCCATCTTCACTGGCGGTAATTGCTGATTTCCTGGCGGCCTATCCAACTGCAAAACACATTAATTATGATGCGGTATCCTATACCGGCATTATCCAGGGCAACCAGAATAGCTTCGGCAAAGCAGTGTTGCCTCATTATAATTTTGATAAAGCAGATGTAATTGTAAGTTTCGGCGCTGATTTCCTGGGCACATGGATCTCGCCTGTTGAATTCATCAGGCAGTACGTGCAAAACAGGAACAACAAATCGCTGGAGGCTAAAAAAATGTCGCGCCACATCCAGTTTGAAACCTCGATGAGCGTAACCGGCACCAATGCTGATGTTCGTATCCCGATAAAACCATCCGAAGAAGGTGTTGCCCTGCTTAATTTATACAATGCAATTTCAGGCACTACTTTGCCTGGAAGCCAGAAACTGACAAACAATCCAATAGCTGATAAAGCTTTAACGCTTGTTGCAAAAGAGTTACTGCAGGCTAAAGGTAAAGCGTTGGTGGTTGCAGGTTCAAATGATGTAGCTACCCAGATTTTGGTTAATGCCATCAACTCCCTGTTAGGAAGCTATGGAAAGACCATCGATCTGGACAATCCGTCAAAACAATTTGCCGGTAACGACGCAGAATTTGCGGAATTTGTTAGTGAAATGAACAGCGGCGATGTTGGCGCAGTATTTTTCCTGAATGCCAACCCGGTTTATGATTATTATAAGAGTGCGGATGTTGTAAACGGTTTGAAAAAAGTGCGTTTAAAAGTATCTTTCTCTGATAAAAACGAAGAAACTGCTGCACTTTGTAATATTATCGCTCCAAATCATCATTACCTTGAATCATGGGGTGATGACAATGCATTGGAAGGCTATTACACGATCTTACAACCAACCATAAACCCTGTTTATGATACCCGCCAGGCTGAACATAGCCTGATGATATGGTCTGGCAGTACTGTAAAAGATTACTATACTTATGTACGCAACACCTGGGATAAATCGCTTCTTGCAAAAGGCGGATTATCCGGACAGGCAGGTTGGGAAAAATTATTACAAACCGGTTTTGTACAAACCGCGCCTATCGCCGCAGGCAGCTACTCTTTCTCCTACGGGCTAGACAGCGTTGCACAAAAAATACTGGATCACAGCAAAGAACTTACCGCCGATGGCAGCAAAGTTGAATTGCAGCTTTATCAAAAAGTATCCATGCGCGATGGCAAAAGGGCCAACAACCCATGGTTGCAGGAGTTGCCCGACCCGGTTAGCAAAACCACCTGGGACAATTATGCTAACGTATCCCCTGCTGACATGAAGAAATGGGGCTGGCAAGATGGTGATGTAGTTAAAATTGACGCAAACGGTTATTCAATAAGTGTACCGGTAATATCACAGCCTGGGCAGGCACAAGGCACTGTATCAGTAGCTGTTGGCTACGGCCGTACCATTGCCGGGCCGGTTGGCGACAATGTGGGTAAAAACGCATTTCCTTTCCATACGCTGCGTAACAATACATTGCAAACAAGCGTTGTTGCTGCATTAACTGCTACAGGTACAAATTCGCCGCTGGCACAAACGCAAACACACCACTCTATTGAAGGGCGTAACAGCATTATAAAAGAAGCAACCTTTACTGAATACCTTAAAAACCCGGGCGCACGTACCGGGAAAGAGGAAGATCATAAAGTATACAACCTTTGGGACAATTATGAGCACCCTACCTATAACTGGGTAATGGCGATTGACCTTAACGCTTGTACCGGTTGCGGCGCCTGCGTTGTTGCCTGCAGCGCTGAAAATAACGTACCTGTTGTGGGTAAAGACGAAGTTAAGCGTCGCCGCGAAATGCATTGGATCCGTATCGACCGCTATTACAGCTTTAATGATAATGGCAGCAATGGTGGCACAACCCGTGAACACGAGATAGCTACTATGAAGCTGGACGATCTGGATCACGTAAAGGTTGTTTACCAGCCAATGCTTTGCCAGCATTGCGATCATGCACCTTGCGAAACTGTGTGCCCGGTACTGGCAACAGTACACTCCTCCGAAGGTTTAAACCACATGGCTTATAACCGTTGTATCGGTACACGTTACTGCGCTAATAACTGCCCATATAAAGTTCGCCGTTTCAACTGGTTTAACTACTGGAACGATGCACGTTTTGAAAACTACTTACAGGGCGATCATACCCAACTGGTACTTAACCCTGATGTAACCACCCGTTTCCGTGGTGTGATGGAAAAATGCTCTATGTGTATCCAGCGCATCCAGGCAGGTAAATTAAAGGCCAAGATTGAAAAACGCCCGCTGAAAGATGGTGACGTTAAAGTGGCCTGCCAGCAAACATGCCCTGCAAATGCGATTGTATTTGGTGATGGAAATGATCCTGAATCAGAAGTGTCAAAAGCTTTAAAAAGCGAAAGAACTTATTACGTTCTGGAAGAGTTGGGTGTACAGCCAGGCGTTGGATACCAGGTAAAAGTTAGAAATATATCTGAATTAGAAGCTTAATTAATTACAAGAGAGATTATAAAATATGGCATCTCATAGTGAATCAATAATAAGAGAACCGTTAATTACAGGCAAAGACATCACCTATGCCCAAATTACTAACGATGTTCTTCGCCCAGTAGAAAATATGCCGGGGAAAGCCTGGTGGATAGGCTTTGTGGTGGCTGTTTTAGGGGCTTGCCTTTGGTTATTTTCCGTTAGCTGGACCTTTTGGTACGGTATAGGCGAGTGGGGACTTAACAAAACCGTTGGATGGGCCTGGGATATTACAGGTTTCGTTTGGTGGGTAGGTATTGGTCACGCCGGTACGCTTATTTCGGCTATCTTGTTGCTGTTCCGTCAAAACTGGCGTAACTCCATCAACCGCTCGGCTGAAGCGATGACTATTTTCGCTGTAATTTGCGCGGCTTCGTATATCGTTTGTCACATGGGCCGCCCATGGATGTTTGTTTATTCGTTACCGTTACCAAATACCTATACACTTTGGGTTAACTTTAACTCACCACTCATCTGGGACGTATTTGCGATATCAACATACTTCTCTGTATCATTGGTATTCTGGTATACAGGTTTGTTGCCCGATTTAGCTACTATTCGCGACCGTGCTACAGGTTTACGCCGCAAAATTTATTCTTTCTGCTCATTCGGGTGGACAGGATCTGTAAAAACATGGCAGCGTTTTGAAACAGTTTGTTTGATCCTGGCCGGTATTTCTACTCCACTGGTACTTTCGGTACACACCATTGTATCCATGGACTTTGCTACCTCGCTTGAACCAGGATGGCATACCACTATTTTCCCTCCCTATTTCGTTGCCGGGGCAATTTTCTCGGGCTTCGCGATGGTACAGACGCTGTTATTGGTTACCCGTAAGGTATTAGGACTGGAGAATTATATCACCATGTTCCATATCGAGGCGATGAACAAGATCATCCTTTTAACAGGATCTATCGTTGGTGTTGCTTATTTAACAGAATTCTTTATCGCCTTTTACTCAGGCGGCGAATATGAACAATACACATTTCTTAACAGGTTCATCGGGCCTTACTGGTGGGCAGGTTGCATGATGTACGGATGTAACGTACTGATGACCCAACTGATGTGGTTTAAATCCATCCGCAGAAATATCCCTATTGCATGGGTATTATCTATCGTGGTAAACATTGGTATGTGGTTTGAAAGGTTTGTGATTATCGTTGTTTCCCTGCACCGTGACTTTGTTCCTTCAAGCTGGGCAATGTTTTATCCTACCTGGGTTGACATGAGTATCTTCATCGGCTCAATAGGTTTATTTTTTACTATGTTCCTGCTGTTTATAAGGGTGTTACCTTCAATAGCAATGGCCGAAGTAAAATTGATCCTGAAGAGTTCAAGTGAGCAGGCCAAGAAAAAATTAATGGCACACGGAGACCTGGATGAAGAGCAGGTAGAATTTTATAAAGAATCATTGGTGAAATTTGACAGCGTTGAGATTTCTGATTACCAAAAAGCATAAAAATGAGCAGTACCAAATATATTTTAGGCCTTTTTGCAGACCCCGATGAAATGATGCACGGGATAGATCTGTTACAAAAGAATAGTGTGCCAATTTATGATGTTTTCACCCCGATGCCGATTCACGGTATCGAAAAGAAACTCGGCATTAAGGATTCGCGTTTAGGTTTTGCAGCTTTTATGTTTGGCTGCCTGGGTGGCACAACCATCTTCAGCATCGCTTACTATATGCTGGTGCATGACTGGCCGATGAACATTGGTGGTAAGCCGGCATTTGCAATACCCGACTTTGTTCCCATTACGTTTGAATGGACCGTATTGTTTACGGCTTTCGGCATGACCCTTACTTTCTTCTTTGCAACACACCTTTTCCCGGGCCGTACGCCAAGGGTTATGGATCTGCGTGCAACAGATGACAGGTTTGTGATTGCTATTGACGCAAAAGGAAATACACCACACGACGATATTACTAAAATTTTAAAAGAAGCAGGAGCTGTTGAAGTAAAGCATAACGACAGAAAATATGTTAGCTATGAATAAAATAAAAATATTGGGCACAATAGCTGTTGCTATCACTGCTACGATAGCTATTTCATCGTGCAAGGATAAAAGAAGTACTGGCTGGGAATACGCTCCCAATATGTACGAGCACCTTGCCTATGACCCGGACCAGATAAATGATAACTTTAAGGATGGCAAAACCGCCCAGGTACCACCCGCAGGTACAACGCCTATAGGTTTTGTACGTTTTGATTATCCAAATTCAAAGGATGGTTATGAAAAAGCCAGCGTGGAAGTAAAAAGCACGCTGCCGCAAACACAGGCAAATTTTACCGAAGGTAAATTATTATTCACCTCCTATTGCTCACCCTGCCACGGTTTAAGCGGCAAAGGTGATGGTTTGGTGGTTGCCCATGGCTTTCCGGCGCCTCCATCATATTCAACCGGTGTATCGTCACGTGGTGGCAATATGAAAGACCTTACTGACGGCAAAATTTATCATACAATTACTTATGGTGTAAACGCGATGGGCTCATATGCTTCACAGCTTGACCCTACCGAAAGATGGAAAGTAGTTATGTATGTTCACCATTTACAAACTTTATAAGCTGATTTTTTAAATGAAGACTTCTCATAGTTTCGACGAACGATTTCAATTTCAAGGCAAAGCCAAAACCTGGAGCCTTGTATTGATGGCTATTGGCGTAATTGGAATAGCATTCGGTTTTTTATCAGGCGGCGGCGAACGTACATTTGCTAACCTGCTGCTGATGTCCTATTATTTTGCTTGCGTTTGTACCTGCGGCGTATTTTTTCTGGCTGTACAGTATGTAGCCCAGGCTGGCTGGTCAGCTGCCATCCTGAGGATTCCACAGGCTTTCGCAAAAGCATTACCTGTTGCTGCCGTAATATTATTTGCAGTTATTTTTCTGGGCATTTTCATGACCCATACCGGCCTTAACGAATATGGTAAACAAACCACTATCCCTTATTTATACAAAATTTGGGCAGTAAAAGGTGTAACTACCCCCGGTGATCCAAATTACGACTCAGTTATCACTGCCAAATCAGGTTACCTGAATGTGCCCTTTTTCCTTATCCGTATCGCCTTATACCTGGTATGTTATTCAGGATTAGGCGCTTTGCTGGTGAAATATTCTAACAATGAAGATGCTTTAGGCGGTATGTTTAACTACAACAAAAGCTTTAAAGTTTCGGTTATTTTCCTGGTGATATTCGGCTTTACCGTTCCGTTGTTTGCTTTTGATACCATCATGTCCTTAGAGGCACACTGGTTTTCAACTATGTTTGGCTGGTACAATTTTGCGGCATTATGGGTTGGCGGCTTATCAGTAATTACCCTTACCATCATCATTTTACGTCAAAATGGGTACCTGGAATGGGTTACTGAAGATCACCTGCACAATTTAGGCCAGTTAATGTTTGGCTTCTCTGTATTCTGGACCTACCTATGGTTCGCACAATTCCTGCTAACCTGGTATGCCAATATACCTGAAGAGTCGGCTTATTTTTACAGAAGGTGGCAACCTGAGTTTATAGGATGGTTCTGGTTAAATATCGTTGTCAATTTCCTTACGCCATTACTGTTATTGATGAAACGCGATTCAAAACGCCTGGTACCGGTATTAAAGGTGGCATGTATCATCCTGATCTGCGGTCACTGGCTTGATTACTGGCAAATGATTATGCCTGGCGCTGTTGGCCCGCAATCACACTGGTATACCGAGATCAGCTGGCCGGAGATCACCATATTTTTTGGTTTTGCAGGTTTATTTATCTTTACCATGCTGAATGCGCTAAGTAAATTTAACTCACTGATACCAAAGAAACACCCGTTGCTGGACGAGAGCCTCCATCATCACATATAGTAATTAATAAATTTGCACCAAAATAAAAGAATACCAAACATAAAATAAGATGGGATTCAAAAAACTATTAACTTCTAAAAAAGCGCTTTTACTTTTTGCAGCATCCATGCTTTTGGGGTCACAACAGCTAATGGCACAAGCGGTAGCGCAGGGCACAATAACGGCCGGAACGCCTGATTCTATGGCCAGCAGCGGAATGTGGACTGGCGTGCTCTATTATGTACTCCTTGGTTTGGTAGCCTGTTTCTGTATTGCCATCCTTGGTAAAATATTAAAGGTTTATGATCTTACCCTTACTATGCAGGGTAAAAAACCAATCAACTGGAACAGTTTTATGGCAGTTTTATGCCTGGTGTTCCTGATCGTTGGCTTATATGGCGCCTACTGGTCGCTAACTGTTCAAGGCAGCATGACTTTACCAAAATCAGCATCAGCCCATGGTGTTGATATTGATAGCATGTTTAACCTGACCAGTGCACTTACGCTTATCGTATTTGTAATTACCCAGGTACTTTTATTCGGGTTTTTGTTCTTTTACCGCGCTTCAGACAAACGTAAGGCATACTTCCTGCCGCACAATAATACCATCGAAAAGGTTTGGACTATTATTCCGGCGATTGTTTTAACCGTGCTGGTAGTATTTGGCTTCTTTACCTGGCAAAGTGTTGAAAATAGCACCAATATGAAAGGTGATATTAATATCGACGTAACCGGCCACCAGTTTGCCTGGGAATTACGTTATCCAGGTCCGGACGGTAAACTGGGTCAATTAGACTACCGGCTTACAACAGGCCTTAACAAATTAGGCATTGACTATAAAGACCGGAACAGTTATGACGACCTGCAGGCTGATACCCTGGTATTACCGGTAAACAAATCAATCAGGTTAAATATTCATGCGCAGGATGTGATCCATAGCGTATTTATGCCGCACTTCAGGTTACAGCAAAACGCGGTACCGGGTTTACCAACGTATTTTAAGTTTGTACCAACGGTTACTACAAACCAAATGCGCTCTGAAACTAATAACCCTAAATTTGAATACCTGCTTTATTGTAACAAAATATGCGGTGGCATCCACTACAACATGCAAAAAGTGGTACGTGTAGTTTCAGAATCTGAATACCAGGACTGGATTGCAAAACAAAAACCATATTTAACTGATCAGTTAAAACAACAATTAAAAGTAGCTGCCGCAAAATCATCGGCCGGCTCATTATCATCAAACAAGTTAGCGTTAAATAATTAATATAAGATTAGCGAGTATGTCAACATTAGCAGTTCACGATCACGGCTTGGTACATCACGAAGAAGGACACGAACACCATCATAAAGCCACGTTTCTGAATACTTATGTATTTAGCCAGGATCATAAAATGATTGCCAAACAATTCCTGATCACAGGGATTACGATGGCATTTATCGGTATGTTGTTATCTCTGTTATTCAGGATACAGTTAGCCTATCCGGATAAATCATTCCCTTTGCTGGAAACTTTATTGGGCCGTTTCGCACCAGGCGGACGTTTGAGCCCTGATTTCTACATGTCGCTGGTTACCATACACGGTACTATCATGGTATTCTTTGTGCTGACAGCTGGCTTAAGCGGAACTTTTGCGAATTTACTGATCCCTCTTCAGATAGGAGCCCGTGATATGGCTTCTCCGTTTGTAAATATGCTATCCTATTGGTTCTTCCTTATAGCGAGTATCATCATGGTTTCTGCATTTTTTGTGGAAAAAGGGCCTGCCAGCGGTGGATGGACCATTTACCCGCCTTTATCGGCTTTACCTACGGCAATGCCCGGTTCTGCTGAGGGTATGACTTTATGGCTCATCAGTATGGTTTGCTTTATTGCCTCATCATTAATGGGCGGTATTAACTACGTTAGTACAGTTTTAAATATGCGTACCAAAGGTATGGACCTTTGGAAAATGCCGTTAACTGTGTGGGCTTTGTTCCTTACTGCAGTTTTAGGTGTACTTGCTTTCCCTGTATTAGTTGCAGGCGTAGTTTTATTGATATTTGACAGAAGTTTTGGTACAAGCTTTTACCTTTCGGACATTGTTTTGAACGGAAAAGTAATGCCATTCGAAGGTGGCAGCCCTATTTTATTCCAGCACTTATTCTGGTTCCTTGGTCACCCGGAAGTTTACATTATCATCATGCCCGCGATGGGGATCTCATCCGAGGTGATGTCGGTAAATTCACGTAAACCAATTTTTGGTTACCATGCAATGGTGTATTCACTTATCGGTATTACCGTTTTATCATTTATCGTTTGGGGTCACCACATGTTTGTAACCGGGATGAACCCCTTCCTTGGCGGTGTATTTATGATCACCACGCTGATTATCGCGGTGCCATCGGCTGTAAAAACCTTTAACTGGCTGGCTACTTTATGGCGGGGTAATATCCGCTTCACTCCTGCCATGCTTTTTGCTATCGGGATGGTTTCTTTCTTTATCTCTGGTGGTTTAACCGGTATATTCCTGGGTAACGCTGCTTTGGACATCAACCTGCATGATACTTATTTTGTGGTTGCCCACTTCCACCTGGTAATGGGCTCTGCTGCTATTTTCGGCATGCTTGCGGGCGTGTACCATTGGTTCCCTAAAATGTTCCGCCGCATGATGGATGACCGTTTAGGATACCTGCATTTCTGGGTAACCTTTGTAGGCGCATACCTGGTATTCTTCCCGATGCACTTTATGGGCCTTGAGGGAGTTCCGCGCCGCTACTATGCCATAACTGAATTCCATCAATGGGATCACTGGCTTAATGTAAATACGTTTATTACCTGGGCCGCTATTATGGCCGGCTTTGCACAGGTTGCATTTATCATCAACTTCGTATATTCTATTTTTTGGGGTAAGAAAACCGTCCAAAACCCATGGAATGCAAATACTTTGGAATGGACCGCTCCTATCGAACATATTCACGGTAACTGGGCGGGTGAATTACCAACTGTTTACCGTTGGCCATATGATTACAGCAAGCCTGGCCATGAAGAAGATTTCATTCCGCAAAACGTTCCTTTTTCACAAACCATGAGCTCAAATATGCCTCACGATTTTGAAGACAATCCTGAAGGGTTGGAAGAATTCAACAAATGGACAAGTACACAAAAAGCTAACGAAGAAGTAAAATAAGTCCGAAGTTTTTAGTCCTGAGTCTTGAGCCAAAAGATTTGTGTATGTCTTTGGCTTAAGACTCAGGATTTGTTTTAATACCACTTTTATGCCGGTTGAAAGGTTACTTGCCTTTCAGTTTGATTATTTAGTTTGCAACGTTCGGCTTAAAACTAACAACCGGTTTTTCTTTAAAATAAATGAAGACATTCGCGTCAAAAATCAGGTTCCAGAAATACAGCCTAGTTACTATAGTACTGCTCTTTATACTTATACTTGCAGGCGCTGTAGTTCGTAGCACCGGTTCTGGAATGGGATGCCCCGACTGGCCAAAATGTTTCGGACAATATGTACCCCCTACTTCCATCAACCAACTGCCAAAAGATTATAAGCAGAAATATGTTGCTGAGCGGACGGAAAAAAATCAAAAATTCGCCAAAACACTTGACCTCTTCGGGTATGTCGACCTTGCACGCCGCATCCGGGAAGACAAATCAATATTGATACCTGAAGAATTCAACGCGTCCAAAACATGGACAGAATATATCAACCGCCTTGTTGGGGCTATTTCTGGTTTATTTTTGGTATTGGTGGCTATTTTTTCATTCAGTTACCGCGGCGAAAATAAACTGATCCCGTTTTTAAGTGTTCTGAATATTCTACTGGTGGGTTTCCAGGCCTGGCTTGGGTCCATCGTCGTGTCAACCAATCTTGTATCTGGTATTGTAACGCTGCATATGCTGTTGGCGCTGGCAATTTTGGCTATTTTGATTGGCACCTACCACATGGCTAAAACTTATGGCAAACACCGGTTAGATTCGAGCCCGATAACACATGTAGTGATGGTACTCACCTTAATTATTTCAACTGTTCAAATTGTGTTTGGCACTGAAGTTAGAGAAAAAATTGATGCCGTATCAACACATTTACAGGGCGGCTACCGCGAAGCCTGGATAAGTAATGCAGGAGCGATATTTGTTCAGCATCGCGACATCGCTATATTGGTATTGCTGGCAAACATAGTACTGTTTTTGCTGATCCGCAACGGTTTTAGCAGGCATTCCAATCAACAACAGATAATGAGCTTTATATTCCTGATTATTATGCTGCAAATGGGTACAGGGATCTTGTTATCCTATTGGGCGCTGCCACCATTTGCACAGGCATTACATATTTTACTGGCCAGCCTTATTTTCGGCGCCCAGTTTTACCTGATGCTGAATTTGTATACATCAGTAAAGAACCAGGAGGCCAATAGATGAGGTGGAGCGATTTTTCCAAACTGATAAAGTTAAGATTAACCTTTTTAGTAGTTTTTTCGGCGTCAATTTCTTTCCTGATCGGCAGCAAAGTTAACGGCGATATCAACTGGTTTAATTGGGGGAAACTGATTGTTGGTGGCTTTCTGGTCACCGCGGCTGCAAACTGTTTTAACGAGATTATTGAAAAGGACCTGGATAAGCTGATGAAGCGGACGATGGACCGGCCCATACCGTCGGGACACATGACCACGGGCCAGGCGCTTGTATTGGGTTTATTTATGGGAATGGCGGGCACCTACCTTTTAGGGAGCCTTAATATCGATACGGGATTATTATCCGTATTTTCAATTGTACTATATGCTTTTGTTTATACGCCTTTAAAGCGCAAATCGCCAATAGCTGTGTTTGTTGGAGCAATACCAGGCGCGCTGCCCCCGCTTATCGGCTACGTTGCCGCTCACGAAAAGATTGATGCTATCGCTTTAATTTTATTCGGCATACAGTTTGTATGGCAGTTCCCGCACTTCTGGGCCATTGCCTGGGTATTGGATGACGATTACAAGCTGGCCGGTTTCAGGCTGCTTCCATCCGGAAAAAGAAATTTAACAAGTGCTATAGTTACTTTTATATTTACGTTACTATTAGTACCCGTAAGTTTATTGCCTACCTGGTACCATTTTGGCGGTTATTATGTGGGGGCAGTGTCACTGGTTTTCAGCCTGGCCTTTTTATACCTCGCGTATAAGCTTTTAAGCACCCTGGAGATCGGATCAGCAAAAAAGCTGATGTATGGTTCGTTTTTATATTTGCCGGTAGTGCAATTAATGTTTTTATTTGATTTTATAGGAAAAGTGAAATGATGGCGCAGATACAACAAAAAGATAAGGTAAACCTTGGTGCAAAAAAATTCAGTATGTGGATTTTCATATTCACATCATTTATGCTTTTTGCTGCCTTATCAAGCGGGTTTATTGTTTACAGCGGCGGCAGGGGCCACGGCCTTGACGTAATTTTGCCGCAGGCTTTTATGTACAGCACAGCGGTAATCATACTCAGCAGCATTACCCTGTTTTTAGCCTCAGGGGCGGCCCGGCAACTGCAGTTTGCAAAACAGCGCCTTTATTTATGGCTTACTTTTTTCTTAGGTATCGCTTTTTTTGCGATACAGATCTATGCATGGTATGTCCTGGCGATAAAAATGGGCATCTATTTTATCAATCCTAATGCATCAAGGTCATTTATTTATGTATTCAGCGGATTACATTTAGTACACGTTTTAGCAGGCCTGGCGGTACTGTTAAATGTTATTATAGCCAGTTATCGCAATACACCACAGGTAAAGAATTTATTCAAAATGGAAATGGCATCTATTTTTTGGCATTTTCTCGATATTATATGGATTTATCTGTATGTTTTTTTACTTTTGAACCAATCTTAAAAACAAATAACTAAGTACAAATGAGTACAGCAGTAACACAACATGTTGATGAGGTAAAATCAACACCATGGTCAGGAGGCAGATCGCCTTTTAATGTAGAGTATGGCAAAATGATGATGTGGTTTTTCCTCCTCTCGGATGCATTTACTTTTTCGTCATTATTGATCTCTTACGGCGCTTTACGTTTTAGCGCACCAACCTGGCCTTCGCCGTCTTTGGTATTCCAATCTGTTCCCGGAACTTCAATTGAGCACGGTGCTCCTTTGGTATTTGTAGGTATCATGACCTTCATCCTGATTGCCAGTTCGGTTACAATGGTTTTGGCAGTTGAGGCCGGGCATCGCAATGCAAAAAAAGAAGTAGTTACCTGGATGCTGTTCACCATATTAGGCGGATTGATGTTTTTAAGCTGCCAGGCATTGGAGTGGAACCACTTACACAGCGAAGGCTTCTGGTGGGGACATATTCCAACCAAAGAGGTGATGTCAGAGTTTTTTAAAGGAAACGTAACAGAAGGCCAGATGGCGATGACATCGCACCAGTTTGCAAATTTATTCTTTACCATTACAGGTTTCCATGGTTTCCACGTATTCTCGGGAGTGGTTATTAATATCATCATTACGATAAACGTTTTACTGGGCACCTATGCAAAACGCGGCAGCTATTTAATGATCGAAAAAGTAGGTTTATACTGGCACTTTGTAGATTTGGTGTGGGTGTTTGTATTTACTTTCTTCTATTTAGTTTGATAATTTAACCTGATTAAGATATGTCATCAGAAACTACAACAGTTCATGCAGCAGGCGCTGAACACGGCGAACACGAAGGAATGACCAAAAAAAGAATATTAAAGATCTTTTATATTCTAACGGCGATTACCTGTGTGGAATTTTTTATCGCACTTTGGTTAGGGCCTCACCTTCAACTATCATCGCAGGTTGTTAACCCTGCTTATATTATATTAACTTTATTAAAAGCATATTTTATTGTCGCATTTTTTATGCACTTAAAATTTGAAAAAGTGGGATTGGCGCTGGCTATCATCGTTCCCATTCTTTTTATAATCGGTTTAATACTGGTGCTTACAAATGAGAGCCATTATTGGATCGGTTTAAGGCACATATGAAAATTGCGGTCATATTAAAAAAAACTATAATCCTGGTACTTGTTCTATTAGTGCCAGGATTTTTATATTATTTACTGGTATCAAAGGGCAAAAACAGGTACTTAAATCTACCGGTTTACGGGCCTAAAACAGTACTGAAAACAACGCACAAGGTTGGCCATAACGATGTACCTGATACACTTTATCACACATTGCCCGACTTTAAACTGACCGACCAGGATGGCAACACCGTAACGCCAAAAACTTTTAGCAAAAAAATATTCATCGCTAACTTTTTTTACACGCACTGTAAAGGCTTATGCGACCAGATGAACACAAGTATCAACCAATTAGCTACGGGTTATGCAGTCAGCAAAATGGTTTACTTTGTTTCTATCTCTGTTGATCCCCAACGTGATTCCGTAAAGGCTTTAAAAAATTATGCCAACATAATTAAACCGCCGTCAGCAAGATGGCTGTTTTTAACTGGCGATACGGCTTCCATTTATTCCCTGGCGCATAATGGCTTCCTTGTTAACGCGCTGCAGGCCGGTAAAGACAATTTTATTTACAGCGATAAGCTGATGCTAATTGACGAAGACATGCGGATAAGGGGATATTACAGTGGCGCCTCCACTTCAGATATGATTAAGCTGGGTGATGAAATTAAAGTATTAATAAAAGAAGAGGTATTGAAAAACGATACACCGATGTATTAGAGATTAGTGACTAAAGATTAGAGATTAGCTAAACCATGCCAGACTATGACTGATAAATTTATATTCCGATTCGTTGCAGCAGTATCCGTATTCGTTTTTGTGGTAGTGTTGGTATTAAACCGCAGGCTCATTCCTGCTCCTGCAGTGCTTCCGTCATTCACTGTGTACCTGCCAATGCTTAACGCATTTTTAAACGGCACCTGCAGCCTGCTGCTGCTGGCATCGCTCTGTTTCATAAAGCTTCGTAATATTAAAATGCACAAGCGCATTAATATTACGGCATTTTGCTTATCCTCATTATTTTTAGTTTCGTACATACTGTTTCATTATTTAAAAGCCGATACCATCTTTGGTGATGTTAATGGCGACGGACACCTGTCACCATCAGAAAGCGAAGCGGTAAGCACCTTACGTCCGGTTTATTTAACTATACTTATCTCTCATATAATCCTTGCTGCCGGCGTTTTGCCGCTCATATTGTTAAGCTTTTACCGTGGACTGCAAATGCAGGTTGAAAAACATAAAAAGCTGGTAAGATGGGCATTCCCTATTTGGTTTTATGTAACAGTTACGGGCGTTATTGTTTACCTGATGATTTCTCCTTATTATCATTTTTAAGGGTTCCGGCAGGGGTTAATGAATGTTTAATACTTTGCTTTAAATTGCAACCAGCCCCGATTGCTTCCTATCATTAAATACGCTAAATTTGCCTTTATGAAAGCATGGCTGAGAATAACTTTAACGCTTGGGGTACTTTGCCTGGTGATGATTGCATTTGAACCAGCGAAAGCACAATGCTCTCAATGTGCGGCACAGGTAGCTACCAATTCAAAAAATGGCGGAAATGCAGCGAATGGGCTAAATAAAGGCATATATCTTTTATTAGCTGCGCCGTACCTTGCAGTGGGCTTTGTTGGTTTGATATGGTATAAAAAATTCAGGCGCAAAAATGTAAATCTCGATATCCAAAACGATAAATTGCATTTAAACTAAGTGTATCAAACCCCGGGGAAACCCGCCTATCTAAAATAAATGTCAAAAACAGCTAAATCATGGGCAATGCTGCATGCCAAATGCCCGCGATGCCGCAGGGGCGCTATGTTTAGCGGGGGGATATACAACTTCGGGTCGAACAAGATATTTGACAGATGCCCGCATTGTAACTTATATTACGAAATTGAACCCGGGTACTTTTATGCGGCAATGTATGTAAGTTACGCTTTGAATGTAATGGAAGGTCTTTTAATAGTGGCGCTTACTTACTTCATAACTCAAAATTCAACTTCGCCCTGGTTATATATCGGCACAATCTTAACAGGATTGCTTGTGCTTTCGCCTATCAATTTCAGGTATTCACGCGTTTTGTTATTATATTGGCTATCGCCTAAAATAAATTACCAGCCACATTTAGATAAAGATGATTCAACGGCAAACCATTGATTTTTTAAAAGAACTGATTGAAAATAATAACCGCGATTGGTTTATGGCCAACAAGGAGCGGTACGAAACAGCCAGGGAAAATGTAATTGCCTTTACAACTGAACTGCTGGGCCTGCTGCAAAAAATTGATCCGCAAATTGATAGCGCACTCGACGCCAAAAAATGTGTAATGCGTATTTACCGCGATATCCGTTTCAGCAAAGACAAAACCCCTTACAAAAATTACTTTGGCGTAAGCATACCCACCAAAGGTACAAAAGCCGGCAGGGCCGAATATTATTTTCAAATTTCGCCGGGAAACTCACTAATAGCAGGCGGCTACTGGATGCCTGAAGCGGATCACTTAAAAGCAATAAGGCAGGAAATTGACTACAACGCCAACGATCTGAAAAAAATAATTAATGAACCGGAATTTGTAAACCTGTTTGGCGATTTCAGAAAACAAGAACAACTGAAAAGTGTTCCAAGAGAATACAGCGCTGATAATGAAAATATTGACTTGCTGAAACTTAAAAGTTTTGTAGCTTTTCGCCCATTAAAGGATGATGAATTATTGCTAAAAAATGCGGTGTCGGATATAGCCGGCATTTGCGGCAAAATTTATCCTCTCAACGTTTTTTTAAATAATGCATTAGCTTAATCAACCATAATTTATTGTCATGAAAATAAGGTACTATTTATTTGCCACCGCCATTTGTTTTGTTTTGCACTCATGCGTAGTGTTGTCACCCAAAAAATATAAAGCTTTAGTAGCTGAACGCGATTCGCTGGCTACCCGGACAGGGGTCCTTGAAGATACGGTTGCCAAACTGCGTGCCGACACGATGAGGCTGCACCGCGAGTTAAATGATATGCAAAATAATTACAACGCGTTAAATACAAATTTCAATTCGCTGAATGACAAATACAGCGCTTTGAACAATAATTTCACCACAAGTTCAAGCAGAGTAAGCCAACTTTCAGCAGACCTGAAAAAACGCGAAGCACGGCTAAAAGAGGTTGAGGATGCCCTGCATAAACGCGACGATGCATCAAACGCATTGCGCGATAAGTTGCAGAAAGCACTGCTTGGATTTCAAAACAGCGGCTTAACCGTTGATATCAGGGATGGTAAGGTATATGTTTCTTTGGCTGACAAATTGCTGTTCCCGTCGGGCAGTATAAATATTAACGAGAACGGTAAACTGGCATTACAGCAATTGGCTGCGGTGCTCAATAAAGAACCTGATATTACTATAGCAGTTGAAGGCCATACCGATGACAAAAAAGTAATCAACCTCGGCCAGATCAAAGATAACTGGGACCTGAGCGTATTGCGGTCAACTTCAGTTTGCCGGTATCTAACTGAAGTAGAAAAGATTGATCCGAAACGGCTTACTGCAACAGGTAAAAGTGAGTACCAGCCTGTTGACCCTGCCAACACAAACGATGCGCGCACAAAAAACAGGCGTATTGAAATTGTGCTCTCACCAAAACTGGATGAATTGTATAATTTGATAAAACAATAGTTAGCATCAGAATTTACAGGATTAGAGAATTAACAGAGTTCTGAAAATTCATTAATCCTGTAAATTCTGATTCAGACAAATATTAATCCACTGTTTGCATCAGTGTATTAAATATCACAAAATGATTTTCAAATTCCTGGTTGTGGGCTTCCTGCAGGCGGTGTAAATGTTTACTGTAAAACTGGTTAAAATCGCCTATACTATCTGCACGGTATTGAATGCAATAGGTAACCCCTTCATTAGGCGAATCAATAACATTAAGGATCTGGAATGATTTGAAATAGCCGGTAGCCATAACGGCAGGTATGTGAACTTCTTTTATCCATTTAAGCCACTTTTCCTGGACGGCTTCTTCTATAATTACGGTATCGTTAAATATAATCATGTGTTAGTTGTAAGGGTTGTAATATGTTGTAAAGGTTGTAATAGTTTTTAAAATTTTAAATTGTTATTGCAATTACCGCCATTATGTTGACTTTGTGCCCCGCCAATACCAATGAACTAATAAACCAGTGAACTATTGAACTAAGAAGCATCATTCTTATCCCCTCTTAAAAGCCTGAAGCGTTTACGGGCCTCGTTGATCCAGAGGCTGCCGGCATAATCGGTAATGATCTTTTGGTAATATATTTTTGCTTGTTCTTTATCAGATAGCTGGTTTTCGTAAATATCAGCCAGCATAAATATGGCATCATCGGCCCAAAGGCCCGTGCCATACTCCTGCGCTATTTTTTTCAAAAGAATAACCGCTGCCGGGTAATCTTTTTGCTGAATAAGCAGCCTTGATTTTGCCATTAATATGCCATCAGCAAGCGAATTCGCAGGGTATTTGGTATCAATACTATCCAAAGTATGCATTGCTTTTTCGGGCTGCTCGGCATAAATCAAAAGGTCGGCCCGGGCAAACATCTTCAAAGCCGCACCGGTGCTATCGGCAAATAAACTCTCCGAAATAAGCAGCGACAAGTTCAAAGCGTCATTTGCGATCAGCTCGGAAGTTGCAGCTTTTAAAACATCCAGCTGACCTTTTGCCCAGGTAAAATCGCCTGTATAATAGGCCAGTTTTGCGTTGCGGTATTTTGCATCCTGCCCAATGGCTGAGGCCTGGTTATCCAATTCAACCTGGCTATACAATAAAGTGGCATTCCATGGTTTGCCGCTCAGCAGCGAAATGTCGCCCAGGTCCAGCTTACATGAGGCAAGTAACGTCCGGTTGACCCCAGGGATAGCTACGGCCTCTTCAAGAATTTTTTGCGCCTCATCCAGTTTATGCAATTTAAACGCCTCCAAATTCGCGAGTTTTTGCATGGCAAAAACGGTGTTAACGTTTTTGCCAAATTCATCCAGCAGTGCGTTATAATTTTTCTCGAGGCTCAAAAGGTCGTCCTCCGTATACTTACCCGACGTAACTTTTTGGTTCTTGGTATTGATCAGTTCAATCTTCGAAGAAATGTAATAAGGCGAATCTTTCCCTTTACTGATCAGGTATTCGTATCCCCTGATCGCCGCGTCGTAAGCATCATTTCCTTCAAGGGTACTGCAAAGCTCAAAAACACTGCTGCCGTCATCGTTAAGGCGACGGCTTAACGCAAGCGCCTGGTTTAACGCCTGGTCGAATTCTTTTTGCTGCATGAATTGCCAGGTCAGCAATTGAGGATACAAGGGCTGTTGCGGGTCTTTCTGTATCCTTTTTAAAACAGCAATCCTAAGTATATCGTAGTCTGCTGCGTTTTCATAAAGGCCTGCCAGCGTATTCTCCGCCTGGCTGATGAATGCTGGGTTTGCCGGCAAAAAGTTAAGATATTCCTCAGTTAGTGCCGCTTTATCTCTTTTATACCGGTAAAGATTGATCAGCTCGTAAGAGAAAAGGGCATCATTATGCAGCATTTTACGGCCCTTTTCAAATATCCTGATGGCATACTCAATATTCGCATTCTGGTAGAATTGAGAGGCCAGGGCCGATATTTCGCCCTGGTCGGGCGGCAAATTTCTAACCAGTTCATCGTACAAGGCATTGGCCTTATCAACCTCGCCCTGCTGGGTATAAGCAGTGCCGAGCGTAATGATATATTGATGATCGCCGGCGTGTTTCCGGATCATTTTTTTAGTGATCCCCTCGGCCTCATCAAACTTTTTAAGTTCCAGCAAGGTATTTACATACACACCAAAATAACTCTCGTTATCCTGTTTATATAGCTTTTGATAAATATCAAGGGCCTTTTGCTGTTCACCGTTAGCCGCAAATTGCTTCGCCAGCTGCAGTTCTGTATCCTGTGCAAAAGCACTTGCAAAACAGGAAAAAAGCAGGAAAGTACAAACCGCGAAATATTTCATTTTTTCAAAAGTAATCAATTATGCATTAATTTGAAGATAAGCATATTTGACGATCTTAACTTTAATATTATTCGTTTTATAGGTGAAAATCCTATTATTTTTTGCATTTTCAAAAATTCAATTTGTCTCCGTTTCAAATTGAAACTATAGTTATATAACGGTTTTGCAGGGTAAAATTGTAGTGACACTTAAAATTGATTGAGTATATTGCATACCTTAACCTAATTAAAACATTAAATATAAACCAATGTTAAGGCCTTTAAGGGTATTACTTTCTATCGCTGTAATAGTGGCTTTATGTACTTGCAATCAACAAAGTACACCCCGTATTCCTATTTCTGATTTTTTTAAGATCCCTGAAAAAAGCACATTCAGAATATCTCCGGACGGCAAATATATTTCCTACCTAAAAGCATACAAGGGTAAAGAGAACCTGTTTATACAGCAATTGCCGGATGGCAAGGAACAGATGGCTACCTCGTTTACTGACTATCCTGTCAGGGGTGATTATTTTTGGACCTATAACAATCACATCGTTTTTAGCCAGGATTTAGTGGCTAATGATGAATTAAAGCTGTTTACTATAGATGTAGCCACATTAAAACTAAAAAATATTCTTGACCAGCAAAAAGTCAGGATAAGCCTTTTGAACAGGAATAAACAGCAGCCGGATATAATTACCATCAGGATGAACAAACGTGACCCTGCAAATTTTGATATTTACAGGTTAAACATCATAACAGGCGAACTGATCCCCTATCTCATCAACCCGGGAAATATAACAGAATGGTACCCGGAAGTGGATGGTAAAATCCGGCTGATCACGTCATCAGACGGCGTTGACAAGACTATTTTATTCCGCCCGAATGAAAACGCTCCGTTCCGGCGAATTATTGAAAATAATTTCAGCACCTCAGTTAGGCCCATTGCTTTTACAGGTGAAAAAAATTATTTCTATGCCTTATCAAATGTGAACCGTGATAAAACAGCCCTTGTTGAAGTTAATGCTGAAAACGGCAGGGAAATAAAGGTATTGTATTTATGTACAAATGCTGATATACAGGACGTTGAATATTCAAAAAACAAAAACCACCTTGAAATGGTGAGGTGGGAAGCAGCAAAACCACAAAAGCATTTTTTAAGCGCAGACATTAAAAGCATATATGACAAACTGCAGCCCCAACTTAAAGGCACCGAAATAAACATCACCGACAGGGATAGCGCCGAAAATAAATTTATCATTATTACCTATACTGACCGGAACCCGGGGACCTATTATTTATATGAAAATAAAACCGGCCAGTTAAAAAAACTTGGTGACATCAATTCGACGCTCAATCCCCAGGATCTGTGCAAGGTACAGCCGGTATCATATAAGGCGAGTGATGGATTAACTATTAACGGGTACCTCACATTACCCCAGGGCACAAAAAGCACAAACTTACCGGTTGTAATAATGCCGCACGACGGACCATTTAATCAAAGTTTTTGGTGGGGCTATAATCCCGAGGTACAATTTTTAGCTAACCGCGGTTACGCGGTTTTCCAGATAAATTTCAGGGGGTCCACCGGTTACGGGAAGGCATTTCACAACGCGGGCTTTAAAGAAGTGGGGGGCAAAATTCAACAGGATATAACTGACGGCGTTAACTGGCTCATCAGCAATAAAACCGCTGATCCGGATAAAATAGCCATTTTCGGTGCCGGCTTTGGCGGATTCTCGGCATTATATGGCATCTCGCTCCACCCCAGGTTATACAATTGTGCTATTGTTCAGCATAGCCTCATCAATTTTTTCTCTTTCATTAAAGATGCGCCGCCGTTTTTAAAACCATCGGTAAAAATGATGTACGAAATGGTTGGCGATCCGGAAAAAGATGCCGCCCAGCTGAGGGCTATTTCACCGGTTTTTCATACCGATAAGATCAGGGCGCCTTTATTGATTTTTCAGGGAGCTAAAGATGACAGGGCAAACATCAGTGAATTAAACCAGTTTGTACGCGAACTGCAAAAACAAAACGGAAGTGAAAATGTGAAGTACTTTTTAAAGCCAAATGAACGGACCTTTTTTAGGAGCGAGCATAACAGGTTGCAAATGTATGCTGAGATAGAACAATTCCTGGATAAAAATATGCGGGTTAATCCATAAACCCTGTTATGAACAAGTCAAAAAGCATTTATCGCAAAAACTTTTCGCTGGTCGTTGTTTTCCTTATTTTGATTTCGGTGATCTTTGTTGTCGCACTTTTTATTTCGTATGATTTTAACGCTAAAAATATCGATAATGAATTTGCTTCAAAAAAAATTGATGTATTAGAGCAAACCATCAAGCCCTATAATGACCTGTTTCAAAATAAAATCCCGGAGATCACCTCATACCAGGGATTTTTAGACTCCACTTCTGCAGCAAAATACGCTGATGCAATTTTTCATAACTTTCCTTTTGTACAGAAAATAGTGTTCTATGATGCCCGGATAAGCAGTCAAAAAAACAGCACGGTATTAAGGGATAACCTCGGTGTCTCTATCAACCAAATGTACCAGTATGCCCCGGCAAACGGGCAGGTAAAGGGCATCAGGGTATGGAATACAAACGATGAGGATGATTTTAAAGAAATGGCTGTGAAGCTGAGTGATTATATCGCTTTTTCAGATACTTCGAGAGAGTCGTCCCAGATCGAGATATTTAATACCTTTTATAATATTAAATCAGGGAAGATCAGCTATTCAAATATTCCCAGGCGCACAGATGTAAAAAACTACCGTGAATTGATAAAAAATGGTAGCCCGACATCCTATTACAAGCAAAATATTATGACTTTTTTCTTAGACCCCTATTCGCTGAGGGTTAAGAACACACATAAAGAACTTTACCAGGATGTAAGCATTCAACCGGTGGTTTATGACCCGCTGGATGCAGGTAACAATAACCTGGTAACCGAAGCTGCTTTGCCAGGGGCGTTTGCTGACTTTAAACTCTACTTTAGGTCTGATAGCGATTACCTTACGGCAGAAACCAACCGGCGGTTTATGCCTATTGCCGCGATGGTATTGTTGATTTACTGTTTTTTAGTGCTGATCGGGTGGCTGATTTACCGCAACCTGAATGTAAACCTTAAATTATTCAAGCTGCAATATGATTTCATTAATAATTTTACTCATGAGTTTAAAACACCTGTGAGCGTAATTAAAATAGCCGGATCAAACCTTAGCGCCGAGGGCGGGCTGAGTGATAAACAACGTAAACAATATGGGAGGATATTGAACGAAGAAGCTGATAAACTAAATGACCTGATGAATAAACTTCTGTCATTTACCCAGCTTGAAAATAAATCGATTGATATTAAAAAGGAGGAAATTGACGTTGAAGCGTTTGTGACGAAATATATTGAAACATTTAAAATAAAATACCCTGACTTTAAAATCAACTTTAAGGCTCATGGGGTTACTTCGTTTTATAGCGACCCTGTGCTTTTGGGCAGTATTTTCCAAAACCTGATTGAAAACGCCTATAAATATTCACATCCAAGTAAAAAAGTGTTGAATATTAATGTTTTGCAGCAAAAACGGGATATTATTTTTTCTTTTGCCGACAGGGGTATAGGTATCCCAAAAAACGAGTTGAATAATATATTTAAAAAGTTTTACCGCATAGAAAATCAGTATAATCAAAACGGGAGTGTCGGCCTTGGGTTAGCTTTCTGTAAAGAACTGGTAAATTTTATGCACGGAGACATATCTGTTAACAGCAAAGTGAATGAAGGATCGGAATTTATCGTCACCTTGCCTTATGAAAATTGAATTATGAACAAAGAAATTAAGATCGCGCTGGTTGAAGATGATGAGAACCTGCGTTTTTTGGTAGCTGAACGCTTACAATCAGAAGGGTACAAGGTACTGGAGGCGCCTAACGGCGATGATGGTGAAAAAGTAGTTTTGGCAGAAACCCCCCATGTAGTATTGCTGGACTGGATGCTGCCCGGTAAACAGGGATCGGAGGTTTGCACCAGCATAAGGAACAACGGTTACGAAGGACAGGTAATTATGATGACCGCCAAGGGCCAGGATATCGACAAAATTGAAGCTTATAAATTTGGTGTGTCAGACTATATCATCAAACCATTTAACATGGATGTTTTGGTGGCGATGATAGATAGTAAAATCAAATTTTCATTAAATACCGACAAATCTGAGTCCTACAAATTTGCAAATATGGAGCACCAGCCCAATACGCATTTATTGATCAGGGACAGCCGTAAAATTGAATTAACCATCCTTGAAAACCGGATTTTGCTTTATTTCCTTAAAAATAAAAATAAGGTGATTAACCGCGAAGAACTGATGATGGAGGTTTGGGGCTATAATGCCGACGTAAATACGCGCACCCTGGATATGCATATTGTAAGGCTGCGCAAAAAAATTGAAACCAATGCCGATTCGCCGCAATATTTGCAAACCGTAAGGGGGATTGGGTACAAGTTTGTTTACGCGGGATAGTATTCTAAAATAAACATTCATAGAGACGTGATGCATCACGTCTCTACCTCGTTTTAAAAACTTCTGAAATTATAAATTCTCCAAAAAACGTTTGTGAGGCGATGGTTTCATAACCATACTGCTCAAACTGTTTCTCAATAGCGGGCAGCGCCGATGCTTCGATATTGCAAATCAGCCTGAAAAATAAAAACATCGATTTTAGTAACTCTCTTTGCCACCATTTTCCTTTCAATTGGAAATCGCAATTGAGCCATAAACCGCCCGGCTTTAATAGGGAGTGAATACGATTAAATACCTGTTTAAATGTTTGCTCGGTAAAATTGTCAAACAAAAATGGCGTGACCACAATGTCAAAGCCGGGAAGAAAAGGAATATCTTCTATAGCTTTATTTATAAAAACAACCTGATTGTTACCTGTATCCCGTTTTTTTGAACGGGCCATCATTTTTGGCGCAACCTCAACATAGGTGCACTGTAAACCGGATGGATGAATTTTAACAATTTCTTCCAGTATCCAGCCCGTGCCACCGCCAACGATCAAAACATTCGAATTGGGGGGAATAAACCGTAACAGGTAAACCTGCGCCTTAATCAAAGCCTTTCCGTATACCAGGCGAGAAACCCCGTCGTAAAACCATGCGGAGTTGTTGTAGTTGGCGGCCATGTTTGAGTTGATTGGGTTGATTAAGTTAGATTAGGTTGATTAAGTTTTAATAAAGAGAGCAATTCAACTGAATCGACTGCTCACCTGTTCAACCTAATCAACTAATTCCCTATCTTTAGTCATCCATCCTTAATTCAGCAATTATGAGTACATTTTTCACAAAGATCACATTTATAGGTATACTATGTTTATGTTCAGCTAACCTTTTTGCACAGCCCACCAAACCTGACGATAAATATAGCCGCCAGGAAGTGATGATACCCATGAGGGATGGAATTAAACTGCATACCGTTATCTACACCCCAAAAAATCAGGCAGAAAAACTACCATTTTTAATCACCAGGACGCCTTATGGTGTAAGTGAAAACCCGAGCCCTGAAAGGGAAGGTTATATCAAAGATATGGCCGACGAGGGTTATATTTTTGTTGCCCAGGATATCCGTGGCAGGTATTTATCACAGGGGAAATTTGAAATGCAGCGTTTTAACCGCGATAAAAAAGATCCGAAGGCAATTGATGAAGCAAGCGATACTTTTGATACCATTGACTGGTTACTTAAAAACATCCCTGACAACAACGGAAAGGCCGGCATTTACGGCATCTCCTATGATGGGTGGACGGCAATTATTGCCGGTACTGATCCCCATCCTGCTTTGAAAGCAGTATCAGAACAGGCCACCCCGGCCGATATGTTTATGAATGATGATTTTCACCATAACGGCGCTTTCCGTTTAAGCTATGGTTTTGAATATTCGGTATTAACTGAGGCTGCAAAAACGGACTCGTTGTATAATTTCGGACAATACGATACCTATGACTGGTACCTTAAACTGGGTACACTCTCAAACATCAATAAAAAATATGCACACAATACGCTGCCAACCTGGAACAACTTTATTGCACATCCCAACTACGATAGTTTTTGGCAAAAACAAGCGCTGGCTTACCGCTTAGATACCCCCAGAACCGCTATTCAGCACGTATCCGGCTGGTGGGACCAGGAAGATATGGTTGGCCCGCAAACCGCTTACAAAACTTTGGAGAAAAAAGATGTTAACCACAAAAATTTTATTGTTTTAGGCCCATGGAGACATGGTGGCTGGGCCGGTGGCGATGGTACCAGCCTGGGCAATATTAAATTTGACGGGCAGGCCACGGGCACTTATTTCAGGAAAGAGATCCAGGCTAAATGGTTTGCATGGTATTTAAAAGGCAAGGGTGACGGTAATTTTGCCGAGGCTATTTCTTTTCAAACAGGCTCAAATAAATGGATGAATTATAGCGCCTGGCCGCCAAAGGAGGCTGTAAGCAAAAACATTTATTTTCATACCGATGGGAAGCTATCTTTTGAAAAACCCTCTGCGGCTGAAATAAAATCCTTTGACAGTTATGTTTCTGATCCTTCCAAACCGGTACCTTACCGGCAAAGACCAATTGAAGAAACCTACGGCCCGGGCTCCCGCTGGTATTACTGGCTGACAGAGGACCAGCGCTTTGTTGATAACCGCCCTGACGTTTTAACCTGGCAAACTGATACCCTTACACAAGACGTTACCATAACCGGGAATGTACTGGCAAAAATATACGCGTCAACCTCCGGCAGCGATGCGGATTGGGTGGTTAAACTGATAGATGTGTATCCGCAGGATTATAAAAAAGAGTTAAAGATGTCGGGCTATGAGTTGATGATTGCCGATGATGTATTTCGCGGCAGGTTCAGGAAAAGCTTTACAAAGCCGGAACCCATAACGCCCGGAAAAGTGGAAGCATACAGCATCGATCTGCATGGCGCCGATCATGTTTTTAAGAAAGGGCATAAAATAATGGTACAGGTACAAAGCACCTGGTTCCCGGTGATTGACCGGAATCCGCAAAAGTATGTACCCAATATTTTTGAAGCTAAAGCAGGCGACTATCAACCGGCGACGCAAAAAGTTTATCATTCGGCAATTTTCCCGAGTAGTATAGTTTTGCCGGTGATGCAATAGTTTGACAACTTTTGCGCAGTTGTCAAATCTATTTTTGCGCAGCCTTCATCAATCCAAACGGCCCGTATTTATGCTGCATTTCGCTAAAGTTATCAGCATAAGGCCCAAATGGAAAATCTATCGGTTTGTTTTTCAAATCCTTCCAGTCGTTACGTTGGTCGTAATGGGGCCGGGGTTGAGAATTGATGAACGCTGCTACATTCCAGGCTTCTTCATCCGTTAGCTGCGGGCTCTTGTATGTTGCGCCAAAAGGCATATTGTTTTTTACAAAACCGGCCAGGTTACCGATGCGGTACATACCTGCGCCATTATTATAACTATGATCGCCCCATAACGGCGGGTAGGTGTAGGTGAGTTGATCTGCCGCAAGCAAACCTTCGCCATCAACGCCATGGCAAACCTTACATTTAGATATAAAAACAGCCTGTCCTTTATGCGGGTCAGCGGGGGTTTTCAAAAACGTGAGCTTTTCTGTTGCCGAACCAAACAGCTTTTTACCTTTTTTCACCCCCTGCCCTATCCAATTGATATAAGCCATCATAGCACGTACTTCCCTCCCGTTTGTATCGGGAACTTTACCTGCCAGGCTGCGCTTAAAACAATCGGTTATCCGGCCGGAAAGCGGCTGAATTTTACCGCTTCGATAACTCTGCTTTGGGTAATTCGCCAGTACGCCAGCGTAGTTATTGGCAAAGAGTCTGCTGCCACCCTCCAGGTGGCAATTCTGGCAATTCATCCCATTTGATAATTGGGCAATACTTCCCCTGGGGCCAAAATATTTTGCCGTATGGGCCAGCAGTTCTTTGCCGTACCGGATCATATCACCTGTTTTGTTTTTTGGGATAGTGGTTGAATTGGGGGCTTTCCAGGCATTGGCGGGGATTATCCTTGTGCTTGATACCAATTGTACTGAGTGTGATTTATTGTTATTACACGATATGGAAATAATACAAATCAATATCAAAAATAAAACGCCGGGGAATTTATAACAAAACACACTTGTGTTGTTATCTACATTTGATTGCGCCATGAATGAATTGTGATTAAATACAACATAAAAATAAGCTATATTAATTCTATTTCGCAAATACCAGCCTTTTACCTATTATGCTAACTTTACACCGAAAAAATCCAGGAGTCATTAATGCCAGATAACGTTTCATATACCTCGGCCAAATCCAGCAAGATCATTCTCTATTTTTTGTTGTTTTGGACGATATTGAATGCCATCCAGGCTTTTACCCTTGAGCTGCAGGCCGATGAAGCCTACTACTGGCTGTATTCCCGCTACCTGGATTGGGGTTATTTTGACCATCCGCCCATGGTGGCGTTGTTTATCCGCTTTGGCTATGCATTAATCCATAATGAGTTTGGCGTAAGGTTGTTGACCGTACTGGCCAGTTCTGCCTCTGTTTATTTGCTTTGGCTCATCCTAAAAAAATATGCGGTTGATGCCGTGGCCTTTGTATTAGTTGTATCAGGGATCTTTATTTTCCATATTTATGGATTTACCATCACGCCGGATGGGCCGCTCTTCTTTTTTACCGTGCTGTTTTATTACGTATACCAGCGATATATTGAACAGGACAAATGGAGCCTGGCAATAATATTGGCCGTGGTTATCGCCTGCCTGCTTTACAGTAAATACAATGGGGTGTTACTGATCGGGTTTACGGTGCTTGCAAATATCAAATTATTAAAGCGCGGATCGTTTTGGGCCATCGTTATCCTGTCGTGCGCCCTGTACCTGCCTCACATATTATGGCAGGCAAATCACGGTTATCCTTCCATCAATTATCATTTGTTCGAACGTTCGGCCCGCACTTATGATTTCACCGATACTTTTTCCTATATCCCCGGCCAGCTGTTTATGGCGGGCCCGCTGATTGGCTGGTTCCTGTTTTACAAAGCTTTTACCACCAAAATAAAAGATGCCTTTGTGCGCACCCTAATGGTAAACTGTGTTGGTACGTTTTTATTCTTTTTCTTTAGCAGCAGCCGCGGCGAGGTACAACCGCACTGGACTTTCATCCTGTTTGCTCCCTTAGTGATGCTGGTGCTCATCCATTTTAAACAGCAAAACGGCAGGCCGAAATGGCTTTTCCCATTGGCCATGGTTAATTTGAGCCTGATATTGGTGGTTAGGCTGATCATTATTTTCGGCTTCGGCTTTGCAAGGACTTATGGCCATTTAAAAAGCTATTATGGCTTTAAAGATTGGGCTCACGTGGTAAAACAAAAAGCCGGCGAACATTATGTAGTCATGAGCGAGGGTTTCCAAAACCCGGCGAAATACGATTTCTATACCAACAGCCTGAAATGTTTTGCCTACGATACCCGCTATTATCGCCGCACACAATTTGACATCTGGCCCATGGAGGACAGCCTTCAGCATAAAAAGGTATTTTACTTAAATTGGTTCCCGATAAAAGGATTAACGACCGATTCTATAAAAGTGCCTGCCGGTACCTGGTACACCGCCTGGATTGACGATTTCCGTACCTACCAGCAAATTATTTTCGAAACCCCGACCTACAAAATAACAAAAGCACCGGGCGATAAAACCAATTTCCAGTTAACTTTTAAAAATCCTTATCCTTATGCCATCAGCTTTAGCAACAAGGGTTATACACATGCTGTTGTTTTGGAGGCTTGTTTTTTTAAGGGTGATAACATTATTAATACCCAAAAAGCCGACAGCACTTTCAATCAAATAAATTTAAAACCCGGTGAGACCGGCCGTTATAATTTTACATTAAATGCCCCGTTGGAGAAAGGAAGTTACGATCTGCTGTTTTCGCTGCGTACCGATCCGTTCCCGGGAAGCAAAAATGGCAGAATTATTACCTTTACAGTTAAATAAAACCCCTATTATTAAACAATGAAAAAACTCTACTTTACCTTACTGATTTCAATTATAACGGGAAGCGCTGCCCTGGCGCAAAGCGTCGACGTAAATTTTAGCGGCCTTGGCTTTTTGGATAACCGGGAGTATAAAGACTTTGTTGCCCGGTCGCGCACTTATTCCGGCATGCGTACCGAGCTTGATTTCGGGTTAAATATTGATAGCTTAAACCATTTTATAGTTGGCGCTAATGGTATCCATGAATTTGGTGCCGTGCCTTTCTTTTTAAAAGTAAACCCTGTAGCCTATTATAAATTTAAAAGCAACACATGGCAATTTATGGCGGGTGAGTTTCCGAGAGTTGGCTTGCTTGATAATTACCCCAGGGCGCTATTGAATGATACACTGCAATATTACCGCCCTAATGTGGAAGGTTTGCTGGCCAAATATCAAACTTCTCATTTTATGGAAACCGGCTGGATTGATTGGGTGAGCCGTCAAACCGATACCGCCCGCGAGCAGTTTTTATTTGGGTTTGAAGGCAAGTACAAACCATCGTTAACGGGGCCGTTTTACATTGTGCACTATTTTTTACTGGAGCATAATGCCGGAGCGGCTATACTGAGGCCTGATGACCATATACAGGATAACGGCGGCGGACAGGTTAAACTGGGGCTTGATTTCAGCCATAAACAAAAAGCATTCGATTCCTTAACATTTGAAGCTGGGGTAATGATATCAATGGAGAGAACCCGCGGCGTGGATGGCCTGCAAACACCAAAAGGGTTTATCGCCAGCGCTTATGGCAGCTTTAGCCGTTTTGCTATTTTTGATGAATTTTATGCCGGACAAGGATCGCACGTCAATTTCGGCGATTCGTTTTACGAAAAGAAATTTTATAACCGCCTCGACCTGATCTTTAACACCTTCGTTTACAAAGGCCTTCGCGGTAAATTTGTATTGAGCGTACACCGTACGCCCGGCTACACCAGCAACCAGGAAGCCTTTAATATATCCTATGACCTGGGAAGAAGGGTGATCGGGAGGTTTAAGGATTAGTGATTGGAGATTAGAGACCGGAGATTAGGACAGAAACTAATCTCCGGTCTTTTTTTTATAACTCAGATCATTATTGCCGAAACGTCAGTTGCAGCTTCTTCCGGACTTCACTGACTCTCGGACTAATCTCTAAAACCGCGATATATCCCCGCTGCCACTTTTACGGCTGTTGACAACCTTTGCAGACCCGGTATAGCGTATATCGCCCGAGCCACTTACTGAAGCGTCAATTCTTTCACTCACGTTTACCTGTGCATCGCCTGAACCGGATACCCTTACGGCGCAGTTAACAGTAAGCAAATTGCGGGCAGTAAAATCGCCCGATCCAACCAAACTAACCCCTGAAGTTTCGGCACGCCCTGAAAGTTTCATGTCGCCCGAACCTGTGATACTGCAATCAAGGTTTTTTGCATCTACCCTGCCTGTCATATCGCCCGACCCGCTGATGCTTAAGCGTAATGCGTTTGATGAAATGCCCTCTTTAAAAAAGGCATCGCCCGAACCTGTAAGACTGATACTGTTAAGGTTTTTTGCGACTACATATACGACAATTTTTTTATGGTGCCCCCAAAGGTCGCCCCAATTAAATGTATCGTGTTTATTATATATTTTCAACACACCGCCATCCACCTCGGTAATAATACGGCTTATTATATCTGACGGCGCTTCTACCTTAACAGATTCCGTTGAACCCTGGGTGATATATACGTCAAACGACCCCGCTACGTCAACTGCGTGAAAACCCGAAAGATGGCGGTCGACTATTTCCGAAAAATTTACGGTTACAGATGGATGGGATTTCGCGATAGAAACGCCGCTAGTGGCCAACAGCACGATTACGGCAAAAATCCTTGTAATTGATCTCATGATTTGTATGTTTTATTGAATAAGACAACACTTAAAACAATAAGGTTGCACTAAAGTTACGAAAATAAAAAAGCAAGAAGTGAATAGTGATGGGTAAATAGTGAGTGGCTTTTTTAAAAACTTTGCCGCTATTCCACGCCTAACTATTCACCCTTTAGGTACAAACTTCATTATTCGATATGCATTTCCCCCTTTTAGGGGGCCGGGGGGCTTAGTCCACCAGCACCCCGATATAATAATTAAAAGTATCCACCTCTATATTATCCTTCGTGGCGCCTGTTATCGAAACAGGTTTAAATCGGGTGGTGGGCTGAATAAATTGATATTCGCCACCCTTAATTTTCACCTGTACGGGCATATTAAAATCTTTTGTATCGGCCTGCCAGCGGCAATGTAATTTACCATTAATCACCATAAACTCCAGTATCGGGATGTTTTTATAATGCAGGTACTGGTCAAATACAGGTTTCAGGTTTTTGCCTGACTGATTACTGATATAATCAACAACGTCATCATAAGTTACCGTTTGGTGGTAAAAAGTTTTGTTTAATCCCCGCAAGATATTGCGCCATTTTTCATCGTCATTAATAATCGTCCTGATCATGTTCAGCAGGTTACCACCTTTGTAATACATATCTTCCGACCCTTCTTTGTTTACACCGTAAATACCTACAATCGGGCGATCGTTTTCAATGGATATCCGGGTACCATGCACATATTCCTGCCCCGCCAGTTTGCCGTAGCGCTGTTCAACAAATAAGGATTCAGAGTAATTGGTAAAACTCTCATGGATCCACATATCGGCGAGGTCTTTTGAAGTGATGTTATTGCCAAACCACTCGTGCCCGCTTTCATGAACAATAATAAAATCCCACTTAAGCCCCCAGCCGGTCCCGGAAAGGTCGCGGCCAAGGTAGCCATTGATATAATGATTACCATAGGCGGTGCCGCTCTGGTGTTCCATACCCAGGTGCGGGGCCTCTATAAGCTTATAGCCATCTTCGTAAAAAGGATAAGGGCCAAACCAATGTTCAAAGGCGCTGATCATGTCCTTTACATTCTCTCCAAATTGTTTTTTAGCTTTTTCAAGGTTATAAGTCAATACCCAGTAATCCAGCGTCAGCTTTCCTTTTTCGCCGTTATAAGTATCGCTAAAATGGGTGTATTTGCCAATATTTGCTTCAATATCATAGTTATTGATAGGGTTGGATACAAACCAATCGAAACGGGTATATCCATTTTTCAGGTCAGTTACTTTTCTGAGGCGGCCATTTGACGCATCCTGCAAACCTTCAGGAACACTGATACTGATGAGGGCACTGTCCACCTCGTCGGCCTGCTGGTCTTTGTTTGGCCACCATATGCTGGCGCCAACACCCTGGCAAGCCGTAGCTACCCATGGGTTACCTGCTGAATCCTTTTTAAAAACGATACCACCATCCCAGGGGGCGTTTTTAGCAATAGTGGGGTTACCCGAATAATACACCGTAAATTCATCCTTGCTGCCTTTCGCTATTGTAACCGGGAAAGTAACAAACACAGCATTGTATTCGCGGGTGTAAGGCAGTTCCTGCCCTTTATAAACCACTTTTTCAACTTTTAAATTGGCAAACAGGTCAAATTGCAGTTTGGTAAAATCCTGCATGGCGGTAAATTTAAAGAGCGTGCTGCCGCTGATGAATTTATGTTCGATATCAAACTTAACATCCAGGTGGTAATACCCGATATCATAGCAGGTACGCAATGGGGTTGATAAATCTCCCCGCAGGGTATCGGCACGTGTAAATAATGCTTTGGCTTTGCCCAACTGGGCGTTTGCTTTTAACGTAAGAAGCCCGAGGGCCAAAAGTAACAACTGGTATTTTTTCATTTATATCTGTGTAATCTTTTAAAAAATCGGTGTAACCCTTTATTCTAATACGGTAACTTTTACATTAGAAAGTGCGGCATCATTATGATAGATCCTGATGGTTGCTTTTTGAAAGTCAGTATCTTTTGCCTGGTCAATATCCTCAAATTTTTGCGGATTGCGGTCAACCAGCGGGAACCAGGAATTTTGAACCTGGATCATGATCCTGTGCCCTTTTTTAAATGTGTGGGCAACATCAGGGAGATTATATTTGACCTCAGTTATTTTTCCCGGCACAAAAGGTTCCGGTTTTTCGAAAGAGTTACGGAATTTACCCCTGAACACTTCTCCCCTTACCATCATTTCGTAGCCTGCCATGGTTACATTTTTGGGATTAGGTTTTGGATCAGGACAATTATCCGGAAAAACATCTATCAGTTTTACTACAAAATCGGCATCAGTGCCTGATGTTGATGCAAACAGGTCCGCAATTACGGGCCCGGTAAGCGTAATATCTTCCTTTAAAGTATCCGTTTGGTAAACCTTCACATCGGGCCTTCTTCCGGCAAAACGCTGGTCATCCAGCATATATTCCCTGGTACGGTTTGCCTGTATCCCGTCCTGGTAAGGAACCGGTGAATTGGGATCGCTGATATACTCATCAAAAACGGCGTTCTTCGTTTTTTGAGGAGCAAAAGAAAGCTGGCCATTGGCGCCGAAATACAGCGTTTTCTCTGTTGTATTTTTAGGCGGCCATTGGTTAAACTTATGCCATTCGTTACTGCCGGTTATAAATATGGTAGCTTTTGGCAGGTCGAGTATCTTTTCATCCTTCAGGTAAAACTTAAAAAAGGGTAGTTCAACATTTTCGCGAAACCATTCGCTTGTTTTGGAGCCAAAATTCTGGTCGCCAAAAAACTGCCCGTCGCCCCGCTCCCAGCCGCCATGAAACCAGGGGCCCAATACCAGCATATTAGGGTGCGTTGCCGGGTTTTGCTTTTCCAATGCCTTAAAAACCTGCTGAGCGCCAAAGGCATCTTCCGCATCAAAAAAACCACCAACCACCATTGTCGCCGGCGTGATATTTTTAAGGTGCGGGCGGATATTCATTGCCTTCCAAAACCAATCATAGTTGGGATGGGCCATCATATTGTCCCAAAACTTTACCGAGTCGCCTAAATAGCGTTTCTTATAGTTGGGTAATGCTCCTAAATCCAGGTAAAACTTATAATTATCCTTCTCCTTATATTTAACCGGGTTTTTAAATTCTGCCGGTGTAATGGGTTTAGGACGCGGAACGCCAAAACCGGTCATGAAAGAAAACGCGTCCATTACGAAAAGCGCCCCGTTATGATGAAAATCATCGCCGATAAACCAGTCGGTAACCGGCGCCTGCGGCGAAACTGCTTTTAAAGCGGGGTGGGCATCAGGCAGGGAGGCTGTTGAATAAAAGCCCGGGTACGAAATTCCCTCAATACCAACTTTACCATTGTTATTGGGCAGGTTTTTAATCAGCCAGTCAATCGTATCGTAGGTGTCCGAACTTTCGTCGGTTTCTTTATTTGTTTTTTTATGGTCGATGTCGGGGCGCACATCAACAAACTTTCCTTCACTCATCCAGCGGCCCCTGACATCCTGGTAAACAAAAATAAAGCCGTCCCTGGCTAACAGCATATTCTGCCCAAGTGTACGCTTGTAATCGTTTTCGCCATACGGACCAACGCTGTAAGGCGTACGGGTCATGATGATCGGATATTTTTTTGATTGATCCTTTGGAAGATATATCGACGTAAACAGGCGGATCCCGTCGCGCATGGTGATATACTTTTCCATCTTGGTGTAGTGTTCCCTCACATACAGCGAATCTTGCGATGGCTGTGCAACCGCAGATGCAAATAATAATGCAGCCCCAAACAGGAGAAATAGTTTTTTCATGGAATCGGTTTGTTTTTTAAAGGGATTACGGCTGCCACCAGGCACAAAAAGGACATAAAGCGGGGATTGGACAATGGCGCCATTTTAATAAAGTCAGTTAACGAGGCTAATTTAGTAAGATAATTGATCATTTGCTATTGTGTTAATACTGTTACACAGCACCATTCCGAAAAGAAAATGGGCAGGAATTTAAATTATGTATGCCGAATAACGCTGTTGGTATATGGAATACCCGTGTTGGTGTAATTAATTTGTAACTTGATTTTACAACGTTACCTTTGATATAAGTAAGATCGCCGGAAGGGGAGAAAAAAATTCTCCAACATTATTCTCCGGCTAAAAGCTTCAAGGGCTTTAACCTATTCCTTATTATTTATTGCCTGGCCTCAGCTTCAATTCCTGTATAATTTATTTTTTTATGGTTTTTTATTTCTGTTTTTAACCCCTCAACGGTTTAATTTCATCCAATGCCTGCGTTATTTCAACTTATTAAAATATTTTAAAAAGTTTTGAGTATATTAATTTTAATTTATTAAGTTTGTAATAGATAATGCATAAAACATCATTAAACGGACTATTCTTTGGCCTTATGTCGGTAAGGGTAATTTTAATAGTTAAATTGGTTTGAATAAATCCTCGTTTAGGCGGGGATTTTTTATGCAACATTCTTTTTATAAACCCTTTTTCTAAGTCCGGAGTCTTGAGTCGAAAGTCTCAAGTCAAAACAGGACTTCGGACTAAAGACTTTAGACTTACGACTCAAACACAATGGCGAGATTAAATTTACTTGAAGAAACGAGGTACGAGAAACTGCCGGTAACGGTGTATGGCAACCAGCAGCAGGCGTCTGTTGCCGTAGCGGGCCGCATAGCGGCATTGATCCGCGGCAAAGAAGCCAAAGGCGAAAAAACTGTATTGGGGCTGGCTACCGGGGTAACCCCCATCGGGGTTTATGCCGAACTGGTAAGGCTGCACAAAGAAGAAGGCCTGAGCTTTAAAAACGTGATCACCTTTAACCTGGATGAATACTATCCCATGCAGGCTGCCGCAGCGCAAAGCTATGTGACCTTTATGAACGAAAACCTGTTTTCGCACGTAGATATCGATAAAAGCCATGTAAATATTCCCGACGGCACCCTGTCCCTTGACGAGGTGCCCGCCTTTTGCCTGGAGTACGAACAAAAGATTACCGCCCTTGGCGGGCTGGACCTGCAGATCCTGGGCATTGGCCGTACCGGGCACATCGGCTTTAATGAGCCGGGCTCGGCGCCAAACTCAGGGACAAGGTTAGTCACCCTGGATGACCTGACCCGGAACGATGCCTCCAGAGATTTCGGCGGTAAATCAAATGTGCCCACCAAAGCCATTACCATGGGCGTGGGTACCATCTTTAAGGCCCGCGAGATCATCCTGATGGCCTGGAGTTTGAAAAAAGCCCCGATCGTTAAAAAAGCAGTAGAAGGAGAGATCTCCGGGGAAGTACCGGCTACCTATTTGCAGTTATCGGATCATGTGGAGTTTGTGCTGGATGAAGCCGCCGCAAGTTCATTAACCCGTTTTGATACCCCCTGGCTGGTAAAAGACTGTCACTGGGAAAACGGCCTGAAAAAGAAAGCCGTGATCTGGCTGGCAGAAACCGTGAACAAGCCGATTTTAAAACTAACCGAAGAAGATTATAATAACCATGGCATGGCCCAGCTGGCCGTTGAACAGGGCCCTGTGTATAATATCAATATAGACATTTTTAACCAGTTGCAGCACACGATCACCGGCTGGCCGGGCGGTAAGCCCCATGCCGACGATTCGCAAAGGCCCGAAAGGGCACAGCCGGCCCGGAAGCGCTCCATCATCTTTTCGCCTCACCCGGACGATGATGTGATCTCCATGGGCGGTACCTTTATCCGTTTGGTTGACCAGGGGCACGATGTGCACGTAGCCTATCAAACCTCTGGCAACACGGCTGTATGGGATGATGATGTGCTCCGCTTTGTAGAATTCGCCATCGACTTTAACCAGAGCATCGGCGAAGACAACAGCAAGCTGAAACAAATCTATGAAGATATGCGGGCTTTTATCCCTACCAAAAAACCCAACCAGGTAGATACCAAAGAGATCAGGGATGTAAAAGGGTTTATCCGCAAAACAGAAGCCATCTCGGGGGCACGTTATGCAGGGCTCGAAGATGACCATATCCACTTTATGGCTTTGCCTTTTTACGAAACCGGCAAGATCAAAAAGAATACCGCCGGCGAAGCGGACATCAAACTAACAATGGAGTTGTTGCAAAAAGTAAAGCCGCAGCAGGTATTTGCCGCAGGCGACTTTGCCGACCCGAACGGAACGCATTTGGTTTGTTTCAATATCATAGTAGCGGCATTGAACCGCTTAAAAGCCACCGAAGACTGGGTAAAAGACTGCTGGCTGTGGATGTACCGGGGGGCATGGCATGAATTTGAGACCCACGAGATAGAAATGGCCGTACCGCTATCACCACAGGAAGTGATAAGAAAACGCAACGCGATCTTTAAACACCAAAGCCAGAAGGACAGGCCGGTATTCCCGGGGGATGATGCAAGGGAGTTTTGGGTAAGGGCCGAGGACCGCACCCGCGAAACTGCCCGTAATTATGATAAACTGGGCATGGCCGAATATGAGGCTATGGAGGCGTTTGTGCGGTATCACTTTTAATATTTCACTTGATTGGTTAAATGATTACACCGATTTTAAACGGATCGGTGTAATCAAAAAATAATCAGTGGAATCTTTCCTTAAGGAATTGTCCCGTATGCGATTCCTTCTCTTTAATCAAATCCTCCGGTACGCCTTCAAATACCACTTTACCACCGTTGTCGCCGCCTTCTGGGCCGATGTCGATCACCCAATCGGCACATTTAATTACGTCCATATTATGCTCAATAACAATAATGGTATTGCCATGCTCCAGCAGGGCGTCGAATGATTTAAGCAGCTTTTTGATATCGGCAAAATGGAGGCCGGTGGTCGGTTCGTCAAAAATAAACAGGGTTTTATTGGCATTGTTGCCTTTCACCAGGAAGGACGCCAGCTTTATGCGCTGGGCCTCGCCACCCGACAGGGTATTGGATGATTGGCCCAGTTGCACATAACCCAAACCCACATCCATTAAAGGTTTTATTTTGGCAATGATCTTTGGCTCTTTGGCGAAAAACTCCAAAGCTTCTTCAATCGTCATGCTCAGCACTTCGGATACATTTTTATCCTTATAGGTAACATCCAGGATATGCTGTTTAAAGCGTTTGCCGCCGCAGGTTTCGCAGGTAAGGAAGATATCCGCCATAAACTGCATTTCAATCTTCACTTCACCTTCTCCCTGGCAAACATCGCAGCGGCCGCCCTCCACGTTAAATGAAAACGCCGATGGCTTTAAACCGGCGGCTTTGGATACCGCCTGCCCGGCGTACAGGTTGCGGATCTCGTCCCAGGCCTTTACATAAGTTACCGGGTTAGACCGGGATGAACGGCCAATGGGGTTTTGGTCCACCAGCTCTACCTGTTCAACTTTTTGGTAATCCCCTTCAATACTATCGTAGGCACCGGTTTGCTCGGCGTTATAATTGCCCAGTGTTTTTGTAGTGCAGGCGCCAGGATCCGTTTTACCAAACTGGTTTTACCCGAGCCGGACACACCGGTAACTACTGTTAAAATCCCTAACGGGAATTTGGCGTTTACATGCTTCAGGTTATTTTCGCGGGCGCCTTTTATTTCAATAAAGTCGTTCCATTTCCGGCGGCTTTTGGGGATAGCTATTTCGTCCCTGCCGCTGAGGTACCGGCCGGTAAGGCTTTTTTCATCCTTAATAATTTCATCATAAGTCCCCGAAAAAACCAGGTGGCCGCCGTGCGTACCGGCTTCGGGGCCGATATCGATGATATGGTCGGCCGCTTTCATGATCTCCTCTTCGTGTTCCACCACCAAAACCGTGTTGCCCACATCGCGCAATGATTTTAACACATGGATCAGGCGCTGGGTATCCCGCGGGTGCAGGCCGATGCTCGGTTCGTCCAAAACGTATATCGAACCCACCAAACTGCTGCCTAACGATGTTGCCAGGTTAATCCGCTGCGACTCACCCCCCGAAAGGGTATTGGATAAACGGTTAAGGGTTAAATACCTCAAGCCTACATCGTTTAAAAACGACAGGCGGTTGGTGATCTCCATCAGCAGGCGTTTGCCCACTTTAAGGTCGGTTTCATTCAGTTCTATCGTATTAAAAAACGCAAGCGCATTATCCAGCGGCATTAAAACCACATCGGTGATCGACTTTCCGTTGATTTTAACATAGGATGCATCCTGCCGTAAGCGGCTGCCCTTACATTCGGGGCAGGTAGTTTTGCCGCGATAGCGAGACAGCATCACCCGGTATTGGATTTTATAGGTTTGTTCTTCCAGCTCCTTAAAAAATACGTCCAGCCCACGGAAATATGCATTTCCGGTCCATAACAACCTTTGTTGTGCCTCTGTAAGCTGGTTATATTGCCGATGGATGGGGAAATCAAATTTTAAGGCGTTTTTTACCAGCAAATCGTTCCATTCGCGCATCTTCTCACCACGCCAGGGGGCAATAGCACCCTCGTACACACTCTTGCTTTTATCGGGGATAACCAGATCCCCGTCAATGCCAATCACCTTACCATAACCTTCGCAGCGCTTGCAGGCGCCATAAGGATTGTTAAAGCTAAAAAAGTTTGCAGTCGGCTCTTCAAAACGGATCCCGTCCAGCTCAAACCTGTCGCAAAAAAAGCGTTCGGTTTCAGTTTCGGCCCCGGGTGCTTTATAACGCACATAGCAATCGCCCTTGCCTTCAAAAAACGCGGTTTGGATAGAGTCGCCCAGGCGGCTGACCGTTTCGTCTTCTTCGTTTTTGGTGATCCGGTCAATGACGATCCTTACGGTTTGGTGGATATCTATGGCTTTTTGTCCATGGTCTTTTTCAGCTTTACCTTTCGCCTTTAAGCTTTCACCTTTCACCTCCTCTTTCTTACCTTTCACCTTTCCGCTTTCGCCTTTCACCTCTTCTTCAATTTCCTCAACCAGCCACGATCCGTCATCAACAATGCTCATGTCTTCCAGTAAGTCTTCAATTCGTGAGAGTTTACCTCTGAATTCAACCCTAACAAAGCCTTTTTGCATCAGTACCGCCAGCTCTTCTTTTAAACTGCGGTTATTGTGCGGGTACAACGGGCAAAGCACGGTAACCTGTGTATCGGTTGGCAGTGTCATAATAAAATTGATCACATCCGTAACCGAATCTTTTTTTACGATACCGCCGGAAACCGGCGAGATGGTTTTCCCGATCCGCGAAAAAAGCAGTTTCAGGTAGTCGTAGATCTCGGTTGATGTACCCACAGTTGACCGCGGGTTAGAAGTGATCACCTTTTGCTCGATAGCGATGGCCGGGGCTATGCCTTTTATATAATCAACATCCGGTTTATTCATCCGGCCTAAAAACTGCCGGGCATAGGATGACAAGCTTTCCACATAGCGGCGCTGCCCTTCGGCATACAACGTATCAAAAGCAAGCGATGATTTGCCCGAACCCGACATGCCGGTAACTACCACGAGCTTATTTTTGGGTATCGCCACATCCATATTCTTGAGGTTGTGCACCCTTGCCCCTTTTATAATAATATGATGCTGAGGATCTTTTTCTGCTTCGTTCATACGTGAAAGTCCATAGTCCATGGTCGATGGTCCATGGTAGCTGCAAAATAGTGCTGCCAGGTTCACTCCCGATCATGGGCTTTTTTAATAAATTTCCTTGGGGTGAAGTAATAGGTGGCCATTTCTGCCATGGTCTATGGACCATCGACTATGGACTTCTCCCCAAAATGCAAAAATCCTAAAATATTTAGCAGTATCCAAATGAGTTTGAGAAATGATTTGGTTAATTGACGATAAAAAGATTTGTTTGCATTCACCTGACAATTGATAAGGTTTATTCAAATTAATTGCCGGCATACCGCCGAAAATCATCAAAATCAGTTCTTCTGTAAAATCCGTGTTCGGCTTTTAAAATAATGGCTTACAACGATTGCAAAGCCAGGGTAGTATATTAAATATTGTTAAATTATGTTAAATAGCGCATTTTTAGGCGTTCATTCAAAAATAATATTTGTTTTTTCGGGGATTAATTGTTTTATTTGGGATAACAATTTCTTAACCCCTAAAGAGAATCGATATAGATAAAACTCTACTTAAATAAAATATTTAGTTAATTAAGTTAGCAGTTTATCTCTATGGATTTTCAATTGAAAAGTGACCAGGATCTCATCCATCTTTATATTGCAGGCGACGAAGCTGGGCTGGTTGAACTGATTCGCCGATACCAATCAAAAATATATACTTCCGTTTACTTGCTTGTAAAAGACGAATACCTTGCCGAAGATATTTTTCAGGATACGTTTATTAAAGTTATTAATACTTTAAAAGCGGGTAAATATAACGAAGAAGGCAAGTTTTTGCCCTGGGTAACCCGCATAGCCCATAATTTAGTGATCGATCATTTCCGCCGTGAAAAACGGGCGCCAATGATCAATAATGGCGACGACTTTGATATTTTTGAAGTACTGGGCAATTATGATGAAAGTACCGAAGACCGCATGGTACGCGAACAAACTTATAAAGACCTTAAAACCCTGATCCATTTATTGCCTGCAGAACAGAAAGAGGTACTGATTATGCGCCATTTCGGCGATATGAGCTTTAAGGAAATTGCTGACATTACCGAGGTTAGCATTAATACGGCGCTGGGCCGCATGCGGTACGCGTTAAATAATTTGCGCAAAATGATGCAAAGCAAAGAAATGAGTTTAAAAAACTAATTGTGTGATCGGGTGGAGTGGTTGCTTAGTCTTTCCGGCGTTAATTAAGTTAAAACGATCTTAATTAATATGCCAAAAGGCTAAAAAAGCCACTCGCTTGATCCGTTCCTGATAAATCCTGAAAGTAAAAAGGGTTGTAAAATTTAAGATTTTACAGCCCTTTTGTCATTTACTCCCCTCCAATTTATTTACAACCGGTAAGCGTTAAATAAAAAAATTTCATTTAATTTTCATCTTCATAAAATATTATATTTATGCTGTCGTTAATAATCTGTAAACCACCAAAAAAACACAGAAAACATATGGATGAAACTTTTACAACAACTTTAAATTTACTAACTAACAAAGCTAAGGTGAACGAGGAATTGCAAGAGAACCTGGAAGGCGACGAGTTAATGTTTTACCATTCGCTGCGCGCTGATCTGGACCTTTTGGCAAAAAGCCCTAAAGTGCAAACCATACATCAAATCCTGGATTACTCCAGGAGTCTCCGTTAGCAGTAAAAAAAATCGCTGGTTCACAGGTCACGATTGGTTTCCATATCAATAGGTGATTTGTGAACCTTTCTATTTTGGGGTCATTGGGTCATTTGCTGCGCGTCATTAAGTCATTGACTGTATATTTGTTTCGGCAAGCCCGCTGCAAATTTTTTTCTATTTGATATTTATTGATGATTATTGCAATTAATTTTTCATGAACAGTTATTGGATAAAAGTCTGCCTATAAAATGGCACAATGACCTAATGACTCAATGACCTAATGACCAATGACTAAACAGGACCGCTACAAAAACTTCGTTGAATATTTCTCCAAACAGCAACCGAACCCGGTTACCGAACTGCATTATCGCGATCCGTTCCAATTGCTTGTCGCGGTTATCCTTTCGGCACAATGTACGGACAAGCGGATCAACCAGGTAACGCCGGCTTTGTTTGCGCGTTTTCCGACGCCGCAGGCTTTGGCTGCGGCCAGCGTTGACGAGGTTTTTAATTATATCCGCAGTGTAAGCTATCCTAATAATAAAGCCAAACATTTGGTGGGTATGGCCAAAATACTGGTGGATACCTTTCATGGCGAGGTACCGTCGGACATTGACGACCTGCAAAAAATGCCCGGTGTAGGCCGCAAAACAGCTAATGTAATTGCTTCTGTTGTATTTGATGCACCAGCCATAGCGGTAGATACACATGTTTTCAGGGTATCGGCCCGCATCGGTTTAACCAACAACGCCCGCACGCCATTGGCCGTTGAAAAGCAACTGGTAAAATATCTTCCTGAAAACTTATTAGGTGTTGCTCACCACTGGCTCATCCTGCATGGCCGTTATATTTGCCTTGCCCGCAGCCCAAAATGCGAGCAATGCCCCATCAACTGGTTTTGTAAATATTACGAGCAAACTCATACCGAAACCGCGCTTAAAAAAGCGGAAGCCGTTAAAGTAAAAAAGACGAAGGAGCAGAAAAAGAAGGTTGCTTTAAATAAGATAAGCAAGGAACTTAAGAAACGAGGTGTTGAGGGTTTGTGAATGGTTGATTGAGTTGATTATGTGAATAGTTTGTTTTTTGCTATTTATATTTTTACTTCCTAACTTAATCAACATATATTAAGTGAGTAGTTGATTAAGTTGAATAGGTTGACTAAGTTCGCCGATGCCTGGTTGACTAATGGGCAGTTATACAGTTATTATTAACTCAATCAACCTAATCCAACTTAATCAACTAATAAATAATTACTAAAATAATTAGCATTTATCAAAAATACTATTTACATTTGTTTTCATAATTTTTAAAAGATGAGCAGCGCAGATAAATTAAAAGCATTACAGCTAACCCTTGATAAGCTGGAAAAATCATACGGAAAAGGTACCATCATGAAACTGGGTGATACAGCGATCGAAGCGACCGAAGTTATATCAACCGGCTCAATCGGTCTGGATATTGCCTTAGGGGTTGGCGGTTTGCCAAAAGGCCGGGTAATTGAAATTTACGGCCCTGAATCATCCGGTAAAACTACGTTGGCGATCCATGCCATAGCCGAATCGCAAAAAATGGGTGGCATCGCCGCCTTTATCGATGCGGAGCATGCTTTCGACCGGTTTTACGCTAAAAAACTTGGAGTTGACGTAGAAAATTTGCTGATCTCTCAGCCGGATAACGGCGAGCAGGCCCTTGAAATTGCTGATAACCTGATCCGCTCAGGCGCTATTGACATCCTGGTAATTGACTCTGTTGCTGCCCTGGTACCCAAGGCCGAAATTGAAGGCGAAATGGGTGATTCCAAAATGGGTTTACAGGCACGCCTAATGTCGCAGGCATTGCGTAAGCTTACCGGTACCATCAGCAAAACAGGTTGCTGCTGCATCTTTATCAACCAGCTGCGCGAGAAGATCGGCGTAATGTTTGGTAACCCAGAAACTACTACAGGCGGTAACGCTTTGAAGTTTTATGCTTCGGTACGTTTGGATGTACGCCGGATCTCGCAGATCAAAGACAGCGAGGAAGTATCAGGTAACCGCGTTAAAGTTAAAATTGTAAAAAATAAAGTTGCCCCTCCTTTCCGTATTGCTGAGTTTGACATTATGTTTGGCGAAGGCATTTCAAAAGCAGGCGAGATCATCGATCTTGGGGTTGAGCATAATATCATCAAAAAAGCAGGCTCATGGTTCAGCTATGGCGAAACCCGCTTGGGCCAGGGCCGTGATGCCGTGAAACAACTGATCCAGGACAACCCTGAACTGATGGAAGAACTGGAAGCTAAAATAAAACAAACCGTTACCGGGGACCACCTGGCTGAAGTTTAGTTTTTTGGATTTCACCGATTAATTTTTGATTACACCGATTTGGGGTGATTATACAGATAGTTTTAAGGCCTTCCCGCTGGGGGAGGCTTTTTTGTTTGATGGGTTATAACATTTCGTCATTCTTGTCTCATAAATTATAATCATTCGCACGCGGAATTACATTTTCCAGTTTGTTCCGCCTCAAACTTTTACCTTTGCCGCCTTTAAAAGCAGTGGACAAGATGAACCCCCGGATCAAAAAAATACAGCAAGCAATTGAACCTTTAAGGCAGCAGATCATTAACCACCCGGTTTATAGTTTAATGGATAGTATTGACGACTTGGGTGTTTTTATGAATTACCATATTTATGCCGTATGGGATTTTATGTCACTGCTAAAAGCGCTTCAAAATAATTTAACCTGTACCAGCGTGCCCTGGTTCCCGGTGGGTTCCGCAAATACAAGATACCTGATCAATGAAATTGTTTGTGGCGAAGAATCGGATGTGGATGCCAACGGCGTTCGCAAAAGCCATTATGAGCTTTATTTAGATGCAATGAAGCAATGCGGGTACGAGCCGCAGAGGTTTCTGAATTTTATATATGCCTTAAAAAATACTGGGAACATACAGCAGTCATTTGATGAAGCTGAAGTGCCGGATGCTGCCAAAGAGTTTGTAACTTATACCTTCGGTATGATCAACAGCGGCAAAGCACACCTGCAGGCTGCCGTGTTCACCTTTGGCCGGGAAGACCTGATCCCGAATATGTTTTTATCGATCGTGAATGACCTTAACCAGAAATTCCCGGGACAAGTTTCTGAATTTAAATACTACCTCGACCGCCATATTGAAGTTGACGGCGATCATCACAGCCACCTGGCTTTAGAAATGACCACTGAACTTTGCGGAACTGACGAACAAAAATGGAATGAAGTTGAAGCTGCGTCTGTTGCCGCCCTACAAAAACGCATCGGTTTATGGGACGGAATTTATAAGCAGATACTGAGCACAAAGGTTTTGGAGGCCAGTTAACCGCCTTAACGGTGCCTGTTAAAACTCATATGATCACCAACAACGCTCTTTTGTAAAATAATTAACGCCTTGTTCAGGTATAAAGGCTTTCCGAGAAATCGGTTTTTTAAACCTTATTTTTTTGACAACAAAAAAGCCGCCTTTTTTAGGAGACAGCTTCAAACTTATAATAGGAGGCTAAATATATTTAATAGGGATGAACATCATCCGCAATTAAAGTAACTGCCGTTTGGGCAAGTAGCCTGCCGGTGACTTTAGAACCAGTATTTACTGATATAAGCGTTTTACTAAGAATATTCCCTTTGAAATTTACTGCTGTACCAAGCGTTGCCTTTCCTGAAACTACCCAGAAAATATTTTTAGCCTGTGCACCGCCTTCTAAGGTTATGATGGCGCCATTACCTACGGTAAGGTTTTTTGCGATCTGGAAAACCCAAACATCATCCGCCAGGCCCTTTAGCTTAACGCCCGCTCCTGAAATTGATACACCGGTACCCCATTTATACAAACCGGGAAGCAAAGTCCTGCCGCTTAAATCGCCGGCAAATTTTTCAGTAACAGGGGCCGGAAAGATACGCCCGTTAGCTTTTGTAAAGGCGGTCTTCATGTCACTGATTGCAGTGGTCATTTTTGCCGGTGTAGGTGGCGCATAATTGGACGCGAAAACTTCGCCGGTTACAATAGGTGAAGTTGAAAATTGATTAGATGCATCTTTTGTTAACCCAAACCCGGTTATTGCTGTTGAGGAAATTGGACTTACACCGATGTTACCTGTAATAGCTGTTACACCCGTGGTAGAAATCCCGGTTTCTGTTAAAACAGTAAAGTTAATTGCCGTGCCAAGGTAAACCGGCTTGGCATCAACATCAGTGCTGGCTGTAAGTGTTGTAGTAATTGAGGCCTGCGGGGTTGAACTTGTAGCGTTATCTTTTTGGCATCCCGCCATCAATAATGCGGCAAGAAAAGCCGTTCCACAAAAAAAGGTTACTTTTTTGGAACTTTTTTGTCCCTGAGTTGCCCGGGTATTTTTAACCAACCCAATTTTTTTTATCATGATGTATTTTTTAATACTATTTAAAGTCTTGATCTCCCGGATTTGTACCCGGCTAAAACAAACCAACTGTATACTGCAAAGCCGATGCCTGTATTTACCGGATTTGATCCGGCCAGTTATTCTATTTTATTTTGAGAAATTAATTTAAAAGGGTACGCGGCCTGCAGGCCTTATGGAGGATGTTTTTTAAGGATTGGCCCAATTTAGGTTGATACTAATTGATGAAATAATATTTTATTTATAATTAAATAAAACCGCACCACTTATACTTAAATGAAAATGTGCTTAGTATAAAGGATTAAAGTGTATCCCGGCAACTAATAAATGAAGAAAATATTGTGATTTAATAAATTAAAACAACCCCAATAATTATAGCTGATAGCATTGGGTCATATTGTCCCTGGAGTCACAGTCCCGCTTAATACAAATAATTGGAAATGCATTTCCTGGTTTCGCTATAACTTTTAAGGCTCACGATTTTTTTGAGCGCAAATAATTATGGGTTGATTAAACCGGGTTTTATTTATGGGTTAAGTAACCTATAAAACTCAATTCAATCAACCCAATAATTTATTTAACCGACACTATATCAATAATAACGGTCCGGTTGTAAAAACGTTCTTCAGGAAGATTATTATCAAATGGCGACACTGCGGCATCTTCGCCTAAACCGCGTGTTTCAAACTTAACATGATCCCTGCCGGAGTTGGCTATTGCGCGCTCAATAATTTTTTGAGTTTGCTGTGCCCTCTCGTCCGAAAGTCTTTGGTTATAAGCTTCTTCACCAATGATATCCGTATGCCCATTAATAGTAACGGTAGCCCCGTCAATAATCAATGGCGCTACTACGGTAGTTAAAAATTTATCATACTGGGCGATGGATTCTGCTTTGTTATAGTCAAATACAATACTATAGCGAAAGCCACTGGTAACGGTTGGATCAGGACGCAGTAAATGAACCGACGTTTCCTTTGTAACGGTTGATCCGTTATTTAAATCAGCCAGCAGCGTTATTTTATAGTCGCCGCTTGGGCTATCGCCTAAAATGGTTGCGGCAGGCAAACCTTGCTGGTTACCTGTGAAAGGGCCAAAATGCTGAACATTCCCTCTTTCGTCCGTTGCATTAACTGACCATGACTTAACTTTCTGCTGCGCTGAATCTACATTGAAAAGCACCTCAAAATCGAGCGGATTTTCCTGCGTTGTATTGATTTGAACCGGCTTCATCATACCGCCGCCAGCTTCAACCAATAACTCAGGAGATTTGCTTTCAATATCAACCCTGCGGTTTTCGGCTCCCAAAAGTACAAGTTCCCTGGTGCCACCCGGATGTTCTGAAGATGGATGTGCCCTTAAACTACCGTGAGTGGTGATCCTTGATCCGTCAATTTCAAATACAGTTACCAGGTAAAGTTTGATTGATTCAGCAAATGCCAGCGCATCCCTGGTACCCTGCGCAGAAGACCCTTCAAGAGAGATAACAGCTGCAGGATTGGCCCGCATACGGCCGCCCAAAATATTCAAAACATTATAATAAACTGTTAATTGCCCGGCGGAACGGCCCGTTCCGGAAGGCGACTGTGCATTTTGCAATTGGTTTTCATTAAAATTGGTGGCCTGCTCTTTTGTCAGCAGTACGTACCTGCCCGGAATAGCTGCCGACCCGTCGTCAAAAAACACAGCATTAAGCACCGGGAACGTCTCGCTTACACGGCGTACCGGCGGGGCGTTTATAGGCCCGCGTACCGTAAATGTAACATCACTTACAACAGGGGTAGCAACAGCCACCGCTACCGGCTGATCCTTTACAACGGCCCTATGCCCTTTTCCAAACTTAAGTGCAAGCCCGGCCCTGACAGTTGTAATTGACAAACTCTCAATATTGCGGGGATCCTGTCCAAAATAAGGGTGGTAAGAAATAAATGGCGAAAGACTTACTTTCGATTCGCTGTTTGGCGCCGAAACAGGAATGTCAAAGCCGGCGCCAACCTGGCCTGAAAATATGGTATTTTGTACCGAACTAAAATCGCCGTTGGTATTTGGTTGCTTAAGTTGCGTGTAAGCAAACCCTTTATTTACATTTATAGCTATACTTGGCCCGGCAAAAAAATACAGGCTTGTAGTGGCAAAACCCAAACGCAGGCTGGGTTCTATGGAAACATAACTAAGTTCTGAAGTTAAGTCAGCAGGGCAATTACACGGCGCTTCAACACCATCGAACTTTGCGCCAAGGCCATCATAACCGACATTCAGCATTGCGCCCCATACCGGGCCGGGGCGGTATTCAACCAGCAATGATGCATAGGGCCTAACACCGTTACCCTTGTGAAATGGTGTTGGCGTAATCAGTGCATTATTAAGGCGTTGAGTTGTTCCGGTATAAAAATTAAAATTCGCGGCGCCTGATACACCAAACCACCATACTGGTTGCGTGGTTTGAGCCATGGCCGCTGTGCTCATAAAAATCACCGTTAAAAAGCTGATGGTAAGTTTATGCGATATTTTATCTATTAGTGACATGATATTTTTCTTTTAAAATTGAGGTTCTGTTTGTTTTTGGTATTTTAATTTACCGGCCGGCAGCAGCCGGCCGGTAAATTATTGGATCGAAACCCAATGTGATATTTTAAGGCATGTTAATGGTGGTATTTACCATAGTTACCGAAGAAACGAGCGAGATAGCGCGTCCGTTAAGTACCGTCTGAACTGTGTTTCCTGCGGTTGAAAAAGTAACCCCCGAATTCGCAATTATATTACCGACCATAACGCCGCCACCTGCTGCATTAATAGTTGCGGCACTGCCAACCTGCCAGAATACATTATCAGCCTTTGCCCCATTTATTAATTTAACACTTCGGGCGCCTGCCGGCCCGGCAATTCCCACCGTTAAACCCGCAGCTGTCTGGAATATCCATACAGCATTTGGATCACCCTGTGCATCAAGCGTAAGGTTTCCGTTGGTGATGTTAAAAGTGCCGCTTGCTGATTTGTATACACCCGGCGTTAAAGTTAACCCGCCTAATTCTCCTGCACCCGGATCGATACCGCCAGGCTTATTAGCAGGCGAAATGCTGATGTAAAATGCTGTTACAGATGCCAGGAACTGGGTCGCCATAGCAAATTTTGGCGCTGTACCCGGAAACGGAGGAGCTGCATAAATGCCACCCTTTACAAGCCCGACATTTAAAGGTGTTTCGGTATAAACATCGGCGGTTAAACCGTCATGAAATCCGGTTATTGCGCTGGCGACAGCTGTGCTGCCAATTGCACCGTTATTTATTACCGTATTAATGCCCTGGTTAGTCATGCCGGCTGTGCCGCCAAAACTACCGAAAATGGTAACTAACAACGGTGGGTTTACCACTACCTTAAAGTTGGCAGTAATATTTAAGTTTGATTTTACAACGATGTTTAACGGATTGGCTGCACCCGTTGCGTCTCCGCTCCAGGAAGCAAACTTGTACCCTGTATTTGGTGTCGCTGTAAGATGAACAACTGTTCCGTAGTTATAAATTAATTGGTTTGGACTTTTTAACACCGTACCGTTAACCGCAGTAACATTCACGGTGAAAGTATTAATAATGAAATTAGCTACCAGCGTTGTATTTGCACTTAAAGGGAAGGTATAAGCCGGACTGGTAGAAACTATCAAGCCGTTTTTCGTCCAGTTTACAAACGTATAGCCGGTATTCGCGACTGCAGTAGCAGTGACCGACGTCCCCGCGTTGTATGAGCCTGAGCCTGATGTTGTTCCGCCTGTAACCGGAGTTGATGAGAGCACTAATGCAAATTGAGATGCCTGAACAGCACTGAAGTTGGCAACCAACGTAGTATTTGCTGCCAAAATAAACTGGTAGTTTGGACTGGTGGAAACAATGTTTCCGTTATTTGTCCAGTTAACAAAAGCGTAGCCTGCATTTGGCGTAGCGCCAACAATTACAGACGTGCCTGCCTTATAAGCGCCCGATCCTGACGTTTTACCGCCTGCCACAGGGTTTGAGGATAGGGTAACCGCAAAATTGCCGACTACAACCGGCGTAAAGTTTGCCACTAATGTTATGTTTCCGTTAACGGTAAACTGGTAGCTGGAACTTTTAGACACGATAACGCCATTATTGGTCCAGCTGGTAAATGTAAAACCAGTGTTGGGGGTTGCAACTACAGTAGCAACCGAGCTTTGCGCAAAAGTGCCAGCCCCCGCGGATATACCGCCCGCTACAGGGTTTGATGATACACCTATTTGCGGAATAGTAGTGAAAGTCCATACATAATTGCCAGTCATTGCTGAACCTAAGGTATCCGTAGCCCCGGTGGTAATTGTACCTGTATATTTAATAAAGGGTAATAATGGCACCGTCGGCGTGAAGGTAAATACCGCGTTGTTGGCGGTGGGCGCTACCGTTCCGGCAATAACGGTTGAACCCTGCATAATGGTAAATGTTGTACCATTGATTGATGAGGGGCGCATGGCCGTATTAAATGTAACTGAAATAACTTTGCCGAGCACAACGTCAACCGCTGTGTTCATCGGATCGGTAGTAACTACCACCGGGCATACACCCTGGATAGCACCTTTGTAATTGTCCTTTTTACAACCTGCTATAAATACGGCTGATAATAAAACCAGGGACAGTATAAATGGAAATTTTTTGAAGAAGCCTTCTTTTTGGCTCACCCGCTCGCTATCGTTAGTTCGGGTAGATGTTTTTCGCATGGTTAATTAATTTAGATAAATAAGTTATGGCTTTAATCCTCTTAATCTATTTTGAAAGGAATTAAGGACAGTACAAACCTACCGGGTAACGCTGCGGGGGATGTTATACAATTTTTTTTAAAAGTTCTATAATTCACACATTTGAGGGCGATGAATATTGAGGTTGCTAAAATGCCTGAAAAGGGATGGGGTGATGCCTGTAACTTTTTTGAATTGGGTAGAGAGGTGAGCAACACTGCTATAGTTGAGTTTCCACGAGATCTCGGTAAGGTTTAGCTCGTTGTAGCTGATCAGTTCCTTTATCCGTTCAATTTTAGTGAAGATAAAATACTGTTCAATGGTTATCCCTTTTTCCTCAGAAAACACGTTGGCCAAATAGGTGTAATCGTGTTTTAACTCCTGGCTTAAATAATTGGAGAAATTTATTTTCACGTGGCATTCTGATTTGTAAACCATACTAAGGATCGTATTTTTTATCCTTTCAGCCAAAATGCTTTTTTTATTATCTATTAATTCCAGGCCTGATTTTGATAGGGCGCTTTTAATTGCTGCAAGTTGATCATCAGATAGCATCTCAAATGTTTCAACTTTCCCCAACTCCACAGAAGCACAATGCAGCCCAAGTTTTTCAAACTCAAGTTCAACTATTATTTTGCAGCGAACACACATCATATTTCTTATGTAAAGTATCATCATAAGTGCTGTAATACAAAACAAGTGCCCCGTAATGTCTGCATCTTCATTGTAAGCTATTAACTGATTTATATATTAGTTAATCAATCGTTTTTCCCGCTTGATTACAACCAGGGGCTATATTGCCCGAAAATGTGTCAAACTATTTAAATTTAGCAGGCGGCATTTACCAGTAATGGCACCCGGCACGATTTAGTAAAATTGATTACTTAAAGAGAATAGTTGTATGCTATTAACTAAAACTTAACCAATGAAAACCCCAAAATATGCGGCCTCCGGAATAGTTATTTAAATTTTAATTGCCGGCAACTCCCAATGCAGAAATCCCGTATATCAGCTAAAGGTGTTTACCCCTGGGTTAAAAATTTTTAAGGTGTCCGAAATAATACCTATTTTTAAAGCCAACTATACACTTACACTCAAAAAAGCGTTAGAACATTTATTATTAATGGATATAGAATAAATATGAGAAAAATATACGCTGCCTGCCTTCATTTTTTTGCGTGCGGATTGTTTTTAGCAACCTTGCTGATGTCATCCTGTAAAAAGGATAAGTCAACACCTATACCTGTTCCCAAACCCATTGCAACACTGGGAATGTACGAAGTGGACAGCGGCATTTATAAAAGAATATTTATCCCCATCACTAAAGTAGGTACACAAAGTGTCACTTACTATAGCGTGTTTGATACCGGTTCAACCGGGATGACCATTGATGCCACGGGTTTAATACCTGCATCAATGATCACCAATGCGGGCATTACTGTGGCTGGCGACTCGGTAAATGTGAATGGAATTACCATTACAAGCCAAACTGCAGTAATAGCCTATGGTAATGCACAAAGTGAGATCCAGGAGTTTGGCAACCTGGCCTATGCACCCGTAACTATCGGCGATCAAAACGGCAATGTGACTACCACCCGTATCCCTATCTTCTTATATTATAAAATTGTGGATAATACTACCGGGCAAAAGCAACCGGCGCATTCAAATGACGTATTTGGTGTTGGGCCGGGCGTTAGCTTTGCCAACAGTAATATTGGCAGCCCGCTAAGTTATTTTAAAACCGCTGCCGAAGTAACCAGTGGCTTTAAACTGGCTATGCTTAATAATGCGGCGTTCAGCCTTACCGGAACTTACGTTTCAGGCTTGCTCACCATCGGGTTAGTGCCCAATGACCTTGCGATAAATGGTTTTGTAATGCACAACCTTACGTATTATTCCCAGGGTGGCTATTCACCGGATATCCCTGCTACAATCAATTACAACGGCACAAGCGTTGCCGGTACGATATTGTTTGATACCGGGACACCCGCTATATCAACTATTGCCAATCAACAAGCCGCCAGTAATATCAGCCAGCTTCCGACAAACACCAGTGTAACCATAACAACAGGCAAAGGGTTTAGTTATTCCTACACCACCGCAAGCGCTAATGATATTACGCAGGTTGCAAAACCCTCCTATACCGGCGACCCTAGAACCATTTTCAGCATCAACTTTTTTACTGACAATGAATTTTTAATGGATTATGCGGATCATAAGATCGGCCTGAAAAATAATTAGTTCTGAGTCGAAAGTCTGGAGTCTTAAGTCGAAAGTCATATCCGACTCCCGACTTAAGACTTTCGACTCAGGGCTTAGTACTTAGCAGGTGTACCCGGTTTCGGAACGGATTCCTGGATAAATTTCCTTAAATTTTCTGTTGCGGTTGCCAGGTCTTCTTTACGCAGGTAAAGCATGTGCCCGCTTTTATAACCTTCCCATTTTAACCGGTCTTTCAACCTGCCGCTTGGGTCAAGCTGCCAGAGGCTGTATTTGGCATTAAAATAGTCGCAGGCGCCATCATAATAGCCTGATTGGATCAATAAATGCAGGTAAGGGTTTTGGGCGATGGCCTGCCTCAGGTTTTCGCCGGTATGGTCATTTTTATCATCCCATGGCCAAACATCACCAAACATATTGTATTTCAAATCTGTTTTATAATTGAGCTCGTTGCGGAGGTAGATGTTCATCGCCGGGGTAAACTCGTGCAGCCAGGCTACCAGTTCGGCATTATAATCAGGACTGCCGCCATAAGCCTGCCTGTCGATCCCTTTATAACGTGAATCAAGCCGACCAACGGTGTATCCTTTCACCCGCAATAACTCTTTCCAGAAAAGGTCGTAGGATACATCGAGGTTATTACCTAAAATAACATCAACGGATATGCCGCTGTATTTTGCCATTTTAGCGGCCATATCTTTCTTTTGGGCGTCGTCAATAAACCCGCCGCGCGCCATAGCGGGGATCAACTCGTTAATGGTAAAATTTTCCACTTCGGGTAAAAACGCGGTAAGGTCTTTTTGCTGGTATTCGGGTGACAGCATACCATGATACCATGCGGTTGCTGCAAAATACGGCAATTTCAATGCTGCCTGTACAGGGCCGCTCCGCTCAATACCCAGGTCTGTTGGGGATACCAGGATGACGCCGTTCAAATACATCCACTGGGCATTTTGCAGCTCCAGCGCCAGGCCCGAGGCCCGGGTGGTGCCATAACTTTCGCCGATTAAAAACTTAGGCGAAGCCCAGCGGTTTTTGCGGGTTACAAATGTGTTGATCCACTCAGCCAGGTATTTGATATCCTCATTCACCCCAAAAAATTTAGAACCGGGTGTTTCCTTGTTTACGATCCTTGAATAGCCAGTATTTACCGGGTCGATATAAACAATATCGGCAACGTCAAGAATAGAATTTGGATTGTCTTCCATGCCATAAGGCTGCACCGGGTAACCCTCGTTATCGGTATTCAACCTTCTGGGGCCGGTATAACCTATTTCCATCCAAACCGACGGCGTGCCGGGGCCACCGTTAAACGAGATGACCAGCGGCCGGGTCGACCTGTCGCTAATATCATCCCTTTCATAATACGTGTAAAATACGCCTGCAACGGGGCGCCCGTCTTCATCCCAAATCGGCATACTGCCGGCAGTAGCGGTATAAGGCACAACTTTGCCTTTTATACTTACTGAATGTTTGGTAACTACGGCAGAATCCACCTGCAAAATGCGGGTTTTTGTTATGGCGTTAGGGTTTTTTGATGGTGTTGACGGTTGCTGGGCCAGGGCTGTCCCGGCTATTAAACAAACGAATAAAGTTGAGATATAAAAATTCTTCATAATTAAAGGTCTTAAATATTTTTATCAGAACAATGTAAAGAGCGAACAGGAAAGTAAATTGTTACAATTAAAATTTATTTGGGCTGTACCGCATAAATTTTCAGCCCCAAAATTCCGGTCATTATCAATAACATAAAAAACACTTCGGCCCAGGAAATCCGTTGGTGAAAGAATAATATTTCGGATAATTTCAGGAATATTAAGGTTGTTGCTGTCCACACGGCAAATGCCATTGCCGTTGGGATCTGTTTTATAGCGGTTGAAAAAAAATAGATGTTGGCCAAACCAAATAAAACATAACCCACAAAAGGGAGTAAAAACTGCAAACCTCCCTGCCATTTATAAAAATTGGTAAAGGTTAAGGTCTTCAGGTCGCTGAATTTCATGAACTTTAAACAGAAGGTCCAGGCGGTTTCGCAGGTTGCGGCTAAAACTAAATATATCCAGGCCAATACTTTTAATTTTTAAATACAGGCTGCAAGATATAAATTTTCAATAGCATTGAAATGCTTTTTCAGGCAGCAGGAGCTCGATATTGTCATTGCTGCTTGTAGTTATAATTTACAACCTCCCCATCAAGCTCGTTAAGGGTAGCCTGTGATGAAGTATTGTCCGTTTCCAATTCATCAGGGTGCATATAATATACCCTTGCGGATTTTTTGATCCCTAAAAATTTGCTCAATGCCATTACCAGGTTAGGGCGCAATTCATAATACCATTTAAACCATTTGTATTTCAGCAAGCTTTTTTCGTCGAACCTTTTTACAGAGAAGGCATGCTGCAGGAAATAGTCTTTAGGATAATCATAATACAGGCCCCAGTTGTCGCGGCGGTTGCCCGGTTTATGGGCGGGGAAATAAACTGTGCCAAAAAGATAGTCCCATATAGAAAACTTAGTAGCGAAATTGGCGTGAAAAACCTCGCGGTAATTGGCATGGTGCCATAAATGCAGTTCGGGCGAGTTCAGGAAATATTTTAATTTCCCAAACTTTACATTCACGTTGGCATGGATGAACATGCCGAACATGGCATCAAGCAGGGCTTTGATGGGAATAACTTCAGGATGGGCGCCTAAAATTACGATGGGCGCGAATTCAATAGTTTGATTAATGATAATTTCGACAACGTGGGACCTTGATCCCGCCAGGAAATCAACTTCCTTGCCTGAATGATGTGCCTCGTGTGTGCGCCAAAGCAACTTATTAGCATGCTGTAAACGATGGAAAAGGTAGATATACAGATCATGGGTGACCAGGAAAAACAATACCTGTTCGGTTATCGACCAGCTTCTGAAAAAGGCGAAACCATGCCAGTGAATTAAATTTTGCAGTGACGGTATGATAAATGCGAAGATCAGGATCTTCAAAAAATAACTCTGGATAATGGTATACCATACCAAATCAATCCAAAAACCCTCCCTGAAGAAAGGCAAGCCCTTACGGTATGGCGAGATCCGTTCCCAGGCGATGATGAAGATCACCCAGCAGATGAGGATTGTTGTTGTTGTTTGTATTAATGTCATTCTAAGTCGAAAGTCTTGAGTCTTAAGTCTTAAGTCAGAAACTATTGGTTTAATTTATTATTTAAATTTTTCTGGATTATTTATCATATAAATTAAGAGATACGTGACCTCTTCGCTTTGCTTATTGAGTTCATTGTATTTGCCGACATCAATATAATTACAAGCAAGGGAGGCATCTAACCATGCTTGTGTTTCCCCATTCTCCATATCCGCATCTGTAAGTTTACTCACAAAATGATTGGGGTATTTTCGCTTTTTATAAGCTTCCGCTATTGATGCAAAAACAGATCTTGAAGATCTCCTAATTTGGTCAATAAGACTATATGTTTCTTCTTTTGGAAAACTTTTCGTTATTGAAAATATCTCCATTGATAACGCAAATGCTTTTTTATAAGCAATCAAATCTCTGAATGAACTCATTGTTTAGACCTAAAGTTTAAATCCGAAAATCGATATTTTTTTATAAAATATTTTAGACTCCGGACTTAAGACTTTAGGCTTCGGACTTAAGACTATGCCTTAGCTTTCTCCTTATATTCATCACTAATATTAACCCTTAAACGTTTCATCGGACCAAGTTCAGATTCATAAACTCTTTTTATGCCATCGCCGGCGGCAATTTCCACATCGCGGATATCACGTACCAGGCGCTGGAAACCCTGCGGCTCAACTGATGCCGCATGATCAGATCCCCACATGGCCCGGTCAAGCGTGAAATGGCGTTCCACAAATGTTGCCCCCATGGTAACCGCGGCAACTGTTGTTGCCAAGCCTGTTTCATGCCCCGAGTATCCAACAGGAACACCCGGATATTTGGCAGCCAGTGTCTGGATCATCCGAAGGTTCAGTTCTTCGGGTTTGCATGGATAAGCCGAAGTAGAATGTGCAATGAACAAAGGATAATTCCTGTCAAACGACCATACCAGGTTCATCGCGTCTTCGATCTCTTTAATGGTCGACATCCCCGTGGATAGCATCAACGGCTTCCCTGTAAGCAAAATCCGTTTGATCAGCTGTGTATCTGTCAAAGATGCTGAAGCCAGTTTATACAATGGGGTATCAAATTGCTCCATAAAATCAACCGCTTCCACATCCCAGGTAGAAACAAACCAATCGATACCTACCTTTTTGCAGTATTGGTCGATGGTAGCATATTCTACAATGCCGAACTCGGTTTTACGTTTATAATCAATGTAGCTCATCCGGCCCCACGGGGTATCGCGCATAATTTCCCATTGGTCTTTTGGCACACAGATTTCAGGGGTTCTCTTCTGAAATTTAACGGCAGTCGCTTTTGCCGCTACGGCCTCATCAATCAGTTGTTTGGCGATTTCAAGCGATCCGTTATGATTGATACCGATCTCGGCAATAATATAGCAAGGTTCACCGGGACCAATCTTGATACCGCTGTTTAAGGTGATCACCTCATTTTTTTGCCTGCTGACCTTTTCGCCTTTCCGGGCGGCAATGATCATTTCGGCAACTTCCCTGAAACAGCCGCTGCCGCCGTTATTTTCACAAACTACTGAAGCCACATCTTTGACAAAAAAGATAGCATTTGCCGGGCAAAATGAAACGCCCGCCATTTGCATTATTTCCAGGTCGTTTACATCATCACCGATGAAGCCTACTTCTTCGGGTTTTAAACCAAGCCTGCTGATGATTTCCTGAAACACCGATGGTTTATCCTTAACCCCGATGTGCAATTCAGTGATCTTTAATTTTTCCGCACGCCTGATCACCGACGGTGACAGCTCGCCGGTAATAATGCCTGTAGTTACACCCGCAAGGTTTCGCAGGCGCTCAACACCCATACCATCGCGGATATCGAACTTTTTCAGTTCTTCTCCGGCCTCGCCGTAATAAACGCCGCCGTCTGTTAATACGCCGTCACAATCGGTGAGGAGTAATTTGATTCGTGAAAGTTTTGCTGCTAACATATTGTTCATGTTTAATTGGGTTCGTTAATTAAATTGCGGTCCATCCGCCGTCAACCACCAGGTTTGCACCTGTCATATAAGCCGAGGCATCACTTGCCAGGAAAACCAGTGCGCCCTGGTAATCTGTGGGTTGCGCCATACGGCCCAGCAATGTTTTAGCTGAATAATTCTGTACAAAAAATTCGTTCTGTGAGTTCTCAACGCCACCTGGAGAGAGCGTATTTACCCGTACGCCTTTGCTGCCCCAATAAGCTGCCAAAAACCTTGTAAAATTTACTACCGCCCCTTTAGTAACCGGGTAAACCGGCGATTTATAAAAGGTTTGTTCGCCACATTCATTCCGGTAAATAGATTGATCGGGGCCAACGATGCCATAAGTTGAAGCAATATTGATGATGCTGCCACTCCCCTGTTCGGCCATTACCGTACCAAAAACCTGCGAGGCCAGGAACACCCCGGTTACATTTACATCCAGCGATTTTTTAAAAGCATCGAGTGGGTAGTTCTCAAAAGCCGATAGCTCCTTTGCCATCCCCGGGTTCTCGAACATATCATTAATGGCAGCATTGTTCACCAAAATATCAATGCTTCCATATCGGGTTAATATTTTATCGCGGGCTGTTTTTAAGGATAATTCGCTGGTAACATCTACTTTAAGCCCGCCGTGCTGTTCGCCCAGACTTGCCGCAAACTTCTCCGAAGCAGCCTCATCCATATCCGCCACTACCACATTGGCGCCGGCCTCTGCAAGAGCTTCGCAGTGTTTTTTACCCAGCAAGCCAAGGGCTCCCGTAACTATAGCAGTTTTATTTTTTAATGAAAATATGTTAGTCATTTGCTTCGCGTCATTGGGTCATTGGGTCATTTGCTTCGCGTCATTGGGTCATTGGGTCATTGGGTCATTTGCTTCGCGTCATTAAGTCATTGCTTGTCCTCTTCAATGACTTAATGACTTAATGACCCAATGACTCAATGACTTCTTACACCGTCTTCGGCTTTATATTATAGTTACTTACTTTACGGAAAACTGCTTCCAGCACTTCGCCTTTTAAATATTGTTTGATGTTGCCACTTTGGATCGCCTCTTTCATTATTGGCATCACATCCCTGTATGCCGAAAGTGTGTAGGCAATATCTTCATCGCTATGGCTGTAACACATGTTATGGAAACCTGCCCAAAGCACCCCGCGTTTAATCATTTCCTGCTGCATCAGGGTTTTTACTTCAAGGCCGTTACCGGCTTCGGGGGTAAAAGTTACCATGGAGCGGCAGTTGTAACCGATGCAGCGGGTATAAATATCCATCCCGGCTTCAATCGCGATCTGGTTATAGCCGTCTTTCATTAATCCGCCTTTTTCATCCAGGTATTGCGGTACATTTTTATCACGCAGTTCATTAATGGTAGCGATACAGGCTGCCAGCGACAGTGCTTCACCGCCAAATGTGGTATAGCTAAAAACCTCGTGATTAAACAATTCCATTACATCCGCGCGGCCGGTTAGCAGGGCGATAGGCATACCATTGGCACATGCTTTTGAATATACAGCCAGGTCGGGTTTTACATCAAAGTATTCCTGCGCGCCGCCGATAGCGATGCGGAAACCTGTCCACATTTCATCAAAGATGAGCAGGGTGCCGTTTGCTTTACATACTTCGGCCAGTTCTTTCAGGAACCCCGGTTTTGGCGCTTCGAAAATAAATGGCTCCAGGATCAGCGCTGCAACGGTTTCATCCAGCGCCGCTTTGATGGCCTCAATATCATTATACTCAAAAGTATAGGTCATGTTCTGGATAGCCTCAGGGATACCGGCATTACGGCTGGTGATGCCGATATACCAATCGTGCCAGCCGTGGTAACCGCAGCAAAAAACCTTTTCGCGTTTGGTGAACGCACGGGCAACACGTATGGCAGCAGAGCAAACATCTGCGCCTGTTTTGGAGATCTTTACCGCTTCGGCATTGGGGATCACTTCCTGTATCAGTTCCGATAATTCAACCTCCAACGGGTGCATCAGCGAAAAAGTGATGCCATCTTTTAATTGCTTTTCAATAGCTGCGTCCACAACAGGGTAAGCATAGCCTAATGAGATAGGGCCGATGGCCGAGTTAAAGTCGATATACTCGTTCCCGTCAACATCCCATACATGCGAACCTTTGCCTTTTTGCAGGTATTTTGGCGCTACGCCATTGGTAAACTGTCCCGGGCCTTTTGCCAAAGTTTGGGTAACCGGTTTTTGAACTTTTATCGCACGCTGGTACAATTCGTTCGATTTGCTTATATCAGGGTATTCAGGGTTAAATTTTACAGAATTTGGCATGGTATTCTTATTTATTTATTCAGAAAATTGTGGGATTGATATTTCAGGTTGATAAGCATTGGTATTGTAACCCAATATTTTTTCGGCTATCTGTTTGCCGGTAAAGCCTTCATGCTCCAGTACATTGGGTAACAAGGATGGTTTAAACCATTTGTCTTTCAATGCCATCGGGATCACTTTGGCGGTTTGGCAATGCTTTAGCAACACTTCGGCAACTATGCTATAAAGGCCTCCTGTAACAAAATGATCTTCGAGCGTTATGGTTATAGCACTTTCGCGGGTAGCTTCCAATATGGCCTGCTCATCCACGGGTTTAAGGCTGCGCAGGTTGATCAAACCGACCGACAAGCCTTCGTTTTTCAATATCTCAACGGCGATAAGCGCTTGTTCAAACAAAAGCCCGTAGGTTAATATGGTGACATCATCGCCTTTTGAAATAATTTCGGCCTTGCCTAATTTAAAAGGGCTATGCTGATGATCTGTTTTGCGGGTATTGATACGCACGTAGGACGGATGCGGATGTTTCCATATCTCGGGCAGCATCATTACCAGGTCCTGTTCATCTGCGGGGGCAAAAACAGTCATATTCGGGATGCCCCGCATCAGGGAGATATCTTCCACCGCCTGGTGGGTAGGGCCATTACCATCAGATAAAAAGCCGGGAATAAAGCTGCTTAGTTTTACAGGCAGGTTTGGGACACCTGCATCTGTACGTACAAATTCAAATGCACGCATGGTTAAAAACGATGCCAGGGCATGTACCACAGGGATCCGCCCGCGCAGCGCCAGGCCGGCGGCAGCGCCTATCATAGTTTGTTCCGTTATGCCGGTATCAATAAACCGATTGCCAAGTTTGCCGGGGATATTGCGTACCAGGGCGCGGTTTTCGGCCGTCATCACGATAAAGCGATCATCGGCTAATGCAGTTTGGGTAAGTAATTCTTCGTAGGTCATGTTATCTCACCACTAAAGTTTCAGATGTTAAATTGGTTAAATGTTCGCCGTGCAATTCCTTCAGCAGGCTTTCTACCTCTTCGGCATTAAAATTACAGAACCACCTGTCGGCTCTGCGTTCAATGCTGGGTAATCCTTTGCCACGTACGGTATCTGCAATTACTACATTCAGTTTACCTGTTTCAAAAGGATAGGCTGAAAAAGCTTCGTGCAGGGACTCAAAACTATGCCCGTCAATTCGTTTTACTGCTGCGCCGAATGCGGTAAATTTATCATGCAGGGGCTCCAGCGGGATCAATTCCTCCGTTGGCATATTGGCCTGGAAATGGTTACGGTCGATCACAAAGATCAGGTTATCCAGTTTATGGGCATTGGCAACAAGCGCGGCTTCCCAACAGGTGCCTTCGTTCAACTCGCCGTCACCCATAATACAGATCACCTTGTTTTTGCCGCCTCTTATTTTAATGTCCATGGCAACGCCTATTGCTACCGATGGCAAATGCCCCAAAGAGCCCGAATGAAATTCGATGCCGGGAATATGCGTATTGGGGTGCCAGTAAATATGGTCGTTAAGGGATAAATGGTTTTTCAGCCTGTCCTTCTCCAGCAAACCAAGCTCAGCGAAGGTGCCGTATAAAGCGGGTACATCATGCCCTTTTGAAAGGAACAGGTAATCCCTGTCGGGGTCGTTAAGATTATTTGGGTTGATGTTTAAAAATTCCGAATACAGGTAAACAATCAAATCGGCAGCAGAAAGTGATGCTCCGACGAAGCAACCGCCATCTGTTGACATTTTGATAATATGCTCCCTTACTTTTAAAGCCGTGGCTTCGAGCTGGTCAATTGGTATAGCTGAACTTTGCATTTAATAATGAATAAAACTTTAAAGTTAAATTCTGATTATTTAACTTATGTTATCAAAAAGTCAATTTTGTTTGGTCTGATGAAATAGTTTTTAATTCATCCATATGGTTACGGTACCAGTTTACCCCCGCGTAGCGGGCATTGATGTCATATATTTCCGGCTTTTGTTCAAGCAGGCTAATGATATCATTGCAGGAAAAATTATGTCTGGCCGGATATAACTCTTCGTAAACGCGCTTTATAAACAGGTAATCGGCTTCATAATCTATCGTAAAGCGATGCGACATGGAATAATCTTTTCCTGTATCCCAGGTTACGTTTCCAATACTGAAGCTTTCAGGATTTTCCCAGATATAAGGGGTGGTGTGCTCCAGCTCCAGGGTCTTTGTTGCTTCTTCCCATGTTCTTTCAAGGCAGGCCATGGTCATGATCTCCACATCGTTCCCATCCGGGAAAGTGGCAGGGTGCAGGTTGCTTACGTAATCATATTCACCGGGGTGCTCAACATAAAAATCAAGCACCTGGTCAATAATCTGAGGATCTATCAGCGGGCAATCAGAAGGGATCTTTAAAACGGTATCGGCATTATATTTTTTGCCGGCCTGGTAGTGGCGGTCGAGCAGGTTATTGAGGTTGCCGCGAAAGCAGGGCACCTCTATACGATCAGCTTCCTGCTCAATGATATCATCGGCACTTTCTTCAGACGTAGCAATAACCACCAGCGCCTTGTGGCGGATCATTTTAAGCCGTTCAATCATCCTCGACAAAAGGCTTTCGCCCAATAGGGGCATCATCACCTTCCCCGGCAACCGGCTCGACGACATCCTGGCTTGTACAACTATTACAATATTATCTGCCATCATATATTAAACGCTGACATAGTTAGGCATACTGCACCTCCAGATAAGGTTCGCTTTCTGCCTTAAATGTAAATCCTTTCAGAAAATCTTCCTTTTTACCGTTAAAGTTAATATACCCCCTGCAAATTTGAGCGATATTTTTTGCGGAGGTACCGCCATTCTGGACGGGGGCCAGGCGGTAAAGTTCCTCAATATCAAAATAAGAATGCACCTTTTTACCCAGCGCTATCCCGGTATAAACAACGGTTGAATATTGGGTGATCAGCTCGCAACAATTGGCTATCATATGGCTGGTATTACCGCCGCTGAATATCAGGCTTCCTTTTGGAGCGTATTTTTTTATCTCGGCTTCTGCCCTTGCCACGTTTTCGTTAGGATGCAGCTTAAAAAGCATTTGCCTTCCATCAGCAATTTTCGCAGCGTGCTTTATAAAAGCCGGCCTGTTTTCAAAACGAAAGGTTTCGCGCATATCCGTAGTGGCTACCATCACATAGTCATGCAACGGGAAATCATTATCGAGGTATTGGCGCTGGTTATCGTAATTTGGGATGCCGGTTACAATCAGTTTTGAAGCGTCAGTACCTTTTCGGGCAAGGTAATTTTTATACCCTATTGAGGCTGTACAATAAATATCGCATACGTTGGTTGAACCATTAAGCGACGTATCGCCTGAGCAATATGGCGGCAGGTTTAAGGCCTTAACCAAACCGGTTAACAGGGTGGTTTTATCGATCATCCCCTCCTGCACCCAAATGGTTTTGGTATGTCTGAATTTTTTGGCCACGATCATATCGGTACAGTTAACTACCAGGTCGTATGGATGCCTGTCGCCGCCCTGGTCAATCCGGGCGCCAAACTGGTTAAGGTAATTTTCTGATTTTTTCCGGAAGTGATCAGCAAGTACCGTATGGTTGGCAACAGGCGTGTATTTTAGTATTCCCTTTAAAAAATTGTTGTCCGCGAAGAGCTGGCTAAACCAGCAGTCGAAGTCGTGCAAATGCTCCGAGATCTGGTGCATTTGCGAAGTTTGATTAATAGACCCGGTAATAAATAGTATCTTCTTCCTCATCTCGATTCGTAATCAATTTTTAAAACTACAAATTAGGTTTTGGCTTTTAACAGCCTCGGAATAATGTTAATACAGCCTTAACTTCAGCTTAACGGTGATGTTAAAGTTGTATTATTCAGCTATTATCTGGTAAAATAAAGTTACAATTAATTTAACATTAGGTAAAAGCACATAACCGAATATTTTTTGATTTTATTTTTGTATGTCCGGTGATTTTGTGTGAAAAGTTTGAGCGATACTCAAAAAATAGCGCAAATATTATTGGCAAATGCAGGCTAAAAAATGATCCATTCAAATTAATTCTATAAAATCCATAGGAATTATATAAATTGTTTTATATTTGTCCCCGAAACGTTCTTTATTATTTATCCAGAAAGACCGAGGGAATGGCCCTGCGACGTCTTAGCAACCTATAAACATAAGGTGCTAATTCCACTCCTGTAACCGGGAGAAAGATAAAATCCAGGTATAATCTACTTGTAATTGCTGCACCCTGCGCGGCTTCTGGCATATGGAATAAAGGCAAATAAAAAAACAAGACATGAAAATTTACCTGGATAACGCAGCCACCACCCCGCTGGATCAAAACGTATTCGAAGCGATGACCCCTTATTTTCTGAATCACTATGGTAACGCGTCTTCGCAGCACGGGCCGGGCCGCGAGGCAGGCCAGGCACTGGAAGCCAGCCGCGCCACGATCGCCGGTTTGTTAAATGCTTTACCTGAAGAGATCGTTTTCACTTCGGGTGGTACCGAGGCGGATAATATCGCCATCGTGTCGGCGGTTACCTGTAACCATATCGACCATGTGATCACTACACCGTTTGAGCACCCGGCCGTTTTGCAAACCCTGCGCGCACTGACGGCCAAAAACCATACCCGCATAAGTTATATAAAGCATGACGGCAAAGGCAACCTGGATCTGAGCCACCTGGAATACCTGCTGCGGACCAATACCCGCAACCTGGTTTCGGTAATGCATGCCAACAACGAAATAGGCAACCTGAACGATATCGTGCAGACCGGCGAGCTATGCGAAAAATACCAGGCCTTGTTCCATACCGATACAGTACAAACTATGGGGCATTACCGCCACGACCTTAGCCGGCTGAAAGTTCATTTCCTGGCGGCATCGGCGCATAAGTTCCACGGCCCCAAAGGCGTTGGCTTTTTGTACCGCAGCAAAGGGCAGCGGCTCAACCGCCTTATCCACGGCGGGGGCCAGGAAAGCGGCCTGCGCGCCGGCACCGAAAATATCCCGGGCATTGTTGGTATGGCCAAAGCGCTTGAAATTGCTTACGGGCAAATGGAACAGGATCATTCGTACATACAAAACTTAAAATACCATTTGATTACCCGTTTGACCGAAACATTGCCGGATGTGCAGTTTAACGGCAATTCGGCCGACTTAAATAAAAGCCTTTATACGTTATTAAGCGTGAGCCTGCCCGGTACGGATACCGACCTGCTGCGCTACCTCGATACAGAGGGCATCGCCGTTTCCGGAGGCAGCGCCTGTTCGGGCGGATCAGCCTCGCATGTATTGAAGGCGCTTGGTACAGATGCAGCGCGCACCGCTATCCGCTTTTCATTCAGTAAATTCAATACCAGGGCCGAGCTAGACCAGGTGGCAGAAAAACTGGCCGCAGTTTTCCGGCTGGCAGCTGCCTGAGGCAGCAACAAACGGTGGAGTGGCCGAGTGGCGAGGCGGGGGTCTGCAAAACCTTTTACGGCGGTTCGAATCCGCCCTCACACCTCTAATGAAGATATGATGAAGAAAGTTATTTTAATGACAGGGCTTATGGTTTGGAGTATAGCGCTTTTTGCGCAGGACAAGCCGCTCACCATCGAGAACTATTATAAACTGAAATGGGGCCATGCTGAAGAGTTTATCGCACTATGGAAAAAAAACCATTACCCGTTGCTAAAAAAACTGGTTGAAAATGGCGACTTGCTGCGTATTACAGCCGAAATCCCTGTTCTGCACAGCGGGGAAGACACCCGTTGGGACTTTAAAGTGACTACCACGTTTAAAAATGAACACCTGGCATTGGATTATAGCATCGCCGACCCTTATAAAAAACAGCTTTTTCCGGACCGGGAGAGCTATGCCAAAGCGGAGCAGCAGCGTTTTGAACTGGTGCTGGCACACTGGGACGTTATCGTAGAAAGTGTCCCTTTAAATTAACTTATAGAATATGAAAAAACTCCATATACTTACGTCACTTTGCCTGCTATCAGGCGTGTTACATGCACAAACCTTTATCGCTAACGGGCAGTGGCGGGGGGTATTTTACCAGCCGGACGGCAATTGAAGCGACAACCTTAGTCGCCGTTACCGGCAAAAAATCAGCTCCCGGCAGGCTTTCATTAAATTTTCCATAATTTTTTATTAATTAATTATTACGACATAAAATAAATTAAAAATAAAGCAGTTAATTTATCTAATTAACTGAATTTTAATCTGTCAGTTAGTAGTTAAATTGTGTAAACGCAGGTATAGCGCAAGGCCACCCCTGCCTTTTTATTTACCCCCAAAGTTGGAAATGGAATGACGAATGAGGGTGAGCAGGTTCTTCCGTACTGCGGCATCACCAGCAGTAAGTTTTTTTACCAGGCGTTCTTTCTTTTGAAGGTATTGCAGGGCGTGTTTCCGGTCGTGCCTTAATACCCATTTGATATTGTCAGCCAGGTCGCAATACTTAAGGGTTTGTGCGGCGGGACTGGTTTTGCTGAGGCGCAATGCTTCTTTTTCTTTCCGTTCGTCTTTGCTAAGAAAGGGGAATGCCGCTGACGTATATACATCTGTCAGCTCCGTAACGGTTGAGGTGATAAAACTGGCTTGTTCAGGCTCGTATCCGAAAAGGATCAGGGTATTGGTTAATTCATCTGCGGTGGTTTCAGTATCCTCCAAAAGGTCATGACATAAACCCGTCTCGTACCCGAGCGCCATTAATGGCCCTGCCATGCCGGCAACGGCAGCCAGGTGCGTAAAATACGGGGCGGTGGTTTTTTTTACCAGTTGCCCGCGGTGTTTCTCTTCCACCCATCGTGTAAACAGTTGGGCGGATGTCATTTGATCTTATCCAGTTTTAAATAACCTAAATGGATTTTGTCGGTTGCCACATCTTCAGCAGGCGTTAGCAATACCCGGTACTTTTCCTTTTCGCCGGGCGGCAGGATCTCTTCGATATGATAGATATCATCCACATCAATGCCATATTTTTCGTCGATATGCGAACCGGCTCCTTTTAGGGTATTGGTTTTATAGAACAAGGTTTGCTTTGCGTGCCGCGCTGCCTGCGCTCGGTCGCTGTGTACGGATAGTACGGTATAATGCTGTTCCTCCAGCTTATCGGCCTGGTAACCGCCCAGGTTTATAAAAAACAGCCGGTTTAAAGCTAAAAAGTCATCCCGCTCCTTCAATACAACTTCCACCCTAAAGCCACTTACCCGGGTTACTTCGCGCCAGCCATCAACATGGAGGCTATTGCCGGTCCCGGGCCAGAAAGCGCGCATCTGCGGCACCAGGTCATTCAGCACCTGGCCGATACCAAAAAAATAATCATGCTGTTCCACATTGCGCGCGGGGGATTTTGAGCCCAGCAGCACCATAAATAATTTTAGTTCAGCTGAGGATGGCATGTTCATCATTTGGCAATAAAGTTTTTATGATAGTGGCCGAGGCCGCCTCGCTAAAATCAAGGCCCGAATAATCGGGGTTATAGCCGCCGATATAAGGTACGGCCATGATGTAGATGCGGTTGTTAAATGCGCCGTAATCATCTATCACCTGGAAATTATCGTTGATGGTAATGCCCGAAACTCTAAGGTAATAGTCGCCATGCTGGTCCCGGAGCACATCTTTGCTGGCAGCGACGGCCTTGAGCGCTTCATCGGTCGAGCGGAATTTTAAACGCGCCGGGCTAACCGTTTTTTTGCTTAACATGCTTTTAAACTGAAATTCATCAAAATCCAAATGCGGCTGCCCAACACAATCTACATAGGTTTTAAAATATTTTGCCTGTGCCCGGCCTTCTTCGTCGGTATAACGGTAAGTTGCTCCGCCCCTGCTCTCTGCTTCCACCCGGCTGTCGTCGCCAACAGCAACCAGGTCAAGCACCCCGGCGTGGTGCAGCGCTATCAGCTCCTCACTTGAGCTTTGCGGTATATAGGCAATAACAATTGAGATGAGCGGCGTGAGCGAATGCTGCAGCCGCAGCATATCTTCTGCTGACAAATGTTTAGCCGGATAGTTTAGCGCAAAACTAAGCACACCCAGCATTTCTTTCCAGTAAACCGATTCCCTGCGTCTGATCGATTTTGCTGCTTCTGCATATTCGGCCCTTAACAGCTGGAAAGGGTCGAGCCGCTCGCGGAGGTCCATCATTGCGGCTACAAATTCTTCCATGCGCAGGTGTTTGATCTTTTCGTAAAATACAGGGTCTTTTTCTTTTATAGGCGCTTTAAAATCGTTCTCGAACACAAAATCGAGCGATAAAAAGCCGTTATTAGCTGCCCTATGCGCCGCAAGTTCATCAGGCGTCAGCAGCGAATCATTTGACAGGTGCGAGTCGTCAAGGTGAAACCGCACTGCGGGCAGCATGCCGTTGCGGGTGTGCATTATCATTTTAAAGTTTGGGCTTTCGGGCAGCAGGCGGTAACTAAGGGTGCCATTTTCGTGCTTGCTGAACGTACCATTGTAGCGCGACAGTGTCCGAATGGCGTCAACCGCAGTAAGCGAGGAGCCTTTGATGGCAACCTGGTGATTAAGTTTAAGGGCGAGTTTGGCGGGCGGATAGGGCGAATCAAAATAACCGGGCACGGTTCCTTCGTGCTTAACCGGCCAGTTATGCCCGGTGCAGATGATCACCCTGTCAAACGCGAATTTTTCGGCGCCGTTTATTTCCACAAAAACCCTTTCCTGCCCGGGGTAATCTATGATATCGGTTACGTTGCTGCTGTAATGTATTTTAAACGGGATGCCGCGTTCGCCGGCCTGTTTTTGCAACATATCAAACTGGGCGGTAAGGTACTGGCCAAACAGTAAGCGCGGCAATACCTTGTATTCATTAAAACGAGCCGGATCGATGTGGAACTTATTTAACGTATCTTTTGGTACAGTTTTTATCCATGCCGACAGCGGGCTAACCAGCAGGGGGATCTCATTACCGGATACATTGGTGATATGTTCGTCATTGGCGCCGTCGGCGCTGTAGGGCATACCCGCGCCCAATCGGTTTCGCTTCTCAAATACGGTGATGGCAATATCCGTCCTGCCAGCATCTACCAGTCTTTTAAACATAAATAAGCCGCCCGGTCCGCCACCCAAAATGGCTATGTGTTTGGTCGTTTCCAAATTATTCAGCTTTAAAAATTACTTCCCTGTTCAATATTATTTCCAAACAACTGAGCTTTTGCATTTTTGTTTATAAAAATAGCTGGGGGATGGTGTTATAGCTATGTTATTTAAAATACAATGACATTTCCCGGCGCCATGGCCAGTTGCCATGGCCCGCCAGGGCCACCCGACTATATTTATACCCAACAGCCCTTTGTACCTGCTGGCATTATGCCTGTATTAACAAACCATAAAGGGCGGTTAAAAATGAATAAGCGGCCAAATGAGCAACTGTCCTTTTATCTTACTCTTTTTTATTTGAATTTGGACACTATTTGTTCCCCGGAGGGCTGCTCAAAGGGGGATTGGGCCTTTGGTATTGCATTTGTATCTCTTCCGGCAATCAGTCACACTTAAAAAAAACATCATGAGATCAATTTTGTACATAATAGCAGTTATCCTCATCATTGGATGGGCTATCGGCACATTTGCTTACGCGGCAGGCGGCCTGATTCATATTTTATTGGTAATAGCGGTTATCGCTATTATACTTGGCCTGATCAGGCGGGATTCTACAGTTATCTAACCTAAGCCAACAAGAATTTTCGGGTAAGTGAAGTTGAAACTAAGCCCGGTTTGTAAAATCAAGCCGGGCTTTTCGTTAGCTATTTTATTTTACACCCGGCGACATTCAATAATTTTTATTGATTTTTACACTATTGCGGGCATCGGCAAGCTGCTGAAAACGCTAAAACTAAAAAATGGAATTAGAAAAACATTATTCAAACAGGAGCGGCTGGCTGCGGGCGGCTGTTTTGGGCGCCAATGACGGCATCCTTTCAACCACCAGTATAGCTATTGGCGTAGCGGCGGCCAGCCATACCCGGGGCCCGGTAGTCCTGGCGGCACTTGCGGGCCTGGTTGCAGGCGCAATGTCAATGGCGGCAGGTGAATATGTGTCGGTGAGTTCGCAATCGGATATTGAGAATGCAGATTTAGTTCGGGAAAAGAAAGAACTGGACACCATGCCCGAGATCGAACTGAAAGAACTGGCAAAAATTTATAAAAAACGGGGGTTAGACAGTGAGCTGGCCCTGCAGGTGGCGGAACAGCTGACCAAACACAACGCCCTGGAAGCCCACGCCAAAGACGAATTGGGCATTAACGAATTTTCGCAGCCGAAACCGCTGCAGGCGGCCCTGGCCTCGGGGGCATCTTTTATATCAGGCGGCATTTTACCCTTTTTTGTATCCCTGTTAGCGCCGGTACACCTGATGGAAATATTTTTATATGGTTTTGCCACCGTATTCCTGGCCCTGTCGGGCGCTGTTGCAGCAAAAGCAGGCGGCTCGGCCATAGTCAAAAGCATGATCCGGATCTGCTTTTGGGGGACGATAGCGATGGGGATCACGGCGCTGGTGGGTTATTTGTTTGGGGTGAAGACGGGGTAAGGGATTCTGGCGATATCAAGGACCTTACAAGCCAAAAGAAAATTTAATAACAAATAATGAATGTTGAATGCCGAATGTTGAAATGCTTAATCATAATTCAAAATTGGTCGTTCGGTGTTCGATATTAAAATCCGTTACCCAAAGTTTGCAAATTCAGACAACGGCTACTATCACATCATAAAACAGCGCTAATTCGCAGTTTGTTCCCAGCTGCGCAGCCTGCGCAACAGGGTATCATAGTTTTCCAGGTTGACCCCATCAAGCATCGTAAATTTTTTTTGAAATTAACCAGGTAAGCTTTTGCCTTCGCGCTTCCCGAAAGCGCGCTGATGAATAGCTTGTCAGCCAGGTTAATCGTGGCCTCATTATTTATATTTGGCGTGTATTGATAAAGGTTTAATACATTGTTCACCTGTTTGGCGCTATATTTAGGGATACGCCGGTTGATCACTGAATCGCGGACCAATTTACCTTTCGAAAAATAAATATGCTCCGTTGTCCAAACGGTTTCGTTGTATGTCATATCCTTACCCACCGGCAGATCAACCAACTCCTGCACCAGCAATTCGCCATTGGCTGTTTTTACATTACAAATTTTCACGGCCTCCCAAAATTTGATAATTTGCTTTGCCCCGCATACCGAAAGCACAAATTCACGGTATAATACTTTGCCTTTAATGATGTTTTTTTCTTGGGCGCCGCATAAAGCAATGGCAACATTACCGGGAAGTTGAAATACCGTATCTGCTTTGCTGTCAGCATACTTGGATGCAGCACATTTGCAGCCGGAAAGTTTTAACTGGCCAAATGCCATCGCGGGGATAAATGCCAGCAGCAATATTTTGATAAATTTCATATACGGCAATAGGTTTTAGCTAAGGTAATAAAGAAATGCTATTGAAGGGTTGATTGTTGTTTTTTTAACGCAACTGCTCACTATGTGCACAGGCGCGCGAACCTGCAAAACTCAAACAACGGAAGATATTTAAATTGCACTGCCGGGTGCCGGTGATGTTTTACCCAAATAAACAGGTGCAGGAAAAACACAATCGGGCACATGAGCAGCAGCCTTTTAAAAAAAGTGATCATAATAAGCTGTTTTAAAAATATTTATTGTTTTGTCCCGGTTTGTTGATCTTTCTTTACGCCTCTATTTCTTTTAAAATATTTTCGGCGCCGGCAAGCACATTAAGATAACACCGGGACACCCATCTTGTGGCAAACCAATAATAAATTGGCGAAATAATAAGGTACCAATACCACACACCGGTTATTTTAAAAATATCTTTCCCGCCAATAAGTTCGCTCATTACCGGCAGGCTTACCAGCATGAGGATAGCCCCGAGATAAAATTTCAATTTTTGAACAGACACAATTTGCTTTTTACTGCTTGAATAGGCTATTAATGATTCCTTGTAGCTGTTAGCCGAAATATTGATTGACCTGATCTTAAAAATTGACCTGATAGTAAGCGTGGGCATCAGGATCAATAACAGGGCCGAAACAATACCGCAAACCAACAAATACCAGGTGTTTAGTGCCCCCATATTTATAAGTATATAAGCTGCTATCACAAAACATCCGGCTGAGCCTATTGCTTCGGGCACCCAGATCTTAGCTACTTTATGGTTATAATTTACTTGTGTCATTTTGATAATTAATGAATCGGTTAATTTTTTTTGTTTTTCCATTTCGGCCGACATTTCTCCCCACAGGGTTTTCATTTCTTCTAATTCCATCTTATTTTTAATTTATTTGAACTGCCAATTTTTGTTTGATCCTGCCTAAACGGGTGCCTACATTGCTTGCGGTAAACCCCGTTATCGTGGCTATTTCGTCGTACGTTTTTCCTTCCAGGTAGAGGAGAACAATACCTTTTTCTATTTCGTTCAGCTGTTTTACCAGGGCAAACAGCATTTCGCTCCGCTCCTGCATGGTGGTGTCCTGTATATCGGGCTTATTTAGCAAGCCCTCATCAATGGGTACACGGTCCCCTTTCTTTTTCTCTTTATTTAAATGGCCGATGGCGGTGTTTAAAGCGATGCGGTACATCCAGGTACTTATTTTAGATTCATTTCTGAATGTGCCGAAACATTTCCATAACTGATATACTACTTCCTGGTACAAATCCTGCTCGTCCTCTTTGCTGTTTGTGTACACCCTGGCCACCTTATAAATAAGGCCCTCGTTTTCTTTTATAATCCTGATAAAAGCTTCTTTACTGTGCATTTAAATCTTACTATATCCAATTAGTAGGGAAGGTGCACGAAAAATCACAAAAAAAGTTAATTATTTTTCGGAGAGCCAAAAGCCCCCCGGCGCCGGAGCCGCCCAGGGCGGGGGCAGCAGCCAATTTTCTTACAGCGGCTGCACTGTTTTAAATACCCGTAATTTTTGTTTTTGATATATAATAATATACCTTTATGTTATTATACTAAATCGTTTTAGCCAATTACACAATATGAAAGCCCGGAAACTGCCCGCCTTGTTGTTTGCCGTTTTAATAATGGCTACAGGGTGCAAAAAAAATAATGTCAAAACCGTTCCGCCCACGCCGCCATGCAATGGCCCCCAATTGCTTAAGGAAAATATTTTGCCTGATTATTTAATAGTTGACGGCGGCCTGATCACTGTTTATGATGAAATAGCAGCTGATCTGCCAGGCAATGTGTATATCGAAAACACTTCACAGGAATTTACCGACCCCAATTTAACAAATGGTATTGCAGGAATTGCGCAGGGATACTTGTATAAATTTGATGCGCTTGGTAACCAGGTGTACACTAAACCGGCCATCACCGGTTATCAATCAGCTATTGCTGTTGATTCGATGCAGCAGGTGTATATTGGTTATTTTACAATTCTTGACTCTCCCTGGCACAGTATCGTAAACGCCACTAAATATAACAGCTCCGGCGATACCGCCTGGAGCAAGCATATTTACTATGCCATGGATGCTACTTTTACCAGCCTGGGGGTGAGCAATATCGGCATTTTGCATGTAGCGGCAGACGATATCAGCGCCCCGCTTGATAACCAGTATAATGACCCGACGGTGCAGGTTCAACCGGGCAGCGGGAATATGATGTACACCTTCGATCAAACCGGCAAGCTGACGCACGTAAAACAAATATCTACAGGTTTTAGTACAGCAAGTTACCAGTTTTTGCCATCAGGCGGCTTTTATGATATTTACTACGCGGCAGGTTATACTGCCATTGCAGATGAATATGACCTAAATTCAAAACTGGTAAATACCCGGCAAATAGCTGTCCCCGAACGCTCAACCGTGTTTTGCGACAGTAAAACAAATATTTACAATATCGACAGCACAACCATAACCAAATACACCGGCGGTAATACAAAAGCCTGGTCGATAAAGGTGCCGCCTTTTAAACTGGTAAAAACAGGCGCCGACGGCAACCTGTATATTGCCGGCACCTTTAATGGCAGTGTAAACTTTAACCCTGCCGGCACCTCAAAAACATTAACCGCGCATGGCAATAATGATAGCTTCCTGGCAAAAATTGACGCCGATGGCAAAATGACCTGGGTAATACAAAGTTTAGGAACCGATGGTAAAACTTACACCGGCGCATCGCAGATAGATAAGTTTGTCTTCACCGGCAAAAACGGAATATTTGTTACGGGATCGGCGCTGAATTCAAATACTCACAAAAATGTTCATTTTGGTGCTTTGTATATGCAGTGTGAATAGGTAGAGGCGTCTATCAAGATACATAAACCGAAGCTTTTTGCATTTCATCAGCCAACCTGTGCAGCGTTTCTTCAATCTTTTTTGCCTGGTTTAATGAGGGGTGTTTTACGCCGGAAGCATATTGGCGCAGTAATCCGGGGTGGATGCCCGCATGTTTTGCCACCTTGCTGATATTTAAAAAATCGAATTGGCGGAAAAGCGCATAAACATCATACCTGATGTCGAACACTACGCTTTCGGGTTCAAGCCCCTCGAAATCTTTTAACAGCCCTTTTAAATTCAGTTGCAGGGTATCCAGGTTATCGGCTTCTTCCACAATCAGGTTATCATTATAATTTACCCTTCCCCAAATTCCGTTTTCACCTTTTTCGATGATGAGTTCAATCTTTTGCACGTCCATGGTGTTTTTTTCGCTTTATTTTGGCTATAGCCAATGAGCGTTTGTTTATTGTTTCAAATTTTTACGCTTTTCACGCAAGCAAACGGTTGTTTTAAATAAAACAACAAATAAAGGTTGGGGGCTTATTTTAACCCCGCCTGTTTTAAAATCGCTTGTAATGTTCCTTTTGGAATATCTCCTTTATGAACCGGAACTGTCACTTTCCCCGGTTTGTTAGGATTTACCAATTGCAGGTGACTGCCTTTCTGGTCTTTTTCCAGCCAGCCGTCGTCTTTTAGCAATTTAAGTAATTCCTTAACCTTCATTATCTAAAGGTAGCATATTTGCTACTTTATTGCAAATTTATTTAAAAAATATACGGTCCTGGTTTATCGCGCCGAAGATTATTTATTCAAGCGCCTCCAAAATGCCGGTGTCGACCAGATTATTGAGGTGGGTGGTTTTTTTAGTGTAGTCGCAGACTACGCGCATAGTCGTCCGAAGTTACAAACTTCGGAAAGCGGGTAAATAGGTAGTTTTTCTCCGCGCAAAGACAAAAAAGATTAGCCTGCAAAAAGCGTCAGCGTTTTTTGCCAATGCCTGGTAGTGGAGCGCGGCGGGCTACCTGTCAGCTGAGCACGAGTCGCCTTTGCGCTTTCGGCCTGAGCGACAGACTCGCGCTTGAAGAGTGGAGCGTTACGGCGAGAAAAAAATTAACCGTGATGCATATCGTCCCGTGTATAACGCCCTTTCAGGGCTGGCAGGATGTGCCTATACCCGCCGGACTTCGCCCGGCGTTAACGTGTAGCGCCCTTTCAGGGCTGGTGTAAACCAATTTTAAGTCCTGAAAAGGACGTAATACGCCAACAATGGGTGCAGCCCATCGCATAGCCGGTAGCACGGGCGCAGCAGACTCGCGCTTGAAGAGAAACCCTCCCCGCCACTTCACAGCCGGCCGCACCCCTCCCATTGGGAGGGAGTTTTGGCGGTGATTCAGATCTTCCGAACACCCGGGATGATAAAACCAAAAAGGGTGTAGAAATATATTCTTCGGCCCTTTAAGCTATCCTGCCTCAAAATGATTTAGATGGATATACCTGTTAGCGGGGCACGCGACCGCGCAGACTATCCCGGCATACACGCGCCCCGGGAACTTAACCCTCAAAAAAATTCCGCCGATTTATTTTTGTTTTTCATTGAAAACCACTACCTTATGGAAAATTCTAAACTTTATAAACCTTATTTCTCGACCGGAAATTAATTATGTGCTCAGTTACAATTTTAGATGTTACCGGAAATACCGGGATAGACACCATCGCTACCGTAAACGGGACCGCAACGGGGTGCGCACGTATAACGTTGTTTATTGACTGCGGTATGGACAACCACCTCGGCCCTTTTTATGCACCCGTTGATCAAAGCGGAAACTGGAGTGTTGCTATCCAGACCAAATGTGTGTGCGGCTCCCCAATCACCGTAAATGCCACATGTGGCTCAGACCCAAATTGCACGGCCACATTTAACGGGCCTATCCGGTGTAACTGCTGCCCGGTGGTGAGTACCAATATCCAGCCTGGGCAATGCTACGATGATGGCACCAGGCAAATTGAAATTAGTTCGTCGTTCACCCTCGAAGGCAGTTGTAAAACGGTAAGCGTGTATTGGGATCTGGGCGATGGCACTGTCACTCCACACGTTTCCTTCGGTCCGTTCGGCACCACTACAAACGTAATCTGCCCCACAATAACGCATACTTATAAATGCGGCCAAACGTACAATGCGACAGTGCACGTGGTGAATTCATCGGGCGAATGCCCGCCGCAGGCCGTGCCTGTAGCCGTTGCATGCTGTAATGACTGTTGCCCGCAGCTAAACTTAAAATACATCTACGGAAACTGCACCGCCCAGGCTGTAAACCTGAGTATCGAATACAGTATTATCTTATCAAGCGATGTTTCCTGTCCGCCAATTAAAGGCGTTTTATCTTTTCCGGGGCAGTCCATCGCAATCGTCAATTCATCGCCGTTAAACGGCACCGTTGCATTGGTATTACCGCCGGGTACGGGTTATGCCGTGTCGCTTATACTAACAGATCCTGGTAATTGCGGAGCTATCCATAAAACTTTTGACGTTTCGTGCGATTGTTGCCCCAATGCTACGGTTTCATTTAACACCAACGTGAGCGAGGCTTGCAATGCGGACCATGAAACCAAACATGTTACCATCAGCGCCCATGTTACCCCGATGATCAAACAGGGTTGCCCGTCAATAGTACAGGCACAGTTGTTGGTTGACGGCGCAGCGGTCACAGCGGGTTCAGGGTCGGGTACATTTAGTTTGAACTGGCAGGGCGATTACACCTGCGGCGACCATACCATAACTATTTCGTATCCGGGCAGCACCTGCGCTGATGCTTCGGACATCTTTTGCGTATCGGTTTGCGAGAAACCCGTATGTAAAGCCAACCGGATTGCCTTTGAGGTTTTTGCCACCACGTTTCTGATTTCGCTGGTGCTGGCTATCGTCAACACTTATGATTCTTTTATCTGGTTTATTGCTTTGGGGGCCGCCATATTGGCCTTGATTTCTTATTTTACCTGGCTGCCCTGCCCTCGGCAATGCAACAAATGCACGCTATTTTTAGCCCTTTGGGAAATTATGCTGGCAGCATTCGTCGGTTTTTTAATGTTATCAAAATCCACCTTGAGCTGGCTGTTCTTTGTGTTGTCAGGGTCGGTCGGGCCGGTATTTGCCGTTATCATCATTATCCTTATACTGCTGTTATGTGCACTGATTATTTACCTTTTATTTAAATACTGGGTTCAGCGGTGCTGCCCCACAAATTGCGAAAAGTGGACTAATTTCCAGGAGGCGTTTTTGAATGTATCTTTCATAAGCACAGGTATAGTTGTTGGCATACTTGCATGGGCCGGCGTGGCTGGTTTTTACATCATCCCGCTGTATGCCGCCATTTGGGCGTTGATTTCGCTGTGGGTATGGTATAAAAAAATAATGGCCTGCGGCTGGTAAATAATTAAATAATTAATTAATATGGCTTGCTGCGGTCAACTAACAAATCAACCATTTAAAAGGAAACTTGGAAAATGCAAAACCTGCATTTTTCTTTCCTTCAGTGGGACTGTCGTCAGTATAGCTTTGCTGTGCGCGTTATTGTTTTTTCCAAAAACGCCGGTGATGGTTATTGTTTTCATAGCGATTTTGGCTTTGGCATTTACAGCGCTTTCGGTGTTGCATATTGTTTTTTATTTTAAGGGGAAGTGAAGGGGCGGGCTTCACCCTGCTATGGGTTGACAAAGTGTGCCGATTGGCTATGCTTAGCGTCTTTCTGCCTTTTCCGGGTTTCCTTTTTCAGGCGCGAGTCTGACGTTCTGGCCAAAAGCGCAAATGCGCGCCCCGATGACAGGTAATCAGCTATGCCTGTCTCTGGGACACACAAGCCAACGCAGATGCTGCCAGAGACATTACAGCGACAAAAAATTAACCGCGATGCAATTCCGCCCCGCGTAAAAGGTATTACGCCCTTTCAGGGCTGACAGAGGTGCCTATACCCGCCGGACTTCGCCCGGCGTTAACGTATAGCGCCCTTTCAGGGCTGATGTAAACCAATTTTAAGTCCTGAAAGGGCGTAATACACCAACGATGGGTGCAGCCCATCGCATAGCCAGAGGTACAGCCCGCCATCCGCTGAAGCAGGCTTGCTTGTATAGCCGGTTACCTAAACGCGGACCACAAGCGAGGACGCTTGCGGCAGCGGCGTCGAAAGTCGCCGCGAATGGATGCTGCACCAGTTTAAATATTACGCCTCGCAGCACACCCGTAACGAAACCTATCAGCTGTGGGAGCATGATAGCCATCCTATTGAATTAAGCACGCCTGCATTTACACAACAAAAAATAGATTATATTCATGATAACCCTGTTCGCGCCGGCTTGGTTTACCGCGCTGAAGATTATATTTATTCAAGCGCCTCTAACTATGCCGGCATCGACCAGATCATTGATGTGGATTGTTTGTTTTTTTAGTGTAGTCGCAGACTACGTGCATAGTCATCCGAAGTTACAAACTTCCTTTAGATTAGCAAATCAATAAAATCTAGTTGTTATTGCTTGTTGAAGTTTTCTTTTTGCTTCTTTTTCTTTTGTTAATAACCATGATTTTTGTTGAAAAGGTTAACACTGACAGAGGCGCCTTCAGAGAGACTACCAGGTATTCAGGCCTATTGTCCGATTTAATCCTCTGTCAGTTGTTTAAACAAGCATCAAATAGAAATTAGAGTTCTCAGGCTCATTAGTAAGGTATTGATTGTGTTTAAACCGGTTAACCCTGTTATTAACAATTTAAAAGTAAAGTTATGGAATTTACCTATTTCGTTGGTACGGATGTATCAAAAAATGAACTGGACTTTGCCGTTATGCAAGGTAAGAGACTTTTATTTCACAAGGAGATCGCCAATAATCCACAAGACATTATTGCGTTCCTTAAAGAGTTATCCAAACTACCGGAATTTGCTTTAAACACCGCTGTTTTCTGCATGGAACATACCGGGATCTACAACAATCATTTACTATACTGTTTGCATAAAAAGAAAGCCAATATTTGTTTGGAGGCAGCTACCCAGATCAAGAATTCGCTGGGTAATATCCGAGGGAAGAATGATAAGATAGATGCTATTCGTATTGCTGAATATGCTTACAAAAACCGCGATGAATTGCGTTTATGGACCCCTAAACGGGAAGTTGTCCAGCAATTGGCCCATCTTGCTACCACGCGCGCACGCTTGATAGATGCAAAAAAAATGCTGCAAACACCGCTTAAAGAAACCGGGGCCTTCGTAAATAAGCGCATAGCCAAACAAAACGAATCGGTATGTGCAAAAACTTTAAATGCCATTGAAGCCGATCTTAAAAAGGCCGATCAACTTATGGATAAAATCATACGCTCGGACGAGGAACTAACACGCTTATTTACCATAGTAACGTCTGTGACTGGCGTCGGCAAGGTAACTGGTGTCCAGGTTGTGGTAACCACTAACGAATTTAAAGACATTAGCGACCCTAAGCAATTTGCCTGTCATTCAGGCGTGGCTCCTTTTACAGATGATTCCGGCAAGGTGACAAAGAAAGCCAGGGTATCCCATATGGCCAACAAAAAAATAAAAACGCTTTTACATTTGGCAGCAATGGTGGCTATACAATGTGACCCGGAAATAAAACTATACTACCAACGCATGGTAAACATCGAAAAAAAGAATAAAATGAGCGTTATAAATGCTGTCAGAAACAAGCTTATTCTACGCATCTTCGCTTGTGTAAAGCAAAATAGGTTATATGAAAATAATTATCAAAGATTAGTTGCATAGATCATAGAAATCGGACAGCGATCAGCGATCGCTGACGGGGGGGGCGATACCCGCCGGACTTCGCCCGGCCTTAACGTGTAGCGCCCTTTCAGGGCTGATGTAAACCAATTTTAAGTCCTGAAAGGGCGTAATACACCAACGATGGGTGCAGCCCATCGCTTAGCCAGGGGCGCCGGTCGCCAGTGGCGGCGGCAAGCAGCCCTGCATATGGACGCTGACAGGTCGCCCCAAATCCCGCTAAGGCGGGCGTGCTTCCATAGTTGATTACCTGAACGCGTACCCCGCCGGCAAATGGGGCGCCAGCAAAAGAATTGAATGATAATTTATACGGATTTTTCTTTACAAATCCAAGTAAATTACAGAATTTATTAGCGTACCAGGTGTACCAGGCTTATTCATCCGTCCCGGGTGGTTCGGGTGCTTCACCCTCCAAACAGTGTTGGATTTCCCGTTTTAAAATCTATTTAGCGGAAACCCAGGGCCTGCAATTTCCTACTCCAACAGCAGGGCATCATCCTCATCCCCCAGTTCCAAATGGATCATGTCACTACCGGCGATGCCTTCGATGGAGCCTTTGATATGGGCGGCGTTAAGGAGCACCTTTTCCAGCTGCTTTTCGCGGGCCTTCCACATTTTCTCCATGGCGTCGCGCTCTTTCTGGATGGAGATACGCATGCTCATATAGCCCTCGCGGATGGCTTTCCACTGCTCGCTGAACTCGTTGCTGATGAGGTAATCGTACAGCAGGTGCATTTTATCGCCTTTGTTGTCCTGCGCCTTAGCCAGGTTGGCCAGCTTGATAATGCCATCCCGCAGGATATAGGCCACTGCCTTCACCTCCTCGAAGGAGCAGATCCACACGCCATCCTTTTCGCCAAAGCAATCCATTCCCTTGGGGTAGCATTGCGACACGATAACGGCGACGTCCACGCCGATGGCGCGCATGTCTTTTTTTAGTTTGTCTATCCAGTCCCCGCCGAAGTCCTTGGTGCGTTTGCTTTCATAAATAATGCGCCCGCACTCCAGCCCGAATTTATTGCGCACCGTTTGGATACAATCGGCCCCGCGCACGCCCTTGCCCACCTCGCCAATGAGGTCGAATGGAAAACTCTCGCGCAGCAATTCTTCCAGGATCAGCTCCTGCACTTCGCCCTGCAGCTGCATGGAGCCTTGTTCGGCTTTGCGTTTCATTTCGTCCACCAGCTTTTTCTGGTCTTCCAGTTGCTTTTCGAGCTCTTTTTGTTTGAGCTGGTATTCAGTATCCTTCAGGTTAAAGCGCTCGGCTTCCTGCTTGCGGATCTGTTCGGAGAGTTCGCTGCGCTGCTCCTGCAATTTGCGCTGTACAGAAAGTTCGAGTTCTTCTTCGCGCTGTTTAAGGGCGTTTTCCTTTTGCATAAACTCCAGTTCCTTCTGGCGGGAGGCTTTGAGCTTTTCGTCGGTTTCGTTTTTCTCGTTCTGCAGCAGGGCCAGCTTATTTTCATAGTCGGACCCGATGCTTTTGCGCAGGGATTGCTCAATAATGGCCTGTAGTTGCTTTTTTTCGTCGTTGAGGCGCTGCTCAAAAGCAAGCTGCTGCTGCCGCTCTTTATTGACAAATTCGGTTTCCTTTTTGCGGTATTCTTCTTCCTTTTGGCGGGTATAGTCGCGCATTTTTACCTGCAGTTCTTTTTTATATTCTTCGGCCATCACTTCCTCAATCGGAAATCCAAAACCACAATTAGGACACTTAACTTCTGTTGCCATATGTATAAAGGGAAATAAAGATGCAAATAACGGAATTAATGATAATGATTGATAAAGATTGGCGGTAATAAACGCGGGACCAGTGCCAGGTAGGCGGGCCTTGGCGGTAATTTCCACAGGGGGGACTCACCCCGACTACGCTGCGCTGGTCGACCCTCTCTACGGCAGGCCATAAAAAGGGTTGGGGAGGTTTTAACTTTATATATTTTTCTCCGCCCTCTTTGCCGCTTGCGGGAGAGAGGGCGGACGAGCGAAGCAACGTCCGGGTGAGTCAACGGAGCGCGTTTATAAACGTCATTGTCCGCTTACCTTAATGACATTTCGCTTGCGGAGAACCGGCAGGGTAGCGCAGCCATGACCGGGTGAGTAAAGCCGCCGCCATGCTGTTTTCATGGCGTTTAATGTAATGCCCGTGTCGCTTTTATCGCAATTTGCTGTTTACACAACAATTTTTCCTATCTTGCATACCTCATCACCATAAAAGTATAGTGACATTCCAGGAATTCAATTTTAACGAGCATTTATTAGAAGGCATTTTGAGTATGGGTTTCAATACCCCTACCCCAATACAGGAAATGGCCATCCCCATTATATTAGCGGGAAACGATATTATTGCCTGCGCGCAAACGGGTACCGGCAAAACCGGGGCATACCTGTTGCCTGTGCTGGAGCATATCAGCAAAACCCAAAAACACCATAGCTATTGCCTTATTCTTGCGCCAACGCGCGAGCTTGCCCAGCAGATAGACCAGCAGGTGGAGGGCCTCGCCTATTTTACAGGCATCAGCTCCATCGCGGTTTTTGGCGGCGGCGACGGCATTGCCTACGAGCAGCAGCGGCGCGGGATCCAGAACAATGTAAACATCATCATCGCCACACCGGGCAGGCTGATAGCGCACCTTACATCGGGCGTATTAAAGCTGAACCATTTAACCCACCTGGTGCTGGACGAAGCTGACCGTATGCTGGACATGGGCTTTTACGACGACATTATGAAGATAGTGAGCTACCTGCCCAAAACCAGGCAAACGCTGCTATTCTCGGCCACCATGCCGGGGAGGATCCGCACGCTGGCCAAATCAATATTAAACAACCCGCAGCAGATCAATATCGCGCTTTCGCAACCGGCCGTGGGTATCGACCAACAAGTGTACCGGGTGCACGACGCGCAGAAAACACCTTTACTGCAAATGCTGCTGAAAAACGGCAGCTATACCAGTATATTGATCTTCTGCTCGCGCAAGGAAATTGTGAAGTCGCTGGCGAGGGAACTGAAATCTGCCAGGCTTAATGTGTCAGCCTTTCACTCGGACCTGGAGCAAAAGGAACGCGAGGAGATTTTACTGAACTTTAAAAACAGGCAATTGCCCATTATTATTGGTACAGACGCACTTTCGCGGGGTATTGATGTGGAGGGGATTGACCTGGTGATCAATTACGACGTACCGGGCGACCCGGAAGATTATATCCACCGCATTGGTCGCACCGCCCGTGCCGAAACTACCGGCACTGCCATCACTTTTGTAAACCACCGCGACGAGCGCAAGCTGAAAAGCATTGAACAACTGATAGAGAAGCCGATCCGCCTGATGGAAGTACCCGATGAGCTGAAAAGTATCGAAATGGCTAAGCATGCGCCGCAATCAGCCAATAAAAGGCCACAGCAACGCAAATGGGGCAATAAAAGCAGGCCAAAAGGGAGACCCAACAGCCCGGCATAAAATATTTACACGGTACAGTACAACGGCTTAAATAAAAGCAGTTAAATTAGTCCATTCATAAACCAAAAGATGAGGACTTATTTAACTGCCTTTTTTTTAGCCTGCTTTTTGCTGTTTGCAAAACAGGGATCCGCCCAGATAGCCAATGATAAAACCGTTTTAAGCAAACCCTGGAATGCTTACTGGATAGGCCCGGCAAATGATCCCGGCAGGGAATATGGCGTTTATTATTTTCGCAAAAGCATTGATCTGCCTGCGAAACCCGCCAGCTTTATCGTAAAAGTATCGGGCGATAACCGTTATAAACTATATGTGAACGGAACACTGGTATCGGTTGGCCCGGCACGGGGGGATACCTATTACTGGAACTATGAGACCATCGACCTGGCGCCTTATTTAACAGCAGGGAAAAACAGCGTCACGGCGATTGTTTGGAATGAGGCTGAAGTGCGGCCCGAGGCTCAGATCTCGTTGCGTACTGCTTTTATCCTGCAGGGAAACTCCACTGCCGAAGAAATTATAAACACCGGCAGCTCATGGAAATGTTTGCAAAATAAGGCTTATACCCCCATCACCGGCATTGGTTACCCAACCTATTACGTTGCCGGACCCGGCGAGCTGGTGGACATGAACAAAACCATTAAAAACTGGATGGGCACTGATTATGATGACTCCGCCTGGCCCACTGCCGGTGTAATGGAACATGGTAAACCCAAAGGCCTTGCCGATGCATTTGGCTGGATGCTGGTGCCTTCGGTGATCCCGCAAATGGAGCGCACTTTGCAGCGGATACTGGTTTTACGCAAGGCAGACGGGATCACGGTGCCGTCAACGTTCCCTGCTACTAAAACAGCCATAACTATCCCGGCCAATACAACGGCTACTTTACTACTCGATCAAACTTACCTCACCAGCGCCTATGTTACTTTAAATTTCAGCAATGGTAAGGGCGCGGCCATGTCGCTGATGTATAACGAGTCACTATTTGATAACCTGGCCAAATATGGTTCGCGCAAGGGCAACCGCAATGATGTGGAAGGCAAAGATTTTGCGGGGAGGCGCGATAGCGTGATTTCGGACGGAACCGCCGGTCAATCCTTCAATACGCTTTACTGGCGCACCTACCGGTATATCCGCCTCAGGATCCAAACCAAGGACGACCCGCTGGTGATCGATGATATTTACGGCACTTTTACAGGGTACCCGTTCCAACAGAACGCCAAACTGCAAACCGGCAACCCTGAAATGCAAAAGATCCTGGACATCGGCTGGCGCACTGCCCGGCTGGATGCTATGGAAACTTATATGGACTGTCCTTATTATGAGCAGTTGCAATATATCGGCGATACCCGCATCCAGGGCATGGTATCCTACTATAACAGCGGCGATGACCGGCTGATGCGCAACGCCATCAACCTGATGGACCATTCGCGGATCGCCGAGGGGTTGACGCTGAGCCGGCATCCGTCATACAGCCCGCAAATCATTTCGACCTTTTCACTCTGGTATATCGGCGTACTCCATGATTACTGGATGTACCGGCCCGACAGTAATTTTGTAAAGGACAAACTGCAGGGCGAACGGTCGGTGCTTGATTTTTTCAGCAAATACCAACAGCCCGATGGTTCGCTAAAAGGCACCCCTTACTGGACCTTTGTAGATTGGGCCGAGGGTAAAAACTGGGATGGCGGCAAGCCTCCGATAGGCACAAAAGGCGGTTCTTCAATACTTGATCTGCAATTATTGCTGGCCTACCAAATGGCCGCCGATATGGAAAGCAAAATAGGTATGCCGGCTTATGCAAAACGTTATCATGAAAAAGCAGCTCAACTAAAACAAACTATTCAAAACAACTATTGGGACGCGGCTAAAAACCTTTATGCTGATACCGAAGACAAAGATTTGTTTTCGCAACATGCTAACTCTTTGGCTATTCTGGCCGGGTTGGTGAAACCGCAGGAGGAAATGGCCCTGAGCAAAAAGATCTTAACCGATACCTCCTTAACCCCATGCACCATCTACTTTAAATATTACATGCACCAGGCCCTGGTGAAAGGTGGTTTAGGAAATGATTATTTGAACTGGCTGGACATCTGGCGCAAAAACATCGCCAATGGCTTAAGCACCTGGGCCGAGATTTCCGACCTGCCCAATGCCCGCTCCGACTGCCACGCCTGGGGCGCCAGCCCGAACATTGAATTTTACCGGACGATATTGGGGATCGATAGCTATGCCCCCGGCTTTAGTAAGGTAAAGATTGAACCGCATTTGGGGGATTTGAAAAATGTGTCTGGTGAGATCCCGCATCCAAACGGAAAAGTTGCCGTAAGCTACATACAGGATGGTGCGTTATGGAAGATCAGTATCAACCTGCCACAAAAAACATCGGGTGTTTTAATCTGGAAAGGAAAAACTTATCCTTTAAAGGCGGGAGAGAACTTGCTTAAGATTTAATTTCCGAAAGATTTCTCCGGCAGAATTACGAAGTTTTAAAAACCTCGTAATTCTTTTCTGCTTTTTTTAAAATGATAGTACCAGCTATTCTCAAAAATTCAATTCCCCTGTCAAAACCCTGCCTTTCAAGCAAAAAAAAACAAACAGATTACCTTATTGTTGTGTTAATGTTGTTTATTTGGTGTTGAATATTCCTGTTAATTGTTAACAATTAATTATGATTAAATCTTGATATTTACACCGCTAAATTCTTCAGGTCAATTACTCAAAAAAATAGATAGCCGCCGGTTTTGTTAAAACAAATTTTGTCCAGACGCTCTACCAGGCATAAAAATTAAAAACAAATCATTTTAATGGAAACCACTCCCGATCAGTTAAAAATTCTTTCCTTGGACATTGGAGGCTCTCACATCAAGGGTACTATCTTAAACGCAAAAGGCGAGCTGCAAAAAGCTTATGAAAAGGTACCCACCCCCGTGCCGGCCAGCCCTGAAAACGTGATCGCAGCGATCAAAAAGCTGGTTATTGATTTCCCCGGATTTGACAGGATCTCAGTAGGCTTCCCCGGTTATGTAAAAGAAGGCGTAATAAAAACCGCACCCAATTTAAGTAATGAATTGTGGAAGGATTTTGACCTGGCCAAAAAACTTGAAGAGGAATTGGGGCACCCCACAAAAGTAGTAAATGATGCAGATATGCAGGGCCTTGGCGTAGTAAGGGGTAAAGGGCTCGAATTGGTGATTACCCTTGGCACCGGTTTCGGCACAGCATTATTATATAATGGCAACCTGCTGCCTCACCTTGAATTTTCGCACCAGCCTGTAGGCAAGGTAAAATCTTATGATAAATATATCGGCGAGGTGGCCATCGAAAAGGAAGGCTATAAAAAATGGAACCGCCGCATGCAAAAGGTCTTCGAGGTTTTAAAAACAGTATTTAATTACGATTATTTATATATCGGTGGCGGTAATTCAGATAAGTTAACGTTTAAGCTGGATAAGAATATGAAAATAGTATCCAACGCCGACGGGATAAAGGGTGGCACCAGGTTATGGGTAAATGACCTGATTCCCGAATCAACAGAGAAAGCAGTTAAAGCAAAACTAAAATAAAATTACATTACGCAATGAACGCAACTACACAGGACATAGAAACATTAGGAATCGATACCGTACGAATATTATCTGCCGATGCAGTACAGAAAGCAAATTCAGGCCACCCGGGCACCGCAATGGCGCTTGCGCCTATGGGCCATGTGCTTTGGACAAAGTTTTTAAACTACAACCCAAAAAATCCGCATTGGAATAATCGCGACAGGTTCATCCTTTCATGCGGGCATGCCTGTATCCTGCAATATAACTTTTTATACCTTACGGGATATGACCTTAGCTTGGACGATATTAAAGATTTTCGCCAGTTAAACAGCAAAACTGCCGGCCACCCCGAATATGGTTTATGCCCCGGGGTTGACGTAACTACCGGCCCCTTAGGCCAGGGTTTTGCAAACGGTGTAGGCTTTGCTATCGCGCAAAAACATTTGGCATCACGCTATAACAAGCCTGGTTTCAACCTTTTTGATTACCATGTTTACGCTATTGTGAGCGATGGCGACATGATGGAAGGGGTAACTTCAGAAGCGGCTTCGTTAGCCGGCCACCTGGAACTGGGCAATATTATTTATTTGTACGATGATAACCATATTTCGATAGAGGGCGCTACGGATATTACCTTTAACGAAGATGTTAGCGAACGCTTCCGTTCATACGGATGGCACGTACAGGACCTGCCCGATGTTAATGATACGCATGCTTTGGAACTGGCCATCACCAATGCTAAAGCCGAAACGCAAAAACCATCATTGATCCGAGTTCGTTCACTTATCGCTTATGGTAGCCCCAATAAATCAGGCACCGCCGGTTCTCACGGTTCGCCGCTGGGTGCCGACGAAGTAAAACTGGTTAAGCAATTCTTCGGGTTTGATCCGGAGAAATCATTCTACGTGCCTGATGAGGTAAAAGAATTTTATCATAAAGCAGGCGAAAAAGGCATCGAAAAAGAAGCCAAATGGAATAAACTATTCAGCGATTATAAAGCACAATTCCCTGAACTTGCCGAAGAATACGAGTTGGCAACCAAAGGCGAGCTGCCAAAGGGATGGGCGGATGACCTGCCGGTATTTAAAGCGACTGACCCTAAAGTAGCAACACGTGTGGCATCAGGAAAAGCATTAAACGCCCTTGCTGCAAAAATCCCTTACTTAATTGGCGGCGCGGCAGATTTGGCCCCGTCAACAGAAACAAATTTAAAGGGTTTCGATTCCTTCACTTCCGAAAATCGCGGAGGCCGTAATTTTCACTTTGGAATCCGCGAGCATGCCATGGGGTCGGCATTAAACGGTATGGCCTTAACCGCAGGGGTAATTCCTTTCGGGGCGACTTTCCTGATGTTCAGCGAATACATGCGCCCTCCTATCCGCCTGGCTTCTATTATGCAGGTGAGCCCGATATTTGTTTATACGCACGACAGTATCGGCCTTGGAGAAGACGGTACTACCCACCAGCCGATTGAACAACTGGCTTCCCTCCGCTCCATACCAAGGATCACTGTTATCCGCCCTGCCGATGCCAACGAAACCGTACAAGCATGGAAGGTTGCCGTTGAACATAAAGGCGGCCCGGTTGTGTTAGTGTTTACCCGCCAGGGGTTACCGATCCTTGACCAGGATAAATATGGCAAAGCTACAGGATTAGCCAAAGGCGCCTATGTATTATCAGAGGCAAGTAAAACTCCTGAAATTATTTTAATTGCAACAGGTTCTGAAGTAGCTTTGATTATGGAGGCCCAGGTTAAACTGGAGGCTGAAGGTATTTCAACCCGCGTGGTAAGTATGCCATCGTGGGAATTATTTGAAAAACAGGATGCTGCGTACAAAGAAAGCGTGTTCCCTAAGGCTATTAAAAAACGTTTGGCCGTTGAAATGGCGTCGCCAATGGGCTGGCATAAATATGTTACCGACGAAGGTGACATTTTAGGCATGACCACTTTCGGCGAATCAGCACCGGCAGAAGAGCTGTACAAGCATTTTGGCTTTACGGTGGATAACGTGGTAAAGAGGGCGAAAGCACTCTAATATAGATGTGAGAAATTAGATGTGAGACGTGAGATTTTCGGTCTTCTATTCTACTCTTTCCCACAAAATGTTAAGATTAGAGATATGAGATATGAGGCAAGTCTAATTGGATTTGCCTTATATCTCATATCTCAAATCTCAAATCTGAGAATATGAAAATAGGAATTGCAGCCGATCACGGCGGATATAAACTAAAAGAAGTTATTCATCCTTTCCTGGTAAAGCTGGGGCATGAGGTGATTGACTTTGGCGCTTACAAGCTGGACAACCAGGACGATTACCCGGATTTTGTGATCCCGCTGGCCGAAGCGGTAGCAAACGGCGAAGTTGACCGTGGCATAGCCGTTTGCGGGAGCGGCGTTGGCGCCTCAGTTGCAGCCAACAAGGTACACGGCGTTAGGGCAGCGCTCATCAATGATCATTTTTCGGCACACCAGGGCGTTGAGGACGACGACCTGAACATGCTTTGCCTTGGTGGCAGGGTTACCGGCAATATGGCTGCTGAAGAGTATGTCACCGCTTTTTTAAATGCACAATTTACTGCTGCCGAGAGGCATTTACGCCGTTTGGGCAAAGTGCACGAACTGGAAAAAAGAGATTAGTTAATTACAGAAATATCTTTCGGACTTCCGGACTACCGGACTTTCGGACTAAAATAAAGCATCATGGAAACAAACAAAGTAAAACAAATACACAGCTTTGGCCAAAGTATCTGGCTGGATTTTATCGACCGCGAGATCATGTCCTCGGGCAAATTGCAAAAATTGATCGATGCTGACGGTGTAAGAGGCGTTACCTCAAACCCGGCTATTTTTGAAAAAGCGATCACCAGCAGTTCGGACTACGATGCCGATATCCGCAAATTATCAGACAGCGACAAAACCAACGAAGAGATCTTCTTCGGTTTGGCTATTGAAGATATTAAAAATGCCACTGACCTTTTTAAAGGGATTTATGACGAATCAAAAGGCGTAGATGGTTATGTAAGCCTGGAAGTTTCGCCATTTTTAGCGCTTGATGCAGAAGGAACTGCTAAACAAGCTGAAGAACTTTGGAAAGCCGTTGACCGCAAAAACGTGATGATCAAAATCCCGGGCACAAAACCCGGTTTGCAAGCCATCAGGCAATCAATTGGCAAAGGCATCAATATTAACGTAACCCTATTGTTCGGCTTACCACGTTACGAAGAAGTGGCAGAGGCATACATAGCAGGTTTGGAAGACCATTTAGCAGCCGGCCATAACATCGGTCACATTTCATCTGTTGCAAGCTTCTTTTTAAGCCGCATAGATGTTTTGGTTGACCCGTTACTGGACGAAAAAAGCCTGGGCGACCTGAAAGGCGAAGTTGCCATCGCGTCAGCAAAAAAAGCTTACGAAATTTACAAAAGAGTATTCAGCGGCCCGCGTTGGGAAGCATTGGCTGCCAAAGGCGCCAAAGTACAACGCCTGCTTTGGGCAAGTACCAGCAGCAAAAACCCTGCTTTTAAAGATACCAAATATGTTGAAGCATTAATCGGCGCAGATACCGTTGATACTGTTCCTTTGGAAACTATTGAAGCTTTCCGCGACCACGGCATTGCCGCCAATGTTTTGGAAGACGGACTGGATAAAGCAACCGAAACATTAGACCGCCTGAAAGCAGCCGGTATTGATCTGGACAAACTTACCCAGCAATTGGAAGACGAAGGCATTGATAAATTTAACAAGCCTTTTGAGAAATTGCTGAACGCTATTGAAGACCAGAAAACTAAAGTTTAAAAAATTTGGAAGCTACATCGGTAAAGATCCTGTTCTTTGACATAGGCGGCGTACTGCTGAGCAATGGCTGGGGGCATGAAGGACGAAAAGAGGCGGCTGAAAAATTTGGCCTTGATTACGAAGAGGTGAACGCCCTGCACAATTTTATATTTAACGTATATGAAATTGGCAGCATCAGTTTGGATGAATACCTGGATACGGTGGTTTTTAACCATCCGCGCGATTTTACCAGGGAAGATTTTAAGGAGTTCATCTATAAGCAAAGCGTTGAATTGCCTGATACCCTGAAATGGCTGAAGGAGTGGCGAAAAACCTGTGGCTTCAGGATCATTTCTATCAATAACGAGGGAAAGGAACTGAATGATTACCGGGTGAAGAAATTCAAACTGCATGAGTGCTTCGATGCTTTCATTTCTTCCTGCGAAGTAAAGATGCGCAAACCCGACCCAAGGATATTCAGCCTGGCAATGGGCGTGGCATTGGCCCAGCCCAGCCAATGCGTATATTTTGATGACAGGATCATGTTTGTAAGGGCCGCCCAAAAACTAGGCATCAGGGCTTTTCAGCACACCGATTTTGAATCAACCAAAAGAATATTAGAAGAACTTAAACAAGAAACATTCCAACCAAATGAGCAATACATCAAATAAATATGCTTTCGGTATGATAGGCCTGGGCACCATGGGCCGCAGCCTGCTGCTAAACATGGCCGATCATGGTTATGCCGTGGCCGGGCACGATAAAGACGCAGCGAAAGTTGCATCGCTGAACGAAGAAGGAAAAGATAAGGATGTTAAAGGTTTTGGGGATGCAAAAGAATTTGTGCAAAGCCTTACTACCCCGCGTGCCATTATGATGCTGGTGCCGGCAGGTAAAATTGTCGACAGCGTTATTGCTGAACTTACCCCACTTTTGGACAAAGGCGATATCCTGATCGATGGCGGCAACTCGCATTTTACTGATACCAACCGCCGCGTGGATGAACTGGAAGCTATTGGCCTCCATTTTTTTGGCATGGGTGTTTCAGGTGGTGAAGAAGGCGCGCGCCGCGGCCCCAGCATGATGCCGGGCGGCGACAAGGATGCCTATAATGTAATGAAGCCGATTTTCGAAGCCATCGCTGCTAAGGTAGACGGAGCTCCTTGTGTTACTTACATAGGGCCCGGCGCTTCCGGTCACTTTGTAAAGATGGTGCATAATGGCATTGAATATGGCCTGATGCAATTGATCGCAGAATCATACGAGATCATGAAAACCGGCCTTAAAATGGATAATGATGCTATCGGCGCAGTTTTCACCAAATGGAATGACGGCAGATTAAAATCCTTCCTGATAGACATCACCAAAGATATTTTTGCTTTTAAAGCACCCGGCACCGATCATCTTTTATTGGATGATATAAAGGACGAAGCCAAGGCAAAAGGAACAGGTAAATGGACCTCGCAAGTGGCCATGGACCTGCAGGCGCCGATCCCTACGATCGATTCCGCCGTTTCAATGCGCGACTTGTCGAAATATAAAGCACTGCGTGTACAGGCGTCTGATCTGTACAGCAAAGATGCACCGGTATTAAAGGTAGATACCGATGCGTTTTTAACAGCGCTTGAGCAGGCCTTTTATTTTACCATGATCATCAGCTACGCCCAGGGCATGCATATGCTTGAACGGGCCTCTGAAGAATTTAAATACGATCTTAAACTTGGCGAGATAGCCAAGATCTGGCGCGGCGGCTGCATCATCCGCTCTGCATTTTTGAATGATATTTTCAACGCGTACGAAAAGAACAGTAAACTTGAACACCTGCTGCTGGATGAGCATGTTCATGACCTTGTAAGCGAAACCGTACAGGGCGCCCGGACAGTTTTATCGGCTACAATTGCAGCCGGTATAGCGGCGCCTGCTTTTACAGCATCATTAAGTTATTTTGATAATTTCCGTACCAAAAGGATGCCGTCAAACCTTACCCAGGCGCAGCGCGACTATTTTGGCGCTCATACCTATGAACTGATCGGGAAAGAGGGCGTATTTCATACACAATGGGTAGAAAAGATATAGATGGCTACTAAAAACGAAAAAATGAACTCAAGCATAAAAACAGAACCAACTGTATTTATAATTTTCGGCGGTACCGGCGACCTTACTTCAAGGAAGATTGCCCCTGCCCTTTATAATTTATTTTTGGATGGCTGGCTGCCTGCTCAATATTCCATTATTGGCACGGGCCGTACCAAGTTTACCGACGAGCAATTCAGCGAGAACCTGTTAAAGGATATTAACCAGTTTTCGCGCAGCGGAAAGGCTGACCCGAAAAAATGGGCTGAGTTTTCAAAAAACATCCACTACCAGGTTTCAGATATCAATGATTTTGAAACCTATAAAGAATTTGGAAAACGGGTAGAAGAGCATAACACCGAATGGAAGACACAGGCCAATGTAATCTACTATCTTGCCGTATCGCCAAACTTCTTCCCCATCATCGCCTCTAATATCTCCAAAGCAAAATTAGCCGAAGACCCCGATCGTGTAAGGATAGTAATAGAAAAACCGTTCGGGCACGACCTGGAAACTGCCAAGGAACTAAATAAATTACTTTCGGGTATTTTTAACGAGTGCCAGATCTATCGTATCGACCATTACCTCGGTAAGGAAACCGTTCAAAACATTATGGCTTTCCGTTTCGCCAACTCCATTATGGAGCCACTATGGAACCGTAACTACATTGAACACGTACAGATTTCTGTAACCGAGCAATTGGGCGTTGAAGAGCGCGGCGATTATTACGATGGCGCAGGCGCCATGCGTGATATGATCCAGAACCACTTACTGCAATTACTTTGCCACATAGCCATGGAACCACCGGTTAGCTTTAACGCTGATGAGGTGCGCAACCGCAAGGTGGATGTTTTAAAAGCCATGCGCAGGTTTGGGCCAGATGATGTGCGGATGTCTGCCGTGCGTGGCCAATATGCAAGCGGTTGGATGCAGGGCAAAGAAGTGCCGGGCTACCGCGAAGAACCTAAAGTTGACCCTGAATCAAACACCGAAACTTTTGCCGCTGTTAAGTTTTTTGTAGATAACTGGCGCTGGCAAAATGTACCCTTTTATGTGCGCACCGGTAAACGCATGCACCAGTCTGCATCGGTAATAACCATACAATTTAAGGATGTACCGCACCTGATCTTCCCTACGGAAGCGGCCGAAAGCTGGCAGCAAAACAGGCTGATCATCAGCATCCAGCCCGAAATGAGCATCCGTTTACAGGTGCAGGCCAAACGCCCGGGTTTGGATATGGTGCTGAATACAGTGGATATGGTGTTTGATTATAAAGGCACCTACACCACGCAGCCCCCTGAAGCGTATGAAACCCTGATACTGGATACCATGCTGGGCGATCAGACGCTGTTTATGCGCGGCGACCAGGTAGAAGCTGCATGGGAACTGATCATGCCGATTTTAAGTACATGGCAAACTAAAAAGAGTTTGAATTTCCCTAATTATTCAGCTGATTCATGGGGCCCTGAGTCTGCCGAAGCGCTGATTGCAAGGGATGGATTTAACTGGTTTACACTGCCAATTAGCAAGAAATAGTTGAATAGTTAATTAGAGATTAGAGATTAGAGACTGGAGATTAGTTGGAGAATTTTAAAAGTGACGAGATGAAGCTTCTTTCGGACTTTACTGACTTTTCCGACTTTCGGGCTTAACTAATCTCTAATCTCCAACCTCTAATCTCTAACCTCAATGGAGTTAAATATTTTTAATAACGAAAACGAAGTGCTTGCTGCCCTGGCGGCGCACTTTGTTAAAGTTGCAAACGAAGCCATTGCCGCAAAAGGCAAGTTTTCCGTAGCGCTGTCGGGTGGTAGTTCACCCAAAAAACTATATGAACTGCTGGCCTCTGATTACGAGGACAAGCTGGAATGGGACAAAGTCTATTTCTTTTTTGGGGATGAACGTAATGTGCCGCAAACCGATAAGGACAGCAATTACCTGATGGCAAAAAATGCACTTTTTGCGCCGCTGCTGATCGACCCTGACCATATTTTCCCGGTGGATACAAGCCTTGAACCCAAAGAGGCTGCCGCGAAGTACCAGGAAGTGATTGAAGATTTTTTTGATGAAGATGAACTGAGTTTCGACCTGGTATTATTAGGCCTGGGCGATAACTCGCATACCGCATCTTTGTTCCCTTTTACCCCGGTTTTACACGACAGGCTGCCCGGTGTAAGCGAAGTTTTTTTACCTGATCAAAATGTTTACCGCATTACCATGAATGCGCCGCTCATCAATGAGGCCAAACAGATTGCCTTTTTAGTTTACGGCGAGGGCAAGGCTGTTGCGGTGCACCATGTACTGGAAGACGACGAGGATATAGAAGAATACCCGGCGCAGCTGATTGAACCCATTGTAGGCGAAATTGAGTGGTTTATGGACATAGCGGCAGCAGCACTGCTTGAAAATATTTAAATTTTTTATTTAGGGATTTGGGCGATGAGCCATTGCGCTATATCATTCGCGGCCTTGTCGTTATCAAAACCGGGCGGCAGGCGGCCATTCATGTATTCGTTATAAAACCATGGATCTCCAACGGCAAAAACCGTTCCCTTACCATATTTAGCAATGGCGATGATCACCGCGCCATTGCTGTTTTTCAAACCTGGTTTAGCCGGAGGGCTGACGCCGATAGAACAAACATCCTTCATAAATATTTTACGGGCGGTTTTAAAAACAGGATTTCCGGCAGTCACCACTGCACCGTCATCAAAATGCTGATCATTGATCACATGATTTTGCAAATCATCATTAAAATGCATTCCGAACTTAGCCGCCAGGTTATTAAAATGTGGCAATTCAACATTAGCGCTGTCATTGGCTAACATTAATAATACACCACCATTTTTTACCCAGGCGGCTATTTGTCCGGCATCATTGGCCTCAATATAATTAGGGTCGGGGCTTTCTTTTTTTGTATCCGGGTCAACTATGATATAAATAGCAGTTCCCTTTAAATTATTTAATGTTGGCGCTGCACCCAGTGTATCCAAATGGGCACCTGCTCTTTTAAAAGCATCGCCAAAAATGGAAAACCCGGTGTTTGTTTTATCTTCCCATGTATAATGATACCGCTCTGTTTTTCCGGAAGCCATCTGATGCACTTCGTGATTAAAATAATAATCAAGCGTAACCTTCTGTGCTTTGGCAACAAAGGCGCTGGCCGTTAAAATCAGCCCCGTAATGATATTATATTTTAGTCTCATTACAGGGCAAATTAGCGATATCTATCCTCTCTGCCAAAATTTATGAGTTAGGACACAGAGAAATCGCTTTTAAAGAGGAGGCTCCTGTGGAGCCTTCAAAACGATACAAATTTTTTCTATAGACAGGCCGCTCCTCCGGAGCTAATAATAACCTACCTTTCAGACTCCGGAGGAGTCCCGTGTTTATAGAAAAACAAAATTGAAAATTATGGCTCCAGGGGAGCCTCCTCATAGTCGTTTTATTTTAAAAGCGATTGCCTGACATAGGATACCTTTAATTATATTATTTTGGAATTTGTTCGGGTTTAATAATTATCCCCCCACTTAAAACTACATCACTTAAAAAACCCGAACAAATTCCCTTTATAACTACTGTTGAGTCTGCAGAACCCAGTGTAATGCCCGGCTTTAAAGTGCAAAAAACGTTCGCAAAAGCGTCTCCGCTCTTTAAGGTTACGGTTGTATTACCCGCCTGGTCAGCTTTCTTTGCCAAAATGGTGCCTGTTACCTGCACCGCTTTGTTTAAATACCTGGCATTTGCTGCTTTCTCGTTGGTTTGATAATCTTTCACGATTTGAACCGACGTAACATTGATCGCATCTTCATTTACCACATCCCGATGGTGTGATTCCGAATAGGGAAAAACGTAATACCACACCCCAAAGCCACCAACTAAAATGACAGCCAATGCAATTAATATGATCTTCTTTTTCATTTTGTAACGATTAATGATTGTGTTTAACCACGGTAAATACCCTTGAAATATTAAAGCCCAGATGGATGCCGCCATTGCCCCACTGGCTGTTGGTTTGCGTAATAAAGCTGCTTTCGTTTATCCCGGTTGAGTTGGTAAAGAAGAACTGGAATACGTGCCCGCCGGTTTCAATATCAAAGCCGAGTGACATCGCATCATAGGTGCCCTGGAACTTCGTAACCTGGTAGTAATACTCGCCTGTAAAGTTCACTCTTTTGGAAAGCCTTATGCGAAATCCTGTACCGACAGAGTACAGATCATTGGGCGTTGCTTTTGTTGGTACAATATTGTAATGCACCATGGTGGGCACAAACTGGATTGAAAAATAGTCGCCAAATTTGCGGGCGATGATCAATTGATTGGTGAAATTAAAATGATCGGAACTATTGATCGCATAGGCTGTTGGCTGGTCTTTAATCGTCCGCCACACCGCGTCGGAACTCAGGCTCAGGGATATGGGCATAGCCGCTCTGCCGGTTGACTGCCTCAGGATCCTGAATTTGTAAAAGCCATCAAATTCCTTATTGTAAGTACTGCGGCCTATACCCACTTCAAGCCTGTTACTGATACCGTAGTCCAGTCCCAAACGCATGGTAGCCTGGTCGAGGCCGTAAAAATTATAGGCCCCTGTATTTACCAGGCCGAACCTGTGCGAGATTTTAACGTCCAAAATACCCGCACCGGTATTCTCAATGGACTGGCTATTCACAATCCGCGTTGTTTTAAATGTTGAGGTAACAATATCAGTTGTTTCCTTTGCGTCTTTTTTGTCCTGTTCATCCTGCTGTTTAAACAGGTCGACGTTTTGCGCCATTGTCATAAGCGGCAAAAAATAAAAACAGGCAAAAAATATAACGCCAAATACGCTGCGTACCCGGAGGTTATGGTGAGTGATGTTCTTCATAGTGCTGAGTGCTTTAATTATAGTTTGTTTGCGTTTAGTTGTTTGGCGTTCCGTTATTGATCCAGGTTTGTATCGTTTGAATCTCGCATGAACCCAGTTGTGACCCGCTGAGGGGCATACCCGGTATTCCGCCGGTATGATTTATGGAATTCATCAGTTGCCCGTTGGTAACATAGGCTTTTACAGTATTATAGCTATCCAACGCTATACCGGCACCTGCCGCTGCATTCCCGCTGTGACAGCTGTAGCAATTTGAGCTAAGTATTGTTTTTACAGATACGCTGTACGTTACGCCTGTTAAATTACACGCAGTTTGGGGGTAAACAAGGTCCGCATGATCATAATAACAACCTGAGGCACATAAAACAAAGAGTATTAATACAAAAATATATCGCATGACGTTCAAAATTTATTGAGGACAACCATTGTTGATCCATTTAGTAATTTGTTTAACCTGGCAGCTGCTCAGCGGCCCTGATGGCGGCATATTCATTGCCGGTAAAGCCGATGTATAATTTATACCGGCCAGGAAACTGGCTTTAAGTGAAGTGCCTGCCGACTTAGCGCTGGCGTAATCACTTAATATTACGTTTCCGGACCCGGGTGCTACACCATGACAACCATTGCAATAGGTTGAAAATATCTGCGACACGCCATTGCTGTACGTCGTTTTGGTGGTGTCGCAGGTAGCTGTTGCGCAAGATGTATTTAAAGCACCCTGGTCTATCCACTTTGCAATCGTAGCCGTTTGTGCCGGCGTTAATTTCGGCGAATTGCCCGGCGGCATCGAACCGTCCTGTATCACACTGTAATACCTGCTGGGGCCTGTATTAAAAGGAACAATTCCCTGCATGATATTACTATAGGTGGTTAAGTTCAGAATCCGGTCCTCGCCGTTATTTTTGCCGTCATGACAACCGGTACTGGCACAATACGTTTGAAATAAGGGCAGCACATCCGATTGAAAGCAAACGGTGTCTCCTTTAGCAATGGGCCCGCTGCTTGTTTTGTACGGAACCACGCGATCATGTGTACATGAATACAGTACTGCCACGGTAATGGTTATCATAATTAGTGCCTTTCTCATAACAGATTTGTTTATATCGCGGAACGCTACTTTTTAAAATCGGAGGAAAAATGAAAGGATAGAAAAACCCTGTTTTTTCCACCCGAAGGGTAAATGAATTGATAAACAAATCTATCAGTACCTATCTTTCCTTAAAATGACCCCTATCTTTCCAAATTATGAGATTAGGCAGATTTAAAATGCGCAATACTTAACCTGCGCTTTAATCTGCTTTCTATTTATTCATATTCGCAGTTAATCGTTATTTCTACTTCGCTGGCTATCTTTTCGCCTATGTATAAGCCGGTTATACCATACTCTTTTATCTTTATTTTAAAAGACCCGGTTATCGTTGGCTTCCCCCCTGAATTGTCATTACCCCGCCGGCGGTAACTTTTTGTGATACGCCATGCAGAGACAAAGTACCATCAACATTTATGGGATATTTGCCGTCTTTGGAAAAGTTAATGGTCGACGCATTTGTAATAAAACCTTTAAATTCGGCCTTTGGAATTTTGGAGCTTTCCAGGTAATTTTCGTTAAAATGATCTTCCATCAGCTGATTATCAAACCGGAAGCTTTTGATTAACGCGCTAAAAACGATCTGGCCCGTTTTATCTACCATTTTACTGTCAACCTGGTTATTGGTGGCGGCAACGTTTTCAAGCGCCGTACTGGCATTAAATTTTATTTGACCGGTTTTTGTTACATATATTTTTTGCGCATGCAGCGTGAAACTTACGGCTGTAAGCAAAAGGGAAAAAATTAGTTTGTTCATTTTTTTAAAGTTTAATTGTTTGGTGTTCCGTTACTGATCCATTTCTGGATCGTTGATATTTCGCAGGAGCTTAATTGTGAACCGCTCAGGGGCATGGCCGGGATGCCGCCCGTATGATTAATCGAGTTCATTAATTGTCCGTTGCTTACATATGTTTTTAAAGCGTTATAATTATCCAATACCACACCTCCACCAGCCGAAGCATTACCGCTGTGGCAGCTGTAACAGCTGGCATGAAGAATCCCGGTTACCGATATGCTGTAAGTTACCTTTGTTAAATCACACGTCGTTTGGGGATAAACCAGGCTGGCACGGTCATAGTAGCAGCTGGTAATACTCAGCATAAGGAGTATTAATACAAAAATATATCGCATGGTTCCTTTTTGCTTATTGCGGACAACCGCTGTTTATCCAAATACTTATTTGTTTAACCTGGCAACTGCTTAATGGACCTGACGGAGGCATATTCATTAATGAACTGGTTGAGGTATAGTTTATCGCGTTCAGGAAAGTGGCTTTAAGCGACGTTCCGGCTGATTTGGCACTATTGTAATCACTCAGCACAACGTTACCCGACCCGGGCGCCACGCCGTGACATCCATTACAATAGGTTGCAAAGATTTGCGAGATGCCGTTTGTATAAGTTGTTTTTGTTGTATCGCAGGTGCTTGTTGTGCAGGAATTGTTCAATGCCCCCTGGTTGATCCATTTGGCGATGGTGGCCAGCTGTGTCGAAGTGATCTTCGGCGAGTTTCTTGGCGGCATTGAGCCGTCCTGGATGATGGTATAAAACCTGCTCTGCCCCGGATTGAAAGCCACAATCCCTGCCTTTATACCGGCATAAGTCGTCAGATTAAAGTTGTTGTCCTCCCCGTTTGATTTTCCATTATGGCAACCGGCACTTCCGCAATAGGATTGGTACAGCGGCAACACCTCTGATTGGAAACACACCGTATCACTTGGAGGTGTCCCGCCACCGCCTCCGCCGCCATTTCCGCCGCCGCCTCCATTTCCGCCGCCACCGGTATTGGTTGTTGGTGCCGGCGTGATGTGATCGTGTGTACATGAGTAAAGTGCCGCCAATACTACCGCCAGGATGATCATTGTTTTTCGCATTTTAATAGATTTTAAATTGTTTTTCATTTTTTCAACGACAAATTCGACATAACTATTTATTGATAAAGGCGTTATATAAAAACCTAAAATAGCCGCCCCATTTTACTCACGGTATACCAAATGGTTTGTATTTGTTACTCAAGTGAACATTCCGACATGGTCGGCTTCTCGCGTTTTCTTTTTCTTTCCGCGCAACTTCTGCCCTGTTCATTGATCACTGATTTATTAAATCCCGCCTCCTGGTCAACCATTTGTTTTGTTAATACCCGTTTGAATTGTAATAACAATGTTACAATTCAATTTAGTAGTTGAAATGAAAAACGGGCGGTTTATAAAAAAAGTATGTTATTTATAAAAATATTTAAATTAATATAAATATGGCCCAAACGGCCATTCTTTCCACATTTAGGAATTTTGAGTGAATTCTGTGGTAATTTTGAGGAAATTCTGTAGTTAAAGGGGTTGTTTTTAAACACAACCCATTGATGCGCACAAAAAAATACACCAACAATATATAGTTTAAGCATATATTATTGATGTATTTTTAATTTATATTTTATATATTAATCAAAATTTCGGAATAATAATATAATAATTATTATTTAACCTCGAACGTAAAGTACCCGCTCCCCGGCTCTCCTTTAGGGGTAAGGCCCTGTATAACGCCAACATAGGTACCAGGCTCGTCAGAAGTGTAAAAAGACACATCGCCAGCTGCATGCTGTTTTACAGACGGGGTCCAATACAGCAGGTTCCTGAAATCCGGCAGCCGGTTGGCAGCCCTGGCTTCGGTATCATAAACCGGGGAATAAAATTGCCGGCTAAGCTGCATGCCTTCATAGTCAACTACTATGGCGCGGGGGTCAAGTTCAACGCCGCCGAGATCGCCTTTATAGGTTGTAAAACTAAATATTCCTTCTTCCGTAGATGGGCCATAATAATACCTGAAAGGCACCACCTCCAGTTTTCTAACCTTTAACGGATCTACGGTAAATACCTTATTCATATTAAACACCGGGATCCCATCAAGTAAAACCAGCGGGTCGCTATCTAAAAACCCTTTGTTATTTAAAACCTTGATGTGAAAATACCCTCTTGTTTTTACGATATTATCCTCCGACACATATTCACGTAAGTCCTCTTCCATTGTAGTAAAACGTGTAAAATCATCCAGTTTATAGGTTTTAAAGGGCTTTCCATAAAAGGCACTGCTGTCAATATGCGGATCGTAATAACGCTTTAACATATTGCCCGAGTAAATATTCAAAACCTGGATACCAATACTGTGGTCTTTTAATGCATTTGCCTGGCCGCTGTTAAATTCAAATTTTGGTAGCGCCGCCCTGGTGTACTGTTCGGAGAAGGGGCTTAAAATATCAATCCGGTAGGTGCTGTCTATCAATTCATTGGTTTGTGCGATGACCTCGCCGGTACCATAAAAATCCTTTGTCTCGTACAATAAGCGCCCTGACGAATCGCTTTGAGATGTATAAAGCTGCACTCTTTTCCCGGGGATACCAAGGTAGGTCATGATGTTTTTAGCGGGAGCACCATTCTCGGAGCTAACTATTTTAGCTGTGATGATGTGGCCGGTATATTCAGGCAGGAAATTAAAGGCAGCCGCCCGGTTTTCCAAAATATCTTTCCATTGAAACCTGCGCCAGCCTTGTGTGAGCATCAGGTTTTCCAGCGCCTCATCCGATTCAGCATTTACGTTACTGAAATAATAATCGGGCGACTCAATACTGCCTTTCAAGTCGGAATTTAACCATAAATAGCTAAAAATATTACTGCCGTCAATGGCCTGCAATGAATCAACGCGGTAAACCGCCATCGACATATCAGCGTCTGATGCTTTGCCGGCAGGATCTTTAGCCTGTACGTTAACCGTCACTTTTTTGCGCAACCCATATTGTGACTGATCAGCGCCGGCAGCGATCAATAATTGCCGTGCCGGACGTTTGAAATACAGCCGTTCGCAAACCGGCTGTTTTGCATTATTGAAAACAGTAATGTGTGAGATCCCTTCGCCCAGTTCGCTTTTATTGATGCTAAAATTAGCTGTCCCATTATTAACCGCCGCGCTTTCCGCAATCTTTACGGTTTGGCGGGTGTGCACAAAAAGATAAATATTACCACCCACGTTTTCATTGTCTTTTACGGTTACATTTAACTGCCCTGATGCGTTGTCGGTCAACGACATCACGTACCCCTGGCTGTTCGCTGCAGGAATATCTTTTGTAATTGGCGGGTTTCCGTCAATTTTTATAATTGCCTTATAAAAATTTCTTTCTTCAGGCGTAAACGAAAAACTGCCCATCCCGAATTTCAAGGATTTAAACCGCGCCACTGTATCATTTTTTTGGTTAACCACAACGCCGCTCAACTCAGCGCCTTTGCCATTTTGCCCAACTGCCTTAAACGCCACTTTACTTTTAATACCATTTACCAGGTTGCCCCCCTCAGGAAAGAAGTTAATATCATAGGCTGCACTTTCTTTAGCAGCGGCATCCGGAGATTTTAAAGGATTAACAAATGTGATTAATTTCTCGAAGTAGAAATCGGGGCCAAAATTTTTCATCCAGCTGGTATAGGCCCTTAATTTATAATTCCCGTTGCTTACAGAAACCGGGATATATAATGAACCATCGCCCGAACCATTTTTCATCGCAACCTTAGCCTCAACAATCCGGCTTTGGCTGTTATCCAAAATCTCAATATAAACCACCTTACTCAGGTTAAGTGGCTTATGGTCGTTGCCATCGACGCAATAAACTTTAAACCATAAAATTTCGCCCGGCAGGTAAACGCTTTTATCTGTGTGAACATAAATTTTCTCCAATAAAGCATTTTGCTTATACAGATTAAAGCTGTTTTGCACCTCCTGTATCACCTGTGCCCTGCTATGTTGCATAAGCATAAAAAGCACCATCGCTAAACATATCGCGCGGCTGTTTTTTGTAATAATTCTCATATCAGGTTGGTTTAATAGGTGTAATTTATTGATAAATTTCTTAGTTTTTTCTTTTCTTATCATTTCCAAAACGACGGTTTAACATTTGTTCCTCTCAAGGTACAGTCAACACAGACCGGCTCTGACGCAGTATAACCAATCGGCGGGCTCCCCGGTGGCGAAATAGCCAGAACAGGTATTTCAGGGTTCGTTGCGCCTTTGTTGTAATTGATGTGCAAATCAACCTGGTTAATCGGGGTAGTGGACCCTGGGGGTATATACTTGAAATAAAAAGTATCAAGCTTGCAGGTTGGGTCGTTGTGCGAATCAGCCCATGCAGGGAGTTGCTGGTTTGCAATAAAAATCCGGGCACTGGAAACACTTCCAACACTAATATAACCTATTACAGGCTCGGAAGGGTTGGTGGTTGAATGGATATTGCCGCTGATCTGCGAGGGCTGCGCGTCAAAAATGCTGCCCAACTGCTCCGTATTCTTTTTCAAATTTTGCCAGAACGCGTACGCGTTTCCTGATAAAGCATATTGTTTAACGAGGATGCTGTATTTTGAACTCAATTTTTCAGAAGTTGAGGGGATGAAAATAATAGGATTGTTTACAATAACGTCACGTGCAAGCTTAGCCGATGAGTTTAAAATAATTGTGCTTGACGTTGTGCTGGTCCAGCAAGTGTATATCTGGTCGTTAATATAATCCCTTTGTACAACATCATCGCCGTTTGATTTAAAAAACGAATCGTATTGCGAGTGGATGATCCAGGTTTCCTCGTAATCCCAGCGGTAATACTTAGTGTTATTATTGGCATCGTGGGTGTTTGAGTAAATATTTAAACCATCCCTCTGGATTACAAAATTAACACTATCAATGGGCGGGGAATTTTCAACGGTGACAAAATCCGACAAATATTCTTCATTTGCGGTTTTTATCCGCAGCCGGTATTTGTGGCTATTATCAAGGTTCAGGCCATTAGCCGTATAAACGCCGATTTGCGATTCAGCCAAAGGATAAACTGCCGACTGGTCACTTTCAACAGTAAGAACCGCCCCGTTAACCGGATTTAATGTAATATTGCTGGCTATATTAACGGTATGGCTAAGTTTTATGGTTGTAGCATCGGGCCCGCTGTTTATTACCCCCTCCACAACCAGGTAGCTATTGGGCGCAGTAATTGTAGGCGGATTGTATAGCTTTTTACAGCCGGTAAATAGTATTAAAATAAATATTGACGTTTTCCAGTTTCTCATTTTTTTCTTATCTCCAAAAATCCGGTTGTTTATTTGTTCCCCTTAACGTACAATCCACACATTCCGGCTGTGCTCCCGTATGGCCAATGATCATTTCGGGCCCAATAGGCGGAATAACGATTATTGCAGCTACCGGTATCAGCGCGTCTTGCGGATTAGCCAGGTGGTTATAATTAAAATATACATTTTCCTGGTTAACGGCTACCGTTGCCCCGGCAGGTTTGTATTGCAGGTAAATGGAATCAAGTGTGCAATTAGGGTAAGGTTGTGCAGGCACCCAGCCCGGTAATTGCTGGTCTGTAATAAAAATCCGTTTACTGGTAACCGTTCCTGCACTTACATAACCAATCACCGCTTCAGACGGGTTTTTGGTTGAATGGATATTCCCGTTTATTTGCGAGGGCTGTGCATCAAATATGCTCCCTAATTGTTCGGTATTGGTTTTTAATATTTGCCAAAATTTATAGGCATCGGCGGTTAAAGCATACTCTCTCACCATAATGCTGTATTTTGTCCCCAGTTTTTCCGAAGTGGATGAAACAAATGTGAGCGGGTTATTTGTGATCACATTTTGCGACAATTTAGCCGAAGACCCCAGAATGATCGTGCTTGAGGTGTCATTTCCCCAGCAATTATACACCTCGTTTGCCGGAAAAACCCGCTCTACAACGGTGTCGCCATTGGATACGTAGCCTGATTGATAGTAAGAGTGAAATACCCATGTTTCCTGGTAATCCCATCGGTAATATCTGGTATTATTTACAGCATCGTGGGTGCCTGCATTAATTTGGATGCCTTTGTTTTCAACGTTAAAACTAATCGTATCAACCGGGGGTGCGTTTACTACCGGCACAAAATCTGAAAGGTATTCATTGTCGGCCGTTTTAATTCTTAAACGGTATTTCCTGTTATTATCAAGCTGCAAACTACCAATACCGTAACTACCTTTGCGCGTTTCGGTCAAGGGGTATATGGTGTTCTGATCGCTCTCAATCGTCAAAACAGCACCAGTCAGCGGGTTTAAAGTTATTTTGCTGGCGAGGTTTACCGTATGACTAAGCTTAAAAATGGTAGAGTCGGGGCCGTTATTAATCACACCTTCAACCACGAGGTAACTACCCGGCGCTGATATTGCAGGCGGATTATAAAGTTTTTTACAGCTGACCGATATGACCATAAGTATAAAATAAAGATATCTATGACGACGACTCATAGCGGGGGTTAAAATCTTATATTATAATTGATAAATGGTATGGGCGAGGCGAAAATGGATAATTTATACCCGCTGATCACCCCGCTTTGTTCTGTAAAAAATGTTGAATAAGCATTTTGGCGGCCGGTTAAGTTGTACACGCCCACCGTCCATGAATTGTGCGTTTTTTGATGCACCCTGTGATTGCCTTCAATATTTATGGAAAAATCGGACCTGAAATAATCAGGGATCCGGTAAGCATTGCGATCTGAATAAAACACCCTCTCTGAACCAGCATACTCATATTTGGCTATGGGCAAAGTAATTGGCCGGCCGGTGCTGTATGACAGATCCAACGATACGCTGTAACGGTGTGTAAAACGATAATTACCGGTAAAATTGAACGAGCTTGGCTTGTCGTAATTTGCCGGATACCATTTGCCTTCGTTGATCAGCTCACCCGCATTGGGGTCGTCCTGCTTAAGGAAGGTGCGCGAATAGGTATAGCTGATCCATCCGTTTAATTTACCGGCCGTTTTTTTAAGCAAAAATTCGGCGCCATAGGCTTTGCCTTTTGTATTGATCACGTCCTGCTCAATGTGCTGGTTTAATAACAGCACAGCGCCGCTTTTATAATCCAGGTAATTTCTCAGCCGCTTGTAATACACCTCGACCGACATTTCGATGGTGTTTTGTTTCGCATTCTGAAAAAGACCAAGGGATATCTGGTCGCCGCTTTCAGGTTTTAAATTGGGGTCACTTAATTTATAAACATCAGTTGGCGAAATAGAGGTTGAGTTTGATAACAGGTGGATATACTGGTGCAACGTATTATAACCCGCTTTAACAGAAAGGTTATCATTCAATAAATACCGGGCCGATAGCCTTATGTCAGGGGAAATATAGGTTTTTATGAAATGTCCCTGGCCATAAGCCGTGCTATCTAAAACATTATCAGGCTCTTTGGGTAAGTTGGGGGCGTAATTATCCACGGTTTGCGGGCCGAGGTAATTGTAAATATTAAACCTCACCCCCGCGCTGATTGAAAAATTAGCGCTTACATCATATTTATCTCCAAGGTATAATGCGCTTTCGAGGGCCTGCTCAGGCGCCACCACCTGGGGCAGCACCAACGACTGTGCTCCAAGTGGCTCAAAAGTTCCCGGATTGATATGGTAAAGGATGGAGTTTAAGCCAAAATCAATGGTGTGCTTATTATTCAGATAATAGGTATAATCTGCTTTAAAATTTGATTGATTAATATTAAAAGCCAGATCATAACCATTAACGGGATTGGCTTTGCTGTTAATATCATACTGGTACCTGTCAAACCCTGCCGAAATCAAACTGAACAGCTTTGTGCTGTAATTGTGTTTCCATTTAAGGGATACACTTTTATTGCTGTAGGAATAAGTAGTATCGCTGTTCAGTTTAAACTTATCATTACTGATATAGCTGGAGAGATAAAGGTTATTTTTATCGTTGATTTGGTGGCTGATATCAAGATTTACATCGTAAAATGAAGCGGAGCTGTGTTTATACGCGTCGGGCAGTAAGTTTAACAACCAGTTTGAATAGGTTGTACGGGCGCCAAATATAAAAGAGGTTTTGTCTTTTACTATCGGGCCCTCCACGTTAAGCCGGCTGGTTAATAAACCAATACCTGCTGAGCCGGTAAATATTTTTTTATTCCCTTCGCGGTTGGTTACTTCCAGTACGGATGAAAGCCGCCCGCCAAATTTTTCGGGGATACTGCTTTTATACAGTTCAATATCCTTAACAATATCGGGGTTAAAGGCGGCAAAAAAGCCAAAAAAGTGTGCAGGATTATAAATGGTGGCGCCATTAAGCAAAATCAAATTCTCATCTGCCGAGCCACCCCTAACATTAAACCCTGTTGTGGCCTCGCCTACAGAGGTAACGCCAGGCAGGGTTAAAATTACTTTTAACACGTCAGTTTCGCCAAAAGCGGTAGGGATCTGCTTGATATTTTTTATGTCGAGCCGGGTAACGCCAAGTTCCACACTGCGCACATTGGCTACCTTATCGGCCGATATTTTAACTTCCTTCAGGCTGTTTACCTGTTCCTGCATTTCAATAATCAGCTTTCCATCATTATAAAGGATAGTTTGGCGCCGCGTATCACGCATACCCAGCCCGCGGACAATAAGTATATGCCTGCCCCTTGGCAGCGTTATGGTAAAATAACCAAACTGATCGGTAGCTACCCCTGTTTTTGTGTTAGCTACATAAATACTCGCCCCAACTACGGCCTCGCCCGATTTAATATTGCGCACGTACCCGCTTAGTGTTGCGTTGCCCGGCTTTATGGTATTTGTGCGGGTGCCAATTTCATAAAGCTTATTCTCAGTAGTAGCATCAGGCACATTTTTATCTTTATCATCCGTATAGTCGGCCACTGCAGCCGTTTGCGCATTGTTTACAGGTGCCATGCTTGTAAAACCGGGGGCCAGGTCTGTTTTAATTTGCCTGCCTTTTGTAATAAACACCTGCTGCGATGAGGTTACGGCAAAATGATAATTGGTGTTTTTGAACGCCGCGTACAAAATACTCTCCAAAGGTTGTTCAGTTATTTGCAGGGTTACCCGCAAACTGTCAAACTGCGCCGGGTCGTAATAAAAACGGGCGCTGCTTTTAGATTCCAGGTCAGCGGCAAATTGTGCAATAGTTGCCTGTTGAAAGTTACAACTGATGAGTTTTGCATTTTTTTGTTGTGCCAGGGCGGTTTGTAAGAAAAACAAAACGCAAAGAGTGATAAGGTATGTTTTTCTCATGTTATTTTGATATTTGGTCATAATAAGATGCTATTTTGACCATAGCCTCTTCAGGTTCCCTGCGAAAATTTAATTGACTTGTTCTGATATATTGCTGCACCTGTTTCTTTTTATCCTTTAAAACATCCAGCATCGAACTTTTGCTGCTGATCTCGTAGTACACATTGTTTTTCCGGATATAATAGCTTTTTACCGGATTAAAATAAGATTCGATAGTTGTCTGCCCGGCCGAAGTCTGGATATTTTTTGACCGCTTAGCCAGCACCTGCGTTTTACCGCTATACAGCTCATCATAATAACCGGATTGCAGGACAGTATTATTTGCCAGTGTGTCGGCATCTACGTTTACAAAGTGATGATCTAAATAATCAAAGCTGCTTACCTTCTCTTTAACCAATGCGAACTTGGTGAAATGATTGTAAAGCAAAACAACAACCTGGTCACTGTAAATATCATACAACATGGGTACCTGGCTAAAAGTGATCCCGTTATAATTAACAACACCCGGTGCAAACGCTTTTACATCCGAAAAATAGGCGTTCCCGGTTATTAAAGGGTCGTAATAGGTGTATTCGGTACCGTTATACAAGGATGATTGCTTTCCGATAGCAGCATAAAACAACGATAGTGTGCCATTCAAAGCGCCTTGCTGCGAACTGCTATCGGGTTTAGTTTGCTGTGAAAAAGATTTTTTGCTGACGATAAGGCATAATATACCCCAGATTAAAGGTAAATAGGTCCGTCTTCTCATAATTTAAGGTTAAGCAGGGAAATTACATTACTTTAAGTTAATAATCAATACGTTTCAAAAATTAAATTGCGACAGTGCTGATTTTATTTATTTTTCAATGTAACAATGTTATTGCATTTGCCAAATGAATTGGAAACGGCGCTGTTACCCCATGCTTTTTATAAATTGCAATGATTTATTAACTATTGAATTAAGTACAAAACAGCAGAAAAAGAATTTATGAAAGCATTAAAATTACTGGCGTTATCGCTTTTGGTAATGTTAAGTTTTAGCGCATCCGGGGCGCAGCAGGCACCACAAAAGCAACAGCAACCGAAGCAGCATCAGGTTTACCATCAAAAGCATCATCAATCCAAACAGCGCAGTCACCATAAAAAAGCGCACAGCCGCCGGCACAAAAAACATCCCGGGCGAAAACACCGTGCCCATATGCTTAAGCATCGCCGCCATAGCATTCATCATGCAAGGCAAAATAAAAAGAAATAAAAAAAGGCCCGCTGAATTACGCAGCGGGCCTTGCTATTTTTTACAGATGCCTGTTACAGCTTCCTTTTCACTTCTACATTTTCGTAAGCTTCCACAATATCGCCAACCTCAATGTTATTAAAGTTATTGATGTTCAAACCGCACTCATAACCGGCGCTAACTTCTTTCACGTCGTCTTTAAAGCGTTTCAACGAAGCCAATTCGCCGGTATAAACTACCACGCCTTCGCGGATGATCCGTATTTTGCTGTTGCGGTTGATCTTGCCATCCAGCACCATACAACCTGCAATGGTACCCACTTTGCTGATCTTGAACGTTTCGCGAATCTCCACATTGGCAACAATTTTCTCTTCGAAAGTTGGTGCAAGCATCCCTTCCATCGCCGCCTTGATCTCGTTGATCGCATCGTAAATAATGGAGTAAAGCCTGATGTCAATTTGTTCCTGCTCGGCCAGTTTACGCGCACTGCCTGACGGCCGCACCTGGAAACCTATGATGATCGCATCTGATGCCGAAGCCAGCAATACATCCGATTCGGAGATCTGCCCAACAGCTTTCGAGATGATATTCACCTGGATCTGCTCGGTAGATAGTTTCAGCAATGAATCTGACAATGCTTCGATTGATCCATCCACGTCACCTTTCACAATAATATTCAGCTCCTTAAAGTTACCAACTGCCAAACGGCGGCCAATTTCATCAAGGGTGATATGTTTTTGCGTACGTAAGCCCTGTTCGCGTTGTAACTGCAAGCGTTTATTGGCAATTTCACGTGCCTCAACTTCACTTTCAAGCGCGTTAAATTTATCACCGGCAGTTGGTGCACCCTGCATACCCAATACCTGTACCGGGGTTGACGGACCAGCCTTTTCAACCCGTTGGCCACGTTCGTTGGTCAATGCCTTTACTCGCCCGCTATAACAACCGGCAAGTATCGGGTCGCCCACACGTAATGTACCTGCCTGTACCAGGATGGTGGTAACAATACCACGGCCTTTATCAAGGGCAGCTTCTATTACGGTACCAACGGCACGTTTATTCGGATTCGCTTTTAACTCGAGTAATTCGGCTTCCAGCAATACTTTTTCTAAAAGTAATTCTACGTTCAGACCGGTTTTGGCTGATATTTCCTGCGACTGGTATTTACCGCCCCATTCTTCAACCAAAATATTCATGGCTGATAATTGCTCGCGCACCTTATCAGCGTTTGCACCCGGTTTATCTATTTTATTGAATGCGAAGATGATCGGCGCGCCGGCAGCTTGTGCGTGGTTGATGGCCTCGCGGGTTTGCGGCATCACGCTATCGTCAGCAGCAATTACAATAATTACAATGTCAGTTACCTGGGCACCCCTGGCACGCATCGCGGTAAACGCTTCGTGGCCCGGTGTATCCAAAAACGTGATCTTACCTTTATCGCCCGGCAGTGTTACCTCGTAAGCACCAATGTGCTGGGTAATACCGCCTGCTTCGCCACCAATTACGTTGGTTTTGCGGATAAAGTCGAGCAATGATGTTTTACCGTGGTCAACGTGGCCCATGATGGTAACAATCGGTGCACGTGGTATCAGGTCAGCCGGATCATCCGGTTGGTCAAGGCTGCCTTCTTCGTCCTGTGGTTTTACAAATTCAACCTGGTAGCCAAATTCATCAGCCACAATACTCAGCGTTTCCGCATCAAGCCTTTGGTTGATTGAAACGAACATGCCCAGGCTCATACAAGTGGAAATGATCTGCGTAACAGACACATCCATCATCGAAGCCAGTTCATTGGCCGTTACAAACTCGGTAACCTTTAATACTTTTGCCTGCAATTCGTTTTCCATGGCCAGTTCTTCAGCAGAAGCGGCAACATCATCACGTTTTTGACGGCGGAACTTGGCACGCTGCGCGAATTTACCGGATTTACCGGCACCGCTTAGGCGTGCTAAAGTTGCCTTTATTTGGTCTTGTATATCTTTTTCTGTAGGTTCTTCTTTCGGCCCGTTGTTTTGAGCTGCGCTCCGGTTCCTGAAATCAGGGCGGTTGCCGGCTCCTGCGTTGCCGCCACCTGGTCCGCCTGCCGGCGGGTTGTTACCACGGTTCCTGAAATCAGGACGGTTACCGCCATGCGGCTGTTGCTGGCCCGGAGGGTTTGCAGCCTGCTGGCCCGGGTTATTACCCGGATGGTTGCCATGATGATCTTTACGCTTACGTTTGCGTTTATGATCCTGGGCGTTATTGGTGTTTGAAGACGAAGCTACCGGGTTGCGTTTTGGCGCATCAACCGGCAATTGTATTTTGCCAATAACGTTTGGCCCTGTTAAACGCTCTGCTTTCGCACGGATCACCTCAGGCTCCTGTGGTTCTTCAGGGGCCGGGGCTTCTGCAACCGGTTCGGGTTTTGGTTCAACCTTAACAGGTTCGGCAATAACTTCTGGCGCCTTAACCTCCGCTATTTTAACTTCTTCCTTCGGTGCTTCCGGAATAATTTCTTTCGGCTGTTCCTTTACAGGCTCCGGCTCCGGTTTGGGAGCAACAACCTCAGGTTTAACAACCTCCACTACCGGCGCTTTAACTTCAACAGGTTTTTCAACCGGCTGAGCTTTAGCGTTCAAATTATCCAGGTCAATTTTACCAACCACTTTTACACCCGGTAAAGCATCAGCATGTTCTTCTGCTCTTATTGGTGCAACAGGTTCAACCGGTTTTGGCTTTTCAGCTACCGGCGGGGTAAAATGGTGGCCGGCATTTTTTATAAGGATCTCCTCGTTTTCGAAATCTCTCGAACGACGGGTTTCAGCGGGCTTTTCAGGAATCTGTACCGGTTCTTCTTTCCGGATCTTGCCGATACTGATCTGCTTTGCTTCTTCCTTAATAATTTTATCTACAGCAAATTCTTTTAACAGAGCGTTGTACATATCGCCATCAAGCAAGGCCATAGGGTGCTTTTGTACCTTGTACCCTTTTTTTGCTAAAAAGTCAACAATGGTACCCGTACCGATATTCAGCTCTTTTGCTGCTGTAAATAATTTTATTGATTTGTCTTCTGACATTTATTATATGCTTTCTCTGCTTTTTTGTGCAAAAATACGATTTTAATTTTGGTTATTATGATTATTCGAACTCAGCTTGCAGAATTGATAACACATCCTTCACAGTTTCTTCTTCCAGGTCGGTGCGTTTTACCAATTCGTTAACAGTTAATGCCAATACTGACTTGGCAGTATCCAGGCCGATTCGTTTAAATTCATCAATAATCCAGCTATCAATTTCGTCTGAAAATTCTTCTATATCCACATCTTCATCCTGTTCGTCCGCTTCGCGGTAAACGTCGATCTCATAGCCTGTTAATTTACCGGCCAGTTTAATATTATGCCCGCCGCGGCCAATCGCTAAGGATACCTGGTCGGGTTTTAAGTAAACTGCTGCGGTTTTTTTCTCATCGTCCAGTTTAATGGAGGTGATTTTTGCAGGAGATAATGCACGCTGGATGTACAGCTGCAAATTATTGGTGTAATTGATTACGTCAATATTTTCGTTTTTTAACTCACGTACGATGCCATGGATGCGCGATCCTTTCATACCCACGCAAGCGCCAACAGGATCAATACGGTCGTCGTATGATTCAACGGCAACTTTAGCACGCTCACCCGGTTCGCGAACAATTTTTTTAATGGTGATCAGTCCGTCAAAAATTTCCGGCACTTCCATTTCAAACAAACGCTGCAAAAAAGCAGGCGCCGTTCGCGAAATGATGATCTTAGGGTTGCTGTTCAGCATATCTACCTTATCAACCACCGCTTTAACCGTATCTCCCTTTTTAAAATAATCCGCAGGGATCTGTTCTGATTTTGGCAGCAATAACTCATTGCCTTCATCATCAAGCACCAGGGTTTCTTTTTTCCAAACCTGGTAAACTTCTCCGGTTACAATTTCCCCCACACGATCTTTATATTTTTTAAAGATCTCGTCTTTCTCCAATTCCAGAATTTTTGAAACCAGCGTCTGGCGTGCCGCTAAAATAGCGCGGCGGCCGAAACTCTCCAGGGTGATCTGCTCAATATACTCGTCGCCCACCTGTAAGGTCGGATCCAGTGTTCTTGCCTCTGCCAGTTCAATTTCCAGGTCGTCGTCCTCACTAAAACCGTCTTCCATCACCTTGCGCGTACGCCAGATCTCAAGGTCACCGTTGTCTGTGTTTACAATTACGTCGCAATTTTCATCGGTACCATACTTTTTCCTGATCATGCTTCTGAAAACGTCTTCCAGCACGCTCATCATGGTTGGGCGGTCGATGTTCTTGAAATCTTTAAATTCCTGAAAAGAATCAATTAAATTAATATTGCTCATTGTCTTACTTGAATGATATTAAAACTTTTGTCTCTGCTATTTTATTTACGGGGATAACAACCTCAATAACTTCGGCTTTTTTTCCCTTTTCTTTTACTTTTTCTTCTATTACGATGGCATCTTCGGTTATGCTACTCAGTTTGCCTTCTCTTTTGGTGCCGTCGGCCATTTTGATGGCTAAGTTACGACCAATATTTTTAATATACTGCCTGATGAGTTTAAGCGGAACATCAAGCCCCGGCGATGAAACCTCCAGGTTATAGGCAGTTTCAATCACATTTTCCTCTTCCAGCTTAAAGCCCACGTACCTGCTTATGCCGGCAACATCATCAATGCCGATGCCGTTATCGCCATCCACCAATATCACCAGTTTACCGTTCGGGTGCATTTTTATGTCGACGATAAACAGGTTGGGTTTATCAGCTATCTTCTCTTCAACCAGTTCTTTTACTCTTTTTTCAATATTCATTATCCCTTAGATAATTTGATTGATAAAATAAAAGAGGGGACAATCGCCCCCTCTTTTTTAATTCAAATGCAAATATAAGGACTTTTATTGGGGTTTCAAAATGGTTTTTTAGTTGATTGAGTTAGATTGGGTTGATTAAGTGAGTAGCTGGGTTAATCAGGTTGAAATACGAACAAAGAACTCATTCAACTCGATCAACTTAATCAACCCAATCTAACCCAATCTAACCCAATCTAACCCAATCAACTAATCCCTAACCACCAAATCCTGGTGAGGCACACTACCTAATTTCTTTTTGCCCCCGATAAAATCCCAGGGTTTTGTGCCGCCTTCAAAGCGGAAATAACGCAAAAAATAGGTGTGGCCCTTTACAAACGGGGTATCGGGTGTAAATACAATAACGCTGTCTTTTACCTGGTATACCCCATGCTGGATGGGCTGGTAATCTTTCAGATCTGTATCCGCAGGCATCCGGTAAACCGGGATGAGGTTTTCCCATACGGCAGGTGATGCATTACGGCTGACTTCGCCCATGATGGCCGGGTCGAGGCCTTTGAACCGGATGGACCGGTTATTGTTTACCAGGGAGATACGCACCGCAGTGCTATCGGGCCTGCCTGCGCAGCCAAGGAAAAAGACGAACAGAAGGCAAACTGTTTTTTTCATTATTGCACCATAAAAATCCACCGTAAATATAGGCCACAGGAGCCTGCAAAAGCATTTTAAGAATTTTTTTTATCATGCTATTTTTATCTCACCTTATGGCGAAGCTTTGGATGGCTGCCCTGAACAGAGATTTAAATTTCGCTTGTATACTTTTATACTTTAGCCTTATACTGCCATCAGGTAATATGCGTATACCCCGGCTATAAAAAAACAGGTTGGTTAATTCAATGTAATTAATATTTAGGATATTAATTGTCCTAATAATTAAAACTTATTGCGTTTATAATTGTTATATTTTTACAATTTACTCCAGTTTGCCGGCAACATAAGGCAGACCCGCCGTCGCGTTTCCGCGATACGATAACCGTAAATTACCCAAGGAAGATGAGTGTGTATCAAAAGGACGATATCAACCTTTTAATAGTTGATGACAGTAAGGATAATTTAATGGCTTTAGAGACCTCCCTGGAACAGGATGGGTTAAAAATTTATACAACCGCGTCTCCAAAATCCGCTATGGAAATTTGTTTGGAGAATGATATTTCAATAGCGCTGATTGATGTTAAAATGCCCGAAATGGACGGGTTTGAACTCTTGGATCTGATTAAAAAAAATCCCCTTACCGAACATATCATGGTTATTTTAATCACCGGCTACTCCATGAGTTCGGCGTGCGTGGTAAAGGGGTTGAATAAAGGCGCTGTAGACTACCTGTTTAAACCGCTTGATCTTTATATTACTATTGCCAAAGTCAACTCTCTGATAACCATGGTTAATTATCAGCGGGAAATCAATAACAAAAACAAGGAATTAGTGAGTTACCAGCACGACCTGGTGGAAGCAATTGAGCAAACCGAAAAAAGCAAGATCGTTAAAGAAAATTTTTTGGCCAATATGAGTCATGAAATCAGGACGCCGTTAAACGCCATTATTGGCTTAACCTCGCTGTTAACGGCATCAGAGGTAACGAGAGACCAGCAGGAAATGATAGATATGATGGACTTTTCGTCTAAATCGTTGCTTGGAATTGTTAACGACATCCTGGAAAGCGCGCAAATAGACGCCGGAAAAATTGTCATAAAAAGGGAGCCGGCCGACATTGCCGGGTTGGTACAGTCGGTTTGTAACCTTACCAGGCCGATGGCCAATGAAAAGGGATTGGAGCTGATTTGTGAGACAGACGCGAACATTCCTTCGCTGGTAATGGCCGATCCGTTAAGATTAAATCAAATTTTAATCAACCTGATCAATAACGCCATAAAATTCACACAAGCCGGCACGATAAAAATCAGCCTTCAGCTGCTTGAAAAAAGAGGCGACGATGTAGTGCTGGAATTTATTGTTAAAGATTCAGGCGTTGGAATCCCGCAATCGTCAATAAATAAAATATTTACCCGGTTTGAACAAATTGAAGATAAAACCTGGCAAAAATTTGGCGGTACCGGCCTGGGGCTTTCTATCGTTAAACGACTTGTGGAATTAAAAGGCGGCAAGCTTAAGGTCGAAAGTACCTTAGGGGCCGGAACTTCATTTATTTTCACCAATTCCTATAAAGATGTTACGAAGGTTAAGGCCCTGGAAATAACAAAAAAGCAAATAGCCGACCTCCCGAAATTTGATAACATTTTAATATTATTGGCCGAAGACAACGCTATCAACCAGTTTGTTGCTGTAAAAATATTAAAGAAATGGAATATTAAAGTTGATATTGCCATTAACGGACTGGATGCATTTAAAAAGCTAAAGGAGAATAATTACAGCCTGATATTGATGGACACGCATATGCCGGTGATGGACGGAAACGAGGCGACAAGAAAGATCCGTACGGAATTAACAGGTTTTAAAAAAGATATTCCGATCATGTCGTTTTCTGCTTCGGTACTTGAAATTGACAGAAACGATGCAAAGAAAGCGGGGGCAAATGATTTTATTGAAAAACCTTTTGAACTTAAAACCTTAAACCGCAAGTTGCATAAACTGCTGGATAAGCAGCTGGCTAACCAGGAAGTGCTGGCCGATCAATTTTAAGCAGGAGTTTTGTCCCCCTCGCCGGTTCGAGCATCGAGCTTGAACCTAAATGTTGGTCAGCGTCCCGCTGACGTTGCCAAACATTTTTCAGTCGTTAAAACCACCGAATGGGATGCCGTGCTATGTAAGCGGCCTTACCCCCGTTTGGGTTCAGGCCCGGCAGCGTTTAAGAATGCCGGCGATTGATACCCTAACATCACCTAAGTTGGCTGCACCACTGGCTATGCGATGGGCTGCACCCATCGTTGGTGTATTACGTCCTTTCAGGACTTAAAATTGGTTTACAACAGCACTGCAAGGGCGCTATCCGTTAACGCCGGGCGAAGTCCGGCGGGTATAGGCACATCCTGCCAGCCCTGAAAGGGCGCTATACCTTTACTCCGATCAGGTGGGCGATCACAGGCCAACTATAAATTCAATTTTTCAAAAGAGATTTTTGGTAAAACAATCTTAATTTCAAGATCGGTATCTTTTTTTTGCCAGTAAAGCACGAAGTTTATTTTCGCAGTTTTTACTATATACCCTTTTTGGTGATACTCTTTTACGAGATCAGAAAATTGGTTTGAAAATTTCAAAACCGGTTGCCGGTTGGTATTCAGACATTCATCGTCAGAAATAATCAGGTCATTTCCTGCCATTAATGTGGATATGTAAGGCTGCGTTCTGTAAAAATAGTCGAGTTTAACATCTTTATGCGTCAGATGTATAGTCAACAGTGCAGGTGGCAAATTCGGTTCAATGCGTTCAATATGTGTAAGGCTGTTCACTGTAATATGCTCAAAAAGACCGGTATTAGTATGAATGGAGAGGTTACATTTGGCCCTGGTGATGGCCACATAGAGTTGCCGTTTAAAGTCGTCTGTGGTTTGCCCCATGTTTTCCAGCATCAAAAAAACATTGTCAAATTCTTTCCCTTTGGCTTTGTGGATGGTGGAAACAAAAATTGTTTCGCCGCCATGCGGATAAAAATCTTCCAGGTTAGACTCGCGTATAAAAACTTCCAGGTCAGACTTGTATTTGACTTTTTTATTCGTCGACTCAAAATCCTTTATAAGATTTTCGCAGATCGTCCAATTATCGCTGCTTTTAAATGTTGCAGTAGCCTTACATACTGCATTTTCCCACACTTCGCCGGCTATTACATAGCCCTGTTCGCCAGTATTCAGCAGGCTGAGAAAGAATCTGATTTCGGCCAGGTTAAATAGATTGAAGGAATCATTTGTTTGGACAAGTTTGGCTTGCATACCGTTTTGCAACAACAATCCGGCTGTTTGCGATGCCTCTTCATTTGTTTTAACAAGTACGCAAGTAGTGCCAGCCAGCGCAGCGCTGCTCACATCATTTACGAGCGGAGTGATAAGGTTTCCATGCCGATAGTTTGTCAAGCTTATTTTGCCATCATTGGTTTGTTTGGCAATACCTGGTGTGTTTTTCAGCCTATCGGCAATACGGGTTAAAAACTGGTTTGCAAAATCAACAATATTACTTTTACTTCGATAGTTTTCTACAAGCTCGTATTTTTTGGCACCACTCAATTTGATAAGTTGTTGCAGATATATTGAGCTCGAGCCCCGGAACTGGTAAATATTCTGATCGTCATCACCTACTGCAATCACTCTCATCTCTTCATTCTCGTCTATCAGCGTAAGCACCAGGTCAAATTCATCCTTGTCCATGTCCTGTGCTTCGTCTATCACCAAAACGGTTTTTGTGATCCGGCTGGGTTCAACCTCTTTGTTTTTTATTTTGTCAATAGTTCGTTTTAAGATGCTACCGGATTTTTCAATGCTTCCTACTCTTCCCAGTAAATCAAAGCAGTAGGAATGAAAGGTTTTTATGTCGATGAAATATGCCGCGTTGCCAATTAAATTCAGCAGTCGTTTTTTGAATTCGGTTGCGGCTGCCCTGGAAAAAGTGAGCATCAGCAACTGCTCGTGCTTTACATCCTCCATTAGCAGCAATGAGGCAAGCTTGTGCACCAATACTTTTGTTTTGCCACTCCCCGGCCCGGCAGCAACCACTATGTATTTTGAATCGTTATCGTTTATAATACTAAGCTGTATCGGCGACAGCTCGCCAAATAGCTGTCTGAATTTCGCCGGAGTTATATTTAGACTGATTTCCTTTTCGCGGCTGCCCTTAAAATATTTATGAAGGAATGAACCATAATTAAGTTGAAAATAATCATTGGCAAACTGCAGTGCATCCCGATAGCTTTCGATCATCTTATTCGCATACTCGCCCACTATATGTATTTGCTGGATCTTATTTTGGTAGAAGCGGCCTAACTTTTGATAGTCTTCATTCTTGTAGCGTTTTTTGTTATCCAGTTCAATACGCTCTAAACTTAAACGGTTGTAAACCACTAAAAAGCCACCTTCTATTTTGATGGCGCCGATCCTGGAAAGATAGAAAAGCCCGCTTTCGATGTCGTCAAGTTCAATATTAAGTTTATAAAGCTCCAGGCGCTGTTCATAAGCTGTCTTTAATTCAAGCACTGAAAATTCAACCAGGATTTCTTCTTTGCTGATGTCGGCGGCGAAGGCCTGTGTGTTAGCTTTGTCGTATAAATAGCCTGTAATAAATACGGCCAGGCGATTGCACCTTTCAATTTTGTCTCTTAATACCTGGGGCGCGAATAAACTTTGCACGGCAAAATGACTTTTTGACGATGGTAGATTTTTGCGCCTGATCCAGTTTTTAATTGCCCAAAAGTTGATGATGGTTTTAATCTTATTGGGTGTCGCATCAGTATAACCCTCATTTTCGATGTGTTCATTTAGCTCTTTGATTCCCAAACTGTTTACCTGCTCATCGAAAAAAGGCAACAAGTATTTTTCTATTCTTGCGAAAGACTCAACAATACCGAGCGAACGGTTTTTATTTTCACCGCGCTTAATAAAAGCCGTCAAATCTTTGGCATCCGCTAAAATATTTTCTTCGCGAAGCAGGTTGATCATCCTTATCACCTCTTCTTTTACAATACCTAAATGGTCGCTGATGTAGTCAACACGTGATTCGCCAGCCTCGTCACCTACCTGCTTCCTGCTTTTACTTGAAAAAAGTTTTTTGATAATCCTGGCTGCCTTCTCTTTTTCCCTTTCTCCAAAGCGTTCGGACGCATTTATTTTATCGATAGCCTCCTGGGCGCTTTTTGAAAGTATGCTATTGGCAAAAACTCGTGGTGAATTTTGACCGCGCTTCAGGTACCCGGCATCTTCAAGTGCTGCAATCGCAGTGGTAATCCTTGTTTCTATTTCGGCAATACTATCATCCCATCCTGCCTGCCGGGCAATCTCCAAAGCTGAGTTGGATACGTTCGAACGGAACCGCGTGAGATCTTTTATGGCTTTCCAAACCTGTTGTATTTCTTTTACCGATAGCTTAGTTTGGTTAAGCATGATAAAATGCTTGCTCAAATCGTCCTCATTAAACAGCACGTAGCAATCGGCTTCTATATTTTCATCGCGGCCGGCCCGACCAGCCTCCTGCACATAATTCTCAAGCGAATCGGAAATATCGTAATGAATTACCACACCGACATCTTTTTTGTCCACCCCCATACCGAAGGCCGAGGTGGCAACCATGATTTTTATCTCCCCGGCTAAAAAGGCGTTTTGATTGGCGGTTTTCTCTTTCGCCTCCATCTTGCCGTGGTAAGCTGTTGCGTCAAAGCCGTCATTCTTCAGCCGTTTTGCCAGCATTTCCGCTCTTAGGGTTCTCGAAACGTATATAATGGCGGGGCAGTCTTTCTCGCTCACTAAATCCCGCACTGCTAAATATTTTTCTTCATCGTCCTTTTTGGATAAGACCTTGTAGTGTAGATTGGTGCGCGATATGGACGTAGTAAATAAATCAAGCTGCAGGCCCAGCTTTTCGCGGAAATAAACGCAAATATCCTCAATCACCTGTAGCTTGGCCGTTGCAGTAAAACAAGAAACCGGTATGGGTTCGGAAAGATTTTTCTTTTCCTGGATATTGCGGATAAAGTCGCCGATGTACAGGTAATCAACACGGAAATCTTGCCCCCACGATGAAAAACAATGTGCTTCATCTATCACAAACCGGGCAATCTTCCTTCCAAGCAGTAAACGTTCAATCGTTTTTGAGCGCAGCGATTCTGGCGAAATGTAAAGCATACAAGCCGATCCATTTTCAACGCGTTCGAACGATTTTGCCCTTTCTATGGGATCCAGCAAACCGTTTATGGTAACCGCGTCTGTTAAGCCAACTTTTTCAAGATTATCCACCTGGTCTTTCATCAGCGACTGTAATGGCGATATCACCACCGTTAAGCCCCTTGTGTTTTCGCCGCTCATTAGAGCCGGCACCTGGAATGTAATAGATTTACCACCGCCGGTAGGAAATACCGCCAAAAACGACTTGTTGTGGATGGCAGCCACAACAGCTTTTTCCTGTAATGGCTCGCCTCCATATTCCCTGAATGCCGAAAAACCGAAAAACTTTTTTAGGGCAAGATGTGCATCGAGCGCACGATTACAATAGCTGCAACCCGTAAGGCAGGGCTTACTTCTCAAAAGGAATATTACCCTGTCTACATCCGGATAATTTTTTAGCACCCAGGGCGGCGTGATAGAGGTGCCGTTGCCTGCCCTGATGAGCGACAGGCAATACGCAAGTTCTAAAGGGTAATCAGACACCAGCAGGCTGAGATCGGCATTGCTGCAAATTTCTCGTCCAAATTGTTGACGAATAAGCGAGATAACATCGACTCGTACAGGCGAAAAGTTGACAAATCTGAAAAATGCCCCAAAATGCCTGTCGTTTTTTAACAGCAGGAAATAAATATCCTGAATTGAGCTATCAAGTTGTTTAAACGTTGCAATTTCATTGTAAAACAAATCCTTCGCCTTAATAGCATCGTTCAGTGGGTTATTTGGCTCATCGTATTGTAGCTTGTCATCCTTAACAAGCGCATGATATGGTTTTGACGGAAACAAAAGCGGCGAAAGGTAAAGTGTATCAATGATGTCATCAGCAGCCACACCAGCCTGTTGAAGTAGCAAGCCAATGTATTTTACATCATGATTCATGATATTATGCCCGCATATAAAAGCGGCGCCGCGAATAAATTCGGAAAAGGCAACGGGCGATCTATCATGCAATGTATTACCATTGTCCCTGACGCCGCCAAAGTCAAGAACTTTTCCGGATTGCGGATTAATTTCAGTATCTACAAAGGCTATAGATGGCAATTCAGGTTGTTTAGCTTAATATTCCAGGCAAATCAATTACCTATTTGCTGCAAATTACAATTTTAAATGACGTTTAGCTACAATTTTATGAGGACGCATCGTTAAATCATCATCCTAAAGTATTATGTCTGGCAAATTTATGGCCTGTTCGCTGTTGTTTTTCTTTAGATGATTAAATGCGCCAGCTGTCCGAACTGCTCCACTTCGGATAACTACGGCTGCCGGCTGTGCCTTGATCATCTACCCCTCGCCGGTTGTTAAAACTCCCGAATAGAATGCCGCATTATGTAAGCGGGCCGCTTACAACCGTTTGGGTTCAGGCAAGATGCCTGAACCGGCGGAAATTTTGAACCTTTAAATACGGAAAAAATTCGACAAAAACAAGCAAACCGGTTAAAAAATTAGCGTACCAGGTGTACCATGCTTATTCATCTGTGTCGGGTGGTTCAGGCGCACCTGCCTTCTACCTGCAAGTTAGCTTAAGTTAACATCAACGCAAAACTTAGTCAACTTAATTCAATCTAATCCCCCCCGATAGCCATCGGGGCAACTACTTCCTCAACGTCGTCTCAAATAACTTAAAGATGCGTTTATACTCATCCGTCCAGCTGCTGGCTTGTTCAAAAGCGTGGTCCTCTATCGGGTACGACGCCAGTTCCCAGTTTTCTTTGTGTAATTCAATTAACCGCTGGCTTAAGCGGACAATATCCTGGTAGTTCACATTCTGATCGATCATGCCATGTAGCATCAACAGGTTGCCTTTCAGGCCATCGGCAAAATAGATCGGCGAGCTTAAACGGTAAGCTTTTTCATCATTAAACGGCTCATTTAAAATAGCATCGGTATAGCCATGGTTATAATGCGCCCAGTCGGTAACCGAGCGGATAGCCGCGCCGCTGGTAAACACATCAGGCTCGGTAAACATGGCCATCAGGGTAATAAACCCGCCGTACGAGCCGCCATACAGGCCAACACGTTTGGGGTTAACACCATATTTATCTACCAGCATTTTTACGCCATCCACCTGGTCGCTCAGGTCCTTGCCGCCCATGTGGCGGTAAATAGCGGTGCGCCAGTCGCGGCCGTAGCCCGCGCTGCCCGAATAATCCATATCCAAAACGGTATAGCCATTATCGGCCAGCATATTGTTAAACATAAATTCGCGGAAATAATAGCTCCAGCCATACTCAACGTTTTGCAGGTAGCCTGCGCCATGTACAAAAACCACGGCGGGTTTAGCCGGGTCGGGATGTTTGGGCAGGTAGAGGTGTGCATATACATAGCTGCCATAGCGGTTTTTAAAGGTGATGATCTCCGGTGCGCGCCATGGGTACGAGTTAAATTCAGGCGTGGTTGAATGGGTTACCTGTATAGCCGCCGCGCCGGGCTTGTTGGCCTGTACATATAATTCCCAGGGTTTATTGGTATAGGAATAACGGATAGCCAGCCATTTTTCATCGGGCGAAAGGGATACATCGCTCATCCCTTTCATAGAGGTAATCTTAACCGGTGCACCGCCCGAAACAGGGATACGGTAAAAATTGGTAATGCCGGGGTGCTCCATATTGGCCGTAAAATAAAATGTTTTTTTATCGTTAGATGGTTGCAGGGTCTGCACTTCCCACTTGCCGCTGGTGAGTTGTTTTTTGGCGCCATCGGTCACATCCACCAAATAAATATGCGCATAACCGCTGGCTTCGCTTTCAAAATAAAAATGATTATTGTCCGTAAAGCCAAAGTTGTAGGCCCCAGGCCCGCCTACCCATGCGTCGTTATGCTCACGGTCGAGTGGGATTAAATTACCTGTCGCCGGGTTAAGCTTCATTATCCAGCGGTCCTTATTATCATCGGCATATACAGTCACCACCGCGTTTTTGCCATCTTCGCTCCAATACGGGCCCTCTACAACAACCTTGCGGTCTTCGTTAAGTTTGGTGCGTTCCTCTAACTCTTTTGGGTAATCTTTTACATAATCCGGCAGGTCTTTTATACCGGGGATAGCCGTAGTAACAATTTTATAAACCGAATCCCTTTGGGTATCAAAAACCCAGTTTTCAGCCGTCGACTGCGGCGCGCCAACCTTGGTACGATTGTTGATGTCCTCCGTAAAACCCGATGCGGTGACATAATTCGGTACAATTCCACGCTTGGCATCGGTTGGACGTTTGGTCAGCCTGTAAGTAATAAAGCGACCATCAGGACTTAACTCCACCCCGCCAACAGACTGATCATCTATCCCGATCTCTTTCAATTTCTTCGGCTCCAGTTCTTTATTTTCGATGGAATCCAGTTTCCGGTCCTTCTCATTTACTTTTATGATATCGAACAATTCAAGCTGCTGTTTTTTTAGCCAGGCTTCCTGCTCATTGCCGGCCGCCTTTGCCCCCCTTTTGCCGGATGTCGACGCCGCCGCTGCAGAATGGGTGAAATTAGTGAGCTGCACCAGTTCGCCGCCGTTTAGTTTAAGTGAGAACAGGTTATCCCCTTTCATAAATAAAACACAGGTTTCGTCACCATTAAAAGAGGGATCATATTCATGCTCGGCTGTATTGGTTAACCGGGAGATTTTGCCCGAGGATGGCTCCGAAAGAAAGATATCGCCACTTGTTTCAAACAGCTTTAAGGTATGTTTTTTGTTCCAGGCGCCGTTTTCAGGAGCCATTGCTTTTTTCTCATCAATACTTACCTTAACCGGCTTAACAGCTGATGGCGTGATGGAGAATTGTTCATCCCGCTCAGTATTATTGGGGTTCCAGTTAAAATAGATCTTTTTGCTGTCATCGGCCCAATGAATTGCTGACGGCGAAACGCCGATCCATTTAGGATCGCGCATTATTTTTTCAACGGTTAAGGTATCCAGCTTTTGTGCAGACGCAGCAATGGAAGCCGCTAATAATAGGAGCGTAAAGAGTTTTTTCATATAATGAGGTCAGTCAATAGTCAATTAGTTCAAACCAATCAACTCAATAATACGCAAGATAACAGTTTCAATAATCATTGCTAATTTTAGCAACTGTTTTGTTACAATATGGAATTACAAGGACAAGGGTTTAAACTTCGCGATTGGAAAACGGATGACGTTGAGCCGCTGCAAAAGCATGCGGACAATCCCAATATTTACTCGTATTTGCTGGACAGGTTCCCCCATCCTTATACCATGGAAGCGGCCAAAAGCTGGGTTAGTATGATGCTCAACCAAAATCCGCAGGTTAATTTTGTTATTGATGTTGATGGCCACCTGGCTGGCGTTATCGGCCTTGAAATAAGGGAAGATGTTTACCGGAAAACGGCCCTGCTGGGCTATTGGATCAGCGAAACCCTATGGGGAAAAGGGATTATGCCCCTGGCCATAAAACTGATCACTACTTATGCTTTCGAAAACCTGGGGCTAATACGCATACAAGCCGGGGTTTTGAGCAATAATCCGCGGTCAATGCGGGCATTGCAAAAAGCCGGTTTTACCAAAGAGGGCGTTTTAAAAAACAACATCATAAAAAATGGCATCATCCTGGATGAACATATTTTTGCAGCCCTTAAAAATAATTGAATACCCACACCGGTTGCCTTGCCAGGTATTTTTACTCAATAGCCATTCGTATTAGTACGCAATAAATCAGGTACTTTCCCCCTTTTTAAGGCTCACCCAGCCTAGTACCTTTACCCTATGAGCAGGGCGCTCTGTTTTGATAATGAAAATAGACCCGGGTTATGGCAACAGAAGGAAGTTTTACAACAGCGACTAATATTTACGTAGCTACCGCCTCAAAATTAAGTTTTGAGCAGATACGCAGTGTAACCAACGAATTGTTGCAGATCCTGGGATACCCCGACAGTTATACCGGTTTCACCTTCCATTTTATTGATGACGGCCATTTAATACAAGCCAACGCATCAGTAGACCATATGCTCAGGATTTCCATAGGAAATTAAGCAGCTCATCTTGACCTTTTTCTCTTTCAAAAACCGAAGTTACGTAGTTATACGCAGGCTAAAACCGTAGTGAACCCATGCAGATCAGGGGTTTTTCCGCTTGCCGGCCTCCACCGGCTGATCTACCTTTATCCCTATAAGCGGGGCGCTTATGAATCTACCCCCGGAAGCCGAAAAGGGTGAAAAGAGTAGGCAACATTTATTAAATCTACCACTATGAAATCGGGAAGAAAATTTTCAAAAGAAAACGCAGTTTTGGTATCCGTACCATCAAAACTATCACTTGAACAAACCCAGCACATTACCAAAGAGATCCTGGGTATTGTTGGCTGCCCAAGCTGTTATTCAGGTTTTAAATTCCAGTTTATTGACGAAGGTGAAATAATCACCGCAAGATTCAGTGAAAACCAGGAATTAAGCATCCATTAAAACCAGGCATTAAAAAATGAATGAACTTGGTGTAGGGCTTATTTATTTCCAGGGATTTGAAAACTTTCTTGCATCGCATTCATCGCTGATCGACGTGGTTGAGATCGAACCTCAAACATTTTGGTACGATAAAAATGATGAATGTGATGCATTTAAGTATGATGCCGATGTTACGGCATTCCTCAGCTCTTATAATCGCCCCAAATTATTCCACGGGGTGGGTTACCCCATTGGCGGAACTTGCGTGCCCCCGGCTCAGCACTTTAATACGCTGCGGCAACAGGCGAAAGAGTTAAAGCCACAATGGATCAGCGAGCATTTGAGTTTTAATATGTTTAATGATGCAGGCCGGGAAATAAATTCAGGCTTTCTTCTTCCACCCTTACAAACGGCTGAAGGCGTAAAAATTGCGGCGGCCAATATCAGGGCCTACCGCGACGAAATGGGCCTTCCATTTGCGTTTGAAACCGGTGCAAACTATCTTAAACCACGCAGGAACGAGATGCCGGATGGCCTATTCGTAAGGAAAGTGGCCGAAGAAGCCGACTGCCATATTTTGCTCGACCTGCACAATATCCTCGCAAATCAGCGAAACGGCAGGCAGGGCGTACGCGATTTTTTAAAATGCCTGCCTTTTGAGCGGGTAATTGAGCTTCATGTTGGCGGTGGTTTTTATTATAAGGACTTTTACCTGGATGCCCACAGCGGCCCTTCAGACGCTGAGTTGTTCAGCATTCTTGAAGAAGTGGTTGGCAAATTGCCCAACCTTAAGGCCCTGATGTTTGAGATCGATCCCGAATCATTTACAAAAGTGCCGCAATCTGCCATAAGAAACCAGCTGAATACCATGCGGCAGATCTGGGATAAAAGGGGCTACTACCAGAAAAAGCAAAAAGCAAAACCTGCCGTTTGTCCCGAAGCAGGTACGGATGCAATCATCACAGTTGCTGAATGGGAAAATACGCTTGGCAAAATGGTGTTAGGCAAACCGATAGACAATGAGCTTTCAGAGGAATTGCTGCATGACAAAGGCATTTCGATCATTAAGGATATGGTCTTTAATTTCAGGGGTTCTGTATTGATTTCTACCTTAAAATTCTCTACCCGCTTACTCCGCCTTTCGGTTGGCGAAGCGGTATTTAAGCGCTATGTGAATGATTTTTTCGACCTGGCAGCCCCGGAGCTGTTACCTGTTGTTGCAGCAGAACAGTTTTCGGCATATATCAAATCAAACAATACTATTGTCCCCTACCTCGATAAGATTTTGGAATACGAACTGGCCGCTATTCATACGGCGATAGACAAACAAAAACGCATGGTGAATTTTGACTTTGACCCGGCACCGCTATTCGCCGCACTTGAGGCGGCACGGATGCCTGTAGAACCATTGGCGCCTAAAACCCTGAACCTGCAGGTTGTTTTTGAAAACCAGGCAAAAGCTGCCGATTCGCTTGCATTTAACCCGGTGGTGCATAACTGAAATGCATCCCTAATTCACCAGGTTGCCATTTAAATCCACCGTCCGGGCAAATGGATTTAAATACCGGTTGATTAAAACGGCAAATTCCCGGCGCGTAATGGAGCGGTTAATGTCAAAATCCAGGGTAAACTTATAGCGGGTTTTCCAATCGCTTTTTATCCGGGCATTTAAAACCAGCGGATCGGTTAGCGTATAATCACTGATGAGCGATAGTGTATTGGCAACGGTAAACTTCTCGCCCGGCTTTTCTTTATTAAACCATAAAAAGGCGCGGGAATAAATTTCGGTTAAAACGGGTTTTATCCTTTCGGTCATAACCGGAGCATCAGGCATAAAATCACACCCGGAATCGCCCGATTCACCCTTTATTAAACCCGTCGCACCCACCTGTTGTATAGCACGCCAATCGTGGTCGGTTTCCGGGATATCGAAAAAGGGAAGCAGGGCGCCTTTAAAATCCAGAATCTCACCCTGGATAATTCTTACCTTCAAGTTTTTCGTACTTGTTTTGAAGAAGGCGCAATAAGCAGCCACAGCGCCTACGCCTTGTCCCAGCGTTGTCTTGTTTGCCAGATAACGCAAATGTTTTGAGGATGGAAATAGTGCCTCGGCAACTAATAAATTATCCGTTCCATTAGCTATTACAGCTTTCATCGGGATGGTATAGATTGGAAAAGGCGGATAATCATCATCAGAGGCGGAAGTACCATTATTGCGCTCCCATTGCAATCCCCCGCCCATAGCTATTGATGTACGGTATGATCCCGATCCGGGCTTATTCAGCAGACTATCTAACCGGCTAAAAGTTGCTTTTGCAAAAGAGGTAACGTTTCCTTGAGGGGTGGCGTCAATTACTACCCGGGCTCTTATAATTTTATCTTTACCATTTTCGCTAATCTTTACTTCCCAAAATTCATTTTCCTTTTTTATGCCTGAAAATGTTGAATTTGTATAAACAGTAAGGTTTTTTACCGAATCCATCATTTTTTTTAAAATGGGGGTTCCTGACAATGAATCTTCTTCTGCCAATACCGTTTTCGCCTTACTCCTTGCACTCTGCATCGCCGCGGCTACGCCGCTCGCACTGCCGCCAATTACCAATACATCGGTTTTGATAATTTGGGCGTAGGTGGATGGGAAGTAAAAAACAAGTAATATAAGGATTAGCTTTTTTATCATCGGGCTATCAAATAATTTCATACAAACGCTAAATTAGGCCAAAACCTTGCTGCGAATTAAAATTATACTTAATTTAATTTTTTTTTAGACCAATGACCGACGAACAACAAAAATATCCTATCGGGAAATTCAAGGCCCCCGTATCGTACACACAGGACGACATCCGTACCTGGATCACCATTATTAAAGAATTTCCGGGCAGGTTGCGCCATGCCATTATCGCCCTGAATGAAAAACAACTGGATACGCCATACCGGCTTGGAGGCTGGACCCTGAGGCAGGTGGTGCATCATGTTGCCGACAGCCACATGAACAGCTTAATGCGTTTTAAATGGGCGCTTACCGAAGAAAGCACCACCATAAAACCTTATGAGGAAGCCGATTGGGCCTTATTGCCAGATTACCGCATGCCTGTTGAACCTTCGTTAAAAATAATTGAAGGCATCCACCAGCGCTGGGCCGCATTGCTGGAAAGTTTTACGGAAGATGAATGGAACCGTACTTTTGTTAACCCCGAATCGGGCAATACGTTGCAGCTTAAAAAAGCACTTGCGCTATACGCCTGGCACAGCAAGCATCACCTTGCACATGTTACGGAAACGATAAAAACCTTTTAATTTTTCGGGGCGTTTATATAGCCACATGATATACGCGGCCTGTTTTTGCCGGGTCATCATTAACAATGAGGCCGCTATATTTTTTGGTGACTGACCGCGGGGCAAAACCTTTATCAACAAGGATAAAAGCCACCTCGCCGCTTAGCGGTTTATCCGCGTTCACCAATTTAAAGTTAGCGCCGTGCGAACTAAAATAATTATTGGTAACCTTTACATTGTCAAAATTAAAGGTGGCCTTTAAAAAGCTGATAAAAAAGTTTTCTTCGTGAACGATATTGCTGATCTGGTCGAAATTTACAGGCTTATCACTCTTAAAAGTAATTACATAAATATTATGCATCAGGTCGGGCTTAACATCCTGGATAAATGGCAGCGCCCTCAATGAATTTTCGGTAGTTTTTGCGCACAGCGCACAGTTTAACCCGCTAACCTGTAGTTCAGCTTTTGTAAATTGAGCTTTTGCAGATCCGGCGGCTAAAACCAGCAGCATCATTACTATTTTTAATCTTTTCATCCAGAAACTGATTTACAAATAAATTGGCGGCATGAAAGTAAGCAAAAAAGCCTGTCGGTAATCCAACAGGCTTATAAATATTTTAATTTTAAACTCAATTAAATGCCTTTGTCATCATCAGACGGCAGGCTGGCTATGCGATAAGCAACATTTCCACTTGGGTCGGTAACTTTCTCATAATAGATGCCATCCGGAGATACAAAATATTTTTTGCCGTTCAAATTAACCTTGCGGCAATCATCCGGTAGCTGGTTAACCATATCACCAATTTTGGGGGCAGCAACTGTTGCATTTGGGTCGGTAACATTATCACCGGTATTTAAAACGCCATCACGGCCGGCAACCACGTATATTTTTTTACCCTTATCGTCAACACTTTCTTTGTAATAAACGCCATCAGATTCGTAATACTGAACGCCGTCTATTTTGATCGGGTTCGCATTTCGCGGAAGATCCGGCACACCGGCACCGATCGGCGGTGCTGTTACCTGGTAGCCACCATTATCATAAGGGGTATAAAAAATACCATCGTAATAGTAATACAGGCCTGCACCCCAATAAAACGGGTAATAGCCGTAAGGCAGTATGCCGCAGTAAAAACCAAGGTGCGGATAGCCGTAATAGCCAAAGCCCGGCCTGTAAAAGGCCCCGCCATGGTAACCGGCACCACTGAAATAGCCGCGGCCGGCCCTGTAGGCTACTGTACTATGAAAATTAGCTGCTACCTGGCCGTTAATGCCTGACCGTGCGCCTACGCTATTATGAAAGCCTATTCCGCCGCCGCCAAAATGCGCGCTGGCGCCACCTCCACCACCAGAACGGGCACCACGCTGGGCGCTCGCTGTTGAAATCATCAATACTGAAAGCAAGCTGCTTAAAAATAAACCGCCCGCATATTTATACATCCTTTTCATCGCTTTATCTAAAATACTATTAACTGCTTTTTTCAATTTTAAGTACGAAACTTATTTATTTAGTTTTCACCATTAACTATTAGACAAAAACCATGCTAATAGTTTAATTTAAAAACATAAAATTATAAATTTTCAACTTTTCTTCAATGCAAAAAACAAAGCACAAATGTAGATGCCAATACGTGCAGATTGCAATAAATGCTACATTATATTTCAATTAGAAATGCCGGCAGAATGAGCCTAAAGGTGCTCCCTTTGTCCTTTTCGGACTGAACTTCAACTTTTATACCATGAAAGCCGGCGATAGACTGAACTATGGGCAGGCCAAGCCCGAAACTATCCTGTTGAAGGGATTGCCGCATCTTTTTAAACCGGTTAAAAATATAGGGCAATTCTTCGGCACTGATGCCAATACCGGTATCAATTATGCTGACCACGAAATTGTTGCCTTCCCTGGTGGCGGTTATTTTAATTCCGCCATTTTCATAGTTGTATTTTATCGCGTTGTTGATCAGGTTAAAAAACAAATTAAACAGCAGAAATTTATTTACATGCACCAGGTTCCAGTTTTCGGGAACGGAGGCCTCGTAAGTAATATTTTTATCCTGCAGCCGGATAGATATCTCGTCGTAAACTTCCTGTAAAAGGGACGCGAGGGGAATCTTGTCTTCTTTTAAAAATTGATCGTTTTCAATTTGGGAGATCAGTAATAATGTTTTGGTAATGCTTTTTAAACGGTTTAATATTCGCTGCATCTCCAGCAGCCGTGATTTCAGGTCATCGCTCAGATCTTCGCGCTCAAACATGTTTTCGATCTTCGATTGAAGGATCGAAACCGGCGTCATTAACTCATGCGATGCGTTTGAAATAAATTCCCGCTCCTTTTGAAAAGTAGTTTCAATAGTTACGATCATTTTATGGATGCTGATATCCAGGTACTCAAAGTCGGACGTTGTGGTTTTAACCTTTTTATAGGAGCCAAAGTTCGGAAACTTGTTCCCGATAAGTTTGGTTTTGATGATTTGCCCGAGTGGCCGCAATACGTAAGCCGAGTAAAACTGATCGGCAAGAACAGTTAACAGGATCATGCCAAGCAGCACAACAAAGGCGATATTTTGCAAGGGCGCTGTGGTCTCTTCTATCGAATCAATACTTTTGCCGATTTCCAGCAGGTAGCTCTTTTTGCCCAGGATAAAATTATAGCTCAGGATCCGGTAGTCGATGGTATCCCCTTCAATTTTTCGTTTTTCGTTGCGGATGGTATCCAGGCTTTCTTCCAGCGAATCCTCATCAAGGCTGTAAAACTGGTCTTTTAAGGGTGAATAGGCCGCGTATAAATTATTTTTGATGCCGGATATTTTGATGATACCGAGCACTTTTTTCTTTTGCCGCTGCAGTTTATTGTCGGTAAAACTTTGGTTGATGTCCCTGATCAGAACGGGCAATAGCAATACGAACAAGGTTACGAGTACCAGTTTTGATATGGTGTTATACAGCGTAAGTTTTGTCCGGAGTTTCAAAAACTTAAGTATTGATCTTTATTTTATAACCCAGCCCGCGCACGGTTTCAAGCCAATCGGGCGGTGCAAAGGCATTCAATTTTTTGCGTATATTTTTGATATGGGCATCAATATAATTTGAATCGTAATCATCATTAATTACGCTGCCCCAAATATGTTCACTCAGCTGCGACCGGGTTAATGTCCGGTTTTTATGAAGCAGCAGGTAAGCTATCAGGTCAAATTCCTTTTTGGTAATCGTATTTACTTCGTCGTTATAATAACTGATGGTGCGGTCGGTAAGGTTGATCAAAAAGCCCCCCAGGTCGACCAGGTTTTGTTTCAAGCCAAATTTCCTGCGCGTGATGGCCTGCATCCTGCTGTATAGTTCCAGTAACGAAAATGGTTTTGGCAAATAGTCGTCAGCCCCAAGATCAAGCCCTTTAATGCGGTCGTAAACTTCAGCCCTTGCTGTCAATATCATACAAATAGCCTCCGGGTTACTTTTTTTTGCTTCTTTCAACAGGTCCAGGCCGTCGTAATCGGGCAGGCCCAGGTCAATCAAAATAAAATCATACAGGTTTACAGCAATCTTTTCGGAGGCAGACGTCCCGTTATAACAAACTTCGCAGATGTAATTATAGTTGGTGAGGAATAATTCCAATTCTTCTGCAAGGGCTTTTTCGTCTTCAATGATCAGGACGTTCATGCTTTATTTGAAAAATAAGTAGAAAAAGGTCAAATTAAAAAAAACTTCGTGCCTGTTTTTCAAAGCCCCCTCAACGTTTACCGGTATGGAGTATTTCCACGAGGCTTCAAAGGTATAATGCGGCCTGTTGTACGAGATCGGCAGCTTTAAGCTATAGTTCAACATCCTGAACTTTCCATTATCGTAATCATGAAAATAGGGAGGAATATCAAGGCCGCGAACAGAGTTGTCATAATACAGATGCTGCGGGTGCAGCGTGGAATACCGCCCGACAAAATTCTGGGTTCCAATGATCATGCTTACGCCGGGATCAATTGAAAGGTAATCCTTATCATCAAAAATACTCCAGCTGGTTTCAATATGCTTCGCAGTACTTAAGGTGATAAAATAGTCATTTGCATCCCCAAACAGGTAATCAAAAGTAGCGCTTGATTTTGCGAATTTCCAGTCGAACGCATTTTTAAAATTGATATCATTTGATGAAGCCGACATGATTACCGGGGGCGCATCTTTGGTGAAAATGAAACGGGTGTAACTAAAAGTACCCGTCAACGCTTTAGAATATTTAAACAAATAACCTGCCCCAAGGTCAACTTCGTCAACAACCGGGGTATATCCGAAAACCTGTACGGCCGATCCGTAAACAAAAAAACCCGACTTGAAATTATAAATCGCGTCGCCGCTGGCATAAGGATATTTAACCGGGCCGGTTCTGCCAAAAAACTGGATGTCGCTGCCATAATTTACACCTATGGAAATTGATTGTTGCCTGGCAACGGTATCTGTATCGGCCGGGGCATGTGCAGTATCTTTAAACAAATGCAGCCTTGTTGCTGCTGCATTTACAGCATTACAAAGGGTGATAAAAAATATTGCAAAAAGGTATTTCATTAATATTCAATAGTTTGAAAGTTGAATTTGTTAATTACCATTTCTTCTTGGTATTTCCGGCGGTCGCTCTAATCCCTCAGGCCTCCGCTGTCTTTTTGGCTTTGGTTTGGGCTTTAAAGCTGCCGCGTTGTCCCCGGTTTCAATTTTTTCGGGTTTGGGTTGTTTTTTTGTTTTGGCAACTTCCTTAATCTTCTTTTTATCGTCTGCCTCTGTTTTCCTTGCGTTTTTTGTAGTGTCGGTTAAATTCTTTTTAAAAGGCGAATGTATGCCTAATGTATAAGTAATAACGTTAAAACGCCTGTCTTTTATTTTTGCAGATAAAAAAGATGGTGCAAATATCAATAAGATGCAAACATATGCAAACCACTTTATCATTGAAGGGGAGAAAAATTGTAAAATTCTTTTCAAATAATGCTGTTAAACACTAAAACTATTTAAGCTGGTAATTTCGCCGCCATGGTGCGCCATACAATTTTAAGCATAAAAATGCATTTAGCACCATTGAACCTTAATTGATCGGAATTATATAAACCGGGTTTATTTTTTTAGAATGTTAATGGCAAGCGGCCAACACTATCCTAACCAAATTTACAACACTGGTTAAGTTATGTTAATTAAGGGTGCTGATATCTTTTGAGGAATAAACACGCTCATGGTCGTCAATGATGATGCAAGCCATCTGGTTAAGCTGGTTGATCAAATATAAACCGGCATTGATGCCTATTGACATTACCGGCGTAGCCATCGAATCGGCAAGTTCGGCGCTGGGGCTGATAATGCTTACGCTTTTTATGCCGCTGACAGAAAATCCCTTTTTCGTGTTTACTGCATTTACCTTTTTTTGGTTAATTACTGCGGTAAATTTTTCGGAATTGACTGATGTAGCCACAGCCATGTTACTGATGTTGATATTTGAAAAAGGCTGTGAACGTTGCGAAGGATCGGCTGTGGCAATTGTCCATGGCTCATGGTCGGGTTGTGCACCCCAGGTCAGCAGGTCGCCGCCGGCGTTTATTACCCCGCTGCTTACCCCGTTCATTTGCAGGATATACCGTGCACGGTCGGCCGCATAACCCTTACAGTTTGCGCCAAAGCCAATACGCATCCCTTTTTCATTTAAAAAAACTGTTTGCGCAGCAGCATCCAAAACCACATTCTGGTAGTTAACGCGGCTTATAGTTGCTTTGATAGCTGTTTTATTAGGGGTATTATCAATGTCTGAGTCCTCTTTATCCGGCGTATAGTACGTAATATCAAATGCGCCATAGGTTAGTGCCGATATTTGTACCGATCTGTCAATCAACCTGAAAATTTCAGGATCTGCCTTTACCGCCTTTAAGCCTGCATTCCGGTTAATTTCGTTTATGGTACTGTCATCACTAAAAGTACTCAACAATTTTTCAACCCGGTTGATTTCGGCAACAGCGTCGTCAATACGTTCATCAGCCCATTGCGGGTTACTTCCTACAACGCTAATTTCAAACTGATCAGCCATAAGCCGTACAGTGCGCCTGAAAATAACTGGTTTGGGTGATAATGTTTTTATAGCTAACATACGCTCATCGATATTAAAGTGCGAAACAATAAACCTTTACTTAAAACCGTCGCAATTAAACCTCTTTAATCAGGGGAAATGAGATTTTGCTAATTTTAAATTCAAAAGTAGAGGCCTTATATGAAAATAAGATGAAAAGGGAGTTTCGATAACCGTAATCCAGGGAATAGGGAAACAGCTTACCTGCCCGGGGAGGCAATGCAAGATGCAAATATTTGGTAATTAGCTATTTATATAAATAAAAAACAATAGTCATTTAAATGCTATTATTTTTTATTTATATAATCCCGGTAAAATATGAATACTTATGCGGTGGTTCCTTCTTTCAGTTTTTCCGCGTTTTCGGCAAACTGAAGCGCTTCCATTATCTCCAGGATGTCGCCGTTCATTACGCCAGGCAGGTTATAAATGGTAAGGCCTATACGGTGCTCGGTTAAACGCCCCTGCGGATAGTTATAGGTACGCACTTTGGCGGACCTGTCGCCGGTGGAAACCATGGTTTTGCGTTTTTTGGAAGTTATTTCCAGGTGTTTTTGTAATTCCATTTCGTACACCCTTGAGCGTAACACCTGCAAAGCCTTATCATAGTTTTTTAACTGCGATTTCTGATCCTGGCATTGCGCCACAATACCCGAGGGAATATGGGTTAAGCGCACCGCAGAGTAAGTAGTGTTTACGGATTGCCCGCCCGGTCCGGATGCACAAAACAAATCCTTGCGGATATCGCTCACCTGCAGGTCGATATCAAACTCATCCACTTCAGGCAATACCACCACCGTGGCGGCAGAAGTATGTACGCGGCCCTGGGTTTCGGTGTCTGGCACGCGCTGTACCCGGTGTACACCCGATTCATATTTCAGCGTACCATAGGCATCTTCGGCATTTACGTTAAATACAATTTCTTTGTAACCGCCTGAGGTACCTTCGGTATAATCCACCAGTTCGGTCTTCCATCCGCGTTTTTCGCAAAAGCGCATATACATGCGGTAAAGGTCGCCGGCAAATAAAGCTGCTTCATCACCACCTGTTCCGCCGCGGATCTCAATGATCGCATTTTTGGAATCTTCAGGATCTTTCGGGATCAGCATCAGGCGGATGGCTTCTTCCATCTCGTCCTGCTTTACCAGCAATTCGTCCAATTCGGCTTTCGCCATCTCGCGGAATTCCTCGTCCTTTTCGGTCGCTAAAATTTCTTTATTGCTATCGATATTACTCATAATGTTGCGGTAGATATTGTACTCGTCAACAATTTTGGCAAGATCTTTATATTCTTTATTCAGCTGGGCAAAGCGTTTCATATCAGCCATGGCATCAGGGCTGCTTAACTCGGCTTCAACATCTTTCCAGCGTTGGTATATGGCTTCTAATTTTTCTAACATAATTGGCCTTTCTCGAAAAGCCCACAAAAGTACGCAATTTAAGCCAATATTAATTCATCGGGATGTAAAGAGATGCCCCCTTACCTAAATGGATTTGATCATCCTAAAATAAAGGGTGTTTTGGCCTTATCCTATTTCTCAAAAATATCCTTAAATTGCCTTCGTAAACTGACCGTTAAAGCATGAGAAAAGGTGAAAGCCACGCCCATCCCGGCGGCAATTGTTATTGCTATGTTATGTCCTCAAAAACACCCGCATCAAATTACTCAAGTAACTTAAATTCAATTTTCAACTAAAATGACCAAAAGACTCCTTCTATCATTTTGCTTTTTTTATTGCACCACATTTTATTGCAACGCCCAAAATAAAATCGACCCTAAAACTATCGCCGGTAAAATGCAATGGTTCCAGGATGCCAAACTGGGTATTTTTATACATGCCGGCATCTATTCGGTAAACGGGATTGACGAATCATGGAGTTTCCATAATAAAAAGATCAGCTATGCTGATTATATGAAACAGCTCAACGGCTTTACCCTGAAAAAATACGACCCGGCGTTTTGGGCCGGCCTGATCAAAGAGAGCGGCGCACGTTATGCCGTCATCACCACCAAACACCATGATGGGGTGGCGATGTATGATACCAAAATGGATAACCGGGATATTGTAAAAGCTTCGCCCGCGAAGATGGATATGATCAAACCATTTTTTGAAGAATTGCGCAAAAGGGAGATCAAATGCGGGGCCTATTTTTCGCTGATCGATTGGTCGTACCCGGATTATCCCGGATTTTTAAAAGATAGTTCGCGTTACGACGCACAAAATGATTATACGCGATGGAATAAGTTCAGGGCATTTTTCCAGGGACAGATCAAAGAGATCGGCGATAAATTTAATCCCGACCTGTGGTGGTTCGATGGCGACTGGGAGCATAGCGCCGAAGAATGGGAAGCGGAAAAAGTACGGCATATTATCCTCTCCAAAAATCCTTCCGCAATAATTAACGGCCGCCTGCAGGGCTATGGGGATTATACCACGCCCGAACAAAACTTCCCCGTTACGCGGCCCCCGTATAACTGGTGGGAACTTTGCATGACGGTGAACGACAACTGGGGCTACCAGCAACACGACCAAAACTGGAAAACACCTTACGAGATCATATCCATTTTTGCGGATGCTGTTTCAAACGGCGGCAACCTGCTATTGGATATCGGCCCCAAAGAAGACGGTACCATCCCCGAAGAGGAAATTAATGTATTAAAAGAACTGGGCGCCTGGAACAAAAGAAATGGCGAAGCTGTTTTTAACACCATTGCGGGCATACCACAAGGGCACTTTTACGGCCCTACTACTTTATCAAAGGATTCAACTACATTGTATCTGTTTGTGCATGCCAAAACAAGCGGACAAATCATGCTAAAAGGCCTCGACAATAAAATTGACGACATTACCGTGCTTGGCAACGGCGCAAAGCTTACCCACAAAGTAGTTGGTAAAATATCATGGAGCCCGGTGCCCGGCCTGGTTTATATTAATTTGCCTGAGGGTGTTCAGGATAAATACATCACCGTGTTAAAACTGAAGCTGGATAAGCCTGTGAAGTTATATCGCGGGCAGGGTGGTTTGTAATTGCCGGAAACTAATTACTTTCTGCTACCTCAAACCCCGCCAGTAAATTTACATCCGGATCAGCTACTACGTTTTTTGGTTTTTCTTTTACGGAAAAAACGGCGTTAACGGCCTTGTTTTTTATATCGAGCATCATGGTTTTTCCGTCTATTGAAACCGCTAAAGGAAATTCGAATAAAGTATCTTGTTTTTGAGTGATGCTCATTTCGACAACCTTATTGGCTTCATTATATTTCCAGGTAATGCTTAGCTGCGGATGCCCGGCGGTATACAGCCACTGCTTAAAAAATTGTTCCAGGTTTTGCCCGCTTGTTTTTTCCATTACCTTGCAAAGGTCATCGGTATTGGCATTGCTGTTTTTATACTGTGCATAGTAGTTGCGGATACCTTTCCAGAATAAGGTATCGCCTAACTTCCTGCGCAGCATATGCAATACCCACCCACCCTTTTGATAGCTGTTAGCGTTAAGCATCTGCATAAAATTGTTTTTTACTGCGGTGTCTACAACCGGCGTAAGCCGTCTTTTTTCGAACTTCAGTACCGTTTGCCTGTCATCCATCAAACGCTTTTTTAAAGTATCTGTGCCGTATTTATTTTCCAGGTACAGGTTGGTCATATAGGTCGCAAAGCCTTCGCTCAGCCATAAATGGGCAAAGCTTTTTTCACTTGCAGCATCGCCAAACCATTGGTGGGCTATCTCGTGCGCCATTAATTCTTCAATGCCTTTACTGGTTACCGAGTTTTCAAAATAAAATATCGCGCTGGCATTTTCCATCCCGCCGAAGATGGTTTTTGACTGTACATTAGCCAGTTTTTCATAGGCATAAAGGCCGATCATTTTGATATAATAAGGCAGTATTTCTTTAGCGACGGTATAACTTTTAAACCCCGCACCTTTACTTTCAGGGAAAACATAGGTATATAAGGGGATATTACCAATGTCCGCGGGATGATCAATGGCAAAATCAGCCACGCCGATTACCATTACCTTTGTGGGCAGCGGCGACGTTTCTTTCCAGTGCGTCAGTTTAAAATGACCCGGCAATGTTGTTTCAACCGTTTTAAGGCCATTGGCAACTACCTGGTAATGATCGGGCGCGGTAACAATAAAATCAACAGTTGCCTTATCCGCAGGATAATCAGCACAGGGCAGCCAGTTGTGCGCGCGATCGGGCCAGTTATCGCCAAAAAAAGTGCGGTGCCCAAATTCGTTTGTTGAAATAATCAATCCATCTTCCGGGATGCCTGCATAAGTAATCTCATAGCTGTGCAGACTACCGGCTTTTACGGTCGCGTTTATATTTAACAAATCGCTGTCCTGGCTAAATGATAATTTATGCCCGGCTTCATATACGGATGAAACCCGCATGCCCTTGCCCGATTTCTTTGTTTTAACCAAATTAAGCCGGAAGGAATTTACATCTTTTAAAAATTTAATTTTTATTGTTGCCAGCCCTTCAATGGTATCTGTATTGTCGTGTAGCTGTATGGCAAAAGTATAATGCTGCACATCAATGGTATGGAATTGTACCTGCGCCCTGGCGGCGATGGAAAAAAATAGACTAATTAGAAAAAATAGACTTTTACGCATAACTAATTTATTTCCTTTCGGACTTTACTGACTTTTCGGACTTCCCGACTAATCTCTAACCTACTTCCACCTGAAACTTTTGATCATCACATTCACATCCTGTTTTACAAAAGATAATACAGGTTGGATTGAGTCGAGCCGCGGCTCGGTATTAAAATAAAGCGCGCCGCGGATATAGTTTTTGGTGCTGTCGGTTAAAAAGAATTGAACGGATGAGGCCGCATTGCCATCAATAGTATAATAAATGCCGTAAACCTTTTGCTCCGGGTACGAGATTACGCCGGCGTCAATACCGGTGGCCTTTACGGTATGTTTAAAGCTGAGTTTGTGCGCATCCTCCACCAGTTTGTCAAATTCCTTTTTTGATCTGATAGGCTCGTAACTTAAATGAAGTGTGCCGTTAAACTGCGTAAACTGGATATTCATCCAGCAGGGCTTGGCATCGGGGTTTCTATCCGGTTCTATTTTTGCATATTTTGGATAGTCGAACATGATCGGGCAACCGCCGGTGTAGGGCTGGTACTCTTTTTTAGGGAAAATGATGCGGTAATACCCCCTTGGCTTCGGCGAATAACTATGATTGCCGCTGCATGAAGCAAGGCAAAACAAGGTTATAAACAAAAACGCAGCGCACCTCATGGATATATTTCTTTTTGCGTCCATATTTCCCAACTCTTTTCGGCCTGCAATATCAGCATTTCGTATCCATTTTTTATCGTGGCACCTTTTTGTTCGCCTTTTTCTAAAAACAGTGTTTTTTCAGGATTGTAGATCAGGTCGTATAATAAATGATCTTCCGTTATAGCGTCGTAGGGTATTGGCGGGCATTCATTAACATTCGGCGACATCCCGATGGGTGTGGTATTGATGATCATCAGGTGATCCTTAATATGTTTCGGTTTCAGATCGGTAAACAGCAAATTACCCGCATGCGGTTTACGCGTAATCACTTTATACGCTATTCCGAGGTTTTCGAGCACGCATTTTACTGCCCTGGCAGCACCGCCATCACCCAAAACCAGCGCTTTATCATGACGATCTTTTAACAACGGTTTTAAAGACGTCTCAAAACCATAGATATCCGTATTGAAACCTTCGAGCCTGAAATCGTCGCCGATAACCCCAACCTCACCGGAAAACGCCGCGGATACAGGGCTTTCGGCACTGATGCGGATGCAGTTTACTGCCCCGGCTTTGCGGGCGTCATGTTCAATCCAGTCCAGGTATTTTAAAACGCCAATTTTATGCGGTACAGTAACGTTAAGGCCGCAAAGGTCAGGGTTTTCCTTCAAAAGCTCCGGCAATTGCGTAATATGTTCGATGGGGAACAGCTCGTATTTGGCATCCGTAATATGCTCTTTTTCGAACTTCTCTGTAAAATACTTTTTCGAAAAAGAATGTGAAAGCGGGTAACCGATCAAACCATAATATTTCATGGTGTAATATTAAGAAGAAAAGAAAAATTCCGTTCCCCTTATTTGCAGAAAAAACAAAACCGCTAAATATTCTTCAGATCTGCAATTCTCCCTTTTTCAATAATAACCATCAATAAAGCAGCATTTTTTTCATTGTGATAAAGATTAAAGTCTAATTTTATAAAAATTAATCGTTTCATTAATTCAACGAACACTAATTCAATAATTAATTATAATTTAGTGTCCGATTTACAGTTAATCCTAAATTAACCCATTATGCTGCTTCATAAAGCTTTTTTTACAAAGATGGCCAGGCCGCTTTGCCTTTTTATTATGGTTTTATTTGCCCTGAAGGGCTACAGCCAACCGGGCCGTACCGTTGCCGATTTCGACAAAGGCTGGCGCTTTAACCTCGGCGATGTTGCCGGCGGCGAAAAACTGGATGTAAAAGACGGCACATGGCGCGTGCTTGACCTTCCGCACGACTGGAGCATTGAAGGGAAATTCAGCAAAGAAAACCCGGCCACACCCGAAGGCGGCGCTTTACCCGGCGGTATCGGCTGGTACCGTAAAACCTTTACCGTGCCGGCGTCGGCCAAAAACAAACTGGTTTATATTGATTTTGACGGCGTTTACCAAAAAAGCACCGTATGGATCAATGGCCATAACCTGGGCTTCAGGCCGAATGGATATATTTCGTTCCGCTACGACTTAACGCCATACCTTAATTTTGGCGGCACCAATACCATCGCCGTTAAGGTTGACAATTCCGTTCAGCCAAATTCCCGCTGGTATTCAGGCTCGGGCATTTACCGTAATGTATGGCTCACCACTACTGATAAGGTAGCCGTTGATCATTGGGGCACCTATGTAATTACGCCCAGCGTTACTGATAAGGCAGCCGAAGTTAAAGTTGTCGCCAGCATCCTTAACGCTACACGTGCGCAGCAGCCGGTTACCATCACCACTACGCTGTTAAATGCCGAAGGAAAAGCCGTTGCAACGACAACAGAAAACACCGTATTAAAAGATGCTTCCACCCGTTTTACCCAGGATCTCAAAATCAACAATCCGATATTGTGGTCGGTGGAGAAGCCGTATCTGTATAAAGTATTAACCAAAATATCCGGGAAAAATTCTGCCGACAGCTATACCACCCCTATCGGGATCCGCTATTTTAACTTTGATGCCGACAAGGGTTTTTCGCTGAACGGAAAGCTGATGAAGATATTGGGCGTTTGCGATCACCACGACCTGGGCAGCCTTGGCGCTGCCATTAATACCCGCGCCCTGGAGCGCCAGCTGCAAATGCTGAAAGCGATGGGCTGTAACGGCATCCGTACTTCGCATAACCCGCCTGCGCCTGAGTTGCTCGATCTTTGCGACAAAATGGGTTTTATTGTGATGGATGAAGCTTTTGATTGCTGGGAATGGCAGAAAGTTAAATACGACTACCATTTGTATTTTAAAGAATGGCATAAACGCGACCTGGAAGACCAGGTTTTGCGCGACCGCAACCACCCGAGCGTAATGATCTGGAGCATTGGCAACGAGATTCCGCAGCAGGGGGATACCACCGCGTTGCGTATAGCGCCCGAACTGGCCGGCATCGTACACAGCCTGGATAAAACACGCCCTATTACTACCGCCAATGACAACCCGGGCAAAGGCAACAAGATCATCCAATCAGGAGCGATTGACCTGATCGGCTATAATTACCACGAGTTTGATTACGCTACTTTCCACGACAGGTACCCGGGCAAGAAATTTATCGCAACAGAAACAACATCCGGCCTGGAGATGCGCGGGCATTATGATATGCCTTCGGATAGTATAAGGGTATGGCCATCACGTTATGACAAACCATTTACCGATGGCAACCCGGACAACAGCGTGTCGGCATATGACAACGTTCGCCCGGGATGGGGCTCAACGCACGAAGCTACCTGGAAAGTGATGAAGAAATACGACTTCCTTTCGGGGATGTTCATCTGGACCGGCTGGGACTACCTGGGCGAACCTACCCCATATTCATGGCCGTCGCGGAGTTCTTATTTTGGCATCATCGACCTGGCGGGCTTCCCTAAGGATGTTTACTACATGTACCAGAGCGAGTGGACCAACAAAACAGTGCTGCATATCTTCCCGCACTGGAACTGGACCCCAGGCAAAATGGTGGACGTTTGGGCATTTTATAACAATGCTGATGAGGTAGAACTGTTCCTTAACGGCAAATCACTGGGCACCAAAAAGAAACTGGGCGAAGACCTCCACATTATGTGGCGCGTAAAATACGAGCCCGGTACCCTAAAAGCTGTATCGCGCAAGAATGGCAAAGTGGTTTTAATCCGCGAGATCCACACCGCAGGCGCCCCTGCTAAAATTGAGCTGGTGGCCGACCGCAAAAACATTAAAGCGGATGGCAAGGACCTGTCCTTCATCACTGTTAAGATCCTGGATAAAGACGGCAACGTTGTACCGAATGCCGACAACCTGGTTAACTTTAAAGTGAGCGGCCCTGGCTTCATCGCCGGTGTGGACAATGGCGACGAAGTGAGCCACGACCCCTTTAAAGCCAATTACCGAAAGGCCTTTAACGGCCTGGCACTGGCGATCATCCAAACCAAAGAAAAAGCAGGTAATATTACTTTTACGGCAACGGCGGCAGGGTTGAAAAGTGCGACCACCGTATTGCAGGTAAAATAACCGAGGATTTAAGCCGTTTACAAAGTATATCAAAACCGGCAGGATAGCTTATCCTGCCGGTTTTGTGTTTTGTGGCGTTGATGTTATGGAGGCGGAAAGAAGCCAGTGTTCCCCCTGAACAGTATGAACACCGGCGAACAGTGGAAAATACCTTTAAAGTACTTATTACCGACTGTTTAAATAATTGACATCGACAATATCGCGAAGACTTTCAGGGTTTGGGGCTTTTTGATGCCTTTTTGTTATCGCTGTCAAGGCGCCTTTCCAGTTTCTTTACATCTTCTGCCGGTGGCAGTGCTTCAGGCTTTACGCCTCTTTGCAGTAAAATATCACGTACCGCTTTGTTATTATCAATATGCTCCTTTGAAATAGCGTTTTGCTGGTTTAAATCTTTTTCAATAACATTATGACTGGTTAATTCATTGGCGAAATCTTTTGCTTTAATGGTAAGCGTGGGCAAAAAATCAGCCAGGGGTTTCGCTGTGGGCACACCCAGTTTTTTCTTCATATCATTCGTATTAAACCCGCCGAATAAAGCCTCGTCCCCTTTTGACCGGATGATCGCAAAACCGGCGCTATCCACTCCCCTTTCATATAAAATAGCTGATAGCTTTTTTTCAGATTTGGTTAGCTTGTCGCGGGCGTTAACACGCTCAACGTCAATCAGCCGTTGTTCGATAATTTCCTGTTTGCGCGTTTGAACGGCAAAGTAGGTTTGGGCGAAAGCAATGGGTGGTTTTGTTGGGTCGCCGTTTTGCGCAATCAGGTAGCAGGCATAACGGGTTAATGCTGTGTCTTCTACTTCGCGCTGGCCACCGCTGCCAATGGTAACCATTTTCGTGGTATCACGAAAATGGTCCGATATTTTTGAGCCTGCATTTTCGCAGGCTTTTTTTGCCTTGCTTACTGCATTTGTAAAATTCTCCCAACGCTGGTAACCCAGTATTTCCTGCAATTCCCGCGCGCTCCAAAATTCTATTCCTTCATAATTATAACAGGCCTGTTCAAACTTGCCGAATAATTCTAAAATAACTTCCTTTTTCATGTGTTTCGGTTTATAAAAGCAATATAGTCCAAAACAAGAAAATAATTGAGGGGTGTGGAAAACATTCGGCATGCCTAATGTCTCCGATCGGGCTCCTTAATGCCATTACCCACCACCTTTGCCGTCACCCATTTTTTTAATATATTTATTCCATAAAAATGTTTGCGCAAACAGCCGGCAAGCCCGGCTATTGCCTGCCAATTCCGGATAAACCAAAAAACTAAAAAATAAACAATGATGACGAAGGTTATTAAAGCAGCGCTGCTGTTCACATTGCTTTTGATGGCCTGCAAAAAAAAGGATGCTGTTACACCGCCCCCTGCCAATACCAGCACGCCGAATGCACAGCATGCCTCCGTACTTACCCAGCATAACAATAATACCCGGGCAGGCTTAAATAACCAGGAAACTGCCCTCAATACCGGCAATGTTAACACCACCAAATTCGGCAGGCTGTTTAACCTTAATGTAGACGACGACGTTTATACCCAGCCCCTGGTTTATGGCAATTTAAGCATCGGCGGCAGCCTGCATAACGTGGTTTTTATCGCCACGGTAAATAATACCGTGTATGCCTTTGATGCCGACAATGGCAAATTATACTGGAAAACCAATTACACCCAGGCTGGCATGAACCCGCCGAATATTACCCAAATGAATTCGGCCTGGTGCAACCCTTATTATGGTTTCGGTTTTCATATTGGCATTACCGGTACGCCGGTGATCGACTCAACAGCCAAAACCATTTATTTTGTTGCCAAAAGCTTCTCGGGCAAAAATTTTTACCAATACCTGCACGCTGTCGACCTTACCAACGGCAGCGAAAAACCCGGCAGCCCGGTTCTCATTACCGGCAGCGTGCCCGGCAAAGGGGATGGCAGCGTTAACAATACCGTTAGTTTCGATCCCCTGCGCGCCAACCAGCGCCAGGCCTTAACGCTGGTAAATGGCACCGTTTACGTTACCTACGCTTCGCACTGCGACTGGAACCCCTACCATGGCTGGATCTTTGGGTATAACGCCCAATCGCTGCAGCTTAAAACAATTTACAACAACACCCCCGATGGCGAAGCCGGCGGCCTGTGGGAAAGCGGGCAGGGGCCTGCCGCAGATGACCAGGGCAACCTTTACGAAGTATCCGGAAACGGAACGGTTGGCAACGATGCCTATACCGCCTCCATTAACGGCACCGACCCCGGCACCAGCAATACCAACCCCGCCGACCTTAAAAACCGCGGCGAAAGCGCAACCAAACTGAGCCCGGCTGGCACGGGTATGCAGGTGAGCAGCTTTTTTACCCCGTCAAGCTATTTCGACATGGATTTAAACGACCTGGATTATGGCGTTATGGGCGCCATGCTGATCCCCAACAGCAATTACTTTTTAACCGGCGCTAAAGACGGCAATTTATACCTGCTGAATAAAGATAATATGGGTGGCTATTCAAGCACCCTTAATGCCGTACAGCAAACCATCCCGCTTAATGTGGCCCTGCATTGCCAGCCGGCTTATTACAAGGGCCCAACGGGCGAATTTGTCTATGTATGGGCAGAAAACGACCGTTTGCGCGCTATGCCTTTTAATGCGGCCACAGGTACTTTTTCAAACAACCATATGGTGGCTACCATTGCCGGGCCCACCGGAGAGATGGGCGCTTTTCTCTCAGTTTCCTCCAACGGGCAAACCACAGGCACCGGTGTTGTTTGGGCCTATTATACCGCGCCTGAGGACAACTACCAGGGGCACCTGGCCGCATTTGATGCCGCCGACGTTAGCAAAGAACTTTGGGACAGCAGCCGCAACCCTGCCGACATACCCGGCACTTTCGCCAAGTTCTCTACCCTCACTATCGTTAACGGGCATTTGTACGTGCCTACCCTGTCAAAAATGGTGGTGGTGTACGGGTTGAAATGAAAGCACGTTATTCCAACGCTGATTGCTGAGTCCGATTGACACAAAGATTTCATCTATTTAATTTTTTTATCAAATCAATAAAATCTATTACGATAAAATCATTGTCAGCAAATAAAATCTCTTACGATAAAATCATTGTCAGCAGGCTCATCGGTATATTCAATGCTTTCAAATTTATGCCATGTCGGGTCGACCCTGAAATCTATGATGTCGGTAAATATTTCCGGCAAGTTCCACTGCTCGGCATAAAACCACGTTTCATCAATCAGTTTGGTTTTGATGAAAGCTTCTAAATCCGAAAGCTTAATTCCATCAGGATTGGAAAATATTACCGAAATAAACTTTTTGTAGTTGCCGCTATCGCGATAAAGGTAGTTGAATTTGATGTTTGGCATGAAGCCAAGGTAGGGGAATAGTTAAAGCTTGTCAATCGGATATAAGTGAACTTATGCTTCTAACAAATCATTATGCATCCTTAAAAATTCTATATCAGGATAAAACTTCTTCGGGGCGATGAGCGACTTGCCATCATAATCTAAAAAGTTTTGCTTAATACTCAACACATCTTTATAGTTATAAAACCTTGATGATATTTTTATTTTGAGGCCTTCGGTAACGGTTATGAGGTGCCTGTCGAAGGCTTTATCATGCAAAGCGTTTAATGCTAAACCATTATTAGGATTTAATCGATTAAAATTATCACCACTCCATGGTACGATATGACTGGCTACCAATAATTCGATAATACCGATGCCAGTTATACAGCATTGATTATTAAAATTGGTAATGACGGCGGCTCTAAAAGCCTCTTGATTTACCCGGGACTTAACCAAACGTTGGACCTCTTTTCCTTCTCTCTGCTGATATTTGTCTAAGTCAATATCGTATAATTTTTCAATGGTTGTGTGCTTTGTTTTAGCCAAAAGAACTTCACTCTCAAAAAAAACATCACCCCAATTATTCATGTACTCCTGCCATACTTCCCTATCTAATTTACTGGCATTTACCATGCCCTTTTGAGTTAAGCGAGGGTCAAGGCTGGCGAAATTGACTAACTTAAAGGCAACAGAACCCGGTGTTCGGCCAATGAGGTGGGCCAGCTCAATAATATCCTTATTGGTTTGCGACATCTGCCCAAACATCAATTTGTTGTATAAATTGATGGCCAACAACAATTCATCCTTTGTCCAAAGTGTTTGGCCTTCTTTCATAATTCACCATCTACCTCACAAAACACATGTTTACAGCTGTTATCCAAACATTCATTTACGGCCATTTTTAGTTTGGTGTGAAAGAAGCTCGAAATGATATCCGTCCTGGCACCACAAATTGGGCAGGTGGTTGGTTGATCGAGCAAGTAATAGTAGGTTACAGGTTCCATAAAGTAAATGTAACATAAACTAATGGAAACCTGCGCACCAGCATTTCGGGTTTGGTATCCTTACTGCGGATGCGCGACATGTTGTAGCTGCGGGTTGCTTTGGAGTGTACATCTGCCATAGGGCAAAAATACGATAAATTCAAACTCCGCGTCATTGCGAGGAACGAAGCAATCCCTGCATAGGACAATCAACCGGCGATCATCAACGGATGCACGGCGCGCGGCTGACAGGTAGCCCCGAGATTTTGGTGTGGTGATTAGCGCGTGCAGAGATTGCTTCGTTCCTCGCAATGACGCGTGGAGAGGCGGCTGCTTCAACTCCCTGGCGCGAACACCCTCTCCATTTTATCCCCTTTATCCTCGCCAACCCAATGACTAATGACCTAATGACGCGAAGCAAACGACCAAAAAAAATCCCCGGCCAAAAGCCCGGGGATCTCTTAAATAATTTTCTGTTGGTTTGATCAGGTAATTACTTCTCCAATATGCCTTCGGCCAGTATCACTACTTTGTTATTGGAAGCCTCAACCACACCCCCTTTTATAAAAAGCGTTTGCTCCTTACCGGCATTGCCGCCGCGAACGGTTACTTTGCCATCTTCCAGCGTGCTGATGATGGGCGCGTGGTTATTTAATATTTCAAAAAATCCCAAAGTACCTGGAAGGGTTACCGATGTGGCTTCACCTTCGTAAACGGTTTTGTCGGGAGTCAGGATTTCTAATGTCATTGCTTTTTAGATGTGAGATATGAGATGTGAGATGTGAGACGGATTGCCTCTTTATTTCAAATCTTATACCTATTGTCTCAACTCTTTTCCAGATATGAGATATAAAGCTTAAGATACGAGACGAATTGCCTCTTTATCTCAAATCTCATATCTCAAATCTCATATCTAGCTATTGGCCTCAGCCAATAGCTTTTTGCCTTTTTCAATCGCTTCTTCAATGCTTCCAACAAGGTTAAAGGCAGCTTCGGGATATTCATCCACTTCGCCGTCCATAATCATGTTAAAGCCTTTGATGGTTTCTTTAATGTCAACCAGTACACCTTTTAAGCCCGTAAACTGCTCGGCCACGTGGAAGGGCTGCGATAAGAAACGCTGTACACGGCGTGCGCGCGATACAACCAATTTATCTTCCTCGCTCAACTCATCCATACCCAGGATGGCGATAATGTCCTGTAGCTCTTTATAGCGCTGCAAAGTTTCCTTTACACGTTGTGCAGTATTGTAATGCTCGTCGCCCAAAATAGCAGGGCTCAGGATGCGCGAGGTTGAATCCAGTGGATCCACCGCAGGATAGATCCCTAACTCGGCAATCTTACGTGATAATACGGTAGTAGCATCCAGGTGGGCAAATGTTGTTGCCGGTGCAGGGTCGGTCAAGTCATCCGCAGGTACGTAAACGGCCTGTACAGAGGTGATTGAACCACGTTTGGTTGAAGTGATCCGTTCCTGCATGCTACCCATCTCGGTTGCCAGTGTTGGCTGGTAACCTACCGCTGACGGCATACGGCCAAGCAACGCCGATACTTCGGAACCTGCCTGGGTAAAGCGGAAGATGTTATCAATAAAGAATAATATATCGCGTCCTTTTCCGTCAGCATCACCGTCGCGGAAATATTCTGCAATAGTTAAGCCTGAAAGTGCCACACGTGCACGTGCACCGGGAGGCTCGTTCATTTGTCCGAAAACGAAGGTTGCTTTTGAATCTTTTAATGCTTCAGGGTCAACTTTGGATAAATCCCAGCCGCCTGACTCCATCGAATGCATAAACTCGTCACCATATTTAATGATGCCCGATTCAAGCATTTCGCGCAGTAAGTCGTTACCTTCGCGGGTACGCTCACCTACACCGGCAAATACTGATAAACCTGAGTATGCTTTCGCGATGTTGTTGATCAATTCCTGGATCAATACGGTTTTGCCTACACCGGCGCCACCGAATAACCCGATTTTACCACCCTTGCTGTAAGGCTCCAACAAGTCGATCACCTTGATACCGGTAAAAAGCACTTCGGTTTCGGTTGAAAGGTCCTCAAAACGGGGAGCGCTGGCGTGGATAGGGCGACCAGCCGAGTTGTCCAATTCTTTAATACCGTCGATGGCGCTGCCAACCACGTTGAATACACGTCCTTTAATATCATCGCCAACCGGCATTTTAATAGCCGATTCCAGATCCACAACGTCCATGCCGCGAAGCAATCCGTCGGTTGAATCCATCGCGATGGCGCGAACGCGGTCTTCGCCCAAATGCTGCTGAACTTCTAAAATAACTTTCTGACCATTTTGTTTGGTGATCTCTAATGCATCATAAATTTTTGGAAGATGTGCATTAACTGCGAAGCTTACGTCAACTACCGGACCGATGATCCGTGATATTTTTCCAATGTTTGGCATATATAACCTGGTAATTTAAAGTATTTTCAATGAAATGAGCGCCTTATAAACAGAACCCTCCTTTCAGAGGCGCAAAGTTAAAGTTTTTTGTTAAATATTTAAAGGGTGGATTTAAATATTTTATAGCCTTTTAAGAATATTATTTTCAGGGGGGATGGCGGGCATGGCGGCGAGTTTACTCACCCCGACTTCGCTGCGCTTGTCACCCCTCTCTTCGGCAAGCCGAAAAGAGGGGAAAAGAAAAGGGATAAAAAATAAAAAAATCCTATATCCCTCTTTACCGCCTGCGGTAGAGAGGGTGGACAAGCGCAGCGAAGTCCGGGTGAGTAAACTACCGAAGCGACATTAACGCCAATTGCAAACCGCCACCGCAGCCACCATGAACTATCAACTAAGAACTCCTTCCCGCTATGGACTATGGACCATCGACTTCCTCCCACCATGGACCATCGACCATGGTCTTCCCTACACCTCCAACACTATCTTCCCGATATGCGTGCTGCTTTCCATCAGCGCGTGTGCTTCGGCCGCTTTTTCAAACGGGAAGGTGGCATTAATGATGGCTTTTATTTTGCCTGAGGCCAGCAGCGGCCATATATTTTCCTCCAGGCTTTGGGCGATGGCAGCTTTAAAGGCCGTGTCCCTTGCCCGCAGGGTAGAGCCTGTGATGGTGAGCCGTTTGGTCATTATTAATGAAAGGTCGAGTTTAACATCCTTGCCCATCATCATATTAATCAGTACCAGCCTGCCGTCAAAAGCCAGGCACCTGATGTTGGGTACGGTATAATCGCCGCCTATCATATCTAAAATCACATCAACCCCTTTACCATTGGTAAGCTGCCTGATCTCCTCCTCAAAGTTTTCTATTTCGTAGTTGATGGCTTTGGCTGCGCCGAGGTCTTCACAAAACTTACATTTTTCATCGCTGCCGGCGGTTACATAAACGGTAGCGCCCATAGCCTTTGCCATTTGAATAGCCGCCACACCAATCCCGCTTGATCCGCCATGCACCAAAAGCGTTTCGCCCGCCTGTAGTTTACCCCTGTCGAACACGTTACTCCAAACGGTAAAAAAGGTCTCGGGGAGGGATGCCGCTTCAACAAAACTCAGGTTGCCTGGGATGAGCAGGCATTGGCCCGCGGGTACGCTGCAATATTCCGCATAGCCGCCACCTGTTACCAGGGCGCAAACTTTATCGCCAACCTTCCAGCGGGTAACATTGGCGCCGGTTTCGATGATGGTTCCGGCAATTTCAAGTCCGGGTATATCCGGCGATGCCCCGGGCGGCGGCGGGTAATGCCCCTTGCGCTGCGACACATCAGGGCGGTTAACGCCCGCTGCGGCCACTTTTACCAAAACTTCATCCGGCAAACAGGCCGGCGTGGGCCGTTCTTCTATCTGCAATACTTCAGGGGCGCCGGGTTGGGTTATCACAATCGCTTTCATGGGGTAAATATATCTGCATTAGTAACCCTTATCAAATCAATAATGTTTGTTTAAATAATTGTGACTTTTCACCAGCGCATACAAACTTTCAGTTTTCGCCTTTTACCTTTCAACCCTCCTTCACTCATTCTTTAAACTCTCCACCGGGTTCGCCATTGCCGCCTTAATAGACTGAAAGCTAATAGTGATAAAAGCGATCAGCAATGCCCCTAAGGCTGTTATTGCGAAAACCCACCAATGGATCTGCTCGCGGTAAGCATAGCTCTGCAGCCATTTTTCCATTGCCAGCCAGGCCAATGGGGATGAGATGAGGATTGATATCAAAGCCAATTTCATAAAATCGCCCGACAACATCGTCACTATGGTGGAGACGTTAGCGCCCAATACCTTGCGGATGCCGATCTCGCGGTTACGTTGTTCAGCGGCATAGGCTGCAAGGCCAAACAGGCCAAGGCAGGCTATAATGATAGCAAGCGTCGTGAAAATGATAAAGAGCTGCCCCATGCGCTGTTCATTACTGTACAGGGCATTAAAATCTTCATCCATAAACGAGTATTCGAAATGCTGGTTGGGCGATAGTTGTTTCCAGGTGCTTTCAATCCTGCCCATAAGGGCAGGTAAATCGGTGGTGTTTACTTTTATGCTTAAGGAGGCCATCCAGTCGGGCGCCATCACCATAAATAAAGGAGTAACATTATCCCGTAACGAAGAAAAGTTAAAGTCTTTTACCACACCGATGATATGATATTTTGTATTGATCCTTTCTGCTGGACTGCCATTATACCCAAGCATTCTTGCCGCAGTTTCATTGATGATCATCGCTGATGAATCAGTAGCAAACTGGTTTGAAAAATTCCGGCCCGAAACAAGTTTCATACCCATAGTGCTAATATAATCTTCATCTACTGTCCAGTATTCCCCCTGGATATTCTTCCCTGAAGATGCATTAAAAACGTTTGGAAAACGCAGGGTACCTGTAGGTAAAAAGCTGGTAAGCGTAGCGTTAACTACACCGGGTATTTGTTTAATCTCTTGTTTCAGGATTTTTGGATCTTTCAAAGTGGTCACATTTTTTACGATGAGTACCTGGTCGCGGCTAAAGCCAAGGCTTTTGTTTTGGATATAATTTAGCTGGTTATAAACAACCAATGTGCCGATGATGAGGAATATAGATATTGCAAACTGGAACACTACCAAAAAGCTGCGGAGTTTGCTGCCTTTAAAACCCGCTGATAATTTTCCTTTTAAAACATGCACCGGCTGAAATGCCGACAGGAAAAATGCAGGATAAGCACCCGCCAATATCCCCACTACCACAATAATTACCAACAAAGCCGGCAAAAGCCAGGTAAAGGTGTGCCGGCTGATGGAGAGTTCCTTACCCGAAACCTGGTTAAAAAACGGCAGCAGCAACAAGGCAATTACTACCGCTATTATGGCTGCGGCCAGCGTTACGATAAGTGATTCGGCAAGGAATTGTGCCACCAAATGTCTACGTGTCGATCCCAATACCTTGCGCACCCCCACCTCCCGTGCACGGTTAGCTGAGCGGGCGGTTGACAGGTTCATAAAATTGATGCAGGCCAGCACCAGTATAAAAATGGCTATTGCCGAAAATATGTAGACGTATTGGATATTACCATTGGCACTCAGTTCCCTTTGCCGGTTTGATTGAAGGTGAATGTCTTCCAATGGCGTTAAACTTAGCTTAATGTAATTACCGTGCGCAGCAAATTTGGTGTAGTTAAAATCTTTTGTGTCGATATGCCTGCGCAACAAACCGTCAAACTTGGCTTCCAAATGATTTGGATCGGCGCCGGGTTGAAGTAAAATATAGGTATTGAACATAAAGCCATTCCAGCCTTTACCCTGGTTTGCATCCAGACCAAATAAAAAATCAGCCTTAAAGTGTGATTGAGCAGGGATGTCCCTAATCACACCTGCTATTTTATAGATGCTATTGCCATCATTACCTACCTTAGTAAGCGTTTTACCGACAACATCAGTCGAGCTAAAATATTTTTTTGCTGTTTTTTCGGAGATCACTATATCATTAGGATCTCTCAACGCGGTTTTCGGGTCGCCCGCGATCATCGGCAAAGTAAAAATATCAAATATATTGGGGTCGCAATAAATGCTCCGGTCTTCCTGGATAATTTCATTACCCTTTTTAAAACGCAGGTTAATAGCCAAAGCAAGACGCGTTGACCGCTCCACTTCGGGGAATTCCCTCGCCATGGCGTCGCCAACCGGCGGGGCGGCTATGGCAAACGAGGTTAGGGTGCCGCCGTACTTTAAATCGCTGTTTACCCGGTAAATCCTTTCATATTTGGCGTTATACCTGTCGTAACTCAATTCATCAAACACATAAAAAACAATCAGCAGGCAGGTTGCCAAGCCCAAAGCAAGGCCGAAAACATTGATAAAGGTGAAGCCTTTATTTTTTAAAAGGCTGCGGAAGGCGGTTTTTAGGTAGTTCCTTATCATAGCTGATGATTTAAAGGAATAAATATATAACTAATTATTTAGTTAATTCCACAACCGCATCATAAAAAATAAAATGCATATATTTAATAAGATAGTCAATTATTTTCGATTATCTTATTAAATATTTACATTTGTAAATGGATATCCGACAAGCCATACGATCATACGCACGACAACCATTAACTCATCAATTACTGTTGTCGCTATTAAAGGATTACAAAAGCCCCAATGATAAGATTTCTTCATTACTTAACGATAGGGTATTGACGGGTATTAAGAAAGGGCTGTATATCGCCGGGCCTGTGTTAAAGGCCAATAAACCCGAACCGTTTTTAATGGCGAACCAAATATTGGGGCCAAGTTATGTCTCATTGGATTCGGCGCTCTCCTATTACGGACTGATTCCCGAACGCGTTTATGAGATCACGTCAGCGACGGTAAAAGCTTCAAGAAAATTTGTGACAGAAATGGGCCTTTTTAGCTATACCCATCTTTCGCTGCCCTATTATTCATTCGGCATTCAGCAACAAATACTATCCGATGAACAATATGTAATGATGGCTTCGCCTGAAAAAGCTTTGTTTGATAAAGTGATCACTACGTCGGGGCTGGTACTCAGAAGTAAAAAACATGCCTGGGAATACCTGGTGGAAAATCTGAGAATGGATGAAGACAGCCTGAAAGACTTTGATACGACTTCGATGTCGTCATGGCTGCAGGACGCACCAAAAAAAGATAGTTTATCGATGGTCATTAAAGCATTAAATAACTTATGATTAAAGAATGGCTGGATAGTTACAAGCCGGCAAATAAAGAAGAAGCACTACAGGCGCTCCGTGAGATTATGCAGGAGATCGCCCTCGCCGGCCTGCAACGTGCCGGTTTTTTTGAAAAGGCGGCCTTTTACGGCGGTACCGCCTTAAGAATATTTTATGGGCTCGACCGATTTTCCGAAGACCTGGACTTTTCGCTTTTAGCAACAATTCCGGAGTTTTCGTTTGACAGGTACCTGGAGGCCGTGCGCTTCGAATTTGAATCATTAGGCTTTAAAATATCTGTAAAAGAAAAAGAAAAAACCAATAAGGGTAATATTCAATCTGCATTTTTAAAATCGGAAACTATCTGGAAAGAATTGATTTTAGAAGATATTATCCCACAAAACGGATTAGACCAAAAACCAAATATTAAAATTAAACTGGAGGTTGATATCAATCCGCCACAAGGCTTTAATACCGAAGAAAAGTTGTTATTGAAACCGTTTTCATTTTACGTTAAATGCTTTGTTATTTCGGACTTATTTGCGGGCAAAATGCATGCACTATTATTCCGTAAATGGGGCGACAATGTAAAAGGGCGCGATTGGTACGATATGGAATGGTATATCAAAAAGGGTGTGCCATTAAACCTGAGTCATTTTTTATTAAGGGCACAAGACAGCGGCGATTGGAATAAAGCGACCATCACCGCAGAAGAGTTTCAACAATTATTAAATGCAAAAATTGATAAGGTAAATTTAAATCGCGTAAGGGCAGATATTGTCCGTTTTATCCCTGATCCTATGCGAATTGAAATTTGGTCTGCCAAATATTTTCACGACCTCGTTAGCCATTTGACTATTATTATCGAATAAGCATTCTTTTAAACGATATTTTATCGGGCTATACCAAAGACACCAAAATGTAAAATATCTGATCACCCTCGATCAACCGGAATTATTTTATTTCTTTGCATAAAAAACAATCTATGTCATTACAACCAGGTTCACCAGCACCACAATTCACTTTGATCTCAACCGAAAAAAAACCGGTTTCATTGTCCGATTTTAAAGGCAAAAAAGTTGTCCTTCACTTTTTCCCGATGGCTTTTACCGGCGTTTGTACCACACAGTTGTGTACCATGCGCGATAGCTTTGGTTATTATGATGGCCTTAATGCTACTATTTTAGGCATTTCTGTCGATTCGCCTTTTACATTGGCTAAGTTTAAAGAAGAAAATAATTACCAGTTTGAACTCCTGTCCGACTTTAACAAAGAAGTATCTGCGGCCTATGGCGCTATTTACGAAGAATTTGTTTTAGGCCTTAAAGGTGTATCAAAACGGGCGGCTTTTGTTATTGATGAAGAACAAAATATCATCTATGCCGAAGTGCTTGAATCAGCAGGCGATTTGCCGAATTTTGAGGCAATTGCAGCCGCTGTAAAGTAATTTTCAAAAATATTATAGAGGATTGAAAAGAAATCCTATTTTTGCAGTCCTGTTTCAAAAACGATCCGGGAAATGCACTTGTAGCTCAATTGGATAGAGCACCTGACTACGGATCAGGAGGTTAGGGGTTCGACTCCCTTCAAGTGCACATTTTTTTGAGTCAAAAGTCTCAAGCCCGGAGTCCAAAGTCGAATAAGTTTTCCACTTAAGACTTCAGACCTTCGACTCAGGACTTAAGACTAAGGACTTAACCAAAGCCTTTCTGTATTGTACCGAAAGGCTTTTAATTTTAAACAGCACATGCTAAACCTGGTTTTGTTTGGCCCCCCCGGAGCGGGAAAAGGCACCCAATCGCAGAAACTTATCGAGAAATATGGCTTGATCCATCTTTCGACCGGCGACCTGCTTCGCAGCGAAATAGCTAACGGAACTGAACTGGGCCTTGAAGCAAAAAAGCTGATGGACCAGGGAGTTTTAGTTCCTGATGCTGTTGTTATCGGTATGATCAGCCATAAACTGGATGCCAATAAAGACGCAAAAGGCTTTATTTTCGACGGTTTTCCACGTACAGTGGCGCAGGCCGAAGCATTGGATCAGTTGCTTGAAAGCAAAAATGCCCCCATATCCGGCATGATCGCACTTGAAGTGAACGATGATGAACTTGAAAAGCGTTTATTACTGAGGGGTAAAGATTCCGGACGTCCGGATGATGCAAATCCTGAAGTGATCCGCAAACGCATCAAAGAATACAATGATAAAACCGCACCTGTCGCCGGTTTCTATAAAGCACAGCATAAATTTAAAAGTATAAACGGCATTGGTTCTGTTGAAGACATATTCAATGGGATCGGTGCTGTGATAGATTCTTATTAAGGAAGTCCGCAAGTCGGAAAGTCAGTAAAGTCCGAAAGTAAGAAGAAACAATCGGCTAGTATTTAAGTTTCTAATAGTATAATTTTAATCTTCCGGACTTTACTGACTTCCGGACTTTCCGACTCAAACAATGTCCCAGGGATCCAATTTTGTTGATTATGTGAAGATCTGCTGCCGTTCAGGTCATGGCGGGGCGGGTTCGTCGCACTTACACCGTGATAAGTTTACGGCAAAAGGCGGCCCGGATGGTGGCGATGGCGGCCGCGGAGGGCATGTAATTGTAAAAGGGAATGCCCAGCTATGGACATTGCTTCACTTAAAATACCGTAAACATGTGATTGCCGGCGACGGCGAATCGGGCGGCAGCTCATTAAAATCAGGCAAAACCGGTCGCGATGAAATTTTGGAAGTACCACTGGGTACTATCGCCAAAAATTCAGAAACCGGCGAAACGATATTCGAGATCACAACCGACGGCGAAACGCGGATACTAACCGATGGTGGCCGTGGCGGGCTGGGCAACTGGCATTTTAAAACACCGACCCTGCAAACCCCCCGTTTTGCGCAACCCGGCGAAGACGGCAAAGAAGAATGGAACGTACTGGAACTAAAGATACTGGCTGATGTGGGCCTGGTAGGTTTCCCTAATGCGGGTAAGTCGACCCTGCTTTCGGTAGTTTCGGCGGCCAAGCCTGAGATTGCTGATTATGCTTTTACCACTATCGTACCTAACCTGGGTATAGTAGCGTATCGTGGCGGCAAATCATTTGTGATGGCGGATATCCCCGGCATTATTGAAGGTGCATCACAGGGTAAAGGCTTAGGCTTCAGGTTTTTGAGGCATATCGAGCGTAACTCGGTGCTATTATTCATGGTACCTGCCGACACCAATCGCAGCATCAAAGAGGAATACGAGATCCTGCTGCACGAACTGAGGGAATACAATCCCGAAATGCTGGATAAACCAAGGGTGCTGGCCGTAACCAAATCGGATATGCTGGATGATGAGCTGCAGGCAGAAATGAAAAAGGAACTTCCAACGGATGTCCCTTCAATTTTTATATCATCAGTAGCTCAAAAAAATATCGACGAGTTAAAGGATTTGCTTTGGCGGGAGATCAACGGTTAGTTGATTGGGTTGAACAGGTTAGATTAAGTTGATTGAGTTGGCATTTTCGGCAACCATCCAATGACCCAATGACTCAATGCCCCAATGACATTCCCCCTATCTTTTCTCCCTCGCCTCATAAAGCATATAATTATTGCTTAATGGCGATATATCAAACCGTTTATACCCGTTAAATGATTTCATGATCATTTTTTCTTTCGGGCCATTATAACTTTCGGGCAAAATAATGAACAGCGGTCCGGCAAAACCTTCATAGGTGTACTCATCCATATCTATTTTCAGGTTGTCTCCTATGGCCGGCAGGGTGACGATGCGGTTATGCTCCACTTCAAGGCCTAAATCATTGGCGATAAAAACAAAAACGGCATGCTTATTTTCTTTATCAAGCTGCATGATTTTGTTGAGCGATTGCTGGTCGATATTGGGCTGGGCAATACCTGTAAGGCCATGTGCGCTTACATTTTTATTGAAATAAAAGCCCGTATACATGTAATGCACCGAAAAGCAACCTATTGCTGCAACTAGCAGCATAAAAATCACTTTTACGGCAGGTACCGACCTGGACACCAGCCAGATCAACCCCGGCACAATTAAAACACCCAGGATGCGAAAATGCCTGGCTTCGTAAGATATATTCAGCTGGTGCAGGTAAGCAAAACCAAAAAAAAGCAGCGCCACAAAGTAAAAAAGCACAAGGAACAACCTGTAGGTATTATTGGTTAGGCGGCGTACGATCAGCAGGATAAGCGCAAGGCTCATCAGCGAAAATAAAAACAGGATCACTACACACCAGCCGGGAGGAAGCATGGCCGGGCCAAAATGATAGATCAAGCCGTGCACAAAATCATCAATAGAAAAAGCTGAAAGCAAAGGAGACGCCAGCGGAAAACTGAAGGTTTCGGCAGCCAGCTTCAAACCTTTGGCTGTACTTGCCGGGCTTTGGCCCTTCGACAGGAAAAACACATAAATGCACGCCAGTGATATTACGGTGGGGATTCCGACCCACAACCCTCTTTTTATCCACTCCGGCAAGCCCTTGCGGTGCGCGCAAAGTTTTATCCATAGACAAAATAAACCGGCGATATAAATCCAGATAAAGGATGATTTAAAAAAGAAGCCCGCCCACCCGGCAATTATTACAAACAGTGCAACTTTAATCCCCGGCCTGTGAAAGGAGGCGCAGCCATATAAAAACCAGCCTTCAAACGCAAATAGTAGTATTTCGCCACCATTATAATAAACATAGGGCACAAAAAAGGCCACCTGGCAAACGATAAAAACAAGGCTTGATGCGGCTATCATTGCCGAAAAACCAACCTTCCTGAAAAACTGATAAAATCCGGTTAACCCGATAGCAGTGCATAAACTTACCGTAATGGCAATGGCCTGCCCCATGCTGATACCGGCGATCAGCTTAAAAAAATAAGGCACCAGGTATTGGCCGGGGCTCCACCAGGTAAGATACTCGGTGTAATCCTGCGAAATATCGCTTTGGTCAGGCGCCACCATATTATTAAACCCACCGCCCAGGTGCATGCTCCTTAACACCTGCAAACCATTGGCCGGGTCAGGGAACAATGCCGGCGGGATTATAAACAGGATAATCCCCATAACCAATACGGCTATGGCTATAACTGCAAGAATGATTTGATGAGGGTTTCTTTTAAGAGAAAACATCTGATTATTTTTAACTAATCGCCCTGTCGCGAACTTTAACCGCCGGGTTTCCCTGGTAAATACTGTATGCTTCAAGGTCTTTTGTCGCTACAGAACCGCCGGATAATACTGCGTGCGATGCTGCTTTTACACCCGGCATTACCATCGCCCCCGCCCCTATCCAAACACCATCCTCCAGCATAAAGCCTTCAACGATCAGGTCGAAGGTCGTTTTTTTATAGTTATGATTGCCCGTGAGCAAAACCGCTCCCTGTGAAACACATACGTTGCTGCCGATACTCACCGGTACAAGGCAATCAATCCAAACGTTTTCGCCTATCCATGTATGATCTCCAATGCGGAGATGCCAGGGGTACTTAACATTTACGCCGGGTTTGATAGTGACGCCCTGGCCTACCTTTGCGCCAAATAACCGCAGTAAAAACGCTTTAAACCCATTTGACGGCACCAGGCTGGTTTTTAAAAAAAATGCATTGAGGTAATACCACAAAAATCTTTTGAATGCTGTGCCACCGGGGTTAAACGGGGCATTATTATAGGAGGACAGGTCAGTTTGTTGATTCATTTACATTTAAGGCATCGTCATGCTTAACCCAAAAATACAATGTTATGGCGATGATGAGGTAAATCAAAATATTAAATATGGTGTGGTGGTCTAATAGGTGGTCTCCTTTTTTATTCCAAAAGATGGCCAGCAACACAAACCGCAGGATATTTAATACTTCGATACCAATGATCCCTCCTATCAAAAACAACCATTTTGATCCGAACTTTTTGGGATAGGCCAGCACAAAAGCTGCAAAAAAGCTGATAACGCCCAACCCCAGGCACGAGTACACCAGTTGTATGGTGCCATGCCCGGCCACCAAAAGGTCGTATTCGTTATAAATGGCACTAAAGCCGAACAGGTTGAGCAACCCTGCGCTGCTCATCAATAAAAAATGGCGCAGCCAGCTGATATAATTCAAGTGACCAGCTAAAAATGCACTGTAATGGTTTCCGGGCGATGTTACTCCGAAAAAAAATATGTTGAAATAATAAAACAACAGAAAAAGGATAACAAAGACGATGACAAAGCGGATGGGGCTTAATTTTTTATCTGTAGTTGTATTTAACGGTTTATCCTGTTGGAGGATCTCGTCAATTTTAATATCCACTACCAGCCTGAACCAAAAGGCCTGTAAAAAATGAAATATTACCCCGGTACGGCCATCAAGGATCCCCAGTTGGAAAAACATCCTGTAGAGAAAATACAGCATCGGCCTCACATAGCGCGGCAGTTGCCACCAAAGTTGTTTTAACCAGGCGGTACGCTCATCGGGCGAACCCCAAAAATGCGGTTTTATGGTTTGCGACCTGATCTGCATCATCCGCTCCACTTCCTCATGCGCCACTAAATCGCTATAGCGGTTGTGCTTGGCTATCCAGAAACTGATCTTGTTCTCCTTCAGGTTTTCTTCCAGGATATAGCCATCCTTCCAGATGATGGTTTTGCCGGGAACGATGATCCTGTGGTCCATATTTTCATTCAGGTCCGAATACCCGATACCAAACCTGAACATCTTGAGCAGGTAAATAGGCGAGTAGCCGCCGTGTTTTATCCAGCGCCCCTTAAAAAAGTTCTTCCTGTTAAAATAAATGCCGTTTACACCTGCGAAATCTTCGTCCCTGAAAACTTCCAATCGCTTTTTTAATTCAGGCGTAACTATTTGATCGGCATCCAAACATATGCCCCATGGGGTTTGAACCGGGAAATTTTTCAGTGCGAAGTCCCATTGCGCCGGGTGGTTTACAAAAGGATTTTGCAAAATCTTTGCCCCAAATTCTTCTGCAATGGATACCGTGTTATCAGTACTGCCAGAATCCAGCACAAAAACAGCGGCATCTAAATCTTTAACAGATTGCAGCAGGCGCGGAAGATGAACCTCCTCGTTAAATGTAATAATGATAAAAGTAAACTGCTGGTTCAATTTAGTTTTGCCTTAATGATCATCGATTTCCAGAAATAAGGCACGCGCCCGCAGCCTTTAAACGCCGTTACGGTAAAACCTGCATCGGTTAAAAGCCTGCTCAACGTAGCTTTCGACCAAAATTTGATATGCCCGCCATGCCAGCCCGGGCTTAAATGGAGGTCCCATTTATTAAAAAGGCTGAGCGATAGGTTTTTTAAATAACCATGATATGGGGTGGTGATGATCAGCTCACCCTTGCCGTTCAATGAATCTTTGCAGAACCGGATAAAGCCCGCCGGATCGTACAAGTGCTCGATCACTTCTGTGGAAATAACGGTATCAAACTTTAAGCCCTGCAGCTCTTCCGGCAGTTTGCCCGTTGAGAGGTCCTGGATAAAAAACCTGCCGGGACTAGCTTGCCTGGCTATATGAATTCCCTCTTCCGAGGCATCCGTTCCATAAGCATTAAAGCCTTGTGAAATTAAGCAATTGGCCAGATAGCCATTTCCGCAACCCAAATCCAGGATGCAGGTGTTTGTGTTTTTATCCAGCAATGATAGCAAAGGGTCCTGCAGGTAGCTAAAGGTATGGGCAGGTGCATCGGTATGAAAGCCGTAATCTTTGTATTCCGTCATTTTTCGATCAATTCTTCATAAAGGTCCGCATACTTTTTCACTAAATGCGTTTCATTAAAATCATCGGCGATGATACCGGGAGCAAACTCCCTGATCCTGTTCAAACCATCTTTATCGTTTATGGCAATATTGTTGATATGCCAGGCTACCGACGCAGGGTTGGCATGACAGAGCCAGCCGAGATTGTTTACATTCACATAATCCTCCAGGCCTACTTCTTCGCTGATCAATACCGCAGTACCCACACTCAGGCTTTCAATTACCGCGTTGCCGAAGTTCTCATCGTATGAGGGCAGCACGAAAAGGTCATGAGCGTATAACAAGTCGAATTTATTTTCATTTTGAAAGCCGAGCCAATCGATCTTATCTGCCAAATAATTTTCTGCTGCCAGCTTTTTTAAGGAGTCAACATAATCCGGATCGCCGTCACCTGCAACCGTAAGCTTGTATGGGATAGTGACAGACGGCAATGCTTTGATCAGCAGATCCAGCCCCTTTTTTTCTTCAATCCTTGAAAAGAATAATAATTTAAAAACCGGCGATGGTTCTCTGGCGGCAAAATGCTGTTGTTCGGGCAGCTTTACAAAGTTTGGCAATACTGTCATGCTTTGGGGACTGAACAGGCTGCTTACGGCATCCGCCTCTCTTTTGGAGGTAGCGTGGATATGGCATTTTTTTAATAACGTTTTACCGAGCAAATGATGGATTGCCCATTTAACGCCAATATTTTTGTTTTGAAAGGAATAAGGACTCAATGTCCCTCTTGCCGAAAGCAATACCGGCACCTTGTTTTTGAGCGCGATGAGACATGAGAAAATCGACACTAAATTCCACCATGCGTTGATATGAACCAGGTCAAAGCTTTTCGCCTCGCCGCGTAATTGCTTAAAAAGCGCGGGCGAATAATGGCTGTGATCTTTGGTAATTCTTTTAAAATAAGTCACAGGCACGCCATCCACCATCACCTTTTCGCCGGGAGTTACCGGCAACTCTTCTCTCCCGTTAGCAGTAGTAGCATACACTTCAGTATCTACACCGGCCTTTACCAGGTTTTCGGCCAGCATAGAGACCGACATGGTTGGCCCGCCATAAATAAAAGCGGGTTTATACGCCGCGCAGATCTGCAAAGTTCTCAAACCTCTTCCAGTACTCCCGTATATCTTAAAATCCTGAAAATAACATACATACTGATATAACTCCAGAAAACTGAGTTAACCAGGAACTCAAAACTCAAGCCCCGCCAAAAAATCTGGAAAAGCCCGCTGAAAATAAGCGCTGTACCCAAAGTATATCCGCCAAAAAGGTATTCGGCCTTTAGTGATATGAGTTGTGCTATTGCGCCATAAAAAAACAAGCCGATCAAAATGCCAGGTATCCCCCACGAGAGATAAGCATCTACAATATAGGCTGGCTTTGCGGATACGTTGGCCCCCCTCCTGATCACACCAGCATCGTAAACCCGTTCCATTACCAATTCTTCGGTACTTGGTTTTGATGGCCAGAAAGCACGCGGAACTACAGCTATTGCCGATTGCTTTAAAAGCTGCAAGCCATAAAAGTCGATATTTGACGGCGTAGATTGGACAAATTCATTGAACATGTCCACTTCGCTGAGCCTGTAAACCAAAAAACCCCAATTGGAATCATCTCCTGATTGTTCGCTTTTTATCGTGGCATCCAGCGCCAGTTTATAGGCATCGTCTGCATCAACATCCCCCGACCAATTGTTTTCCCTAAACACCTGGTTATAGGTGGGCAGAAAAATAAACAGGATCAGCAAAGCCGGCACAAAAATAACTGTTACCAGCTTTTTATAATTTGGATATAAAAACAAACCCAATACCAACACGCTGATAATGATCGGCTCTTTAAACCCGGAGATCAATGCCTCGTAAAAGTTGGATATGTATAAGAGAACGCAAAAAGCTGTGTTCCATATTTTTTTCAGTGGGATCGCAAATGCCAGCGCAAGCGTGCCTGCAATAAAGCTGAGGGAACTGAACTGGAAATAAAATTGCTGTAAGCCGGAGATCCTTAAAAACAGCACCGATAAAGGCAAGGTAACAATTGCAGTTATAAATAACATATTTGCAATTTTTTCCTTTTCGATAAAATATTTTTTTTGACGGGGTATTTCATAAACGCAAGAATACCTGTCACAAAAGCCGCATGGCCTAAAACGTAATACCGCTGGCAAAGCGCAGTTAGTTCAACTTTTTGATGATCAATAACAAAATAAATGTTATCCGTTTTTTGAAAATTGTCGTACCCCAATAGGTTCAAAAAATAAAATATGGAGCTCCATGACATATACCCGGCGAAAATGATCTGCACCAAGAAAATAGGCCGCATTACCTGCTCTGCGATGGGTCTGTCTTTTGGCAGGGGCTTTACCCAACCACTCAAAGTGAGGTAAAAAATCAAATTTGTCCCGATCCATGCGATGAAATACGACAATACAGGATCAGATTGAAATAACAACGCTATCCCAAAGGGTAAAAATAAAACCAGGTACCTTTCGATAGGTTGATTTTTATCCATTATCTACTGCAGTTTCAATAACGTTAACCTGTTCTTCAATTGTCCATTTTTCAACCAGGTTTTTTGATTTTCTTCCCATTTCCGCCAAAGCATTTTTTCCTGCACAAATGAGTTTATTCAGCTTTTCCGCCAGGTCGGCAATTGTGCCGGCATTAAAGATCTCACCGTTTTCACCGGGTATAACCAGGTCCGCTGCGGCCCCAACTTTATCCGAAGCCAGGATGGCTTTCCCCGCTGCCATAGCTTCGTTAATGGCCAGCCCCCAGGTTTCACCAGGCCCTTTTGAGGGCAGGCAAAACAAATCGCAGGCCTTGAAAACTACCGGCATTTGCGTTTGATTCTGAAAATCCATAAAATGAACGCGGCTGTTCTTTTCAGCTTTCAATATTAATTGCTCCTCCAGCGGGCCATTGCCTGCAAAAAGTAAATGTAACCCTGCTTTGTCCAGGTTTAAAAAAGCTTCCAGTAATAAAACCGGCGATTTTTTTTCTTCAAATTTCCCTGCAAAGAGGACGAGGATTTCGTCATCTTCAATGCCCAGGTTTCTTCTTAATAACAACGCCTCTTCATTCCCGCCTGCAGCAAACCGCCCGTTATCAATGGCGTGCGGCGCAAAACTCAGCTGCTCATCATCTATCCCGTATTTTTTAAAATAGTTTCTGGCATTTGTGCCTGGATAAAACGCATGATCAACATGCCGGTAAACCCATTTTAAAAATATTGTTTTCAGGATGGCTTTCACCCCTTTTTCTTCATCCAGCAAAGTAGAATCCCCCCTGAAGAAAACCGGCAGCTTATTTTTAAAATAACGGAGCACTTTTAAGTGGCTTTGAAAACCCCATCCATAAATAAGGAGGGCATCGGGCTGCCAGTTTTTTATTTGATCGACCAGGCCGGGGTTTACAATCCCCTTAAAATGATGCGTACCCGGATCTTTCGAGGTATTTTCCACCCATTCATAGGAGTATCCTTCCAACAAAGGTATATCCCATTTTATCTTTTTATTAAAGCCGGGGTCAAATTTGTCAGCAGACGCCTCGCCCCAGGTATAAAAAACCCTGATATCCAGTTTAGCCCTTTTGTGGAGTAATTGAAATACGGGCGCGTAGTATTGAATGGGATGCGTAGTTATGATGGCCAGTTTTTTCATTTCGAAGAAAGATTCCCTATTGAAAGAAACGGCTTTTCAAATAAATTAAAACTCAATAAAGAAAGCGGATATAAGATAACTGCGCTTATGGTCATGGTAACTAACGGGGCTGATATACCTTTAAGACCAGGCGCATATTTTATTACAAATTCAGCAACAACCGGGATAATTAATGCATGTAACAAATAGAAACTATAAGATATTCTTCCCATTTTTTTAAATAACACATTCCCGAGTACCAAATTCAGCCATTTGACTGAAGTTACTGATAAATACAAAATGCCGGCAAACCCAAACCCCATTAATGTAAAACCAGCTAGTTTAAATAAATTATAGAATTCAGCTGAAAGAGACAATATGGCATTGGATACGAGGATCCTGCCCAAATAAGTAACAGCTATAAATGCAGCCAGCCATGCCACCCGGTTTAGCAACACAAAATCCTTCTTTAATAACAACCTCGCCGAGAGAATACCGCAACCAAATTCAGCACTTCTGAAAAGAATGGTATATGTTAATAAATCCATATGATTTTGCAGGATTAAGACTGAAACAATAGCTGTTAAATAAATCGCTGCAAAAATTAAAATAAATGTCTTTTTAAAGCCTATGATATTTTGATAAATCAATAAAAAGGGAACGATAAAATAAAACTGCCACTCAACAGTCAAAGTCCAAAAATGGCCGGCGATAACAAACTGACTTTCAATAAAATTGAGATAAAATAGACTATGCAGAAAATAATATATGCTATTTAACCGGGCGTTGTAAAAAACGTTTGCCGTTACGATATAAATAACCACTGAAGCATAAAACGCAGGCGACAACCGAAACCATCTTTTTAACAGAAACCTGTAAAAATCGTGGTAGGAAAAATTGGATTTTGAAGCATAGAAATAGTACATACAAAACCCACTGATAACGAAAAAAAGGTCAACACCATTTCCGCCCAAAGCTAAAAAATCAGATATATCTATTTTCCCAACGTAACACCTGGGGTTTCCGTGTATTACCCAGCAGTGTATCCATAAAACCCCCATGGCCGCTATAAACCTAAGGCCATCAAGCGTTTGTATTCTTTGTCTCAAATATTCTAATCGTTTAGGGAAATATTTTTATCAGTTTTTTCATTTCTGGCAATCAAAGGCGGCGGCTTTGTAAAACCTGCCTTCCTCTTCAACAAACTTAAAAACGGGATCGCCTGAGTCGCCGAAAGTACAGGGACGGATGTTGATAAAACCTGCCTTTTTCAATTCGTATTCCAAGGATTTGTAATCCCACATCCAAAGGTGTTTGGAGTTACCATACATGCCTTTGATATTGGATGAAAGCGATTTTGGGCGATTTTCAACCCCCAGCATGGTATCATGCATCAATTCATTGGCAGGCGCTTCGGTAGTGTCGTAGCCGGAAATATAATCTTGCACAGCAGCTTTCAGATCAGGCACAACGCCTCTGAAAGTTCCCCCGGGCTTTAATATATTAAAGGTATTTTTCAGCGCGGTTAAAAAATCCTCGTAAGCCAGGTGCTCCAGGATGTGCGAGCAATAAACTGCGTCGCAGCTACCCGGCTGCTCGGGCAATCCTTTAACAATATCACCATATTTTACATTTGCCGGAAAACGCTGCTTGTTGCGCGTATATAACCTGCCAAAGATGGGCAAACGCTCAAAGCGTAAAGTTGGGGACGCATCATAATTCACCCATTCGCCGGGGGCCGAAAATCCGCAGCCATATTGAACATATCTCTTCATCAGGGTGTAAAAATAACCTTATTAAATAAATCGCATTGCCGTTTTGTCATTGTTTGGGCCGAATATTTTTTTACCGCATCCACATCGTAATCCGGTAAATTTGTAGTGCCATTCAATATCTGCTTAAAAAAGGAATCAATTTTTGAGAGCAATCCGGGTGTCTCATCATAGCTGTAAGTATCCTTAACTCCAAACTCTTTCAAAATAGCAATAGCAGAACTTTTTGTATTAAATACTGCCATCAGGGGTTTGTGGGTTAAAAGGTACGGAAATATTTTTGAAGCTGTATACTGCGGATCATCAGAACCCGGAATAAACAAGCCATCTGCCTGCTGCAGGGTTTGCAGCGTATGGTAATAACCTATCCTGCCGGTGATCTCCACTACATAGTTTTCTATTCGGCGTTCTTTTGCTAACGGCAAAATAGTTGCACTGCCTTGCCCGTTTGGGGCATAGCTGGTGCCGATAAAATAAAGCTTTAGCTTTTGATACAGATCCGGCTCGGCGGACAAACCCAATTTCAAAGCTTCAAAAACCGGGATGATTGCATTATGCATATCCATACCGCCGCGACCGATATAGACGATGTTTTTAAACGCAGGATCAAGCAGTGGCATAAATTCCCCTGTATGTTCATCCGCTATTTTCAGATCCGGATCAAAGGCGCCGAAAGTAATGGTCTCAGAAGGGATATTTTTTAACCGGGGATACCTGTCCTTAAGTATCCCGATATAATTTTCCGAAACGCTGATCAATCCGCCCACTTCATTCATCGCTTTTGGCTCCAGGTATTTGTTTAAACGGTAGGAGAGCCAGTATTTTGGCGGTTGCTGTTCTTTGGGTTTATCGCGGTAATATTCGGAATGCCAGGGATCCTGCATATCGATCACATAAGGCACCTTAAACTTTTTTTTCCAGTAAGCCCCTAACGTGCAAACCTGGAACTGTGTAGTGGAGAAATAGATCAAATCGAAATTACCTTCCTTTAAGAGCCGGTTTACTTTTTGCCGAAAAAACCACCACGACCGGTAAGAGATACTCCCGAAGCCCAGCTTCGAAGTCCATTTTTTACCGAGGGCTTTAATGAGGTGAACCCTTGTCCCTGCGGGGATACTTTCTGCCAGCAATTTATCCTGCGGAAGATCGGTACAGGCAGGGTCAACAGCCACCACTTCGGCCTGCCAGCCATTTGCTTCAAAATAAGGCAAACTCATCCGCACGCGTTGCATATCGGCCGTATTTACGGGCGGAAAATAGGGCGAAATGATCAATACCCGTTTCAATTAAGCGTAGTGTTATATTTATGGTTGAGTTTGCGTGCCAACCGGTGCCCCGGTCTTTCCACGGCTAAATAAAAGCCGTAGGATATGGCAACGGCAAGCAACAGAAATAGCGGGTAGGTAAAAGTATTATAAATAAAAAACAGCCGCAGGATCACGTATAGCAATGGGTGACACAGGTAAAGTGAGTAAGAAAATTTACCCATTTTTTCGAGGGTTGTATTGGAGGGATGCGTTTTAAAGTAAACAATCTCCGTTTGCAGCCATTTATAAATCAGCAGCGCAAAAATATTCATCGAGAGAATATAACTGAGATGCAGGTGGAATTTTCCTATACAGCAAAAACAGCTGATCAAAAAAACAATGACCCGATAAATCATTACTGATTTAAAGCTGGCCTGCTTTAAATCATCAATATGTTCGGCTATCAGCACGCCCAGCAGCCAGCAGGGTAAACCCACTATCCAGGTTAACCAGCCCCCCAACTGCCAGTAATAACCATGATAATTGGTATCCGTTTGTTTAACAAAAGCCACAACATCATGAAAACAAAGCGTACCGATAACCAAAGCGGCGATGATATACGAAACAATGAATTTATTTTTCCAGCTGAGCTTGATCTTCGCCATAAATGGGTACAAACCGTAATAGATCAACTCGCAAAACAAACTCCAAACCACGGCATTTTCAGGGTGGTTAAATTGTGTACCGATAATGAGGATCACGGCAAGCGGAATCAATATTCTCAGAAAACGCCTGATCCAGAATTCGGTTAAATTGGGGATGCCGTTTTTATTGGGGTAGTGGATCACAAAACCCGAGATGATAAAAAAAGCGATTACCGCCGAAGTGCCGTCAAATGCATTGGCTAAAAAATACCCGGCATCCCTGAAAATGGAATGCGCCGAATGTTTGAGCGCCGTGGCATAAACATTATCAAAATGCGAGAGCATTACGATAAACGCCAAAACAAACCTGATGCTGTCAACCCCGTAAAACCATTTGGTTTTTGTATTATTCACCATCGCCGGCGGTGCAGCTTCAAACATTTTCTATCACTTTTAAAAATTTCCTGCTTTCTGTTTCCCAGTTCAATTCGGTTTGGCCCGCTTGCCAGGCCGCCGTTTTGGTTTGATATAACAGCTCCCTGTTTTTATGGTATTGGGCCAGGATTGCCGACAAGTCCGATGCGTTTTTATAAACCTTGCCCGTTTGCGAATATTGCTCAAGCAAGCTATTTTGTGCCCTGGTATTGCTTGCCGCCACAGCAAGCCCGCATTGGATATAAGTAAAGATTTTGTTGGTTAACGAAATATCCCTGTTAAGGCATGAACCTGTTTCTGACGCCAGTCCGATATCAAATTGAGAAGCGATGCTGAAGATCTGGCTTGCCTTTACCGGCTCGTAAAAGTACAGGTTATAATTGGCGATCCCGGCATCATGCGCCAGTTGCGAAAGGCTTTGCTTATATCCCTCTACCGGTTTCCCCAATAAATGCAGTTCGCATTTTACGCCCGACTGCCCTATTGCCTGCACGACAAGCTCCAGCCCGCGGCCGGGACCAATGGTTTGCGAAAACCAAAAAAGTTTTAATGGCTTTTTTTCGTTTTTAACGATAGAAATACCGGCAGTTAGCGGAAATACGTTCAGGATGGCCGTTACCGTTCGTTTATACAACGCAGCATACTGATCAGCAATCATAGGGCTGGACGCGGTAATGTAACTGGCACCGGGGAGATATTTATCTTCAAGATAAGTGCAAATTTTATAATGAAATGAATTAAGATCATCATCAATTTCCTGCCGGTGAAAATCTTCCGCGTCAAAACCAAAAGGCTTGTTGTTCCAGGCGGCGGCATGAGCTGCTGCCGGCAAGGCGCCCAAATTGTGGGCAATGTACAGGTCGCCATTGTAATTTTTGGCTGCTTCTTTTAAAAAATAACTGCTTCTTGAAATGGCAAAATCCCCAAAAGTTTTATAAGCCCCCGTTTTTTTCACCATGAACCGGCTGAGCCGGTGAATCAATCGGCTTAAAAACCATAAAAAGCGCTTTTGCTCCGGGTCGCCACCCAAACGGATTGCACTCCATTTTTTTTTCGCAAATAATTGCTCGTCGTGTAGTGTTCCCCAATCATTCCAGTAAGCATATAGTACAGTTACCGCATATCCGGCATCGGTTAATGCGTCAGCCTCCTTAACCAAACGCGGGTTGAGAGAAGGCTGGCCCGATGAAATTAAAACTATTTTTTTTTCAGGTGCCAATAAGGTTGAGGTAAGGTCGATTATTCGGTTTTTTGGTAATTAAGCAGGTTGTACATCATTACAGGTATGCCCACGATTAGTGATAATAAAATACCATAATGCCAACCATGATAAAGTTGATCATTATCCCGCGTCAGGGTGGTCATCAGGATCAATTTGACAAAGCGGTATCCAATCCAGATCACAAATGTAAAAATAACAACCCGTGTAGCCCGAAGCCTGAATTTAAATCCATCAACCGGGTCCGGATTAACTTTTAACTCTGCTTTTATTAAAATCTGCATCGAAAAATTGATGAGGCAAAAAAGCAAAATGGACGTAATGCAATCATATAAAAGATGGTATTTAGTCAGCTGCCCCAGGTCATCCTCCAACAGCCAATCCAATAACCAATATATCGTTCTCATCTTTTATTTTGCTTTACCAATCACTTATTAAAAAGTTGGAGATAGTTATGTGCGATCACCTCTGCATTAAACCGTTCCATTGCCGTTTTCCGGCACAGGAACCTATCGATGGTATCAATTTCCGCAATTTTTTGTTGCAGGCCTGCGGCATCATCCACAATAAAACCAGTAATGCCATTTTCAACCACTTCGGGTACCGATCCTCTCCGGAAAGCGATCACCGGCGTACCGCAAGCCATCGCCTCTATCATTACCATCCCAAAGGGCTCATCCCATTCAATGGGGAACAGTAATGCTTGGGCCTGCCCTAATTGCATATTCTTTTCAGCATCGTTTAAAGGGCCCACATATTTTATTTGAGTACCGTCAATTTGCGGTTCGATAACCGTTTTAAAATAAGCCTGGTCTTCTTCAGTATGTGATACATTGCCTGCTATAACCAATTGGTTATTTGTTGCTTTGGCAGCGTCAATAGCAGTGTGCGCGCCTTTAATCCTGTCCAAACGGCCTAAAAACATTAATGGCGCAGCTGTGCCAACTTTATAATTCAGCGTGTATTGCGAAAAATCAATCGCGTTATAAACCGTTTCCCAATGGCCCTTTATATTACCTGTGGCCACGCAGTTATCGCTGCAAGCGGTAAATATTAAGTTGCGGTTCGGTAAACTATTTACAATTTTTATCCCGCCTGTGGCTACCGGCCTGCCGTAGGTCATTATTTTTTTTACAGGGCTGTTTAAAATGGGGAGTAAATAAACCAAACGCCCAAAATTGTGGATCAGGTCAAAGTTATCCCGGTTTTTGCGCAGGTATTTCCAAACAAAGCGGGCTTCTTTAAACCGCACCTGTTTAGAGCGGCCCAAGTCATTCGTCCCAAAGGTAACCGTTTTGCCGCTGCAATGCGATTCCGGCCCGGCCAGTAAGGTTACCTCGTGGCCCAGCTTTTGGTATTCTTCCGCAAACAGGGACACCAGCCTTTCGTGTCCTCCATATAATATTGGAGGTACGGGTATCCCGGGATCCATGATCAGTAAAATCCTCATGCTAACTCCGCCTCCACTTCCCTGCATATCGCCAGGTATTTCTCTGCACATTTTTCAAGCGTAAGGTTTTCAAGGATGTAATCCCTCGGCTTAAAATCATTTATTTTTCTTAAAAACACGGCAAGTTTAGGTTTAAAATCATTGGCATCAGTAAATTTTACGCCGCAACGCTCGTCCCAGTAAGGTACGGAACTTACCGGCTGATATTTTACCCTGTCGGGATAATAATGTGGGTCCTGCCAAAAGCCGCCCCTGTCCCAGGCCAAAATGGGTGTATTGGTTGCCAATATCTGCTGGTAAGCAAGCCCCTGCGTCTCATGCTCGCAAAGGAAGATCACCGCTTTTGAAACTTTGAGTTTTTCAGTCAGCTCATCATGCGTGTATTGCCCGTATTTAATAAAATGGTAGCTAACCTTTTGTTCATCCAGCACTTTGGTGACCGGGGCCACTAATTCCTCCTCCATTTGTTCATGCTGCCACCTTATTTTATAATAGATCAAAAAGTCAAAGGTCTTAACACTATCGTATGGCTTCCATTGTTCGGTGTCAATGCCTACAGGCCAGCCGAGCACTTTATTTCCGTAAGCTGGCATAAACATATCGCACATCCATTCACCGGGCACCAGCACGCGTTTTACATTTGGGTATTGTTCAAACAGATCAGCACATTCTATCGGGTGCGAGTAGATCCCCGCGCCAAGGATGATGGGGTTTTTCCATTTCTTTTCAAACACCAGGTGTGGTTTGCCGATGATACAGGCGATCTCGCCGGGATGTTTGCGGATATAGCCGTAATCATTAAACCTGTAAGGGAAGCCAATCCTGTCAAACCCTTTTAAAAGATTTATGGCTATAGTGGCAACGCCGCCGGGCTTTTGTTTACCCCGCACCAGACGTCTGATCAGCTTGCGGGGGTAGCGGTCGTATTTAAACCACCTGTCCGGGTCGGGTTCGCTGTAAAATATATTGATGGGCTTATCCAATTTTTTTGGCAATTATTCCATAACTCATGCCACATGACGTGGCATCCCTGCTTTCTATTCTTTTTTTCGCCAAACGGGAAACAAATTTAAAGGGCGCCGAAAGCCCCCCGAGGCCTTTACCAAACAGCGTAGTTTTTCCGTCGAGTGTGCTGTATTCTATTATTTCAAAGCCGGTATCTTTCAGCAACCGCTCCACAATATGCGGCCACGCTGTAAAAACATGATGATTAAGTTCCAGGTCCGACGGGGTAAAACAGGTTAAATAACCGCTTTTTAATAAATTGATCCGGCTGGTGCTCCAGGCGGGGCTGGGCGTGGTTAAAATTAGCAGGCTACCGGGCGCCATCGTATCAAAAACATTTTTCATGCACAGCCAGGGGTTTCGCAAATGTTCAATAATCTCCAGCATGGTAACTACCTGCGCCGGTGCATGTCTATATGGAAAAGGCTGTTCAATATCCCATTTTTCGGCCGAGGCATCCAACGGTTCCAAATCAAAAGCTTTGTAATTGATACCGGCCAATGTGATATACTTTTTCAGAATATTATCCCTCGACCCAATATCATAAAGGGTAGTGGTTTTGTTTTTTAAATCATTGCCGGTTATTTCACCAATCTTTTTTGCTGCCCATTCGTAGCGGTTAAGTGATGAGTTTTCTTTCAGTTCCATTTTTTAAAACTTGTTATGATCCTAAAAAGATCGTTTTATTTTAAGCAGCCGGTGGGTATTGTTAACCCCTATGCTTTTATATAAAAACCCGGTCAAGCCTTTGTCGGGAATCTTAAAATCCGGATCAAGTTGCTTTATCCATTCAAATAAACTGACCGAATCTTCGAGATCATGTCTTGCAATCCAGCAGCACAAAGGCCACAATGCCTTTACCGAAGCTTTTTTCCGGCGTTCGGTAAGCTCCCCTTTTTCCGCCAGTTGCGCAAGTATATTTTTATAGATGTTGAGGTGCTGGTAATCCTGCACCGCTTTCTGCATCCCCCGGTTTAACTGCAATTTGGATTTGGTATGGCTGGTATGCACCAGCGCACAACCATTGTGAACATTAACCTTTGGATGCTTCAGCGCTGCTTCGATCACAAAAAGCCGGTCGTCGCGAAAGGCAAAGTCGGGCCGGTGCGGGATATCCTCAATAAATGATTTTTTAAATAAATAAGCTGAATAATGTGAACTATCACACTCGCCCAATTGCTGCGCAATAAAGTCATCACAGGCCACCCAGGCCTGCTGCGACAGTTGTTTGCCATTTTCATCAACCAGCGTATAGCCGCTTACTACAATATCGCTGCTATTTCCTTCGGCAATGGCAAATTGTTCATCAATCGCGCCGACAGCAAGGCCGTCGTCCGAATCTAAAAACTTAATATATTTTCCTTTGGCTATGGCAAAACCCCGGTTAACGGCCCAGCATTTACCGCGATTGGTTTGCTGTAGAATAACAATGCCATTTTGTTGCCGAAGCCAGTCCATCGTTCCGTCTGTACTGCCATCATCAATCACTATGAGCTCGACAGCACATTTGTTATTCCGGCAACTTTCCACCGTTTTGGGCAGCGACCAAAGGCGGTTATACGTTGGAATGATTATGCTAACGTCCATTGATACTTTAAAGCAATGCTTTTAATTTTAAATCCGGAAACCTGTCAAACTGGTGAACAACGGGAATAACGTGCCCTTTTTTATCAGTAAGTTCATGATCGCTGTTTACGGCGATTGAGTTGGATTCGCCAAGCGTAGCAACTTCCCCCTCGTTATTTTCCAATAAATTTGAACCCGGAAAATAATTATTATGCACCAGGTAATTATGTACCCCCTGGTCGAACCCACCGAGACCAGTTAGACCCGCGGTTATTTTTGCCTGCATTTTTATCATTGCCTCCAGATAATTGATGATTTGATTTACGCTGCCAATCGTGGTACCTGAACAAATGCTCACTTTATCGGCTATCTGTGCAAGCGCTTTCTTTCCAAAAGCATGCCTTAACCAATACGAAGTATAAAAACTGTTTGCAATGGAATGCGCTTCCGAATAAAAATTCAGGAAGCTATTATTGCGGATCCCTGCAAAAGGGTCCGCCTGGAATAAGACGTCCCTTACATCTGTTATCAAAACCAGGTCATATTTATCCTGGTTGGCCAACAGATACTCATAGTAATAACAATACCTTGAGCCGGAGACCAAATGAAAGGTTTTTACATATTTGCTTAAGGTGTTTAAATTATCTTTCCCGGGGCTTAACAATGCGTACAACGCTTTATGAAACAGGTAATGCACCTTCCAAAGCCTTGACGCAGCGTACTTTTTTGAAAATGAAAGTACCGATTTTTTAATATAGATCAGGATAACATCCTGGTTTAACAAAAGCTGCTTGGTTTCAGCATCAATATCATCACTTACCAGGATAACCACATCGCCTTTAAAATCAATGGCTTTTAGCGATGTGAAAAAGTATTGCATAGCTGCGTATTTATACCCCGTTGCCGTCCCGATAATTAAATTTTTTTTCATATTACAAGCGCTCCGAAGGTTTAATCCGCCTGGTGCCAAAAATGAGTTTATAAACAGGTCTTAACAAGTTTTTCGCCGTTTCCTTTATGCGTTCCGGTAATTCAATATTAATAGCAGCTGATATTTTGCGCCAGGCAGTTAACTCATTGGTGCTTGCTGCCTGTAACAGGCAAATGTCTTTTTTATATTGATAGTTCAGCGAATGATGCCCCAGAAAATGAATGATCAAAGGATGTACTTTTTCAAAAGGGTACCAATCCTGGTGCAAAGGGCTTGGTTTTGGCGGGTTATACAAGCTTGTTTTGCCCTTAAATACATCTGTTGAGTATTTACCGGGGCACGAGAGCGGGTCACTCATTATCGTTCCGTCATCAGCTATAGGTTTCCCGTCATTCAGCGCCATAGCCAATGCGATGATCACTTCATCATTCGGGCGTTCGCGCAAGCGCACAAAACCTATTTCGTCATATTGCGTTTCCAGCTCACGGGCCAGCCCGTAAACTTTTGCAGCTTTGCCGCTATTTTCCAGGTAATAGATCCCGCCGTTAAATTTAGGCAGCTGTTTAACCTTGAATTTTTTGCAGATCGCCGCCACATCGCCAAACCATTCCCCTGTTGAAATGTACCCACCAACTACCGAAACCGAATGCCCTTCAAATTTTTTAAAAACGCTTTCTATGTTGCCATAAATCAAACAATCACTATCTATAAAAAGCGTTTGACCCGCCGGCGCCAGCTTATCAAGATGCAGTTTTGGTGAAAAACCTTCGCCAAGCGCCCCCGGTTCAATGGGTATAATTTTCACAAAATGCTTCACATCTGGTGCAAGCAACTGTGGTTGATCCGTTGCCAGGTAAAAATTAATGCCGATCTCCGCGTTCCAAAGCCAAAATGAACGTGCAAGGTTAACCGCCATATCAACATACAGCTTTTTGCCGGTGGCAATAGTTAATACGTTACGCGGCTTGTTCAACGGGCTTTTTGCGGGATATAAAGGGTTTTTCGATAAATTGAAAGCTATACCAGGTAATAACAGGGATAATAAATATCCCCGCAATCAGTCCCGGAAATTGCAGCGATGCAGGCAAATATTTATGCGCTGCAAAGTTTTTTAAATAGATCAGCGGCTCATGCAACAGGTAAAGCGAATAACTTGAAAGCCCTATCGCCGCCGCTATTTTTATCACCCATGTATCTTTATGCTGTCTCAACCAATCTTCCTTTGATATGATAAACATCATCGGCGCTGACCAGAGCAGGATAGAAATCTGGTCGGAAACTATAAAAAAGCTGTTCGGGAAGTATTTTAACCCTGCAAATACCACCAAAACAACAAAGTAAAATACCATGTACACGGGTTGCTTTAAATCGCCTTGGCTTAACATTTTTTTATCTGACAGGAACGCACCGCAGCACCAGGCAAACCATAAATTAAACACACAAAACCGTTCCGCAATATTAATGCTGCCATTGATTTGAAAATAAGCGATGCTGATGCAGGAAACAATTAAACTAAACAGCAGCGCATAATTTAAATTGTATTTAAACCGCACGTAATAAAATAAGGGGTAAATGGCGTAAAAGGCCAGCTCAATGCTTATCGTCCATAAAACTACGTTGATGCTGTTAAAATACGGAACTGTAAATCCCTGTAAAGAAAACAGGTGAACCACAAAATCCACCATACTCGGTTTGTAGGTGCCGGAGGCAATATAATTTATCCCCAGCGCAAAAAGCAGAGCAAAGAGATAGGGGGGTAGATCCGTAAAAACCGGCGGAGATAATATTCTTTTAAAGGCAGGGCTATGTTTGCTTTAATGTATTTGATGTTGGACGCATGGATGCAATAGCCGCTTATTAAAAAAATAGTGGCACGGCATAAAAAGCCCCCAATGCATCCATATAAGCGATGAGGTGAACACCCGAATATTTCGCCAAAAGTGCGCCAACATGCATATGGTAGGTAAAAACTCCCAGAGCGGCAAGTGCCCGTAACAAGTCGATGGCGATAATATTTTGCATCGTTTTTTTCTCAGCCATTTACCTGTTTAATCGTTTTTAAAAGTAGTTCTTCGGGCACAACAATGTCGCCCCATGCTGCCCCGGCGGGTTTATCGCCCACTATATACCAATAGTTTAATTTAAGGGCGGAGGATAAGGTGTAAAAACAATCCGTCCGGAAGTAATCGGGCGAAAAGATTTCAATTACAACGGTATGATTCCGGCTGAAAACCAAGTTGCTTAAAGCCGCGCCGTGTACCCCGATCACTATTTTGGATTGCTGCATCAAATCAACCTGTTGATCAATGCCCAATTGGTCAGGTTCAATAATTTCGAAACCTTCTTTTTTTAATGCTTCTATAACCGCCTCCTCGTTGAGCACTTTCCGCTCCACACCTGCTCCGCGTTTAAAGTACATTTTTTTTGAGGGCACTCCTGCTGTACCCGGTGTGGTAAGCTTATCCCGCAGGTAATCAATGGCCCATTGCGGCGACCGCCCCTCGCTGCCGGTCAACGAAGCGACATACAAATGATCAAAGTGCAGCTTTTCATTTTCGTTGATCAGCAATATTTTTTCTTTCGGGATGCCAAAATGCGGCAAAACATCAAGAAATTTCTGCGGCACTTTCGAGGAGATGCAGAAATGATCTACCTGATTCAAAACCGATTCATAAATCTTTATCCGCGGCAAAACATCATTCAGCCAGTGATAATAATTATGGCTCTCGGGCGAAACCAGCACCGCGCCATTGCCGTTTATCCTTTGCGCCTTGCCGGTGAATGTATAAAATGGGTTTTTCTGAAGAAACTTTTTTAAGGTTGAGATCCCAAAATGGTGGCTGAACTCCTGGAACACTTGGTGATCGGCTGTCAACACCAGCCCTTTATGGCCGAGCAAATAGATATGCTGCAGGTAAAATAGCGAGGCTTTTTCTGTAGGATAATTCCGGTTAATATAAAAGGCTTTTTCATTAGGCTTGCCCAGCGTTTTTGGTTCATCGTGCTGAAAAAAGCCTGCTTCGCAAATGGTTTTAACCCATGGCCCGCGCTGTGCAAAATAGATGCCTTTCCGCTCTTTTTGCTTTTCAATCCAATCCGCGCATGAAGTGATGATCCGCTTTGGCAGAACAAATGGAAATTGCCTTGCCCAGAATACCAAGTTTGCTTTCAGGCCCATGATGCTTTAAAACGTTGCTGCCAGTAGGCCATAAAGCGCACCGGTTTCCATCCCAAAATGTTGGCTAAGGCATGCCCTGCCGGTCCCCCCATATATTTTTCGCCTTTATAGCCCAGGGCGGTTGCCTTTTGGATGCAATAACCCGATAATTCCTTAAAGCGGGGATAAGCCGCCACGCCCGTCCACCAAAAATGGCGGGCAAAAATACGGTCAAGTACCGGCTCGCTTGTACGCGCCTTTAAGTACCCGTATTTCAGGTTGAGAGATTCGACAATATTTTCAAACGCTTCGGCATTTTTTTGCCCGGACAAGGAAGTGGCTAATTTAAATTTCCGGTAATAATTAATGCCCTTCTTACTGAATTTAATTCCCCCGGAAGCTAATACTACCCTGCAAAAAAACTCGCCGTCATCATCAGGGCACCTGAACTCGTTCCAGGGCCCGGCTTTTTCAATTACCGCGCGCGGCGTTAACCAGGCATTGGGTTGGATCATCCCGCCATAGCCCGGCATTTCATCTTCGCCCGCGTACAATTTTAATAAAAAGTCAACGGGGTTGTTGTTATCGGCACAAAACCAATCATCGGTAACCTCGCCTTTAAAAGGATCGTCCCCGTCAAAAAAATGAACCGTGCGGCACAAGGCCACCTGGTTGACTGAGTCATTTAAAACATTCAGCTGGCTTTCAATTTTATCAGGACTTAACAAATCGTCGGCATCTAAAAACTGAATGTATTCGCCTTTCGCCGCTTTTAACCCCGCATTGCGGGCCGCTGATGCTCCGCTGTTTTTTTGGCTGATGACGATTATCTTTTTCCCATCGGCATATTTTTGCGCAATGCTTAGCGATGAATCCGATGAACCGTCGTCAACTATAATGATCTCCGTATTTTGCCAGGTCTGCTTCATAGCAGAATCGAGGCATGCCGCTAAATGTTTTTCGGCGTTATAAACAGGGATGATGATAGAAACCAGCAGGTCGTTCATTTTTTTACCGCTATCAAGCTGAAAAAACATCTTTAATGCAATCACTTACGTCCCCATTTACAGCAAGGATATTTTGCTGCACAAATATCTCATTTGCAGTGTTGTACGGACCAAGCTTATCAATTCCGGTTTGAACGATCCGGTAAAATTCAAACCCGGTTAGCAACATATAGAAATCCCTTAAGAAAACCCGGGAATACACATTGTGCGAATTAAATTCAAATTGAATAAACCTGATCTTCCCGTTTCTCAGCATGTTCCCGGCTCCTTTTAAAACAGACAATTCATGGCCCTCGACATCTATTTTTAAAAAATCAATATTTGTAATGCTATTTGAAATACAAAAGCTGTCAATTGTATCCATCTGGAATTCTATCGGGGAAATTTCATTGTCATTTTTAAAAATCTCCGGAAAAACATCCTTGTATACAGAAGCAATTTCAGTATCAGAATTGTCAATCGTATTAAATAATGTTCCTGTCCCTTTCGTATCGCTAAAGCCAATATTATATAAATTTACGCCGGCGTTTATCGTGTTATTTTGCAATTTTTCAAATGTGCCTTTTACCGGTTCAAAAGAATAAATCGACGCATTTGGAAAATAATTTCTTAACTCCAATGTATAATTGCCAATGTTGGCACCGATATCAAAAAAAACCGGTTGGGCGTTATCTTTACACAAACAAGGCAGCGTATCTATTAAAAATGTACGCTCACCACTCGCACCTTCTTTTAAACTACCTGAACCGCCAATTTGAATAAGCGCATGCTCATGTAAGTTTATATTAACGGCTTTTGCGCTAAAAACCAACAATTGTTCTAAGTTTCTTTTTCCGATGACCTTCGAGACCGCCCGAACAAAGCCTGATAAAATTGTTTTCATTTCACTGTATTAAAAATTTCCATCCACCTTTTTTTTGTCGAAAAACGTTCAGGAAGCGTATCATTATTCAGCCAGGGTTGTTTTAAATATTCAAGGTATAATTCGGGCTGCCGGTCAATGGCAATAATTTGTTCAATTACCGGGCTAAAATCCATTCCTGCAAATTGCGCCTTAGTTTTAAAACCCCTGGCCCACGATTTTATTTTTCTTTTGATGCGGTAGCGTGGACTGTTCAAAAAGGTTGGCCTGATATCATCAAAATCCATATGGCCTATTTTACCCAATGTCTCCGTAAGTGTTTTGTTGCCGGCGTTAAGGTAATCGCCGGCATTTATAAAACTTTTGGTATTAAATATTTCGCTTACAAACGGATCGCCAAAATAAATGGGGATGCTTTGGGCGAGCATGGCGTCGTATAATTTTTCGGTTTGATAGCCGGCGTAAATGTCATTTTCAAATGCAATGGTGAATTTATAGGGCGATAAAAATTTTCTTTTCACCTCCCATTTATCCCCCGAATAAAGCATATCGATGCCCGGCATATTGTTCATCGACCGGCCCGGGGCATCCACTCTTTTATATTTTGATAGCTGGCTAAAAAAAGCTTCCCGGTAGGAGACCTTGTGCGAATATAAGAAATTGCAAAATTTTGTTTTTGATGCCGCTACCTTTTCCGCATCGTAATCCGTCCCCTTTATTAAATCGTGCGGGCTAAACCCGTGCCACTGGATCCGCTTGTAGTTGGGCTGCTGCACATCCTCTTCGCGCGGGATGCCGAATGCCCATTCGCAAACAGATAGATCGGGTTTTATATTCTCGCAAAAATAGCCGATCCGGGTGTAATTGCCTTTTGCCGGAATATCATTCCCATAAGGACCGAAAACGATAAAATCAGGATCGGTGCTGTCGACAAAATCATACTCATCCAGCAGTTCTGCCAATATTTCATTCACCGACCATTTATAATCAAGCCCGTTTTGAAATTTTATTTTAATTGATTTTTTATTCAATTTGTGTCGAAAACCCGGATTATTTAATCATTCCTCCTAAACCACAAATTGGCCTCAGGATAATCATCGCCCAACCTAAATTTATCACCCAAAACATTATAGGCTTCGTATCCCTGGTCAATAATATAATTGTATACCTCTTCTTTTTTATAGCCGGTTCTTTCAGTCAGATCTGAGAATTCCATTATTATATTTTTAGGCTTTACCAGGTTTTGGCCGAAAAAGCCTTTAAAAACGTTCATCTCAAACCCCTCTACATCAATTTTCATCAAATCAATCGAGGGTAAATTGTAATGCTTTACTATTTCGGAAAGCGTACCCAGCCTGATTAGATAAGATAAATCGTCATTTGAGTTGTCCACCACCTGGAAAGTGCCCGAGTTGGCCGGAGAGGGGTTGACAAGGTATCCGAACGAATCTTTATCCGATAGCCCGATATTGACCGGAATGATATTTTTTGCCTTGTTTAAATAAATATTGGACAATAATTTTTGAAAACTCAGGAAATAAGGCTCAATAGCGTAGATTTTTAAATTTTCAATAAAACTTAGATGAATGGAATGAAAACCAATATTGGCGCCAATATCTATACAAACTCCTCCATTTTTTAACAGATCATCGCATAGGCTCAGGGTTAAAGGCTCATAACTTCCCGAAAAAATAATTTCGTGGCACATATACTCCCTTGTTGAAAGCTGTAATAACTTACCGTTTGAACCTTTTACCCTCACCGCGTTTTTAAACACGAAATCGTTTAATAAATTTATGATCCTGAGCTTAAAGGGATGCCCCGGTATTTTTCTAATGTAAAATAAAAACAGCTTGTCCTTTAGCCGGCTTCCTGTATATATCATCAATCGTCTTTTAATTTATTTACTATCAAAGAATTCAAAAACATTATGGTCATTTATTTCCGAAATATAATGGTAATAATAGCTGTAAATTGAATTCATACCGGCCGCGTCAACAGATGGGATCTGTGCGTTCGCATTGGCCGCCCGTTTTAAACGCTTGCCAATGAAGATCTTAATTTTCGACCAGGCACTTATCCCGGCACGGTCGCCCGCATATTCATAAAAAGCACAGGCCCTTTCACCCTGTTCATTAACCAGCCTGTTATTTTTTAATGAGGTAACCGTATTTACATGGCCAACCGACAGTGCATTGTAACCTGTGTAATAACTAATCCGGGCTCTTAAATGACTAATCCTTAATGAATATTCCCAATCCATCATCACAAAGGCGGTATTGTATAAACCTATGTAAGCCAATGAGCTCTTTCTTGTTAACAAATGTACGTCGCCAAAGGTAAATGATGGGGTAAGCCCGTTTTTCCACTTTTCAAATTGTGATAACCTGCTGTGTTTATGTATTGTTTTATAGCTGGTTAAAGAGCTGCTCAGATCGTTGGAAATGACAATGTCAACAGCCGGGTTCAGCAGCATATAATTTTTACATTCCCTGATCGCTTTATAACAAAAAACATCGTCATCAATAATTTTCTTGATGAACATACCATTGGCCATCAAAATGGCCTTGTTCCATCCATGGGCCTGGTTAATGTCTGGCTCAGTGATAAATTGATGGATCTTGCCATCATTGTATAATTCCTGAAGATACTCCTTCGCACCGTCTGTACTGTTACCGTCTACCACCACTATTTCTTCATCCGGTTGCAATGCCGCTAACAATTTAGCCAGGGTGATCTGTAGGAAAGGCAACCGGTTACGTGTTGCAATGATGTAGGAGATGGAAAACTTCATTTTAAATGGCACCGTGGTTGGTTGAAAATTCAGGCGAAGGATCGCCAGCGTATACTTCGCCAATAAAACCCTCGCCCGGCGTAAACGGAATGATGAGAGCATCTTCATCCGGGAACCGCGGGAAACTATCGTGCACCATCACGCTGTTTTTAAACCGGGGATAAATAACCTTCTCTAAAAAAACCTGGTCGACCCCGTAGTTATTGGTCAACAGGTGTTTCCGGGTTTCTTTTTTTATGCTGATGGTGCTTTTTTTAATTCCCCACATGCCTGCCATTACCAGGGCATTGTGATGGATATGATCACGAATGATATGAAAATCTTTATCGGAAGCCAGCCATTGTTCAATCATTATTTTTTCGCGGAGGGTAGGCATCGAATCCAGGTCGCGGATGATAACCGCCTCTGCTCCTTCTTCAATCGCCAGAAACCGCCACGTGGTGTATCTTGCATCTACGCCGGCATTTTCCATAATCACAACTTCGCAACCGTTACCGGTTAGCAGCTTGATATAATTAGCGTCAATATCCTTTGCCACGTACACCCTGCATTTCCAACCCGGCAATAATTCGTTATACGTTTTTATTACTTTTTCCATATTCGCAGTATACACGGCATCGTTGCCAAAAAGAGAGAAGGCAATGATGTTTTTTGCCGGGCCTGTGCTATTCTTTTTCGCTGCAATAGCGTACAAATCCTTATCAAAATAATTTTGCTTCAATAGTTTCAGGCGGTCGATTAATGCTTTCGCGGGTTTTTTTTGAAGATATAAGAAATATTTTTTTCCTTCCGATCCAAGACCAACGTAATCAACAATGTTCTTCAATTCGTTCAGATGATGCTCCATCGGCCTCAAACAATGCACATCAATATACTTATTAAAAAATAGCCCGAACTTTGAATATTTCCAATGCGACCGGTCGATGCGGTTTTTGGCCATCGGGTTCCAGCCCCGTTGTAAAAACACTGTTCTACTTAATAAAGCTGATTTGTGCAATTGTTCGGCAAAAAACAATTCGTCAGTATCCCATTTCTTGCCTAATGCATGAAGATCCTTTATAAACCTTTCAACTGTGGCCTCATCTGTATCTTTCAGTCCTATAATCTCCTGGAAATATTTACCCTTTGCGGCGATGTAGCACATCGGGTACCTTAATTCCGTTGTATAGGCATCCGAAGAAAAAATCAAAACAGCATCGTTACTATATTGCGCTATATTTTTTGTGAAATAATCTTTACTCAAAGGGATCATATCAATGTCACCGATCACGGATACCTCATCAGGAAACAGGCAGGGAATAATAAAGCGGATGACCTGCGAAATAAACCCTGATGAGATGCCCTCAATTTGCGGGACCTTTATGATGGTACCGCTTGGATGATTGAGGTTGAGGTTACCAACAACAGCTACCGTGGGTTCGATACCCATATTGCGCCATGCTTTAGCCACCAGCGGCCAAAAATCGTAATAGAATGGATTATTATCTGTCGAAACTATTGCCCTGTTAATTTTCAAAACGCTTTGTTCATTAAAATTTGTCGCGGTTAAAAAAACGCCTGAACACGCTTTTATTTGATTCAGGAATTTTATTGGCAGCCCCGGTAATGGATGCTTTCCAAAAGGCAAAATCAATTAATTGCAGGTTTTCCTTTTTTTGCTGCGCGATACCAATCAACTCCTTTAACTTATCCTGATCCTGTAAATCCTCCACCTTGTCTAAAATAACCACGGGGAGTTTTTTGTAAAGTTCGTTATATACAGGGTAATTGCCTATTTTAATCGTAACGGCTACCCTTTTGCAATAAAGCACCTCATATAACCGGTGCGTATCAATACCATTTCCTGCCGGGCAGATCGTAGCTTCATGATCCAAAACCTTTTTTATTAACCCCGGATAATTTAATGATGGCTCATCCCAGTTGATGAATGGCGTATTGATACAAATTTCTTTCACCGGTTTGCGGTATGCCGTGTTAGTTTGTGTATTAAAATTGGCGTACAAAAACTGTGAAGGGCGACTGTTCTCATTGCTATTAAACACTTCGTTTAACAGATTTATTTTTTCCACCGCATGCGGCCATGCAACACCATGCCCCTTTCTTTTATTAACACTTGTATTTTCCAGACCGATGGGGATGGAAATCAATCTTTCGTGGTACGTTAAATTATTCTGGCAATACCAAAAGCGGATATTATCCGGCATGAGTGAAGTTAAATTGCTCGCGATCCCTTCGTCCCCGTTTCCGGAGATCAGGATAACCTCGTTTTTAAACTTCGCAATTTTTTTAAATTCATCTTTCAGGTAATCGGTTTTGCAGAATATGATATCCCTCCCGTTATGCAGATCGCCAAATTTATTTAGTTGCAGCAGCTCCAATGGTTATTTAAATTTTATCCATCCCTCCGGGATCACATTTACCGGAAGTTCTTTCCCTTCATTTTTTCCGAGCCAATACGCCGGCGCAATTACTTTGGGATGTTTGGGATTAAGGTATGCCCCCCACCAGCTGAATGAACTGGCTGACAGGATACAAACATCGGCATGGGTTAAAAACTGGAAATCAATGATCTCGGCATTCTCCGACAGGTATTTATTTTCGATATGGCCAAACTCCCGGTTGATAAATTCAAAATCATCGCTAATGAAAATATAATAGTTTTCATCGGTGTGGATGCTATCAATCGCCCTTTTATAATAATCCGAACTCAGCGCCAGGCCGAGGCCCGCATAATCGCCACGCCGGATATGCACGGTTACATATTTTTTTGAGGCGGGAAGCGTTTTTAAAATATTTTCGAATTGCTCACAGTAGTTTCTTTTTATCGAAAACAAATTGATGATCTCCTTTTTGTGATCAATGAAATAATCTTCGGATTGAAAAAAGCCGGTGTATAGTACCTTGTCATTAATGCTTTTTAGCTGTTCGCCTGGTGAAAGTTCATTTTCAAAAATGAGTTCATGCAATCCACAAATTCCCTTTAGCAATTTGTAAAACGCCACCTTTAAATGATGGTTGAAAATGTTTTTGTACCCGCTGATAGTGAAAACATATTGATCCAAAACAGATAAGCGGGCTGGTTTTATGTCGAAGTAGGCCAGCACCATAAAATTGATCACGCTTTTATCGATATAAAACCTTGTTTTTAGGTTTTTTGAAACACTATAGATAAAGGCATATTGAAAAAGCTGGTTACCCAAACGACCCTCTAATCTAACTGCTATCATTTTGTCAGCTTAAGCACTCTTTTAATTTTGTTGACTGCCCTCGACAAAAAAGAGGGCTTGGGGTAAATGGCCGCATTTATTTTTTTATTTAGGTTGACGTAAAATTGTTTTTTTGATCCTTCGGAAACCAATTTAAGCGGTCGGTTTTTAAGCTGGTAAAACCAAATGTATTTACCCTTGCCAAGCATATAGTTTAAAAACTGCTCGTCTATCCTGTCAAAAAATGGCAAAAGGGCATAGGCCGCTTTTACCGAAACCGACCAGAGGTTAGCCTCCGCATCGCGCATCCAGTATGAATTGGCATAATCAAGCCGGTGATAGTAAAAAGTATCTTTTAGCACCACCATTTTAGCCCCGGTTATTGCCTGGCGCAGGCCAAATGTCCAGGTATCAAGCGCACCGGTGCCTTCGGCATAGCCTTTGGCATTAAGCCAGCTTTGCCTCGTAAAAAGGTAGTTGCCATGCTGACCGGGCGTATTTTTCCCAACCAGGTAATCGTCAGGGTTAAAATCACCGGCGGGCAATGTCCAGATATAAACCGGGTTAAATTTGTCATCTGCAAACGAATGCTGAAACTGGAATGAAGCAACATCAGCATTATGCTCCATTAAATATTTTTTTAAAGGGGGAATACTCGACGGGGCCAATACATTATCTGAATCAAGGCAAAACAGGAGTTCATTCTTTGCGTTTTCCACTGCTGTGTTCCGGGCGGCTGCACCACCTTTATTCCGCAAATGTTCAATAACGGTTATAACGGGATATTTTTGTCGCAGCTTTTTTAAAACCTCGGTTGTATTGTCAGTTGAGCAATCATTTACAATAATGAGCTCATCACCGTCGGTAAAGTTGGTTGCCATAATTGAATCAACAGACTCCGCTATGGTGAGCGAACAATTATAGGCAGGTATGAAAAATGAAATATCAGGCATTGCTTTTGCTCCCCATTTCTTCGAGCTCCTTAATCACATACTTGCACCATTTTTGATAGTACAATTCGTTTTTCCAATATCGGTAAGCTTTTTTCCCTTTTTTTATGGCGTCTTTTTTATCTAAATTTTTAAGCAGTTTTTCCAGATCATCCACTGTCGCCGCATAATAGCTGAATTCATCCCAAGGGATGAATTTTTTAAACGGGCGTACATCAACATCGCCGACCAGGCAGGGCGCAGTGCCTAACTGCATGGCCTCAAAAAAGCGAAAGGAACTGCAACTTGTACCTCTCGGGCATAATGCCACGTACGATGCCATGGTATTCAGGTTGAAATTCTTGGCCCAAAGCCATCTTTTATAAAACCGCGTGGGCAAACCGCCCTGTATCAATACCCCGGGGTTGGTTTTAAACCGCTGCTCCATCTCAACCCGTATGGGGTGCGTGGTAAATGATCCGTTGAATGAGGCTAAATATCTCTTTTTAGGATTAATCGGCGGTTTGCGGTGCGTGCTGCACAAAATAGGAATGTCAATACCTTCATTGATGGTACGCGCCGCCGTAAACAAAGTCATTTTACCGCCATTGATCAATATCCCCCCATCAAACTGGGTAATGGTGAATGTCCTGGAGTCGTCAATCACTATTTTATCAACGCCTGCCTGTAATTCTTCCAAACCTTCCCCGTGCTCCGCAAATCCGTGATTAATATGCCAGCGGGTCCAGTAAACGGGTAAATAGTGCCAGTCGGCTTCTGTGGGATTATTGGTAACCAGATTCTTTTGCTTTTTAAGCCAGATATGAAAGTCCTGCTCAATACCGTAATCCTTGTTGTGCCCCGGATATTGAAATGACTGCGTTTTGGGTTGAAATACAGACGGTGGGTCCAGAATAAAAATCTTCATATAGTATCAGTCATCACTGCCTATGGCAGTACGCACGCCGTTGGTATTCGGCAGGTTTATTATTCCCAGGTTATTGAAGTCATACGCACTGCTCCATTCTTCCAGCACTTCAAACGAACTGATATCGGTCACAAAAAACCACTCAACATTCCCCAGCGAAAAATTGGTATGGTTGGTATTGTGCCCGCCAACGGCTACGGTGTAAGTTCCCGGCCTTAAAAAATAGCTTTGCAGCTTTATATCCGAGCGGTAATACCCGGGTTCAATCGCTGTAGATTCTTCCAGGTCCTGAACCGTCAGCACCCTTACGCCATCTTTAAATAAAGTAAGCGAGATGCGGAAGCCCGGCAAGTATTTAAGACACTGGTATTTAATACAAACATTTATTTCATCCTTTGGTGTTATCGCAACATCCAGGGGGCTGCCGTTTACCGTAACGCTTTTTATTTTGATAGTGTCAGCGAGAGGACCGATAGCAGCAATTCCCGATTTTGGGTCCAGCGAACTGTTCATATAATTCCTGATGGCTGCTTCGGTGTTACCGGTAAAAGCTATTTGCCCGTTGGTGAGCAATATTCCCTTATCGCATAACTGCCGTACGCTCCCCATGTTGTGGCTCACAAACAAAACGGTTTTTCCCTCGCCTTTACTCACATCGCCCATCTTTCCGAGGCATTTTTTCTGAAACTCGGCATCGCCAACGGCCAGTACTTCGTCAACTACTAAAATTTCAGCCTCCAGGTTGGCCGCAACAGCAAATGCAAGCCGTACATACATACCGGATGAATATCTTTTTACCGGGGTATCAATATAACGGTCGACACCTGCAAAGTCCACTATCTCATCAAACTTCCGTTTAATCTCTGCCTTGCGCATACCCAGGATGGCGCCATTCAGATAAATATTTTCGCGCCCGGTCAGTTCAGGGTGAAAGCCGGTACCTACTTCCAGCAAGCTGGCAACCCGGCCCTTAATTTTAACCGTCCCGACGGTTGGCGAGGTTACCCTGCTTAAAATTTTTAACAGGGTGCTTTTACCCGCACCGTTTCGCCCTATAATCCCTACTGCATCACCCCGTTCAACCTCAAAATTCAGGTCGCGTAAGCTCCATACAATATCGCTTGTGCCTTTTTGAGTGCGGTCATTAAGTTCGCCTATTTTTAAAAAGGGGTCTTCTTTGCCGCGGATCCGGGCCCAGTAACGTTCAAGGTCGCGCGAAATGGTTCCGGTACCAAAGTCTCCTAACTGGTACGCTTTCGACAAATTTTCAACCTTTATTACTTTAGTCATTATACGGTATCAACAAAATTTTTCTCCACCCGGTTAAATATAATGGTGCCGATGATCACAACAATTATCGTCGCGCCGGCGGCAAATCCCAATAACCCCCAATTGAAACTGCCCTCGCCCAAAAAGCCTTTTCTAAACGTTTCGATAACTACTGTTATCGGGTTGTATTTAATTAGCCAGCTATATTTAGGATATTTTGCCTGGGCAACGGTTAACGGATAAATTACCGTGGTGGTATACATTAAAAGCGGTACAGCAAAGCTTACCACAAAGGTAAGGTCGCGGTATTTGGTAGTTACCGCAGAGATCATCATCCCCAAACCCAAACCCAATGCGGCTATCAATACGATGAGCACCGGGAACAGCAACAAGTAAAAATTGGGTTGTATCGGGTATCCCTGGATACTATAAATAACCATCAGCAATAAAAACAAAATAAATTGTACACCGAACCTGATCAGGTTTGAAAGTACAATACTCAGCGGCATAATCAACCGCGGAAAATATACCTTACCCAGCATTGCCGAATTATCTTTAAATACAGTCGAAGTTTTAGTTAAACAATCCGAAAAATAATTCCAGATGATGGTTCCTGCTAAATAAAATACCGGGGGCGGAATTGACCCGGTGGATATTTTGGCAATATTGGCAAAAACGAAATTGAAAAGGACGATAGTAGCCAGTGGCTGCAAAAAAAACCAGAGCGGACCCAATACCGTTTGCTTATAAAAAGCCACAAAATCCCTTCGCACCAATAATACAAGCAGATCCCGGTAATGCCATACATCCTTTAGTTTCAGGTCAAGAAGATTATTCCTGGGGCTGATTTCAATGTCCCAAATTTCTTCCCCCGGCTTATCCATTATTTATTAGTTTTTCTAAGTTCTCCATATAATGTTTTTCATTAAAATGCAGCAGGCATTGCGTCTGCAGGTATTTCCGGGTCTCCTTGGTTAAAGCTGTTTTTAAAAAAACAGTTAAGGCATTTTCCAATTCTGCCAGGTCGTCCGGATTTATGGCTTTCCCTAATTCGCCGTTGCAGATGGCATCAACACTCCCATCAACATTTCCGCAGATAACAGGCAGGCCGCAAGCCAGCGCTTCAATAAAAACAATTCCAAAACCTTCTTTTTTACTCGGCAATACAAACACATCAGCCAGTAAAAAATGATCGGAAAGTTCGTTTTCATCAATAAATCCGGTAAGTATTACCTGTTCTTCCACTTTATGATCTGAAATGAGTTTCTGAATCCTGCTCTCTTCGTTGCGATCATACTTTCCGGAAAGGATATATTTTATGTCCGGATATGTTTGTTTTAAACGGCCTATCACTTTTATCACCTGGTCGTGCCCCTTATACTGCTCGGTTGAGGCCAGGCGGGTTAACGTAAATAGTACAGGATTATCTGCCGTTATTCTATACCGCTGTAATAAATGTACCGGTTTTGTAAACGTTTCCGGTAGCCTCATAAACGGATCAACCGCATTGTTTAGAACGACACACTTGGCAGGGTCGGTTTGATGCCTGCTTATCATTTGCTGCCGGGTAAAGTTGCTCACACATATCACCTTGTCGCAATGTTTCAGCAGCGCAATTTTAACGCGGGATAACGGCCTCCATACCTCAATACCGTGTGTAATCAGCCAAACTTTACATTTAGGGTTGATGATTTTCAGTAGCAGCCCTACCGACGCCAGGTTAATATGTGTCAATATAACTACATCAGGCTTTTTCGACTGAAATATCGTCCTGAAAATAAAGTTCAGGCGCATCAGATTAAAGCCGACAAAATTATCAGCAGGCAAATATTGGGGCATTAAATCTTTATCGGAATCGTAAACGGACCATAATCTAAAATCCCATTCGTTGTTTTTGGCAAGGTTATATAGCGAATGGGCAAGCGTACGCGTCATTTTTTGGATACCACCAGTAGTGCTAAACGTTTGCAAAGAAAATAGTACTACTTTTTTAGACATGTAATTGAATTTGGTAAAGCGCAAATACCTTTGACCAGTGCATCTGGCCGCTTTTAAATTTCAAAACCTCATTCTGGGCAAACTTACCTTTGTATAATTTTTCGTTGCTGATCTCGATATGGCGGCTCATCCACTCTTGAAAAGGAAACGTAAAACCCATTTTTGGCCTGTTCCAGGTCATTTCCGGTAAAATTTCCTTAAAGCTATCAATTAATATCTTTTTGGGCTGGTTTTTACTGAACCTTATTTCAGGCGATATTGTCTTCACCATTTGCTGAAAATCCTCATCCAAATAGGGCACCCGCACTTCAAGGCCATGGCTCATGCTCATTACATCGGTATCCCTCAGTAACTGGTTTTGCATATAAAGATTACTTTCAAACCAGGCAGCATGTTCCTCATTGTACGGACCGAGGTTATTTATATCGGCTTCATTAAATAAAATTTCGCCTACCTCTTTTGTATCCATGTTCAATATGCGGGCAATATCAGCAGGAACAAACAGCGCCCGTAACAATAAATAGTCGGCCAAATAGTGTTCATGAGATAAAAAAGAGATTTTTCTGTACCTGTCTGTTTTAAAATAATTTGCTGCGCGGAACAATACTGATGGTATTTTCCTGAGATATTGCAGGTATTTTATCCTGTTAAAAGAAGGGTATCCGCCAAATAGTTCATCGGCTCCAACTCCGGAAAGTACCGCCTTCAACCCATCTTCATGCGCATACTTGCTGATGAACCATGAATTTATTCCATCAGTTGTCGGCATGTCCATATCCGAAATTATCCTGGGAAAAAACGTTTCAAAGTCCTGTTGTTGTACCAAATGCGCATACTTTTCGCCACTAATCTGGTCTAACACAATATTCTGGTAAGCGCGTTCATCGTAACTTTTTTCGTTAAAGAAAATAGAAACTGTTTTTAACTGTTGTTCTTTTTGCTGATTTGCCAGCAATGAAACCAGGCTTGAGTCAACGCCTCCGCTTAAAAAAACGCCGATAGGCGCATCAGCTATCAGCTGCCTGTTGATGGCCGCTTTCAAACTGTTTCGAATATAGTCTTTCGCATCCGTGGCATTGGTGATATAATTTACAGCGGGGGGATGGTAAAATTCGGCAATACTAAAGCTGCCTGAATGATGATCCCACGACAGGTAATGCCCTTTCTTAAGGCTTAAAACGCCTTTTAAGGTGGTATACGGTTCGGGAATATGTCCGAAAGCTAAAAATCTAACGGCCCAGGCCGGATCCTGCCCGGTTGCTATGCCCGATATTTTGAAGGCTTTAATTTCCGAGGCAAAACAAAGCGTTCCATCCCCGGCGTAATAATATAGCGGCTTAACCCCTGTAGCGTCCCTTACAAGAAATGTTGTTCCCTCTTCCTTATCATATAAAGCAAAAGCAAACATGCCCCGCAGTTTTGAAAAAGACGAAATGCCCCATTGCAGGTAAGCATTGATAATAACTTCGGTGTCGGTATTTGAGTGAAATAATACCCCGGCTTTTAAAAGTTCTTCTTTAATTTCACGATAGTTATAAATCTCGCCGTTAAAGGTTATCCAAACTCTTTGTTTACCATCTGCCATGGGCTGGTGCCCGTTCTTGCTAAGATCTATTATGGAAAGCCTCCTGTGCCCGAATACCAGGTTCGCGCCTTCATCTGAAAACACACCTCCATCATCAGGACCACCATGTTTTAAGGAATCACACATAAGTGTAACCTTCTCAATAAGTTCATTTTGTTCAAGCCTTTTTGATATTATTCCTGCTATCCTACACATATAAAAAATACATTCACAGCTTCGCCGCGTAAGTCACACTTAAAAAGCACAACCTATTATAATTCAGCAATTTAAATGCTGCATTCAATTAAAACATTTGGGCATTAATATAAACAAAATGCCTCTGCTACTTATTTTAACTATTCAATCAATGTTAAACCCTGTCTATCAACGATGCTGAAACGTGTACAATTATGGAGTAACCCAAATTCTCTAAACGTAAGGCAAGTTGTTTTTGCGACCGGTAAGAAATAATCTCACCTTTAAGGCCTTTCAATGGCCCGGCTTTAATTATAATGTTTTCCCCGGGTTGCAGGTCCTGTTCGGTAACCTCCAGTTCATATGGGCTGGCGATCAGTAATTTAAGCTCATTTATCTGGCGATCAGGCATTGGTGTAATTCTGCCTGAGAAATATATAAAACGCGCTATTCCTTTGGTCATTAATACTTCCGTCTGCTCATGTTCCTTAATCCGTACAAATAAATATGATTTAATAAACGGCTCCTCCACCCATTTCTTCCTATCGCTCCACTGTTTAAGTTGCCGCTGCAATGGCAAATAGGCTTCAACACCTTTTTTTATCAGCGCTTCAAATGCTTTTTTTTCAGAACGGGGATGAGTATAAACCGGGTACCACTTACTTAAACCTGCAGCTGATTTTAATGGCATAATTTTTTTCGCCTGTTATCTGTTGAACCACCTTCTGATATCCCACCAATGTTTCTTCTTTTCATCTATATAATAGCCTGAGCTTTCATACCCGCTGTAATCAGAATAATAATAATACCTTGAACCATAATTATCACCGGTAAACTTGGTAGTGTAGTACCGGGAATGCAGCAGATCTTCGGAGTATGCATTCAACACTATTACAGTATTGTCCAAATGATATTCCTGCGCAATACGCTGCGGAACAGTTGCCGAATAAAATTTTGATTTTCCTGAGCGAATTACAAACAGGTTAATATCACTCATCCTGATCAGCGGTATCGCATCTGAAACCAACCCGATGGGCGCCGTGTCGATCATAATCACATCATAAATAGTTTTCAGCTTTGTTATTAACTCGGTCATCCTGCCTGAATGCAAAAGCTCGGAAGGATTTGGCGGCACGGGGCCTGATATGATGAAATCAAGATTCTCCTGCGAAGAATGCATTATAATATCTTCTGCTTCACATTGGTTGGCCAGGTAGTTGCTTAAGCCAATATCATTAGGCACCTGGAAGGTTTTATGCAATTTTGAACGACGCAGATCGGCTGCTATTAGTATTACTTTTTTATTGATAAGGGATAACGTGCTCGATAAATTTACGGCCACAAATGATTTTCCCTCCCCGGCTACTTCGGACGTGATACAAATGATCTTGTGCTCTTTTTCGGACGACAGGAAGCTTAAGTTGGTACGTACCGAGCGGACAGATTCCGCAAAAATGGACTTGGGCCGTGTAATTGCAAGAATTTGTGAGCTATATTCATCAATTTCTTCAGGAAATTTCCTGATTACCCCGATAATAGGAACAGTGGTAAGACTTTCGATGGTTTCCTTGTCGTATATATAAGGATTCAGTACCCTTATCAGGATGATCAGCCCCAGGCCAATTACGAGACCAAAAATGATGCCCGTGCGGCGGATGCTGTGTTCATCAGGTGATACCGGGCCGAAATTAGGCTGGGCCAGGTCAATGATTGTGGCGCCCGGTAAAATTCCGGCGCTATTGATCTGGGCATCTAATTTTTTTTCAGATAAAAAGGAGTAAACTTTATCATTGATCTCAAAATCCCGTTTCAGGCTAAAAAGGTCCCTTTCTGCTGCCGGCATTTGTGAGATTTGCTGATTTATTGGTGCAATCTGGGTATCAAGGTACTTTGCTTTATTATCGATAACATTGCGGGAACTATTTAAACTGGTTAAAATGTTATTTTTTGCGACTAAAATTTGCTGGTTTAAATCAGTAATTTGTGGAGAATTGGGAAGGTATGTTTTTAACAATGAATATTTCTCGGCAAGCAGGTTATTCAACCCGGCCACTATCTCATTAAGCTGCGGATCAATCAAACCGCCAAGGTTAAAACTAAGATTTGCATCCCCTTTTTCTTTGATAATTTGTTGTTTTAGCTGATCGATTGCCAATAATTGTATTTTAAGCAATGAAAGTTGCGTTTCAATATCTTTGGCTTTACCCATCGCCTGTTCGGATGCCGACCCCACATCCATAATTTTTTTATTCTGTTTAAATTGCTCAATAGAGTTGGCTGATCCCTTAACCTGACTTGAAAGAAAATCCAACTGGCTATCGATAAACTGGATCATATGCGTCGTAGAAAGGGTTCGCTGATTACGATCGTAATTCAGGTATTCTTTCATAATAGCGTTCAATATATCAGCGGCAAACTGCGGGTTTGAGTCAACCTCGTGCAAGGCGATCATGTTAGAGTTTTTGGCTGTCTCGTTTGCCTGAAAGCCACCCCGTATCCTGCCGATAAAGTCATTGGGCGAATTCAACTTAAATAAATACGAAACGGTTGACGGAAGGCCGCCCGGGTATTTTATACTAAATGCAGTGGGACCAATAGTAAACGGAACGTTGTATTTGCAAACGTATTGAATGTCTTTACCGCCGTTTTTATAACTGATGTTAAATGACTTGTTGTTGATCGGTTTATAAGTAATCAGCTCATGAAAAAAATTCAGGCTATCAAATTTTATTAATTCAATATCAAGCGGTTTTTGGGGATACAACTCATTTGTGCGGTTAAGAACGCGCCCAACAATATAAAAACTAATGCGGTAGTCGAGTTGTTTGATGGCGCTCTCCAAAAGCGGGGTGCTTTGTAAAACGATAGTTTCCGTTTGGATCCTGGAAGCGTTCGCCCTGTCTGAGGCAACTCCCGCCCCGGTTATATCTGCCATCTCAGATTTTTTTTCCTCAAACTTCATCGTACTTGAGGTGGCAAATGTTTTCGGCGTGTACCACAAATACACATTAGAAATGAACATACAAATGGTTACTGAACCAACAATCCAATACCATCTGCTTAACAGAATCTTGCCGATCTTAAAATAATCGATCTCCTGGCTCGGCAGCTTATGCTTAATCTTATCGGTTTCTTCCATTTACTTACGCACAAGAGTGAGGATGATCAGCGCCGTATTAAACAAAATTAACGCCGGCTGTATCAATGATGAAAAATTCTGTAAGTTATCCGTACGAGTAGCCCGCTTATTTTGGGAAATGTAAATGATATCTCCGCTCTGGAGCAGGGCAGCTGGATCATTTATTGCCCCAATGTCGTTCAGATCAATAACGGTAACATGCGGATTTTGCTCGCTACCCCTTATTATTTTGATGTTTTTTTCATTTGCCTTTTCGGTAAGCCCCCCGGCTTCCCCTATCAGTTCAATAAGGGTAGTTTTATCTTTAGTAAGCTGGAAGTTGCCCTGAGATCTGATCTCGCCCAGTATGGTAACCTTTAGATTAACAATTTTTAAAGCGATAATGGGTTGTTTAAGGAACGTTTTCCGGTAAAGTTCCTCAATCTTTTTTTGTGCTTCATACCTTGTCAGCCCCACAACCGCTACGTGGCCCAAACCTGTTAGCGCTACAGTCCCATCCTCTTCAACCTGGTAGGTTTCTGATTGAGTTGTAGCCCCGCCCTGAGAAGAAACAGCGCCTTGTGCAGGCGTAAGGTCAACAATATTTTTACTGTTTTGCAAATTCCGGATCTCCAGGATATCCTGCGATTTTATGTGGTATTGGTAGGCAGTAACTTCGGGCTTCAAGGCCGCAGTGTCTGCTGAAATCATTTTCCTTTGCTGAAAAAGCACCTGGTATTGCTGGTTGGAACAAGATGCGCAGGATAAAATTACAGCTAAAATTAAATATAGGTAAATTAATTTATGCATACACACCTGTTCTTTCTTAAGATTAAATTATTAGTAAACAGCTTCAAATTTACGTAATTTTGCCGCTATAAACACTTGTATTTTTTGTTTAGTCCTGATTTAAAAATTTCCCTGATCACCGTCTCTTTCAATGCTGAAAGCACAATTGAGCGCTGTATTCAATCTGTTTTGGCACAATCCTTTAAAAACGTCGAATATATAATTATTGACGGAGCTTCAACTGACAATACGCTTCAAATTATCCACAAATACAAACAGCATATACAAATTTTAGTATCTGAACCCGATAAGGGCATATACGATGCCATGAACAAAGGCATAAAAATGGCTACGGGAGATATTATCGGCATGCTTAATACAGATGACTACTTTGCTGACGCCCAAGTTTTAAAGGATATAGCGGGCCAGTTTACCGTAAACAATGCCGATATTACCTATGGCGACCTGGATTTTGTTAATAATAAAGGGGGGATAGTGAGGAAATGGAGATCGGGCAAATATTTCTCGGGCTCGTTTAATTGGGGATGGATGCCTCCACATCCTACATTTTACTGTAAAAAGGAATTGTTTCAACAATTTGGCTATTATAGCCTCGGGTACGGTACTGCTGCAGATTATGAGTTGATGTTACGATTCATGCATAAAAACGGGTTAAAGGCAAGTTACCTTAATAAAGTAATAATTAAAATGAAAACTGGCGGGGCAAGCAACAAAAATCTTAACAGTCGCGTAAAAGGATTATTGTTTGATCTGAAGGCTATGCGCAATAATGGCATAAAAGCACCTTTACTAGGGTTAATATTTAAACCTTTACGTAAGATTAGCCAGTATTTTTAATTGAAAATTAATATGTTAATATGTTTATAATTTACCTTCAAAATAATTATCAAATGTTAGTTACTTGCACCTATCGATTGATAATTGATTTGATAAGTCTCCCTAATTTTTCTAAGTAAAATGATGGAATTTTTACATAATTATACTATTGTTTATTATATCCTGATAGTTCTGATTTCCATCTTCATAACAGCGTTCGCCATCCCCTCTATTTTACACGTGGCGCGGTTCCGCCACTTATATGATGATCTGGGCCATTTCAGGAAAACTCATGATCATGGCATCCCGCGGCTTGGCGGTGTAGCTATTTTCGTTGGCTTTACTATAACTTCGCTTTTGCTGTGCATGACAGATAAATCGCTGCCGATCAATTATTTACTTACTGCCTGCATTATTTTATTTGCTATGGGGCTAAAGGATGATCTTTCGGGTGTAAATTCAAGTACTAAATTCATTATCCAGCTCATCGTTTGTTTCATCCTGGTAGTTTTAGGCAATATAAGGCTTACCAGCCTCTATGGCGTTTTTGGCATTTATGAACTTTCCTATTTTTTAAGTGCCGGTATTTCCATTTTGTTGATACTCGCTATAGTTAACGCTTTCAATTTGATAGATGGCATTGACGGCCTGGCCGCTACAACCGGTATCGTTGCCAACAGCGCATTTGCTGCCCTGTTTTTATACATCCGTCAGTTTGAACTGGCTGCTGTTTCGCTGGCGATGGTGGGTGCAATCATCGGGTTTTTAAAATTTAATATTACTCCGGCAAAAATATTCATGGGCGATACAGGTTCATTATTGATCGGGCTGATCTCCGCAGTAATGGCCATTAAGTTTATGGAAGTAAACCACGTGGCAGCCAGAACATCGCCTGAGATTTTTGCAGTACCTGCTATAACGTTTGCCATTTTAATTGGGCCGATATTTGACACTGCCCGTGTTTTTATCGTGCGTATTTCAAATGGCGTGTCGCCGTTTATTGCCGACCGCAACCATATTCATCACCGCATGCTGAAACTGGGTTTCAATCATTTACAAACCACGCTTATTTTATCCGGCATCAACGTTATGTCGATAATAACGGTGCTTTTATTCAACAACTACAGCAGCTCGGCACTAATCCTTTTGATTGTCGCCTTTTCGCTGATCTTCAATTGGAGCATCACCTTTTTTATCCGCTCAAAAGAACGCGAAAACCTGGCACTGCGCAACTTATTTTTATAGCCTGATCTTGCCTGTAACGTTCAGCTTATTGTAAATACTATTCTTTAAGGCGGTTATTACCCCGGCCCGCTACCTTATTTTACTTAAATTTGCAGCCTTATAAATCGATATGATAAGGATTGCTATAAACGGTTTCGGGCGTATAGGCCGGATATTTTTAAGGAATATTATCCACACGAAAGATATTAATGTGGTGGCGATTAATGATCTTGCCGACACAAAAACACTTGCCCACCTTTTTAAATACGATTCCGTTCATCATGGCTTTAACGGGACGATAACATTTGATGATGACTATCTTTTTGTAAATGGCCATGCTATTGAGGTATTTTCCGAGAAAGACCCGGCTGATCTGCCATGGAAAGAACTGGATATCAACCTTGTAATTGAGTCAACCGGTAAGTTTACTTCAATTTTGGGAGCATCCAGGCATTTGCAGGCAGGCGCCAAACAGGTTATTATTTCGGCACCCGGCAGCGAAAAAAACACCCAAACAGTAGTATTGGGTGTTAACGATGACACCGCCGACCTGCATTCTCCTATCATTTCCAACGCATCATGTACCACCAATAATGTGGCGCCAATGGTAAAGATCCTGGACGATAACTGGGGGATTGTTAACGGGTATATCACTACCGTTCACTCCATGACGGGAGACCAAAACCTCCACGATGCGCCCCATAAGGACCTGCGCAGGGCAAGGGCTGCTTCCGCCTCTATTATTCCCACAACAACCGGCGCCGCAAAAGCTATTACTACTATTTTTCCCCACCTCGAGGGTAAATTGGGTGGCGCCGGGATCCGCGTGCCTGTTTTAAACGGATCGTTAACCGATTTTACCTGTATTTTAAAAAAACCTGCCACTGTTGAAGAAATTAACGCAGCCTTTAAACAAGCTGCTGAAGGCGCCATGAAAAGGATCCTGGAATATACCGAAGACCCCATTGTATCAACCGATATCCTGGGCAATACTCATAGCTGCATTTTTGATGCACAGCTTACATCCATTGTTGGCGGGCTGGTAAAAGTGGTGGGCTGGTACGATAATGAAATGGGCTACTCAAGCCGCCTGGCTGATTTGGTCAAGCGAATAGCTTCGCTGTAGTCCGAAAGTCGGAAAAGTCCGGGAAGACCGAAAGAAGAACGCCGTAAAATGATTGATAGCTCCCCAAAAAAATACTCGAAGCTACTTTCAGACTTTACTGACTTTCCGGACTTACTTCGTATAAACCAGCACTGCCGCCTCCGACTGGGGCAGGTAGTTTTTTTGATTGTAATAACTAAAGGAGGTAAAAACAACCGTATCATCGGTTTTGCTGATAAAAAAAGTTTGCGCATTTAATGCGTCTTTATTTGAGGCGTATGATTTAAAAAAGGTAAATGGCCGGTTTACATTTATCTTCATCATTTTTACATTATTGATTAACGTATCGCTAACTTTTTTCAATATTACATTGTTTAAATTATCATCCACCCAATCCAGCGTGGTGTTGCCCCCTTGCGCAACGGTTGTAAAATCAAGGCCGTTTAATAAGGTAGTCTTAAAGTCTTCCTGTAAGTGAACCGCTGATATCTTTTGGTAGGCTTCGGAGGTGAATAAAATATCCACATTCTCGTTAAATACCAATGTAAGTTTACTACCCGAAACACTCGTTTTTACTGTTTGCCGGTTAATATTAAACTTAGGCATATGAATGGAGTCATCGTGGCTTAACCCCGAACTTGCATCGGGCGGGGTAGTGCCCGTGCTGTTATTTTTGTTGGTTTGAGGATTAACGTCCCCCTGCTTGCTGCATCCTGCGAGTATTACTGCTGCAAAAATCAACGTAAAAAATAGTTTCATAGCCAGGTTTATTATTCAATCGGTTACTGTTAGTATGCAATTGTTATGCAAATTTTTTAGATAATTGCAAAAACAATAAAAAATGCCTTTCGGACAGGTTAAAAAAGAACTGGTTTTCAAAATTTATTTTTGATTAATAATTAAAAACAAATTAAAGCGGGGAAAAACCTACTCAATTTGGCAAATAACAGCTACTTAATAGTAAATGATAAGGTTTATAAAAGTTGAAGAATTGCTCCCCATCAGAAACGACGTATTGCGGGAAGGAAAACTGACGAATGATGAATGCCGCTTCCCTTCGGATCAGCTGGAAGGGGCGTTTCATTTGGGCTATTTTTTTAATGATGAACTGGCTTGTGTGGTTTCGCTTCATCCGCAAAATTACGGCGAATTTGCTGGCCCTGGCTACCAGCTGCGGGGTATGGCAACGCTTGAACCATACCGGGGTAAGGGGTTTGGCAATCAACTGGTAAACTTTGCACTTGTTTACCTGCGCGGGCAGCGGGCAAATTATGTTTGGTGCAACGCCCGCAAAAAAGCAGTGCAGTTTTATTTAAACGTGGGCTTTGAAGTGATCTCGCCTGAATTTGAGGTGCCGGGCATCGGCCCGCATCATGTAATGTATGTTAAAATAAAATGATCACTTTATGATTTACATCACTTTTAACTTTTAAATTCAGAATATAGAAAAATTTTGCTGAATTTGGCGGCTTTAAAACTTACAGGATTAAATACTATGAAAACGATAGATCTAATTAGCTTTACCGGAAAAAAAGCGCTTATAAGGGTTGATTTTAACGTTCCCCTGGATAAAGATTATAACATTACCGACGATAACCGGATGACAGCCGCGCTGCCAACCATCAACAAGATTTTAAAAGACGGAGGGGCGGTGATCCTGATGTCGCACCTGGGCCGGCCAAAAGGAGGCCCGGAAGATAAATATTCCCTCAGGCACCTCGTTCCGCATCTGTCTGATTTACTGGGTCAGCAGGTTGAATTTGCTGATGACTGCATCGGGACCGAAGCAATTGAAAAATCAAAAGCCCTTGAAGGCGGCGAAGTGTTGCTGCTTGAAAACCTGCGCTTTTATAAGGAAGAAGAAAAAGGCGACGTGGCCTTTGCCGAAAAACTGTCAAAATTGGGCGATATTTATGTAAACGATGCCTTTGGTACAGCTCACCGTGCACATGCCTCCACAGCGGTGATCGCTCAATTTTTTCCGAATGCCAAATTTTTTGGTTACCTGATGGCCGGCGAGTTGAAAAATGCCGAAAAAGTATTGAACGGCGCGGTTAGGCCTTTCACCGCCATTATGGGCGGTGCAAAAGTGTCCGATAAGATTGAACTGATTGAACGCTTGCTGGATAAGGTTGACAGCCTGATTATTGGCGGCGGCATGGCTTATACTTTTGCCAAAGCCCAGGGTGGAAAAATCGGCAAATCATTGGTTGAAGAAGATAAGCTCGACCTCGCGCTAAGCCTCATCGAGAAAGCAAAAGCCAAAGGCGTAAATTTATTATTACCGACAGATTCAGTAATTGCCGACAATTTTTCAAACGACGCTAATACGGCCATCGCCCAAAATAATGATATAAAAGACGGATGGATGGGTTTAGATATCGGCCCTGACTCCATTGTCGAGTTTACCAAAGTGGTTGAAGGCTCAAAAACCCTTTTATGGAACGGCCCGATGGGTGTTTTTGAAATGGAAAAATTTGAGGCCGGTACCAAAGCGATTGGTTTGGCCGTAGTAAAAGCTACTGAAAACGGCGCGTTCTCCTTGATAGGGGGCGGTGATTCAGCCGCGGCAGTGGCCAAATTCGGATTAACCGAGGATGTGAGCTACGTATCCACCGGTGGCGGCGCGTTGCTTGAATATATGGAAGGTAAGGAATTGCCGGGCGTTAAAGCGATAAACGAATAATGTTGATTTCGGACCCCGATAGCTATCGGTACGGATTTTCGACCCGATAACCATTGGGTCCGGATTTGCAGTATTGAAATTTGTAAAGAAGGTGAGCGGTGCTTGCCTTTTTTTATTTAATGTGTTATCTTTATAAAAAGATTAAATTATGCCCGAGGTTGTTATAACATATAAAAAGCCTGAAACCCTGAAAATTTTAAAGAGTCTGGCAAAATATTTGGATTTCAAAATGTCTTCGGATAAAAATAAAAAGCAATCTTCCCTTGATGATATATTAATTCCAGGAGATAAAACTTTAAATATTTCTGAACTGGAGAATATATTTACCGGCAGTGGTATTGATGCCAAAAAGCTTAGAGAAGAAGCGTGGAAAAGGACAAAGTAATCTGCGACACAGATGTAATGATTGATTATTTGGATCATCTGCAAATAAGACATCAAGCCGCCAAATACATTCTTGACAACTTAATAGGGTTAGATTTCGTAACACTCTCCGCTGTTACAAAGATGGAATTGATAGCAGGAGCGCCAAACAAGGCTGGTCTTGGCAAACTAAACAAGAATATCAGCCGGTTTAATATATTACTCATTAATCCGGACATCACTTCGTTGACAATACAGCTTATTGAAAATTATAAGCTCAGCCATAATTTAGCTATGCCCGATGCTTTGATAGCAGCAACCGCGCTCCATACCGGCTTTAAACTATTTACCTTTAATTTGAAAGATTTTAGATTCATTCAAGGTTTGGAGTTTTTTGAAGCTTCAAATCAATGACCCTTCCGTAACGATTTTATGACAACCCAACCTGTTTGTCATTTTGTTTTATTCCGTACTTTTAAAAACTTTTTAACTGACTTTTCATGAAGAAACTTACCTTTTTGGCTTTAGGCCTCTGCCTTTTGACGTTAAACGCTTTGGCGCAACCCGGCGGTGATGCTGCCTATGTGAAGGATAATTATATCAAATACGAATACCAGGTACCGATGCGCGATGGTATAAAACTGTTCACTTCGGTTTATGTGCCAAAGGATACTTCCAAAAAATACCCGATAATGATGGACCGCACGCCGTATAGCGTGGCTCCCTACGGCGCTGATAAATATAAAGGCAGCCTTGGGCCATCCTCCCTGTTTTTACACGACAAATATATTTTTGTTTACCAGGACGTGCGCGGCCGGTGGATGAGCGAAGGTATTTTCCGCGAGATGACGCCCGAATTGGAGCAGCATAAAACCAATAAAGATGTGGATGAAGGAACCGATACCTACGATACCATCGACTGGCTCATTAAAAACATCCCTAACAATACCGGCAAAGTAGGCGCCTGGGGTATTTCCTATCCCGGCTTTTTTACCACCACCTGCTTATTGAGCCGTCACCCGGCATTGGTAGCGGCGTCGCCGCAGGCGCCGATGTCCGATCTGTACCGCGATGATGCTTTTCATAACGGGGCCTTTATGCTGGCGGCAAACTTTAGTTTTTATCCTTTTTTTACCAACAGGCAGGATAATAAGCCAACCCAGGCCCGTGGCAGCGAACTGAAATACGGCACCGAAGACGGGTACGAGTATTACATGAAAATGGGTTCGGTAAAAAACTCTAACAAGCCGCAATATTATAACGATACGATCAAACTGTGGAACGAAATGCTGGATCACCCTAATTATGACCAGCACTGGAAAGACCGCAAAGTATTGCCGCACCTGCACGATATTAAAACCGCTACCCTGGTTACCGGCGGCTGGTATGATGCTGAAGACCTTTACGGCGCTATCAATACTTATAAAACTTTAGTAAAAAACAACCCTGCTACCCCTATCTATTTCGCTATGGGCCCATGGGTGCATGGCGGATGGGCGCGAGGAGCGGGCGACCATTTGGGCGATGTTGATTTCGGCGGCCCAACCGGGCCATTTTACCGCGAGAAGATAGAGTTTGCCTTTTTCAGTCATTATTTAAAAGGTACAGATACGGATATCCCGAAGGTATCCACCTTTGAAACGGGCCTTAATCAGTGGAAAACTTACAAAACCTGGCCGCCAAAAGAAGCAGAGGATAAAAACCTGTACTTGTTGCCAGGCGGCAAGCTTTCTTTTAATGCGCCAAAAGCATCCTCAGGCCCCGATGAATTCGTGTCTGATCCTACCAAACCGGTACCATTCATCAGTGAAACCGACCTGGATATGAAACGTGAATACATGACCGCTGATCAGCGTTTTGCCGAAAGCCGGCCCGATGTATTATCTTACCAGACCGATGTGCTTGATAAGGACATTACGCTTGCGGGCAACATTTGGGCAAACCTTAAAGTAAGTACCACAGGCACCGACGCCGATTGGGTAGTTAAAGTAATTGACGTTTATCCTGATAGCGCCAAAAACAATAAATTTACCGGCCAGGGTGTTTATATGTCGCATTATGAGCAAATGGTACGCAGTGAGGCGATGCGCGGCAAATTCCGTAAAAGCTTTGAATTCCCGGTGGCATTTACGCCAGGCCAGGTGAGCCCGGTAAATTTCGAGCTGCAGGATGTGCTGCATACCTTTAAAAAGGGGCACCGTATTATGGTACAGGTACAAAGCACCTGGTTCCCGCTGATTGACCGGAACCCCCAGCGTTTTGAAGATATCATGAAAGCCAGGGATTCAGATTTTCAGAAAGCTACCAATAAGGTGTATTCAACCAAAGAAAATCCAAGTTATTTAAAAGTGAGGGTAATACCGGGCGAATAATACCGGCAAATGATGGGCAGCCTTGCTTTATTGACAAAGTTGTCCATTCTCTTTAAGATTTAAGGGAGGCGATATTTTCGCCTTCCTTGAATAATTATTCAGTTTCTTTAAGCAGGGCGTTTATTTTTTTTGTGCTGAGGGAGATCGATTCCAGGTAAAAGGTACAATCTTCGGAAGCATCGGGGATTTCGTAACGTAACTGTTCCAGGGCCAAAAGTATATTTGAAAGCTGGTTATTGATATCATGTTTTAAGGTGCGCAAAGTATCATCACTGGTTTTGCCAGGAGAATTGGCTTTAGTTTTATCTTTTGCCGGGCTCTTCACGTTATTTTATATTGATGGCCTTCATTTTATTATAAAGGGTTTTCCTGTCAATATTTAATATTTCAGCAGCTTTGGTTTTATTGAAATTAACTTCCCTCAACACTTTTAATATCGTTTCGTATTCGGCTTCCAGGGCCGCGTTTTTCAGGTCGTGGCGCACCTCTTTTATTTCAAAGCTTTCGATATGATTGCCATATTCATGGACAGGCATTTTAAAGTTCGAGATTTCAAGCGGGAGCGCTTTCATCGTAATTTCGTTTCCTTCAGTCAACAATGTTGCCCTGCGCACAACGTTTTTCATTTCGCGCACATTGCCCTGCCAGCGGTAGTTCATAAAACATTCCACAACTTCCGGAGAGAACGAAACCACATTACGTCCCAGCTCATGGTTTGCCAGCTTTAAAAAATGGTCGGCCAGCAGCATGATATCATTTCCACGTTCGCGCAGGGGCGGTATAAAGATGCTAAACTCATTAAAACGGTGGTAAAGGTCCTCCCTGAATCTCCCTTTTTGTATGCCTTCCTGCAAATTTTCGTTGGTAGCTATAATGATGCGCACATCAAGGTTAATTTCTTTGGTACTGCCAATTCTTTTCACTTTCCGTTCCTGTACGGTTCGTAATAAGGCCGCCTGGATCTCATAGGATAAATTTCCTACTTCGTCCAAAAACAAAGTGCCGCCGTTTGCCATCTCAAAATGGCCGATCTTGGTATATAAAGCGCCGGTAAAGGAGCCTTTTTCGTGGCCGAAGAATTCACTCTGGGCCAGTTCTTTGGTTAACGATCCGCAATCCATCGCTATAAATGGCTGGTTGTAGCGCGGGCTGTTTAAATGTATGCTCTTTGCAACCGACTCCTTGCCGGTACCGCTTTCGCCCATGATGATCACGCTGTAATTTGTTGGGGCAACCAATTCTATCTGGCGCAAAAGCTCACGGGATGCACGGCTGTTTCCTAATACAAATTCACCATTAAAGGCTTGTTTTCTATTTTCCCTTGATGATTTATCCTCGTTATTTTTTTCGGTTTTATCCTCAATCAGTGCATAATGCGTTTCAATTGCTTTGGTAATGGTATTTAAAATTTCATCCGGATACAAAGGCTTGGTAATATAATCATAGGCGCCCATTTTTATCAGCTCAACAGCCATCTTTATGTCCGAGTAGCCGGTAATAATGATCACACCCGTTTTTGGATATTGGGTTTTTATATTTTTAAGCATTTCGCGGCCATCGGTATCTTCCAGCCTGAAATCGCACAAAACAAGGTTAAAGTCGCCGTTTTTAAGGTACTCCATACCAATAGTGCCGGTTGATGCAGTAGTTACATCAAAACCATTTCGTGTCAAAAACTTCGCCAACAGCAACGCAACATTAACTTCATCATCAATGATGAGAATTCTTTTCATACCAGCAATTATTGTTTTATCATTAAGGTCGTTTGCATGTTAATTAACATACTAATCCGCTAATTTATAAATTTAATCCTCTCTTACGTTTTTACGGGGACAAAAGTTATATTTTGCTGAAAATCATGGCCGGCTTGTGTAAAAAATAGTATCAAAAACACAAAAATGCGCGGCTATGGCAGAAGGGGGGCTGCCAATTATAAAAAAATCATTCTCCTTTAAAAGCGGGTTTACGTTTTTCTAAAAATGCTGCAATACCTTCCTGGAGGTCCTTGGTTGTAAAACATTTTGAAAATTCTCCGATCTCCGTTTCAAACCCATTTACCCCATCCTTTACCGCAGCATTTACGGCTGTTATTGCCGAGGCGATTGCAAGCGGCGCCCGCAATAATATTTTACTTAATAATTCTTCGGCCTTTCCCAATAATTGCTCCTGGCTCACTACATGGTTTACAAGGCCGCATTGGAGTGCATCAGCGGCAGTAATCATATCAGCGGTCATAATCATTTCCATCGCTTTCCCTTTTCCAACCAGTGCGGTTAAACGCTGGGTGCCGCCATAGCCTGGTATCAACCCCAAGGTTACTTCGGGCAACCCCATTTTGGCATTTTCAGCGGCGACGCGGATATGACAGGCCATGGCAAGTTCCAATCCACCGCCGAGGGCGAAACCATTTATAGCGGCAATTACCGGCTTGTTCCCATTCTCTATCTTATCAAAAACAAGTGTTTGTCCCTGCCTTGCTATCTCACCGCCGCCCTCCGAACCTGTATCTTTAAATTCTGAGATATCAGCACCCGCTACAAAAGCTTTTTGCCCTGCACCGGTAATAATAATTCCGCCAACTTCTGGGTTATTAAAGGCATCTGATAAGGCCGAATGCAATTCAGCCAGGGTGTCTTTATTTAGGGCATTCAATTTGCTTTCGCGATTGATGATGATGAATTGAATCCGTTCCTTATATTCAATAAGTAAATTTTTAAATGACATCTTAATTTCCTTTAAAAATTACGGTGCTGATGTACCCATTCCGTAATGTATTTTACAATATCTTTTGTATGGGTACCCGGCGGAAAAAGTTCACCAATGCCCAGTTTTTTTAGTTCAGCCATGTCTTCCTGCGGGATGATGCCACCGCCGGTAATCAGTACGTCGTCCATCCCTTTTTCTTTTACCAGGTTGATGATCTTCGGGAAAACCGTCATGTGCGCCCCGGAAAGGATGGAAACACCGATGGCATCCACGTCCTCCTGCAGGGCTGTATTTACCACCATCTCAGGAGTTTGGCGCAACCCTGTATAGATCACTTCCATTCCTGCGTCACGCAGCGAGGTTGCAATTATGCGCGCGCCCCGGTCGTGCCCGTCAAGCCCCACTTTGGCCACTAAAACACGAATAGGACGGTTAAAAGGTTTGCTCATTTAAAACCCTGATTGGTTGCCTGTAAAAGTAATAAGAAATTATGAGCTTGTTAAAATAGTAATCAATAAGAGACCCAACTATTCGTTTTTAAACGATTTATAAATAAAAACGAAAACAATTTAAATATTACCCGTATAAACAATATTTTTATCGCTTATGCCTTCACAATTGTCGTTAAAAAAAATAAGGCCGATACAATTGGTCGCTGTAATTTTCTTTACGGTTTCAGGTGGCCCCTATGGTTTGGAGCCATTGGTATCGTACGCTGGTCAGCATAGCGCATTACTTATTTTATTGATCACCCCTTTATTGTGGGATGTGCCTGCTATTTTTACCGTGCTTGAGTTGAACGGTATGATGCCAGTTACCGGCGGCTATTATAAATGGGTGAAACATACCTTAGGCACCCGATGGGGTTTTTATGAAGGCTGGTGGACCTGGCTCTATACTTTTATCGATCTCGCCATTTATCCCGGTTTGTTTGTGGTGTATGCCTCCTTCTTTTTTCCATGGCTGATGGATTACCGGATCCCCATTTGCCTGGTTTTTGTTTGGCTTTCTGCCTTGCTGAATATCTTAGGTATAGTTCCGGTAGGTAAAACATCGTTGATATTAGGGGCGGCAGTGGTAACACCGTTCATCATTTTATTTGTACTGGCATTTTACCATCATTCGGTTACCAGCATTCCTTCACAAACGCTAAAAGGGGTACCTTTTTCATCATTAGGGATGGCCCTGTACACGGTGATGTGGAACTGCCTGGGCTGGGACAACGTAACCACCTATGCCGAAGAAGTTGAACGCCCGGTGAAGTCCTATTTATATTCAACCTTTACAGCTTTTGGACTGGTGATCGTATTATACTTTTTAATTATCCTGGTTTCGCAGCAAACAGGTATTGATACCGGCAAATTGCAGGAACACGCCTTCCCCGCAGTAGGTGAAGCTATCGGCGGCCACTGGCTGGGGCAGCTGATCGCCCTGGCAGGTATGGCCAGCACCTTCGGGATCTATGCGGCGGTGTTGCTTTCCGTTTCGCGCGTGCCTAAAGTTATGGCGGATGATGACCTGCTCCCCCATTTTTTAAACAAACAGCACAAGCGATTTTTAAGCCCTTATGTCTCCATCATTACCTGCTCGCTGGTGGTTAGCCTGATGGTACTATGGCCCTTTGCTGACCTGCTGATCATTGATGTGACGGTTTACGGCGCCGGTTTATCCCTCGAATATATCTCCTTAATAAAACTACGTAAAGTGGCGCCGGATGCGCCGAGACCATTTAAAATACCTTTAAGTATAACCGGCCTTTATATGATGGTGCTGCTGCCCTTCGTGGTTTATTTTGTGGCGCTGGCAGGCGCATTCTCTTCTACGGAACAAGCTGTTTGGGCAGCAGTTTTTGCTATTGCCGTATTGGCAAGCGCTGAACTGGTGTGGCAGCTGATTCTATGGAAAAAACCCCACCATCGGAAAGGAACGATATTTCAGTAGAAACGGCAATACTTTGCGTCTCTGACGTTTCTTGAATGATATCGGGAGACGCAATGCTTTGCGTCTCTACCTTGCAGAGGCCCAAAAAATCGCGTTGCAAAATATCCTTTTATAAACCTCACTGTTAAATAACACCGGCGAATGCCCCATAAAAATATAAACATTTTTTGCCTTAACATTCGGGTTAGTCCAAATGACCGGGTGATCGCCCATTTTGATGTCTGAATTGGGGCTGTAGGTTGATTCATCCACACTGGCAATTACATGCACATTTGGCCGCGGGCTTTTATCATAGGTGTACCATTCTTCTTTTTCAACCATAAATGAGGAAGGCACACCTTTCATAACCGGGTGGTGCGGATCTTCTATAATCACTTTAGCCCTGGCAAAGGTTGGGATATAATTTTTGTAGGTGATGCCCCCCATGAACCCCGAGAACCAGTCCCACATTTTGTAACCGTCAAAGTCGCCAAGCAGGGTGGCATGGTGAAAACCGATCCAGCCGCCGCGGCCATTGGTGATATAATCTTCAAATGCTTTTACTGCTTTATCCTTCCAGGCGTACGGCGGATAATCCAACTGGATAAACAATTGGTATTTACTTAAAAATGCGGAATCGATCAGGTCGGTATTCCGGATATAATCGATGGTAAAATTACTGTCGGCAGCCAGTTTATCCAGCCATGGTCGGGCTGCTTTGGTATATTCAACATGATGCCCTCCGTTTTCATATAACGCGACTACATGAAAGCGGGGCGCTTTTTGCGAAAAAACCGTTGAATGCCCAATAATGATGATTGATACAATTAACAGAAATATTTTCGATCTCATAATATCCGGGTTAATGGCACAAGATAAGGCCTTCCCGTGAATTTTAAGTATCAAAATAACGTGTTTAGCGATTAAAAAATAGTGAAAAAGGCAGATCTTAAAGCCGGGCCTGTGCGATTCCCCTCTTGAGAGGCCTGCCTGCCGGTAGGCAGGGGTGGAGGGGTCTGGTGACGAGTATGTTTGCTAACACACCCCCGCCACACCACAGGCCAGCGCACCCCTCTCGAGAGGGGAGTTGTCATAGTACTCATATTTCCAATTAGTTATAGTGCTCAATATGGAGATTTTCCAATCGCCAAACATTTTATTAAATAATTAAGTTCAGCCTGGTTTTTATTACCGCCTGATATTAAGCAGGCAGGGAAAAAAATCAATTTGTAAAAGGTCCGAATTAAAATAAATCCGAATTCGAACATCCGACATCCGAAATAAATGAATAATATTGATTTAGAATTATCAACCAAATGGATAAAGAGTTAAGAAGCCGGCAATGGTTCGGGCGGAAAGGCAAAGACGGGTTTATTTACCGGGCCTGGATGAAAAACCAGGGGATCCCCGCCCATGAATTACAAGGAAAACCGGTTATCGGCATTTGCAATACATGGTCGGAACTGACCCCATGCAACGCCCATTTCAGGGAACTGGCTGAGTCGGTTAAGCATGGCATTTACGAAGCGGGCGGTTTCCCGGTGGAGTTCCCGGTAATGTCGCTGGGTGAAACGCTGATCAAACCAACTGCTATGCTGTACCGCAACCTGGTGAGTATGGATGTGGAAGAATCTATCCGCGCCAACCCGTTGGACGGCGTGGTTTTGCTTTGCGGCTGCGATAAAACTACGCCGGCACTTATTATGGGTGCTGCAAGTGTCAACCTGCCTACCATTGTGGTTTCGGGCGGGCCAATGCTTACCGGTAAATACCGGGGGCAGGATATAAGCACATCCGATGTATGGCGTTTTTCTGAAGCATACAGAAGCGGCGTAATGAGCGACGAAGAACTTTTTGTTGCAGAAGCCTGCATGACGCGAAGCCGCGGCCATTGCGCCGTAATGGGTACGGCATCCACCATGGCCTGTATGGTGGAATCATTGGGATTAAGCCTGCCCGAGAATGCCGCTATCCCCGCAGCTGATTCACGCAGAAAAGTATTGGCGCATTTATCCGGCAGCCGGATTGTTGATATGGTGAATGAAGACCTGAAGCTTTCGGATATATTAACCCGGCAGGCTTTTGAAAACGCCATCACCGTAAATGCGGCTATCGGTGGTTCAACTAATTTTGTGATCCATTTACTGGCAATTGCCGCCCGCATTGGGGTTGATTTGGGTATGGATGATTTTAATAATATCAAAAACATCCCTTTGCTGGCCAACCTGCAGCCATCCGGCAAATATTTTATGGAAGACTTTTATTATGCCGGCGGCTTGCCGGCGTTAATGAAAGAATTGCACGCTGTTTTGCATCGCGACAGCATAACTGTCAGCGGAAAGCCCATTGAAGAAAATTACCTGAGAAGCGAATGCTTTAATCGTGACATGATTGCCACAATGGATAAGCCTTTTAACCTGCTCGCCGGCATCGTGGTGGTAAAAGGTAATCTTTGTGAAAACGGCGCGGTGTTAAAACCATCGGCAGCCAGCCCGGCTTTAATGAATCATACCGGCCGTGCCGTGGTATTTGAAAATATTGAGGATTATAAGGCCAAAATTGATGATCCCAATTTAGATGTAGATGAAACCAGCGTGCTGGTGTTGAAAAACGTAGGGCCAAAAGGCTATCCCGGCATGCCGGAAGTTGGCAATATGTCGATCCCTAAAAAATTGCTGGAGAAAGGCGTTACGGATATGGTACGCATTTCTGACGGACGGATGAGCGGCACCGGATTTGGCACCGTAGTACTGCATGTTTCGCCCGAGGCGGCTATTGGCGGTACTTTGGCCATTGTACAAAATGGGGATATTATTCACCTGGATGTTGCCGCCGGTTTGCTGCAGGTTGAATTAACTGAGGATGAGATCATTCGCAGAAAAGGTGAGTTACAGCCATTTGAAAATTTAACCAGCAGGGGCTACGTGTGGCTCTACCAAACCCATGTTGAACAGGCACATTTAGGTGCTGATATGGTTTTTTTAAAGGGAGGGTCGGGCACCGGGGTGTTAAGGGATTCGCATTGAATCCTATTGAGTTATTATTGTGACATAATTGTTATTTAAAAATGAGCGGATATATCAATAACCTTCTTGCAAGAATGTCGGATCGTACTTATTCCGAACACAAGATTAAAGGATCCGGACTAACTGAAATAAAATATACGACCTCGACTAACGCAATTGAGGAGGCAAGAAATCTTTCAAATAGCCAATTAGGCGCCGGGTTGTTTGTAATGATTGAACAGGCGAAAGACAAGGAATCAAAAAATAACCTCTATTTTATATTGGGAAGCATTGCGACAAATACAAAGGATGAAAACATAACGCGCTTTTTGATTTCAAGGCTGTCTGTAGAAAAAGATAAAACTATCCTGGTAACAATTTTATCACCCCTGGGCGAATTGTATAAACCCGCGACGATAGATCTTTCGCCAATTATCAAATGTACCGATAGTAAAAACTGGCATGTTAGAGGCAAGGCTTACGAAGCGTTAACAAACAGCGAAATTGATGCAGAGGGCTTCCTGGGTGGAAAACTAAAACTGACGCAGAATAACGATGATATCCAATATTTACTCTGGGCTATTACATATGTTGCCACGTCAAAATCACGGGCAATAATTGAGAAATTTTTAAAAAGCCGTCAGCAATCAATAAAGGGAGCAGCAGAAAATGCATTGGTAATATTATTAATTAGAGAAGGTTATGATTTTAACGAAATAGCCCGGATAAGCCGATCACCGTTGACGGGCGTAGAAAGGTTAAATGAAAGAATTGCTTTTTTTACCCGACGCCCCTTAGCCTTTTGAGCAAGGCGCCAATAATTGAACAGGCTGTTAAAATACCATAAATCAGACTCAAACATGACAACCAAAAATTTCACCAATAAAACAGCTATTGTAACCGGCGCGGGCCAGGGCATTGGCTTTGAAATTGCCAGGCAGATGGCGCTTGAAGGCGCCTGGGTGTTGCTCAATGATATCAATGAGGCACTGGTAAAAACTGCTGCCGAAAAGATTGCAAATGAAGGCGGAAACTGTTACGCACTGGCGGGCGATGCTGCGGATGTCGATTTCATCCAGCATATGGTAGACTCAGCCGTGCGGCATTTTGGCGGCCTGGATATCGCTATTGCCAATGCCGGAATCACCCTGTTTGGCGATTTTTTAAATTACCCTGTTGAATCGCTGCAAAGCGTAATGCGCCTGAATTTGCAAGGCAGTTTTTTCCTCGCCCAAAAAGCGGCTAATCAAATGATCAGGCAGGAAAGCGGTGGGCGCATCCTGTTCATGTCATCCGTTACCGGCCACCAGGCACACCAGGACCTTGCCGCCTATGGCATGACCAAGGCCGCGCTTGAAATGCTTGCCAAAAGCCTGGTTATTGAGTTATCACCATACCAAATTACCGTAAACACTGTTGCCCCCGGCGCTACCCTAACCGAAAGAACGATGGAAGATGCCGGGTATAAAAATACATGGTCGCGCATTACACCGATGGGCCGCCCGGCAACGGTGGAGGATGTGGCCAGTGCTGTTTTATTTTTAGTTTCTCCGCAAGCCGGGCATATCACCGGACAAAACATCATTGTTGATGGCGGGTGGACGGCGGTAAGCACATCGCCGTATTAACAGTTAACATTAAAATATTGTTAATTTAACTCCTATCAGTTTTGTAGGATATAAAAATATTGTATATTTGCAGTGGTGATAAGATGTAAGCCCAACAGTTTATACTTCACTAATGCAGGTAGCTGAAAGGCGGCAGCAAAAAAAGAAAATGGTTCGATCCCGTTTCCTGCGTCCTCTTCTCATAATTTAGGTTTATAATTGGTTAGAACGAGCTCCTGCCCATCAGGAGCTCTTCTTTTTTTACGCGTTTTTAATTTAAATATATTTCTTCCCGGTTATACTTTCGCCTGTAATCCTGTGGGGTAAGGCCCGTTATCTTTTTAAACACTTCGCGAAAGGTTTTGATATCATTATACCCGGCATCATACATTAAAAGGTTAATGTTCTGGCTCCCTTTTTCGAGCGCCTTTTTGGCCGCTTCAATTTTCACACGCTGCAAATACTCAAACGGCGTATTCTTTGTGGCTTTTTTAAAGCGCCTGATAAAATTACGCTTGCTCATATTGGCGCGGTCGGCGATATCGTCAATAGTAAGCGGCAAATGATGATTTTCTTCAATATAAGTTTGCGCTTTCAGTATATCGTCATCATTATGTTTGCGCTGGCCCTTAAATACCGAGAAATGCGATTGGCTGATCCTGTCCATATCCAGCGAAAACATTTTACTTGCCCAAACGCCCACTTCCCTGCCGCAAAACTTATCGATCATATACAGGATGAGGTTCAGCGATGAAAATGCGCCTCCGCTGGTATAGATCCCTTCCTGGTCAGTGATCACCATATCCGATAGAAAATTAACATCAGGGTACCTGCGTACAATATCTTCCATGTCGCTCCAGTGCGCAGTACATGAGCGACCAGGCAACAATCCCGCCTCGGCCAAAAAATAGATCCCCGAGCACAGGCTGGCAACTTCTGAACCTGCCTGGTATTTGGTATTTATCCAGTTAATCAACCCCTTGTGTTTTACCAGCATACTATCCCGGTCGCCATAAAACGCTGGAACGATAATCAGGTCGGGTTTCTTTAATTCTTCGGCCAAACAATATGTTACAAAAAGCGGGTTAAGCGGCAGCAAGTCGTTATTTGCTTTTTCACCTGCCAGAATTATTTTAAACGGCTGGGATTTACCCGTTTGCTGAAAAAGCCTGTTGGTATGGATAAACATATCCATGGCGCCGGTAACAGTCGACAACGTGGCATCCTCGTGAATAATTAATGCTACTTCTCTCATGCAATCAAAATATACTCAAATATAAGGATTTGGTGAAAAAGTGAGTGGTGAATGGTGAATGGTGAGCAAAGCGTTCATTAATGCTGAATTGCAGATGGGGTGAACAGAATTATTTCCCAGCTTACCCATTCACTATTCACTCACTACTCACCGCTCAACTTAAAGCGTCCTTGGCATATTCGCGGCATTTGATCACTTCTTTAACCGCATCAGAGCCGGCCGGTATTTGGTATTCCTGCTCGATAGTTGCGGGGAATTTATAACCTTCTTTTTTCATTAATACCAATACTTCTTTTATCGGCGTATCACCCTGCCCCCAGGGCATATTTGGCCCGTCATGAAATTTCCTGTCTTTCAGGTGCATACTGAGTATACGCTTATGGTTTTTCTTAATAAAATCTATGGGGCTGCTGCTGGTTCCGGCAACATAATGGCCAATATCAAGGTTTATCCCGTTGTGGTCGCTCTGGCTTAAAGCGTTATCCCATAAAGTTGGGGTGGCCTGGGTATGGGCATGGTAACCTACCATCATATCGTATTTTTCGGCCAGGTTACCCAGGCGCGCTGTTTGGTTGTCGTCGGGCAATTCAACGGTAACATGGCTGCAGCCCAGTGCCTTGCCCGCATTAAAAGCATATGCTATTTCCCCGTCAGTGTTGTTCGCATTCAAAGCGTTTGGCTTCCATGCATAAATACTTACGCCCGCATCATTATACATTTTACGAATGGCAACAAAAGGGTCCATTAATGTACTTTCGCGCCAGGCGGCCATTCGTGTTTTGTAGTCTGCACTGTTATCATATTTTGGCGCTCCGGCGTAAGCTTCTGCCGCGTCTCCCATTAGTTCAATTGCGTTAATATTACAAGTTAAACAATACTGTAATATTTGTTCTATGCTGCCGGGCATACTCCTGAAAGAGTATGTAATAACGCCAATTTGTACACCATTTATTTTGGAATTTGGCTTAACCTTGGCAAAAATTGAATTTGCAAAGGAACTTTTTGAGGCCAGTGCCATGCCAGCGGCAGCAAGCATGCTTGCGCCAATAAACTGACGCCTGGAGACGTTTTGCTTTTTCATGATCAATAAAATATTTAGTTTACAGAATAATTGGTTAACTGTAGAGGCAGATCAAATTTATTGATTAATTATTGGCAAATGAAAGCCAATCAAAAAAATAATGTTAATTAATAAATAAAATAAAAGGCAGCAATTTTACCCGGAGGAAAAACACCAGCACTTAAGTTTCAGTATATTTTGAAACTTCGATAACATTGGTATATTTGTATATGGAATTACCGGAAGCAAAGCAAAAATTCATTGAAGCCTGGGGCAAATTAGGGTCGGAATGGGGGATCAACCGTACCATGGCCCAGGTGCATGCGTTGCTGCTGCTAACGCCGGATGCCTTAACTACCGAAGAAATAATGGAAGCGCTGAGTATATCCCGCGGAAATGTGAATATGACCGTGCGCGACCTGATCAACTGGGGCCTGGTTGAAAAGCAATTGCGGGCCGGCGAGCGTAAAGAATATTTTTATGCGGATAAAGACACCTGGAACATCGCCCGGCAGGTAGCCAAAGAGCGCCGTAAACGCGAACTTGACCCGGTAATTAAAATATTGGACGAGCTGGTAAAAGTTGAGGGCGATAAAAAAGACCCCGGCTACAAAACATTTCATAAATCAGTAACCGACATTAATAAACTGGCAAAAAACGTTGATAAAACACTGGAAACAATGATCAAAGCCGATGAAAGCTGGTTTTGGGGATCGATATTAAAAATATTTAAATAAAAATCGCTGATTTCCATCGCAGTTTATAAGCGGTATAAATAGCATTATTTCTATATTTGCAGCCGGATCAGGGTTGCCGGGTGGGTCCTGAAATAAGGGCTGTTTAAAATACGGTTCCTGTTATAGCAAAATTTCCTGTGGTGTAATGGTAACACATCAGATTCTGGCTCTGAGGATTGAGGTTCGAGCCCTTGCAGGAAAACAAAAAAGCGCCCCGGAGGGCGCTTTCACAGCAGAACTATGAAAAACTGCCTGTTAGTTCGTTCCTGAAGAACGTTTGACATCATCCCCGATATCAAGGGGTTAAACACCCTGATATCGTCCTGTTCCATTTATTTTTACTGCTTTTTTTCTTAGCGCTCATCCTGCTTTTTAGTGTCGGGCTTGTGTTGAGTAACAGTATCTTCATTAGCATTCCGCACAACCAGGGCGACTATGCAAAGCACCATTATTATTGCTGTGCCGATTATATCTTTCATAAAATTCCTGATTAAGATGTGTACCGTATTTTTGCCGGACGTATTATTTATGCCGGGTCTTTACCCTCCTTATCCGGGAGCCGGGTGAGCGTTGTTGTTCATGGTGATGCAGGATCGATTTTCAGAGCCAATTTATGCAGCGCCCCAGGGGCATGCAATACAAACCAGTTGGTATTTTTTTATCGAAACCACAATGCTTAGTTTTACTGCTAATTATTATAATGGAACGTACATCTGAAAAACTATCTGTGATTATTGCAGATGATCATATCTTATTTATCAACGGACTTTGTATGCTGCTGCAAACCGAACCTGATATTGAGATTATGAACATTGCATCCAATGGCCGGGAAGTACTCAGCTTACTAAATTCACAAATACCCGACCTGATACTGCTTGACATTAACATGCCCAGCATGAACGGCTTTGAAGTGCTTATGCGGGTAAAATCCTGTTATCCGAAAATTAAAGTAGTGATGCTTTCTACTTATAATGAAGAGCACCTGATTGAAAAAGCGAAGACTGGTGGCGCCAATGGGTACATCTTAAAAAATGCTGAAAAGAGCCAATTATTGCAGGTATTGCGATTGGTGGGGCAAGGGCAGTCGTGCTTCCCTTACAAACAACCTGCTGGCAATTCAATATTTGATGAATCGGATCCATTTTTAAAACAATTCCAGCTCACTAAAAGGGAAATTGAACTTTTGCAGTTCATCAAACAGGATTTTACCAACCAGCAGATGGCCAACCACCTGCACCTGAGTATCTATACTATTGAAACGCACCGGAAAAATATAATGCAAAAACTGAACCTGAAAAACCCGGTGGAACTCACCAAATTTATCCTGCAATATAATTTATAAGGATTTACGATTCAGTGGGATGTACACCGACACCAGCGTTCCTTTACCCACCCGGGAGTCGATCTCTACCTTGCCTTTTAAAAAATTGATCCGCGACCTCAGGTTGTTCAACCCTATACCCCAATAAGCCCCGGGGCCTGCGACCTCAAATCCTTTGCCATTATCCTCAATAGTTAAACTTATATTCTGTTCATCCCTTATCAACGAAATATCAAGCCTGCTTGCATCGGCATGCTTCATTACGTTGTTTACGCATTCCTGCAAAACGCGGTACAAAATAATTTCGGTTGTTGCATCGAAGGGTTCATCAAAGCCCCTGCTGAAAAGCTTGATGGCAATGGCATCGTTTTCAATGTTCTCAACAAATTGTTTAACTACTAAGGCAAGGCCGGTTTCATGAAGCGCCCAGGGCATCATATTATGTGATATCGTTCGTACCTCCCTGAAACCGTCATCAACCAGTTTGATTGCTTTCTCAAACCGCTTCTTTTGCGCCTCGTTTGCAAAAGGCAGCTCCCCGCCTATAACCGTTAAATTTATTTTGGCAGCCGTCATGGTCTGGCTTACGCTATCATGCAGGTCCTGTGCTATTCGTTTTCGCTCGCTTTCTTCCGTTTCAATGATCGCCTGCATGGCAATATTGCGTTGCTTTAGCTTTGTTTGTTTATAATAAATAAACCCTATAAAAAGCATTAACCCGATAATTACAACTATACCGGTCATCCAATAGTTGCGTTTGGTTATCTCAAACTGCTGCTGAAGTACCTGGTCTTCTCTTTGTGTTATCTCGTATTTGGTTTGTAGTTCGTCGATAGTTTTTGATTGGCTGGTATTATTTAAAGCACTCAGCGCCATGTGCTTTTTTAAATATACAAGCGATTGCCTGTAATCCCCCTTTTGCTCATACAAATCAGCTATTTCATTTACAGCGCTGCTTTGCATGGCTCCATAACTTATTTTAGTGGCGTATTGCAAGCATTTTTGCAATGCATCCATTGATTGCGGGTACAACTTTTTGCTTTTATATAATACACCCAGGTTAAAATAATTGATGGTGAGGGCCAGCGTATCGTTCAGTGATTTTTTAGTTTCGATGGTTTTTAAAATATCCTGTGCCGATTCACTTTTCTGTTTTAAACTTCCCAAAACATCTTTCATAAAATTCTTGCTGAATGCTTCAGAGGTATTCTCTTTTGTTTTTTGAACAAAATCGAGCGAGTCGATGATGTCATAGGCCTGTTTGAAATAATTGAGTGCTTCGCGATAATTATGTTTGGCCTCGTATAACGCCCCGGCCTGGCTCAAAGCATTTATCAGCTGCCGGTGTGCGCCGGTTATTGAAGAAATACCAATAACTATTTGATTTAAACGGATCGCTTTATCATAATTCTTCAATTGAGCATATGACTTTGCCAGCTCCAAATATTCATCTGCTACCGAAGCCTGGTTTTTAACCGTACTCAGAATTGCGATCGCCCTATCAAAAAAATAGGCGGCAGAATCATATTTCGCTGTTAACTCAAATGTTTTCCCAATCGCCAGCAGTATTAAACCTGTAGCTTTTTTATCGCCCAAGCGGTCGGCAAGGCTTAATCCTTTACGGGCAATTTCAAGGGTTTCCCCCGGATTCTTTCGCAATGGATGGCTTAAGAATGCCGTTGTGGCATTTAAACGTTTTTGGTAGGATGCATTACCAAAAATAATTTTCTTTAAACTATCACTATTTTGACCGGCGCACGAAATTGCAGATAAAAGAAAGCAGATAAAAAAAAGTATTTCATAGCCGGATGCGTGTTCCATGTTAAAGGTAGTAATTTCAACACTATTGGCAAAAGCCCCCTCTATCGTGCGTTATTAGGTTGAAAATCATCAAGCCAATTGCAAATTGTATTATCCCGGGAGGTACTGCCCCTATCGTTCGTATAAGGGGTTGTTTTTCAGAAAAATTGAATTTGAATAATTAAAATGGCCACCACGGATAATATTGCCAGGTAGAAATATACATTTTTACGCTGTTTCGCACTGATGATGTAGGGGATCTTTCCTGTGTTTCTTAGCTTACGGTATTTGAGCAAATACTTGCGTGATAATAGAATAAAGATAACGGGGATACAATAAATTAAATATTCTAAATTTTTCATACGCCTTAACTTTAAATTCTTTACGGTACAATTTTATGGGCAGGCGCCCCGGCGAACAATACAAAGCAGTTGGTATTTTTACAGGAGTAATGAAGCGTAAATTTACAGGCGCATGTTAAGTCAGATCGGGTGGTTAAAAAAGACTGTGAATGCATTTTTTTAACAGGTTGAATATCGTGTATTTTTTATACCGATTATGCATTACTATAAAAAATACGTAATTTAGAGTGACATTATCACGCGCGTTCTAACTCAAACTATGGCACTGTAAGCTAATGAATTGCGGATTGAAAATATGGGGACTATTTTTTTTTATGATAACCCTGTATTTGGTTTTTCCGGGTGCGGCATTGGCACAAACCACTTTTGAGGATGCCCTCCAAAAAAAAACGGATTCATTACTCGCACCGGTTAAGGCTGAAAATACAAGAGACGAGCTTTTACCAAACAACGTGTTACAAAACCTGATCTCGCCATCAGGCTGGGGAGGGTTTGGTACGTATATATTTGGCGGTATAGGCGGCGATTACCCGCAACCATATCGCACCAGGGCTGATTTGATAGCCTTTGGAGGTTTTTGTACGGGTAATCCTCAAAAAGCAGTAAACGTTGCATTAAGTATGAATATCACCAACGTGCATGAAGTGACGGATCTTTCGGGAAATATTCAGATAAGCCGCCAAATTTTTACAGGCAGCAGCATCTCTGCGGGCGGGTTACAGTTGTTTGCCAACAAGCGACAATCAGATTCGCCGGGGTCAACATTTTATTTTGCATTTAGCCATGCCCTGCAATGGCTGCCATCGGCCACGCCGGGCAGCTCGAAGCTTACCTATACCATCGGAATTGGTAACGGGCGCTTTTATACTAAAAGCGCCCTGGATATAAAGAATGGCAGGGGCAGGCATGGCACTGCGATATTTGGAAGCATATCCTACGAATTGATAAAAAATGTTAACTTTAATACTGAATGGTCCGGCATAAATCTGGGGTGTTCATTGGGCATTAAACCCTTTAATAGTCCTTTAGCTGTTGGCATCGGTGTAACTGATTTAACAAGGTATGCCTCTGATAAAATAAATTCAACATTTTTAATATGCTACCCGCTATCGGTGGCAAGATAATTGAATGGCAATAGGGTATCTACACATACAAACAACAACAATAAATGGCAGTAAAAAATTACTGCTTATGTGGTTCTTTGTGTTAATTGCGTTCACTGCACCCTTGAATAGCGCAACAGCGCAGGCACGCAACTTATCCGACTGGAATGTACCCCCTCCCTTGCCTCCGGGTTCCTCAACTAAAGGAAATACTACGGGAAAGCCGGCAACGGCCAAATCAATTTTGCTCATTCCGGGTGATATACCGATACCCTCCCAGCCGGCGGCTCCTCCTGTAAAGATGCCGTACCTCGCCGCTATTGTTACGACATCGCCTTTTGCTGCTTCACCCGGCCAACCGTACAAATTGAGTATTGACGTTGAAGGGCCTGATATTCCATTACCCGGCGCCCCGGATGCACCACCATTACCGCAACAAACAATGCAGGACAAACCGGCACCGGAGGTTATTGACCTGCCTGCTCCGCCCCCGCCTGATATGCCACCTTTGCCGCAACAGCCCGCATCTTCAGGACAAACAACGCCCGGAAAATTGCCGCTCCCTTTAATGCCGGAGGTGCTAAGTCTCCAATCTCCGTTGCTGCCGCCAGCAAGTGCGCCAATGTACTGGCCGACACCTGCTATACCTGGAAATGCCAGTATACGACTAACGATAGCTGCCGGTGAAAAAAGTGTTAAAGGCAAACGCAAGGGTAAACATAGATTTAAAACCAAACCGCTCCGGATTTAATTCCGGCTGGCTTATTCACAAACTCAAACTTCACCGGTACCAACATATCTGCCCTGCAGAAAACGATCAAAAGAAATAAAAAATGAAATTTACGCCAACCAGAGTCAAACATATCCTGCTTATAACCCTATCGGTTATAAGCGGTGTTGTTTGCGCACAGGTTAGGTTTAAAAAAGGCGACGAATTTCAGCGGCAGGTATTAACCAAATCAAATTGCGTGCTGCAGCGCGGAAGCCAAACCTTGCATGTAAGTTCATTTTCCATCGTCACAAAAACTTATAGGGTTACGGAGGTATCCGATAAGGGAGCAACAATTATCATTACAACTGATAAAATAATTGATACCATCAATGCAATGGACCAAAACCTGGTGTATAATTCGGATAAGGCCGCCGACCCTAATTCTGCCATCCAGGTGGGTTTGCAGAAAACATTAAATGCGCGGTCTGCCGTTATGGTAAATAATAAAGGAGAAATATTGAGCGTAAGAAATACTGTTGCTGTAAACGACACACTTTTATCCTTTGCCGGGATCCAGCCGGAGTATTTATCGCCTGGCGCCATGCTGCAATTTATGGCAGATTTCCCACTAAACCCCTCTGTCAAAAAAGGTTATTCATGGACGGACGCTACGCCGTTAAAAGAAACCAATTACACCATTTACGCCATCACCGGGCATACTACCACCATCACCCACAAAACTTCCATATTGGGAGGTAATATGAATAGCCGTATCAACGGATCTTTGTTAATAGATAATTTTACCGGGCTTATTTTAAAGCGATATGCGCAAAGTGTTTCAACCGGATACGAAATGGTTAACGGCATAGTTTACACTGCAACCCGCAGGACAGCTACAACCGAGGTAACCGTGAAAAAATAAAAAGGCAAACAAGCGCTAATTGCTTTTCCCCCGCAGACCTGTTAGTTAATTCACCTTCTTTTTTGACGAACAGCCCCATAGCTTTGACCACAGGGAACACCCTTCCGGTTTTTTCGCCCTAATATTGCAACGTCATAACCGTTTGGTTGTCAATTTATTTAAGCTCAACAAGTACTCTTACAATTACTTCGATGGAACGTATAAAAACCGAAAATACTACCCTGCTTACCGCTGAAAAAAAACCAGCACAGAAATTCAATTACATCAATCACCTCAAGGTATTAATGACCGTCCTGGTGGTGCTTCACCATTCATTTATTACCTACGGCGCACCGGGCAGCTGGTATTTTCAGCAAAAGACACACTTGCTGGGGGCGCTTTTCCCGATGACGGTTTTCGTAGCCACTAACCAGTCGTTTTTTATGGGCTTTTTCTTTTTCCTGTCGGCTTTGTTTATCGCTCCCTCTTACCAAAAAAAGGGCACTGCCAAATTTTTGGCCGACCGGCTGAAAAGACTGGGCATCCCGCTGGCATTTTATTCTTTGGTATTATCGCCCATACTAAATTATATCGTTGAACATTACGGATACGGACAGCATCACTCTTTTATGGAATATATGTCAGGCTACCATCACTGGATCGATCTTGGGGTAATGTGGTTTGTAGCCGCGCTGCTTATTTTCAATTTGGTGTACCTGGCTTATAAAAATATCCCTGCGCTCAACTTCAACATAAAACTCAATTTCCCTTCAAACAAACAGCTATTGATTGGGGGGTTGGCGCTGGGCTTTTTATCTTTTTTAGCCAGGCTTATCTGGCCCACAGGCTGGGTATTGGCTCCGCTTGGTTTTCAATTAGGATATTTTCCTCAATATATTGTCCTTTTCGTACTCGGTATTATCGCTTCAAACAACAACTGGCTTAACCAGTTGAATTTAAACCAGGGTAAGTTGATGAGGACCGGGGCTTTACTGATGGTGCTCCTGGTTTTGCCTGTCATATTTATCCTGTTTTTGATCCTGAAATTCCCGGGCAACTATTTCAATGGCGGCTGGAACCCCGTTGCCCTTTCCTACGCTTTATGGGAACAGATCGCCGGTGTAATGATTATGGCCGCTATGTTATGCATTGCCAAATTTAAATGGAACAGCGCCACCCCTTTTATGAACGGCTTATCTGCAAACGCTTTTGCGGTCTATATCTTTCACCCGCTTGTGCTGATCTCTTTATCCCTGCTGGTAAAATCCTGGGATGTTAACCCGGTTATTAAATTAGCGGTAGTGGCCCCGGCTGCTGTTGCAGGGTCGTTTTTGCTGGCAGGCCTGCTCAGGAAGATTCCTTTTGTGAGGAGTGTTATTTAAAGTGGTTTACCAGGCGCCCTTTCGTTTAATCTTTCGGCAAATTACAACATCCAACTTTCGGTCGGCATTACTGGTTATCAGGAAATTCAAAAAAACAATTTCTTTGCTTTCATATAAATTTGCATTTTTATAGCGTAAACCATCAGGTTTGCATCGCATTAAAAAATCATTATTAAATCAAAAAATGGGCAAAGTAATTTTAGTGACCGGCGCTTCGTCCGGTATAGGTTTAGCGGTTGCAAATGCATTGCAGGCAAAAGGCCACACCGTTTATGGTTCATCACGCGATATTAAACGCCTCAGTTCCGTATCCTTTAAACCGATCCAACTGGATGTTACCGATGATGCTTCTGTAAACGCAGCTGTTGATAAAATCATTAAAGCCGAAGGCAAAATTGACGTGCTGGTAAACAATGCCGGCAACGGTGTAACCGGCCCTGCTTATGCCATGCCGGTTGAATATGCCAAAAAACAATTCGAGGTTAACTTTTTTGGGGTGATCAGGGTGAGCAGCGCGGTGATCCCCAAAATGATAGAGGCTAAACAAGGCCTGGTGATCAATGTAAGCTCGCTGGCCGGCCTGTTTGGCTTGCCTTACCAGGGCTTGTACAGCGCCTCAAAATATGCTATCGAAGGATACTCGCAAAGTTTGCGGATGGAACTGCGCAATACCGGCGTTAAAGTAACCCTTATCAACCCTGGCGACTTTAAAACCGACTTTACCGGCAGCCGCGAAAAGGTACCCTTCCCGCTTAAAAATGAGCAGCTTGAAAAAGAATTTACCACCGCTGTTGCCAGTATGGAGAAAGATGAAAGCGTAGGCGCCAATCCGGATGTGATCGGTAAAAAGATCTGCGAGATCGTTGATTCGTCGAGCCCTGCACCCCGTTACCTTATCGGCGCTTTTGGCCAAACTATTGCAGTAACGCTTAAGAAAGTATTGCCTAACGGTTTGTTCGAAAAATTAATGAACGACCATTACGGGATAAAATAACCTTCATTTACAGACTTACGAAGTTTTGAAAACTTCGTAAGTTTAATTCGATTCTATTTCTTCCCCTCCAAATATTTATAATGCAATTGCTTCAATGTTTCAGTTGAAGCTTCATCAGCGGAGATGCCATATCCGGAAACCAATATCCCCTTTAAGCCTGAAGGATGAGCAAGCGCATAAACGGTAGCCTCATCTGCCGGATCGGATGCGCCTTCATAACGGTAAAGGTCGACGATTTCAAATTCATCGGCTGGGTAGCCATGCTCCCCGGCAAACAAATGGTTTTCCTTTAAATTGAGGTCTAAAGTATATCCCTGCTTTTTAAGCTGTTCAATCGCTTCGGTTACAGTGCCGTAATGGAATTGCTGTTTCATATCGGTAGGTTTTGAGCTATCCGATAAAATTAGGGAATAAATGCCGGATGCGGATTATTTTCTCAATTTATCCGCTGTCTTCCTTTAATCCTCATTCCCCTTCGTAGATCACTCCCGACGACGCCGTTTCATTCAACTCAACCCTTTTTAATGCGGGAATGAGCGGTTTAACCTGATTCCACAGCCACACGGCCAGTATTTCGCTGGTCGGGTTTTCAAGGCCGGGAATATCGTTCAGGCAATTATGATCCAGCCGGTCAATAATGGGTTTGATCAGCCTTTTCAAATCGCCGTAATCAATTACCCAGCCTTCATTGGGCAGCAACGGGCCATCTATAAAAACAGTCAGCTGGTAAGTATGCCCGTGCATGTTTTTGCACTTGTGCCCTTCGGGTACATTAGGTAAAAAGTGGGCCGAATCAAATATAAATTTCTTGTAAATCAACATAGGCGGCAAAGGTGCGGCATTTGTGTGTTTATAAAAATGACGGAGATCAGTTTTTTTGACTGCTCTTTCCGAATAACGTTTGCTCACACCTTTTGCAAACACCATGTCGTCATGCAGCGCATATTTTGCACGTTGGTGGTTTTAATGGGTTCCATCAGCCGGGCGTTTAGGGCGACGGTATAATTCAGCAGCATTTTTTCGTTCACCAGGAAACGTTCGGAGCCGTCGGGTAAAAGGTAACGCCCAAGGCCGGTAGGCAATACCAGGTTTTCGAGGCCGATGTCAGATGCCAGGCGGGCAAATAAATAACCGCCCGGTTTTAACACCCGCCACATCGAATGCAGCATGCTTTCAAAGTGTTCCTCGCTATGGGCAAAATGCAGTACCGCGCTGCTGATCACCAGGTCGAAACTCTCATCGGCAAACGGCAACGCTTCTGCCGGGGCCACTACGAAATTACTTAATGGATTAGCCGGCGCAAGGTTTTGTGAAAGCTTTTTTACTGCTTCAACAGCTTCGGGATTTGGGTCGACCCCGTAAACTGAGTAGCCGTTTCGTAAAAAATAAACCAGGTTGCGCCCGCCCCCGCAGCCGGCATCCAAAATAGTATAACAGTTATCGTAGGTGCCCTTTAGCAACTGGTCGAACAGGTAGATATCAATATTGCCGAAAAGCTGCTGCAGGTTATCTTTCATGGTGTTACTAATGGCTAAATTAGTGGTTTGTTTGCAAAATTCGCTATATCAATATTTTTTCGCGGCGATGTTACGGGTCGGTGAGTTATTGGCTCCTATCACGAAGGCTAATCGCCAGGAGTGCCGCCGACAGCCTGCTGCCAGATAAGCAGGTGCACCTGAACCACCGACACGGATGAATACACCCGGGACACCTGGTACACTAATAATTTCTGTAATTTACTTGGATTTTTAAAGAAAAAAATGTATAAAAAACTCGCTTTATTTCCCGATGCCGCGAGTTTGTAACTTGTGGTTGTGCATTGCTGCGGTTTTCAACCGCCAAAGAAATGCGGTATGGGGAGTTCGCCCTGCGGACATAACGCCCCCGCATGGCGGCGAGTCTACTCACCCGGTCATCGCTCCGCTCGACCTGCCCTCTCTCCCGCAAGCGGCAAAGAGGGCTAAGAAAAAAAACAAAACTTCCACACCCTCTTTACGGCCTGCCGTAGAGAGGGTCGACCAGCGCAGCGTAGTCGGGGTGAGTCCCCCGGCGGACATTACCGCCCCTGCATAACGGCGAGTCTACTCACCCGGTCATCGCTACGCTTGACCTGCCCTCTCTCCCGCAAGCGGCAAAGAGGGCTAAGAAAAAAAACGAAACTTCCACACCCTCTTTACGGCTTGCCGTAGAGAGGGTCGACCAGCGCAGCGTAGTCGGGGTGAGTCCCCCGGCGGACATTACCGCCCCTGCATAACGGCGAGTCTACTCACCCGGTCATCGCTACGCTCGACCTGCCCTCTCTCCCGCAAGCGGCAAAGAGGGCTAAAAAAATAAAAACTTCTTCCCCCACCCTCTTTACGGCTTGCCGTAGAGAGGGTCGACCAGCGCAGCGCAGTCGGGGTGAGTCCCCCCGGCGGACATTACCGCCCCTGCATAACGCGTCAACTGCCCGGGCATCAACATTGCCCTACAAATATTCCTTTATCTTTTGCAGCACCATTTGCGTTTCATTAAGGATCTGTGCATTATCAAACCTTAAAATCCTTAATCCCAAAGCATTTAATGCTTCATCCCGATTTCATCATATTCCTTTTTTAGCAGGTGAATTGGCCCGTCTGCCTCAATCACTAATTTTGCTTTATGGCAATAAAAATCCGGTATGTAATACAAGTATCTGCCAAATGCAAAAGTTACACAAATCGGATGCTGCCTTAAAAACTTCTGGTTAAATAGCTTTCTGTTCCTTAAATGATCCCATAGCAGTTTTTCAGCCGGAGTTTCTCTCCGCCTCAGCTCACGACATAAATCAATAATATTTGGCACAGCGAAAAATAAGAAAAATCTTTTTTACTTTTCTTCCCCACCCTCTTTACGGCCTGCCGTAGAGAGGGTCGACCAGCGCAGCGCAGTCGGGGTGGGTAGACTCCGCCGCAATGCAATTGGCGGTAATGTCCGCCGGAGTCTACTCACCCGGTCATCGCTCCGCTTGACCTGCCCTCTCTCCCGCAAGCGGCAAAGAGGGCTAAGAAAAAAAACAAAACTATCCCACCCTCTTTACGGCTCGCCGTAGAGAGGGTCGACCAGCGCAGCGCAGTCGGGGTGAGTCCACCCGGCGGACATTACCGCCCCTGCATGGCGGAGAGTCTACTCACCCGGTCATCTCTACGCTCGACCTGCCCTCTCTCCCGCAAGCGGCAAAGAGGGCTAAAAAAAAACAAAACTTCTTTCCCACCCTCTTTACGGCTTGCCGTAGAGAGGGTCGACCAGCGCAGCGTAGTCGGGGTGAGTCCCCCCGGCGGACATAACGCCCCTGCATGGCGGCGAGTCTACTCACCCGGTCATCGCTCCGCTTGACCTGCCCTCTCTCCCGCAAGCGGCAAAGAGGGCTAAGAAAATAAAAACTTCTTCCCTACCCTCTTTACGGCCTGCCGTAGAGAGGGTCGACCAGCGTAGCACAGTCGGGGTGAGTCCCCCAGGCGGACATTACCGCCAATTGCATAACAACTATGCTACCCTCTCTCCAAAAACCACCCCATCCAAACTCCACCTGTCCCATTCCCCCGGTGCCGCCAAAATAAAGATCAGCAAAACTGCCCTCGGGATCACATGCTGCAGGTCCCAGATCGGTTCCAGCAGGCCATGACCGAAAGAAACCACCAGCAGATCAACACCCAGCAGGGTTAAGGCATATTTGCGGAAAAGGCCAATAATGAGCAAAAACCCGCAGATCAGCTCCACATACGAAGTATAATAAGCCGTGCCCCAAATCAGCCATTTGGGCAGAAAGGTTTTTTCAAAATCTTTAAAAAACATACCGTATACTTTGAGCACCGTGTAGGTAAATATTTTGCCATAGCCCTGCATCAAAAAAATAATGCCCAGCAGCGACCTGGCAAACAGCAGCGCCGCGGCACGGGATGTTTTATCGTTCATGGTAGTTTTTTAGGAATTTGGAATTAAATATAGGGAAATGCGTGGTCATTTAACAACCGCAAGCTCAAAAAGGCGCTTTGATGAGTTTATTTAAAATCGACAAACTTTGCTGATTTAAAACCATACATTGCCGGTCTAATATTTAAACTATTGATCACAATGAAATTAAAACCCCTTGCCTTGCTATGCGCTTTTTTTCTCAGCAGTTGCGCAGCCAGTTATCATCCCATCAACCCGCCGGCTTTAAGTTATCTTTCAAACAGTAACGATAAATCGGTGAGCCTTGATTATAAATACAACCTGCTACCTCAAAAGTATGCGAAAAAGGAAACCAAATTTAGTGTTAAACTCGTTGCCGTTAAGTTAACCAATAACAGCGGCCGCGATCTTATTTTCGGAAAAGACATTAAACTGACCTATGGCAATGGCAGTGAAGCTGTTTTGATGCAAAACCAGCAGGTGTATAGCGCATTGCGGCAAAAAAACGAATACTACCTGTTTTACCTGATCCTGACCGCTGCAACCATCAACACCACCACCAACGGACAGCAAACAAGCTCTATCCCTATCGGCTATGCGTTGGGCCCCGGATTAACAGCAACCAACTTGCTGGTTGCCGATGCCGCAAACAAAACATTTAACGACGAATTATTAAAATACAATATCCTCGGCGCCACCATTAAAAATGGCACAACCGTTTATGGATTGGTCGGCATCAACTCCGCTAATTATGAGGGTTTAAAGGTTAAGGTGGAGTAACGGTTTGATGAACAAGCTTAACCCGTAAATTAGCCCTGTAGTCTTTTGATTGTGGGGCTAATTCATGTTACCGGATATTTTTGAAATTAGGTTGCAGTATATTTGCTGCCGCGAGTTTGCAACTCGTGGTTTTGCATTGCTGCGGTTTTCAACCGCCCCAGAAATGCAGTTATAGCCGCAATCTTTAACATAAAACACAGTGCAGTTGAAAACTGCACACAATGCGTACCACGAGTTACGCTTCGCTAAACTCGCGAGAGCGAAGATGAAGCTGATTTGAAAAATCGTGGTAATCCTAAAATCCTACGAATCTTGGTTCAGACAAATACCCACGTTAGCGATGGCAGCGTATACCAGCCCCGCGCCTAACGCCCGCGCCGTATGAGCGTACAGCGCGACTGCCCCGATGGATAATGCTCATCAAAAACAGCATGCCAGCATCGGGGCGGGAACGCCCAAAACACCACACAAAAACAATCCCCCCCCTTTCCAAATCCCCTTAAAACTTCCGACATTTACCCTAATGATCGACAACACCTTCATCTACCTGGAGTTTCTGCGGAAAACCTGCCTGCCATGGCCGGGGGTTACCGAGAAGCTGTGTTATGGTACGCCGGGTTTTTATGTCAACAAAAAACTGTTCGCCCGGATGAAGGAAGATGGCGAAACCCTGGTGGTGCAATCCCTCATCCGCGAAAAATGGATACTGAAAGATCCGCTCACCTATTTTATAACCGACCATTACCTTAATTATGATTACATGCTGATCAACCTGCAAAGGGTAGCGCCGGAGGAGTTAACCGAGCTGTTACAAACCGCCTGGTATAACCGCGCCCCGCGCAAACTACAGCAGCAATACGAAGAAAACAACCATGAATAAACACATCACCTCTACCCAAAACGCCCAGCACTATACCTGGGGCGACCAATGCGACAGTTGGTACCTGCTGCGCTCAGACAGCCTGGCCGTAATCCAGGAACGCATGCCCCCCGGCGCCGCCGAGCAAATGCATTACCACGACCGTGCGCAGCAGGTTTTTTACATCCTGCAGGGCACCGCCACTTTTGAAGTGGAAAACGAAACGGTAACCGTACAGCAGGGGCAATCTATCCATTTCGCACCCAAAATGCGTCACCGCATTCTTAACAACAGTAGCACAGATCTCCATTTCCTGGTGATCTCGGAGCCGAAATCACATGGCGATAGGGTGAATGTATAGCAGATTACTTTTTAGATTTTACCCCATTGCCATGGCATGGGCGCGTGCTTGCTGTGTTTATTGCCCGCCTGCCCTATCCCAAGCCATCCGCCAAACCAATGACCTAATGACCCAATGACCTAATGACATTTTTATCTGACCACCAAAGAAATTCGTAAAACCGTTGGCGTGTTGCCAAAACCCGGGCCGCCCCAATCGGTTTCATCGCCGTTAAGGATGCGGAGGGCTTTAAAGGTTCCGTTTTCGTAGCGGCCCTGTTCTACCTTCAAATATTGCCAGGCTTTGCCGGCACTAACGCCCATCGGCTGAAAGCTGAGGTGGCAGCGCGTACCCATTACGATAAACTGATTTTCGGCCAGCTTTGCCACCAGTAGTTTCCCGGTAGCCTGGTTATATACAGGTGCGGCATTTGCCCTGCCATCGCCGCCGAATTTCACGTCGGCCTGCCACGCGCCCAGGTCGATGGTTTGATCAGCATGATCCTCGCGCTCTACTACGGCTTTTATCCTGCCGTCAAAGGCCCATTCAGCCAACTGGCCCATCATCGGGGCCGCAGCGGCATATTCCTGTGCAAACGGCGACAGGCGTTCGGTCATCAAAGCATCCTTTTCGGCCACGCCGTTATCATCAATCCCAAAAGGCGAAAAACCTATGCCGCCATGGGCCAGCACAGTATAAAAGTATTTGGCGTTTTCGGCAATTAAACCGGCTTCCGGCACAAATAAAGGGTTATCGCGGCGGTCGTACATGTCAATCACTTTCAACACTTTGTCGCTGGAGTTCAGGTACAGGTCCGGTGCTTCAATATCAATAGCCGGGGCCGCTACCTTCCATATCGGCAGCACATTGTCGGTTGGGCCGCCACTTTCGTAGTTATTGGCGGTGGGGTTGCCAAATGGTTCGCGCAGGGCAGCGTTCGCATAAAGAGGCAAAGGGTAAACCGCTTTACCCGCCGCGGCCACCTGCCCGATGAACCGGGCCACCGACCATGCCTGGAAGTACTCGTCGGCGCGGTCGCCAAATACCTGTTGCCAGGTACCGCTGCTTACTACGGGCACATTCATCGCACCAAGCACTCCCGGCGTCATCAATGCTGCAGGCACCTGGCCCTCAAACATTTTTTGCGCCAGGGGCGAGTAATCCCGAATGCTTCCCCATGCGCCGCTTTCATTTTCCACCTGCACCATCAGCACGGTATGCTGCGTATCGGCGGTTTTCAAATAGCTCATTACGGCGGTAAAAGCTTTGATATCGGCATCCAGCGTAGCCTTCACATTTGGCGAAGGCGAATCAACGGGCTGCCCTTTTTGATTAGTTATGTTAGGATATTTAGCAGCATCGCGCTTCATCCATTCGGGCATATAGTGGTTGCTGCCGTTTTTCCAGGTGGCAAACCATAGCAGTACCAAATGCACTTTATGCTGCCTTGCCTGGCTGATAAGGGTATTTACTACCGAAAAATCAAACCTGCCGGCCTCCGGCTCTATTTGTTCCCAGTAAACGGGTACTTCAAGGGTATTCAGGTGCAGGGCTGCTGCCGCCCGCCAAATATTGGGCATCATGCCGGGCCAGGCGCTGGAGTTATGGGCCTGCCCGCCAAGCATCAAAAAGGGCCTGCCATCCACCAGCAGCGCGTGGCGACCATCTTTTTCAATAATCCTGGGCATGGTATTAGCCGCGGGCTGGGCAAAGGAGTTTACAATGGAGAGCAGGACAAGTGCGAGGCAGAGCGATAAATTCCGGTTCATGAAGCTTGGTTTATAAATGTTTTAACGACAGCTAATTTAGGGAATATCCGGGAGGATCTGCTACATCAATTTCATCAAAAAATTATCATTATGTTACTTGTTCTGTTGAGATGTTAATTACCGCAAATGCATTGGTGCATATTAAATCATCCGCTTAGCTATTGCCCGTACGCTGTTACAGGCCCGGTCACGTAAACAATTTTGACCCTTACAATCAGCGCCAACCAAAGAAATCGCTTTAAAGGGGGGGAGGCTGTCTCAAAAGGCTTTCAATGTGAAATGTCACCAATTTATATTTTGAACAGCTAGGTCTTTGTGACTATCGTGTTTTTTCTTAGTGCGCTTCGTGGTAAAAAACAAACCACAAAAAACACGATGTCAGAATATTATTTTGTTTGCTTTTCATTTCATACACTTTTGAGACAGCCAACTCAAAAACGAGTCGGAGTTTTCTATAAAAAGGCCGCTCCTCCGGAGCTAATGATGACGCGCCTGTCAGACTCCGGAGGAGTCCCGTGTTTATAGAAATATAAAATTGAAAATAAAGGCTCCAGGGGAGCCTCCTCGCGTTTGTTATATTTTAAAAGCGATTTCCATGCAGCACCCGCAATTATTCCGTAAATCATCTGCATAAAAAGTTAAATTTGCAGCACAATCATAAAGTGGATAGAAAACTCATCATCGGAACACGCGGCAGCGACCTTGCTTTATGGCAGGCGCATTTTGTACAGGACAGCCTGGCCGCGCTTGGCATCACCGCCGAATTAAAGATCATTAAAACCCAGGGCGACCGCATCCTGCATTTAAGCCTGGATAAACTGGAAGGCAAAGGTTTTTTTACCAAAGAGCTGGAAGAAGAATTACTGGCGGGCACTATTGACCTTGCCATCCATTCGCACAAGGACCTGCCTACTGAAAACCCGCCGGGGCTGATGATCGCCGCCGTTTCTGAACGTGAAGACGCTTCTGAATTGTTATTGATACTAAAAGATTGTGTGGATGTACATCAGAAATTATCCGTAAAATACGGCGGTATCGTGGGTACATCCTCCAACCGCCGCAAAGCCCAGTTACTGGCTTACCGGCCCGATCTGGATATTATCGACCTGCGCGGCAACGTACCAACCCGCGTAAATAAACTGCGCGAGGAAAATTATGATGCTATTATGCTGGCCAAAGCCGGCGTGCACCGCCTGGGTTTGGATTTGAGTGAATTTTATGTGGAAGAATTAAACCCGGCTGAACTGGTGCCTGCACCTGCTCAGGGCGCCCTGGCCATACAGATCCGCGAAAACGACACCGAACTGTTTAACGCCCTGCAGCCTATGAACCACCCTGATGTGGTGGAGCAGCTTGCCGTGGAGCGTACCGTGTTAAAACTGTTTGGCGGCGGCTGCCATATGCCTTTGGGCTGCTATTGCCGTAAGGAAGACGGGCAATTCCAGGTATTTACTTCAAAAGCTGATGAAGGCGGGGATTTCCCCGACAGGCTGTTTTTAGCAGCAGCAACTACTGAAGGCTTAGCACAAAAAGTGGTATCGTATTTCGATAAAGACAGGATCTTCCCTAAAAAAGTATTTATCAGCCGGGAACTAACTGATAAAAGCTATTTCCGCCGGGCATTGGAAAAACATGAAATAGTAGTGGAAGATCGTTCGCTCATCCGTACCGTACCGGTGATCACAAAGCTGGATAGCTTTATATTAAGAAACATTGACTGGGTATTTTTCAGCAGTAAAAATGCCGTGGAATACTTTTTTAACCTGGAGCCCCTATTACCTAAAAAAGTAAAATTTGGCGCCATGGGCAGCGGGTCGGAGGATATGCTGCGCCGTAAGGGTTATTTTGTTGATTATATTGGCGAGGGTATTGATACCGCCATTGTAGCCGCCGAATTTGCAGAATTAGCTAACGGGCTCAACATCGCGTTCCCCTCGGCCAAGGATTCGATGCGGAGCATCCAGCTCGGGCTTTCATCTGATACAAAGATCATCGACCTGCCCGTTTACGAAACCATCAAAGAAGAAAAACCGGAAGCGAGTGACGCGGAGATCCTGGTATTTACCAGCCCATCCAATGTAGAAGCTTATTTCGAAGAAAACTTAGTACAACCTGAGCAAAAAGTGATTGCCATTGGTAAATCAACCGGTAAAAAGCTGGAAGAAGCCGGGGTAAAATATACCCTGCCTTATTCACCCGATGAAACCGGGCTGGCAGAAGCGGTGTTCGGGATTGTTATTTAGTTCATAGTCGATGGTCGATAGACCATGGCAAAATCGCTGTGGACTATCGACCACGGTCCATGGACTGCAGCTGTTTATAAACAGCAGGAATAACACGGCATAGATCAGTTCATAAAAATATTTTTTTATCCTGTGATAAAATTTACAATAAAAACAGAAAATATTTTTTCTATTTATCAATAGCCAGGTGCTGTTCACAAAAAAATCATGTGGATGACATTTTTTTAGAAAAAGCTTCATATCTGCCTACAACTTAATGCGACCCGGCATTATTAGTACTTGAATTTGTTTTCCTTTATTAACTTTGTCTCTCCTGTTTATTGCAGGCCTATTGATCCTATAAAATGTTACAACGACCCCGTAGAAACCGGAAAAGCGAAGTTATCCGCCAGATGGTACAGGAAACGCACGTCAGTGCGGCTAACCTGATCTTCCCTTTATTTATTATTGAAGGTATCGCCCAAAAAACTGAAGTGGCATCTATGCCGGGCATCTTTCGCTATTCGATAGATAATTTGCTGCGCGAAATTGAAAGCTGTTTGAAACTGGGTTTAAATTCTTTCGATCTGTTTCCAAATATTGACGAATCGTTAAAAGATAAATATGCTACCGAAAGCCACCGCGAACAAAGCCTGTATCTGCGTGCCATCCGCGAGGTAAAAAAGAATTTCCCTGAAGCCTGTGTGATCACCGACGTGGCCATGGACCCCTACAGCAGCGACGGGCATGATGGCATTGTTGAAAACGGCGAGATCCTGAACGACGAAACCCTTGAGGTTTTGGGCAAAATGGCCCTTGCCCATGCACAATGCGGCGCCGATATTATTGCACCATCAGATATGATGGACGGGCGTGTAGGCTATATTCGCAGGGTATTGGACGAAAATAAGTTTACCAACGTTTCAATCATGTCGTACTCGGCTAAATATGCCAGCGCCTTTTACGGGCCGTTCAGGGATGCTTTAAATTCGGCCCCAAAATTCGGGGATAAGAAAACTTACCAGATGAACCCGGCCAACCAGCGCGAAGCTTTGATTGAGGCCAATCTGGATGAGCTTGAAGGCGCCGATTTTTTAATGGTAAAACCAGCCCTGCCTTACCTGGATATTATTAAATTGATAAAAGACCATACGGAACTGCCGGTTGCGGCATATAATGTAAGCGGTGAGTACGCCATGATAAAGGCAGCCATCCAAAAAGGCTGGCTGAATGAGCAGCGTGCCATCACCGAAGTACTTACTTCTATCAGGCGTGCAGGCGCCAGCGCGATATTAACCTATCACGCAAAGGAAGTATTGGAGAATAAATGGTTGTAAGTTAGTGATTAGAGGTTAGAGATAAGAGACTAGAAAAATAAAAAATGTTCGATTCTTTAAAAAAGAAATTCAGTGGTGATGGTGATGAACCGGTAGGTACAACTACCAAACCGGATATCAGCAGGGAGAAGTCTGCGGCTTTGTATGAAAAAGCGAAAACGTATTTCCCGGGTGGAGTAAACTCGCCGGTAAGGGCATTTAAATCCGTATACGGTACGCCCCTGTTTATTGAGAAGGGTGACGGCAGCGCAATATGGGATGCCGACGGCAACCAGTTTATTGATTTTTGCGGCTCCTGGGGGCCGCTCATCCTGGGGCATAACCATCCTAAGGTAAGGGAGAAAGTAATGGAGGTGATGCAAAACGGCACTTCATTTGGCGCACCAACCGCGCTTGAAAATGAGCTGGCCGAGCTGATCGTTAAAAACAATAAATTTATTCAAAAACTGCGTTTTGTAAGTTCAGGTACCGAGGCGGTAATGTCGGCTATCAGGCTGGCAAGGGGTTATACCAAGCGCGATAAGATCTTGAAGTTTGAGGGTTGCTACCATGGGCATACCGATGCGTTGCTGGTAAAGGCAGGCTCGGGCCTGGTTACTTTTGGTGAAACATCATCAGCCGGGGTGCCTAAATCATTTGCCGATGAAACCATAGTAGTAGCCTTAAATGATAAAGCAGCGGTAGAAGAAGCTTTTGCAGAATTCAAGGACCAGATAGCAGCCGTGATCATTGAGCCTATCCCGGCGAATAATGGTTTGCTGTTGCAGGAAAAAGAATACCTGCAATTCCTTCGGGATATCTGCACCAAAAACGGCACTTTATTATTTTTCGACGAAGTGATCTCCGGCTTCAGGGTCGGATTTGAAGGCGCAGCAGGTTATTACCAGGTAAAACCGGATATCATCACTTATGGAAAGATCATTGGCGGCGGATTACCTGTTGGCTGCTATGGGTCATCTGCCGAAATAATGGGCAATGTATCTCCTGACGGGCCGGTTTACCAGGGTGGCACTTTATCGGGCAACCCGGTAGCCATGGCAGCAGGTATTGCGCAGCTGACTGAATTATTAAGATCCGGCTTTTACAAGGATCTTAACAAAAAGACCGAAGAATTTACCGATGCCATACAGCGTTTTGCCACGGCACGGAATTATACGTTTAAAGTATTCACTATCGGCTCCATTTTCTGGTTTGCATTTACCAATAAGGAAAGCATCCGCAGGGCCGATGAAGTGGATGCCGCGAGCATGGATAAATTTAAAAAGTTACACCGCGAATTGCTTAACAGGGGCGTTTATTTTGGCCCCTCAGGCTACGAAGTTGGGTTTATATCGTCGGCCCATACCAAAATCGACCTTGAAAAAGCAAAACGCGCTATATTTGAAAGTCTGGAAGTGGTGTTTAACGGGAAGTAAAGCAGTTGGCAGTTATTAGTTTGCAGTTTGCAATAAAGTTTGCAAACACGCTTATTAATCACTTAACTGAAAACTAACGGCGCGCTGCCCACTGCAATCTAAAAACTGCAAACTGAAATGAGAAGATCATTCATCATATTTTACGCGCTCATCACCTATGCGTTGGCTGAGTTAACCTGGTGGGCCTATTTGCTTGTAAAAGCAATGCCGAGCAGCTTTGGCATGATCATGGGCGAAGGTTCGGTGTTTATATTTGTATTTTTTGTTGGGGCATACTCCCTGCACAGATCTATACTGAAAGAGCGCAAATTACAGGAACAAAAGAAGAACTTCCTCCTTTCGGTAACTCACGAGCTAAAATCGCCTTTAGCATCCATCAAAATACTTTTGCAAACCATCCAGAAACGCGATCTTACAAAAAAACAAACGCTTGATTTTATCGAAAAATCGTTAAAGGATATAGAGCGCCTGGATGATATGGTAGAAAATATGCTGCTGGCATCAAAAATTGATAACCAGTCGTACACTTTTCCAAAAGATAAATTCAATCTGTCGGGCCTGGTTGACAGTATCGTTAACCGCCTGCAGATCACCAAATGCGAAAGTAACCAGCAAATTATTGACGCTGAAATTGAGCCAAAGATCGAGATCACCGGCGATAAATTCGCCTTAACTTCGGTGGTTACCAACCTGATTGAAAACGCTATTAAATATTCGGGGCCATGCGCAACGGTTGCGGTAAAACTGTTTTCGAAAGACGATAAGGTTTATTTACAGGTTGCCGATCATGGCATCGGCATATCAGATATGGAGAAGGGCCGTATCTTTGATAAGTTTTACAGGGTAGGCAGCGAGGACACCCGTAACACAAAAGGCACCGGTTTAGGTCTTTATATTGTAAAAGAAGTGCTTGATAAGCACCAGGCCAGTATAAAAGTGAAAGATAACCGACCTGTTGGTAGTATATTTGAAGTGGTTTTTGATTAACACGAATTTCACGAATAAAAACGAATGCCCGCTAATTAGCTTTACAGCCAATTGGATATGATTTTAAAACTTCGCTTTTATTCGTGTACATTCGAGAAAATTAGTGCTTAAATAAATTCGTGTAATCCGAAATAATTCGTGAACATTAGTGTAATATATTATGCCAAACAAAAAAAGAATTTTACTGGCCGAAGATGAAGAGCATCTTTTAGAAGCCATAAAACTGAACCTGGAGCTGGAAGGTTACAAGGTTTCAACTGCTACCAATGGCAAAAAAGCCTTGCAGATATTTAAAGAAGAACGTTTTAATTTAGTAATACTGGACGTAATGATGCCCGAAATTGACGGCTTTGTGGTTGCTGAAACCATCAGGCTGGAGAACTCAGAGGTGCCTATTATGTTCCTTACTGCTAAAAACACAAACGAGGATAAAATTTCGGGGCTGAAAAAAGGAGCAGATGATTATTTAACCAAACCCTTTAACCTGGAAGAATTGATTTTGCGGGTAAATAACCTGGTGAAACGCAGCCTTAAAGGCGACGAGCTGAAAGAATTTAACAGCTACAAGATCGGGGACAAAACCATCCACTTTAATTCTTTTGAACTGGTAAACGGAGATGGATCGATCACCCCGCTAACAAAAAAAGAAACCATGCTGCTTAAACTGCTGATTGAGCGCCGTAACGACGCCGTATCGCGCGAGCAAATACTGGAAACGGTTTGGAATTACGATGTATATCCATCTACCCGCACCATCGATAACTTTATCCTTACTTTCCGTAAATATTTTGAACCTGACCCTAAAAACCCGGTTTATTTTCACTCTATCCGCGGTGTAGGCTATAAATTTACTGATAACCAGCATTAATGTTTACCAACAGGACCCGTTTATTTATCGGCACTATTTTTTTCCTGTCGCTGATCATTTTGGTAGACCGGCACCTGTATGAATTGTCATCAGTTGCGCTGATGATGATCGTTTTGCTGGGCTGGGATTATTTGAGGCAGGGCACTTTGGTAGTAGCTTCAAAGCAATTTCATCATAAAGATTACGAAAAAGCTGAACGTACCTTATCTGAAATATTAAGGCCGCAATGGCTGGCCAAAAACAGGCGGGGATATTATGAGTTTTTAATGGGCGGGGTTTGCCTGCAAAAGCAGGATTTTGAAGATGCCGAAAAACATTACGAAATTGCCGCTCAATACCCTTTACGTTCCATAACGGACCATGTGGCCGCGCTGGTGCATGTGGCCAATATCAGCATCAGGCAGGGTAATTTTGACAAGGCCGAAGCTTATTTGCAGCTTACCGAAAAACATAACGCTAAAATTAACGCCAAAATGAAGGATGTGATCAGCCGACTTCACCAGGAAATAAAGAAAAATAAACGGTAGGGGCGACCCTTGTGGTCGCACTGCTATTATAAAGGGCGGCCACAAGGGGTGTTCCTATTAAATATAACGTTATAAAGGGCGACCACAAGGGTCGCCCCTACGATAAACATATGAGAGATTCATTACTGATAAAAGCCGCATTTTCGGAGAAAACAGGACGCCCGCCAGTGTGGATGATGCGCCAGGCAGGCCGTTTTATGAAAGAATATTGGGATATTAAAAACAAATATTCCTTCCTGGAGATGTGCAAAACGCCAGAGATTGCCGCGGATGTTACCATGCTGCCGGTCGACCTGCTGGGTGTTGACGCCGCCATTTTATTTTCAGATATCCTGGTAACAGGCGAAGCTATGGGCGGCGATCTCAGTTTCAGCCAGGGTGTAGGGCCAAAGTTTGCCAACCCGGTACGCACACAGGCCGACGTGGATCAACTGGAAACAGAAGTTGGGGATAAGCTGCAATATGTTGCTGACGCGATAAAAGTAATACAACAAAGACTAAATGCCCGCCTGCCGGACGGGCAGGGTTCCATCCCACTGATCGGTTTTGCAGGCGCCCCTTTTACGGTAATGAGTTACCTGGTTGAAGGCGGTTCATCAAAAGATTTTAAGCTTACCAAATTGATGATCCACAACCACCCGGAACTGGCCCACCAGTTACTATCCAAAATAGCGACAGTTACTGCCAATTACCTCAACATGCAGATCGCTGCAGGCGTTAATGCGGTACAAATCTTCGATAGCTGGGCGCAGGCGCTGGCCTGGGAAGATTATAAAGAGTTTTCGCACCGGTACATTGTGGAGATCATCAGCAAACTTAACCGGAAAGATATCCCCGTGATCTCCTTCTGCAAAGGCAGCTCGGTTTTTGCGCCACTAATGGCCGAAGCGAAACCTGATGTAATTTCTATCGACTGGAATGTTGATCTTTTGGATATTAAACAGCGTTTACCAAAAGGCATCGCCGTACAGGGCAACCTGGATCCGCATATTTTATATGCCGATAAAAAAGTAATTAAAGACCGTATCTACCGCCTGTTCGACCGGATGAAGGATGAACAGGGGTTCATATTTAATTTGGGCCATGGCATTATGCCGGATATCCCTTTTGAAAATGTGAAATACGCGGTTGATATCATAAAAAGCTACAGCCCCCCGACCTCCTAAATGGGGAGTTCGTGGTGGGTTATTTAAACATAATAAATATTCAAATTCCCCCTTTAGGGGGTTAGGGGGCTTGACTTTATGTATCCTTACGTCCTTTCCATACACATCATTTTTGTAGTCTGCTGGTTTGCCGGGTTGTTTTATATGGTGCGCCTTTTTATTTACCACACCGAGGCGCAGGAAAAACCAGAACCTGACCGCCGGATACTTTCTGAACAGTTCGTGATCATGGAGCACAAGCTCTGGTATATTATTACTGTACCGTCTATGGTGCTGGTATTGGCCGCAGGGTTAACCATGCTGTATATGCTGCCTGTGTGGCTGCAACAGCCATGGATGCACTTGAAGCTGATGTTTGTGGTGTTGTTACTGGTTTATCATTTTGTTTGCCAAAACATCATGAAGCAAATGGCAAAAGGGATCTTTAAACGTACCTCCACCCAATTGCGCCTCTGGAACGAAGTGGCCACCATCCTTTTATTTGCGATAGTTTTCCTTGCTGTTTTAAAAGATGCCGTAAACTGGATCTATGGGCTTGTCGGCCTAGTTCTTTTATCCATCATGCTGATGATCGGCGTAAAAATTTACAAGCGTTTCCGCACAAAAGATAAATAGTTCGATCGTCTCCGGCATAAAAAATTAACAAGCTTTTTTGATCATAATTAGTTAAATTTGTTTAAAAAGATTTATTATGTCGGTAGCGGAAGTACATAAAACCAAATCCAACCTAAAAGCGTGGATCGACCAGCTTTCAGATACCAATATGCTGAGTATGCTGGATGGCGTCCGGATCTTAAATACCGGCAATACCGCCTGGGATGATCTTACCGAATATCAAAAAGAAAACATCAATGCCGGATTAGATGACATTAAGCATGGGCGTGTGATGTCGTCAGAAGAGTTTTGGGACCAGCTGAAAAATGGCTGAAAAAGTTCCACATAAAATAATTTACACCCAGCGTTCTCTTGCCAATATCAGGGCGATAAGAAGTTATTTACTGTATAAATTCACTCAAAAAGAAGTTGATAATCTTTACAGGTTGATAAATGAGTTTGAAAGCGTTGTTGCGGTATTTCCTCAATTATATCCTTTAATTACTGGTAGTAAAAAAGTACGACGTGCTGTTCTGAGCAAGCAATTATCAGTATTTTACACGTTTTCGAAAGATGCGCTGCGAATTGCTGCCATACTTGATAACAGGATGGATAACGCCAAATGGCCGCGTTAAAAACCAACGAACATTTCCGCGCAAAAAAGGGATGAAGGAAACGCCTGTCGGCATCTGATCATCCCATATTGAAATTAAAACAGAAAAACCAGGGGCTCTTAAATATCTTCTATGTCTTTATCTTTTTTTGTATCATAAGGTACAGCACAACCACCTGCCCCACAGCACCCGGTATTGGATAGCGCCATGTAAATAAACAGGGCGCTAAATAACCCAACCGCCCAATCTGACGATTGGATCGACCAAACCAGCATCCACAAACCCATCCCCAGGCGCAAAAAGCGTGCAAAATTCCAGTTGGTAAATACCCTTTGTTTGATCGCTTCCATTAAATGTATTTGTTAAGGCTGTGCCAGCTGCCGCCGTTATGCACGTTTGTAAATCCCTGTGATTGTAACATGGCCTTTGCCGAACGGCTGCGCATGCCCGAGGCACAACAGGTAATGATTGGCTGATCTTTTTTCATCTTGCTTACCTTGCCGGCGAGCATACCGAGCGGGATATTTACCGACCCTTTTACATGCCCTCCCGAAAACTCCCCTGGCGAGCGAACATCAATAATTTTTGCGCCACCAGCTATCAACGCCTCAAAATCAACGCCCGGTGTTAATCCGAATATTTGTTTTAAACTTTCTAAAAATCCCATATTAATTCATTGAATAATTTTTAATAGTTACCCACGACCCACCATCGCAGCAATCAATCCCATATTGTTTTAAAAGCTGGCTGGCCATCTGGCTCCGCATGCCCGACGCACAGCAAAGTATAATGTTTTTCATTTGCTTCAGTTCTTCAAGCCGCGTATTAAGTTCATTTAAAGGGATATTGATACTTGCTTCAGCGTGCCCGGAATTAAATTCCTCAGGCGATCTTACATCAACAACAACGGTTCCCGGCGATAATAGTAATTCTGTCAACAGGCTCATTTTGATTATATTTAATAAACAAAAGTGAACATATCGCCGATCTCTGTTTGGAACATTTGTTGGATAAGAGGCAATTTTTTCAAACGCTAACGGGACCTTCCCCAACCGACGGCCGTTTTAACACAAAAATTCTATTTAAAAGATGATGAGGAACATTTTAATTTACATTGAGCAGCATTATTTTTGATTAATTATCCCTTTTAACAAATCGATATATGGACGAACCGGATATCTACGATCCTAAACATTGGAAGTGGTCGACATTTTATTATAACCAGGGGGATAAAAACTGGTTTGTACCGGGAAAGGAGGGTTTAGGCCTTAGGCCTAACTTTGCCCATAAATCAATTCAATTTATTTTCGGCCTCATCTTAATAATCACAACAGTATTGATTTTGTACAACTTAGATGTGCTGAAGTTTTAAACTACGCTACAAATATAGCTGTACCATTTGCCGCCAGTACCGCGGGCGGTGGGCGTAATTGGCCCAGGTATAAAACTGGTTGGCAATGCCCTTGTTCCAGAGCAGCTCACTAAAATCGTGGTTGTTTTGCCAAAAGGGGTCGGTTTCGCCTATGGCCAATATAATTTCAAGCTGACGGATGGCTTTAAGCTGGTTTTCATCGGTCATATTGGCCATATATTGCTGGGGCATATTAAAATAAATATCCTCGTTATGGTAGCCATCAAACAAATCCCTGAAATCCTCTATCTGCCGGCTAAGGTCGTACCGGCCACTCATCCCTACTGCCTTTTTAAAAATGTGGGGATGTTTTAGGGCGATGTTAAGGGCATGGTAAGCGCCCATGCTGCAGCCGGCGGTTTCAAAATAGTTGCCGTTGTTTTTTAAACGCATCAAGGGCAGCACCTCATTAAGGATATAGTTTTCGTATTGAATATGTCGGCCGATGCGCACTTCCGGGTAAACATCGCGGTTGTAAAAACTTTCGTTATCAATACTGTCAACACAAAAAAGCTGGATCTCGCCGTTGTAAAGCCGGTCGTGCAGCGAGTCAAGTACGTGCCAGTTTTCATAATCATAAAAACGGGCCATCCGGGTAGGAAAAAACAGTACGGCGCGGCCATTATGCCCCAATATTAAAAGCTCCATGTCGCGCTGCAACACCGGGCTGTACCATTTGTGATATTCTCGGTTCATTTACGGGTTGCAATATCATTACCCGACGTTAAGTTACCATAAATAAATGATTAACCCATATGCAGGATGCAATTTAAAATAATTGCACGCCACAAAGCATATCCTTTTGCACTCAGATGGAGCCCGTCGAAAGCAAACAGTTCGGGCCGGGGTTTGCCGCCCCCATCAAGCATCGGGCTAAAAACATCCACAAAATGCCAGTTGGCGGGGTAGGTATTTATTTCCTTTTCAATTAATGAATTGGTGAACCTGAAAACGTTGGCCATATGCCAGCGGGTGATGCTGGGCTTTAGGGAGATAAAATAAACAGGGATGTTGCCGAAACGGGCGTTTATTTTTACCGCCATCTCCTGGAAAAAAATAAAAACCTCTTCGGGGTGACGGCCATCGCCCAGGTCGTTATCCCCGGCATAAATAACCAGCCGTTTGGGTTGATATGGTTTCATTATCCGTTCAAAAAACCAAACGCAGGCAGCAAGTGTCGATCCGCCAAAGCCCAGGTTAACAGGCTTAAACCCAGGGAAATCTTTATCAAGGCTGCTCCATAGCCTGATAGACGAACTTCCGTAAAAAAGCGTTTCAGGTACAAAATTTAAATTTTGTGCCTTTTGTTCCAATTGTTTAACGTCATCTTCGTACCAGTACATGCGGTGTTGTTATACGGTCTTTTTTGTTTTAAAGATTGTCTTAAACGTGTGGCCGTGACAATTATGCCAAACCTAAAAATTCCGGCTGTAATCCGGGTATAAAAGTTTTAATTAAATAAATGAACCGACGCTCCGCTGTTTTTTGAATAGTCTGCTAAATACCATGCATTCAACTATTTTGGCTACTTAAATATCATTTTGTTTTTTGGGTGATTTTTAATAGCTTAGTTGCTAAGCTACGAACACAATGCAACTATTAAACTCAGATGACTGAAAAAATAATTTTCATGTGTAAACTGAGTTGTTTTGCTTTGCTATTTTTCTTAGTTCAAATTATTCCTGCAAAGGCTTTTTTATTACCATCGTTAAATGCACCGGGACATTGCAAGTTGGATAATATTGTTATTCCTGAGATAAAAACAAAAGCTGATACAGGTCAAATCGATCATTTTATTATTGCCGGACAAAGCAACGCGGTAGGAAAAGGGGATACAACTTTTTCTCCAAAACTCGCTATTGATATTGCCAGTCAATACTGGAATGGCGCCATCAGGGCAGCTAATGACCCAATTGGCCCGATTAGTGATAGCTTATACAGGGGCAGCGCCTGGCCGGCCTTTGCCTTGCGATATAACCAGTTAACAGGCCATAAAGTGGCCTTTGTGCAATGTGCAGTTGGCGCAACTTCGCAGGTTGCGGCAACAAAACCGGAAGTCGCCGGAACATGGGATACAACAGGCACTTTATTTACAACCATGATAGCCCGCAGCGACAGTTCAATGGCTGCCTTTACGACAGCAGGATACAGGGTGAATAACTGCGGGATGCTGTGGCTGCAGGGAGAACAGGACGCCGCGGGGATTGAAAATGGATCGATAACGGGTGAAGATTACTATCGGCGCGCAATTGTAATGATCAATAATTTTCATGCTCATTATGGCGCTAAGATCCCGTTTTACTTAATAAAAATAGGAGCGGAGGTAAAACCCGGCCACTACGGATTCGATACAATCAGGAACCGGCAGGAACAGCTGGCTAAAGCAGGATACGTTATTATTGTAAGCAGACTTGCTGCTTCATATATCAAAATGGGGTTGATGAACCCTATCCTAACATTAGGCAACCTGCATTACAGTCAACAAGGTTATAACGTGATCGGTATCAATGCCGCTGAAAACGTTGTAGCGGGCTATAAAAACAACAGGTTTAACACCCCCTCCCAAAATACCGATCTGGCAAACCTGGGCATCAGTAATGGAAAGGTATCGCCCGCATTCAATCCGAAAATCAACAGCTATGTGACTACCCTAACTACGGATACAACAAGCATCGTTCCGCCGGCTGCAGATACATCGGGTGTGGTGACGGTAAATGGCACTATTGTACCCTGGGGGGCTGTTTTACCTGTTGCAAACCTTAAATTCGGCGTAAACACTTTTTCCGTAAGTGTTGCCGCCCCTGGCGCCAGTGCCGCCAACACTTATATACTAGCCATCAATCGCGTCCCATCCCCTGACGCCAGCCTTGCCGCACTAACATTAAGCACAGGCAAATTAAACCCCAAATTTTCACCTGCGATCAATACGTACGTGGCTTCTACAAACAGCAACATTAACTCGATCTCGTTGACGCCAACCACAAGCGACGCAGGCACTGTCGTAACCGTAAATGGCGTTCCTGTGATGTCCGGTGTCGCTTCGGCGAATTTACCGCTAATTACCGGGGCAAACATGATCAATATTATTATAACAGCAGCTGATGGGATCAGCACGCAAACCTATACTATTACGGTCACCCGTGCTCCTTCAGCCAACGCCAAACTTTTAAATTTAACAACAAGCAGCGGGGCTTTGATTCCGGCATTCAGCAATAACTTAACCAGTTACACGAAGGCTGTAAGTAATAATGTGGCGTCCATTATCGTTACGCCGACGGCGGCGGATTCCACTGCTACTATCTCGGTTAACGGCGCAATAGTACCGTCCCGCAGTCCATCAGGTTATATACCGCTAATTGTCGGCGCCAATGTGATCAATACCATAGTAACTGCCCAGGATGGTTTTTCCAGGCAAACCTATACCATAACTATTAATAGAGCTGCATCAACCAATGCTAAACTCTTAAGTCTAACCACCAGTAGCGGGGCTTTAAGCCCCGCATTTATCAATACTACGGGCACCTATTCAAAAGCAGTCGGCAATAATGTTGCCAGTATCACTTTTACTGCAAAAGCGGCTGACCCTACTGCGGTTGTTAAGGTAAACGGCACGGCCGTTCCTTCAGGTACGGCTTCGGCAGCTATCCAGCTCGCCGTTGGCTCAAATACAATCACAATCGCAGTGACCGCACAGGATGGCGTTACTGCAATAACTTATTCGATAATTGTTAACAGGGCCGCATCATCTAATGCTAAACTTTTAAGCTTAACTACCAGTTACGGCGCCATAAGCCCGGCATTTATAAATACCACTGTCAGCTATACCAAGTCGGTCAGCAATACAATTTCCAATATAACTGTTACTGCAAAGGCTGCAGATCCCAGCGCAGTTATTACAATAAACGGCATTCCGGTAATTTCGGGTGCGGCGTCTGCAGTAATCCTGTTAAAGGCAGGCACTAATTTGATAACCATTTTGGTTACAGCACAGGATGGTGTAACCACTAATGCATATACTATCATTCTAACCAGGCTCCCTTCAAGCAATTCCCGCATGTCTGCACTACATCTAAGCGACGTAACGCTATCGCCAACTTTTATAGGGACTACTAATAGTTATACAGCAGCTGTTGCAAATACCGTAACTTCAACCACCGTAACGCCAAAAACTGCCGAACCTAATGCCACTGTAACTGTTAACGGCACAACGGTGACTTCAGGAACAGCATCGGCGCCTATTGCTTTAAGTGTTGGCAGCAACGTTATTACAATGACGGTAACCGCCCAGGACGGCATAACCCTCACCATTTATACGGTTACTATAACAAGGGCTGCAGCTCCGGTAAATAGTATTTATGACATGGCGAGCGTATCAGTCGTACCGGGCATGCCGCAAATATCCAACGATGGCATTTCAGTAAACCAGGGACTTTCGCCAAATGGCGATGGCCTCAATGATATTTTGATGATAAAAGGCATCACCAGGTATCCCGACAACAAACTGATGATTATGAATAGAAGCGGTGAACTTGTTTATGAAATTAAAGGTTACGACAACATCACCAAGGTATTTGACGGGCATTCCAGTAAAACAGGAGCCATGCAATTACCCGGCACTTATTTTTACTCGCTGGATTATTCAGCAGATGGAATAGCTAAACACAAAACAGGGTTTATCGTGCTGAAATATTAAGGAAAGCGCCAGGAAGAAAGATAGTTAGAAACCTATTCCTGGCTCTTGATTCTCGCCTAATCCCTGTCGCGACTCAGTTTGGTGATGGTTAATGGGTTTTCCATTAGTTCCAGCGTTTCGCGGCGGTGTTTAACAATATGCAGCGCGGTAAATATCGCTTCACGGAATGACACTTCGGATGCCTTGTTTTGCCCGGCAATGTCATAAGCGGTACCATGATCGGGCGAAGTGCGTACAAAATTTAACCCGGCAGTAAAATTCACTCCTGATTCAAAAGCGATCTGTTTAAAAGGGATCAGGCCCTGGTCGTGGTACATGGCCAGTACAGCATCAAACTGTAAATAACTTCCGTTGGCAAAAAACCCATCCGCTGAATAAGGGCCGAAAGCAAGGATATTTGCATTCCGGGCTTCCTCTATTGCCGGGATGATCACATTTTGTTCTTCATCGCCAATCAGTCCGTTATCACCGGCATGCGGGTTCAGCCCAAGCACGGCTATCCGCGGTTTGCGGATCCAGAAATCATTCCGCAGGCTCTGGTCCATCAGTTTCAGTTTTGCCAGTATCTTCTCACCGGTAATGCTTTCAGCAATTTTAGCCACCGGGATGTGCCCCGTTACCACCCCTACACGCAGGGTGTCACTCACTAAAAACATCAGCGACTCTTCCGCGCCGCCGCGCTCCTGCAAATATTCGGTATGGCCCGGGAATTTAAACTCCTCGCTTTGTATGGTATCTTTATTAATGGGTGCGGTAACCAGTGCATCAATGTCACCGTTCAGCAGGTCGTTTGTTGCTTTTTCAAGGGAAAGGAAGGAGTATTTACCAACAGCGGCGTTCACCACACCGGGTTCAATCTTTACATCTTCTTCCCAGCAGTTGATCATATGCGGTTTGCGGTGGTCCTTTTTTCCCGTAGCCTCAGAAGGATGGTTGATCACCGCAAAATTAAGCTCTTCGATATTTGTTGTACGGCGATAAAACGACGCTACTTTTGTATGGCCGTAAACAATTGGCGTACAATAGTCATAAATGCGGAAATCCGCCAGGGTCTTGATTATAATTTCAAGCCCTATACCATTAACATCGCCAATACTTATCCCAATTTTTATTTTCTCGCTCATAACTTTATGATTACACCGATTATAGCTGGTGATTACACCGATTACAATTGATGATTTGCTTATTTTTTGGTCATTGCGTCATTGCGTCATTAGGTCATTGTTTAGCGGGATTATTCCAACTTTACAACATTTCAACCTTACAACATTTCAACTTCCCTCTACAAATTAAAAGATTAATTCATGATTAAAGGACAAATATGTATAATTTGCCACAATATTCGATTAATAATGACATTGGTAAGAGCAAAAAAGCACCTGGGTCAGCATTTCCTTACTGATAAAAACATTGCTGCAAAAATTGTGGAAAGCCTGCGGCCGCAAAACGGCTATAAGCAAGTGCTGGAAGTTGGCCCCGGGATGGGCATCCTTTCTGATTTTTTATTGCAGAAAACAGAGTACGAAGTTTCGCTGATCGACATTGATACGGAATCGTACCAATACCTGCAAAAAAAATACCCGGCTTTAGGTAAGCGGCTCATCAACGCCGATTTCCTGGACATGGATTTTGCCGCCTTTTTTAGCGGCCCGATGGCTATTATCGGCAATTTTCCGTACAACATATCGTCCCAAATCCTTTTTAAAGTACTGGACAACCGGCAGCAGGTGGTTGAGGTAGTGGGCATGTTCCAGAAAGAAGTCGCCGAACGCTGCAGCGCCAAACCGGGCAGTAAGGAGTACGGCATCCTGAGCGTGTTTTTGCAGGCTTACTATAAGGTTGAATATCTGTTTACGGTAAAGGCCGGGGTGTTTAACCCGCCGCCAAAGGTATTATCGGCAGTGATCCGGTTAACCCGTAATGAAACCCCCCGGCTAAACTGCGACGAAAAATTATTCTGGCAGGTAGTAAAGGCCGGCTTCAACCAGCGCCGGAAAACCTTAAGAAATGCGGTATCATCCCTCATCAACAAAGAAAAAATGACCGAGGAGCCATTGCTCGACCTGCGCGCCGAAAGGTTAAGCGTTGATGATTTTGTAAAGCTAACCAATATGATCGATGCCAACAGGTGAGCCGCAGGAGAGAAGTTGGGATTAAAACACCTGGATAGCCTCCATATGTCCGCTCAGTTCCATTTTCTTTACGGAAGCAGCCATGCGCTTGATAAAAAGATAATTGGCCGTACCGCCTATTACAGCGCCAACTACGGGCACAAGCCTTTCCGCCGTGCGGGTGCCCAATAGCAACAGCAGCTTTTCGGCAATACCCTCCATCATTGTTTTGGAAATGGCTACTCCGGCCTCCACTTTTAACGAAGTGGCGACAAGTTTCATAAAATCGTCGAATTCTATTTTATAAGTACCCTTGTTATGGTACATAATGGCCATTGTTACCCTGAATTGCTGGGTGATCAGGTTGGCGAAATCAAACGGTATCCCGGCAATCAGCGTAAACATACCGCCGCTGCCTGATATTACGCCCGAACCTGCTGCCAGGCAGGCACATTGCTCAATAAATTTATCAACGCCCATTTTATCAACCCCTTTTTTGATGTTGAGCTGGTTAATGTGGTCAAATATTTGTTTAAAACCCGCTTCTGCAAGTTTTTGCGCTCTGAGTTTGATATCTGCGCCCGCTTTTTTGAATTTGATGATATTCATGATATTATACCTGCTATTAACGTGCCAAAGGGCTGAAGGTGTATAATTGTCATGTTTTATCAATAAATAAAGGCCAGTAGGCTTATTAGTCCCATCATTTTTTAATTTTACATTTTTAATATAATAGCTGAGTATTTGAAAAACACCATCCTGATTGTTGATGATATCCACCCCATTTTTATGGAAAAGGTGGAATCCCTTGGTTATCAATGCGATTACCGCCCTTTAATAAAACCTGATGAAGCTCTGCAAATTCTGGGCGACTACGAAGGCCTGGTAATGCGCTCAAAGTTTAAACTGAACCGCCAGTACATTGATGCCGGTAAAAACCTGCGCTTTGTATGCCGCGCCGGTGCCGGCATGGACAATATCGACGAAGCCTACACCTCCGAAAAAGGCATCACCCTCATCAACGCACCCGAAGGCAATATGGATGCCGTTGGCGAGCACGCCGTTGGAATGCTATTGGCCCTGATGAATAACTTTAACGTTGCCGACGCACAGATCCGCGCCGGAAGCTGGCAGCGCGAAGCGAACCGGGGTTACGAGTTAAAAGGGAAAACCGTGGGCATTATTGGCTATGGCTTTATGGGGCATAGTTTTGCCCGCAAACTATCCGGCTTTGAGGTAAATGTGATCGCTTACGATAAATACAAAACCGGCTTCAGCGACCAGTATGCCCGCGAGGTAAGCATGGAAGAAATTGTGAAACACAGCGATGTGTTAAGCCTGCATATCCCGCTAACGCCCGAAACTGCCGGCCTGGTAAATGAAGAATACCTGTTCCATTTTAAAAAGCCCATATTCTTGATCAATACCGCCCGTGGTAAGGCGGTGCAAACCCAAGCAGTACTGAATGCCATTAAACAGGGTAAAGTTTTGGGTGCAGGGCTTGACGTGCTTGAAATTGAAAAATTCCCGACCCTTGCCGAACAGGAGTGGTTTGATGAATTACGTCAATCCGGCAAAGTGATCTTAACCCCGCATGTAGCCGGCTGGACATTTGACTCGTACCGCAAGATCAGCGAGGTAATGGCGGAGAAGCTTGCTTCGCTGTCCATGGTCCATGGTCGATAGTCCATGGCTACTTTTCAATACATAAAATTCTGCCATGGTACTATGAACTATTGACCATCGACAAATTCTGCCATGATCCATGGACTATGGTCTATCGACCAAAAAAACATTATCTATCAACCTTGTCTTGCCCACTTTGGCGGCAACCAGGGCGATGATACTTTTAGAATTTTCGGTAGCGGGATGCAGGGTGTCGGCATCGGCAATTTCAAAATAATCAGGTTCAACACCGGACTCATTGATGATCATATTGTCAGCCTGTTCCTTCAGAGCAGCCAGGTTATCCCTGCTGAAATTATCCTTTACCCAGTTCAATGTTTTTGATAGGATGAGCGCATGCTGCCGGTCTGCGGCAGTGAGGTGGATATTCCTTGAGCTCATAGCCAGGCCATCGGCTTCGCGTAAAATAGGACACATCACCAGTTTTACCGGCATGGCTAATTGTTTTACCATGTGGTTGATGATCATAAACTGCTGGTAATCCTTCTGACCGAAAAAGGCGGTATCGGGCTTCACAATATTAAACAGTTTATAAACCACCTGGGTAACCCCCTGGTAGTGGCCCGGCCTGAATTTCCCTTCCAGCAAATGCTCCGCTTCGCCGATGTTTAAATGCCATTTCTCATTAGCATCATAAATTTCGCTCACCGGGGGATTGAACAAAATATCACAGTTTCCCTTTTCAAGCATTTTAATATCCGCCTCAATGGTACGCGGGTATTTCTCCAGGTCTTTGGGATCATTAAACTGGCTGGGGTTTACAAAAATACTGCAAACAACCTCATCGTTGGCTTGCCGCGCCTGTTCAATTAAACTCAGGTGCCCCTCATGAAGTGCACCCATAGTAGGTACAAAACCAATGGTTTTATTTGTATCCCTTATTTCCTGCAAAAATTGCCCCAGGGAGTGCTTTGTTGTAAAAATGTTCAAATCAATAGAAATTACGAAATCCGGCAAAGTTGTACATTTCATTAAAACCTACCAAATTTAACTTGCATAATTGGTTGCCAGTTCATATAATAATGCTTATATTTGCAGACTCAAATTTATAGGCTCTTTATTTATAATTTAATACTGATTTAGTGATGGGTAAATCTAAGCTTTTGTTTATAACTCACGAAATGTCTCCTTTCCTTGAACTCTCAAAAATTTCTGAAATTACGCGCCAGTTACCACAGGCGATGCAGGAAAAAGGTTACGAAATACGTATCCTGATGCCCCGTTTCGGAAATATCAACGAGAGAAGGAACCGTTTGCATGAAGTGATACGTTTATCGGGGATGAATATCATCATCAACGATAACGACAATCCGCTGATAATTAAAGTTGCTTCTATTCCCGCAGCGCGGATGCAGGTTTATTTTCTGGATAATGAAGAATATTTTCAGCGCAAGCATGTTTTCACGGATAAAGACGGGAAATTTTATGCTGACAATGACGAGCGAATGATCTTCTTTTGCAAAGGTGCACTTGAAACAGTGAAGAAATTAGGCTGGGCTCCTGACATCATCCATTGCCACGGCTGGATGAGTGCTTTGGTACCGGCGTATTTAAAAACCACGTATAAAGACGATCCAACCTTTAAAAATTCAAAAATAGTTTACTCTATTTACGAAAACGACTTTACTACTGCAATGGATCCTGATTTTGCACAAAAAGCAGTGATGGGCGATATGACGGAAAAGCATACCGAAATTTTTAGCGCAGGAACAAATTCAGCTTTATATGCGGGTGCCATCCAATACAGCGACGGATTGGTACTAGCCGGTGAAAATATCGACGAAGAAGTGTTAAATATTGTTAAAAACAGCAACAAATCGGTTTTAGAGTTCGAATCCACCGCTGATTTCGAAAATTATTACAATTTTTACGACGAAATTGCCAATGAAGAATTGGCACAAGTTGTATAAGCTTTGAGATCATATATGAAATTTTTCCGCTTAGACTTATTGACCCTGTTGATAAGTCTTTTTATTTTGAATAGTTGTAAAAACCAGGATGCTGTTGGTTTGGGCGTAAGTTCAGGTCAGACAGCCAGCAACCTGATCGATACATCAACAATTGTGGTAAATACCGTCCCCGAAGATTCTGTGATAACGTCTGGTTTGACAAAAAGCCCGGTTAGTTGTTTTCGCGATCCTATATTCGGAAGCACAATGACTGCTTTGGCCACCGACCTGAATTTACCCGGCCAGGGATCATACACCCCTCCTACCGGTACGGTATATATCGACTCCGCACGGCTTGTTTTAAATTATGCCAACGGTTTTTACGGTGATTCCATCACCTCAAAATATACCATTAATGTTTACCAGCTAAAATCACTGTTCAGGACGGATACCGCCTATTACAACAACAAAAATTTTGGATACAGCACCACCAATTTTGCGGATTATTCTTCACAGTCGCCAATAGGAACGCTTACGTTTAATGCCAGGCCGCATGATTCCATAAAGGTTTATAATATCATTACCGGTGCGGCTGACACCTTGATTAAGGTACCACCCCAGATCAGGATCCCGATCGATCCTTCTTTTATCAACACCAATCTTTTTGGCGCAAGTTCAACAACGCTGGGGTCCAACACTATTTTTAAAACCAAGGTTAAGGGATTATTGATCAAGCTTGATTCAACAAAAACTACCGGATCCGGCGGATCTATTATGTTCAGCAATGCAGACTCGCTGGTGGTTTATTACCGCTCGGTTATTGGTACAACCATTGATACTGCCGTAGTTAAACTGCCTATTGTAAGCACGGCAACGTCAATTCACCATAATTATTCAACCGCTATCCGCAACGAACTTAACAATACCAAAAGTGGCTCGCGAAATTTATTTTATTTGCAGGGGCCTATTGGCTTAAGGGCTAAAGTGAGTTTTCCGCATTTATTGCAGAATTTCAGGGCGAGCCTGTTAAGTAACAACCAGGATGTGGTTATCAACCGCGCCGAACTGGTGGTTACGCCGCAGCCGGGTACCTATATCCCATTTGCGCCTATGCCTAAAATAAGCATGTACCAGCTCGACATCGCCTTGCAACGAATCGAATTACAGGACGCCAGTTCTGCTGACGCACGTTCAGGTGGTGTTGGCGTATTTGGCGGATTTTATAATTCCACGCAAAATGAATATCATTTTATAGTAACTGCCTACGTGCAGGACCTGCTATACGGAAAAACCGTCGATTATGGCACCTATATTGGCCCCATTGATAATACAAATACCACTACTGTAGATATAGGAGCCACCGCACAGGTTGCTTCGCGTACGGTAGCCATCGGGACTGATAAGAATTCGCCTTATCGTTTAAAGCTAAATATTATTTATACCAAGGTTGCTAAGTAAAGGGTAGTGATTGGAGATTAGTTAAATAGAGATTAGAAAGCAATAAAAAGGGGTTGTGGTGTTTACATTACAACCCCTTTTTATTTATATTATATCTAAACAACCGCAAGTATTCATTATTCAACTGATCTCTAATCACCAAACTAAACCTTATGTTGTTACCTTTGTTTAACTAACATTAATATTTTGATCCAATGTGTGGAATTGTAGGTTATATAGGTTTTAGAGATGCGTACCCGATTATTATAAAAGGGTTACACCGTTTGGAATACCGCGGATATGATAGCGCGGGTATTTCGTTATTTGATAATGGGCTAAAGGTTTATAAAAAGGCCGGTAAAGTTAGCGACCTTGAAAACTTTGTTAAGGATATTGATTTACAGGGCTCAATGGGAATGGGCCATACCCGCTGGGCAACACATGGTGCGCCAAGCGACCGAAATTCGCACCCGCATTCATCGGGGAACAGGAAACTAACCATCATCCACAATGGCATTATCGAAAATTATGGCCCGATAAAAGAAACGCTGACTCATAAAGGCCATATTTTTAAAAGCGACACTGATACCGAGGTATTGGTTCACCTGATTGAAGATATTCAGAACGAGACTGGTTTTGGCCTGCGCGAAGCAGTAAGAGTTGCGCTGACCAAAGTGATAGGGGCGTATGCAATTGTTATTATGAGCGATGACGAACCTGATCTGCTTATTGCGGCCCGAAAAGGCAGCCCAATGGTGATAGGCGTAGGTAAGGGCGAATACTTTATTGCATCTGACGCAACTCCGATTGTTGAATACACAAAAAACGTCATCTATCTGAATGATAACGAAGTGGCTTACATCAGTCGCGAGAATTTATTGATAAAAACGATTGATAACCAGGTTCACACGCCTTACATACAGGAACTCGATCTGAAGCTCGAAATGCTCGAAAAGGGCGGCTACGATCACTTCATGCTGAAAGAGATTTATGAGCAACCCCGCTCAATAAGGGATTGCATGCGCGGCCGTATTTACCCGGAGCAGGGCAAAGTGCAGCTGGGCGGAATAAAGGAATATACCGAGAAGCTCAAAAATATCGACCGTATCATCATCGTAGCATGCGGTACTTCATGGCACGCTGGCTTAGTAGGCGAATATTTGATTGAAGAGTATGCCCGTGTACCCGTTGAGGTTGAATATGCATCGGAATTCAGGTACCGCAATCCTATTATTACTGAAAAGGACCTGGTAATTGCCATTTCCCAATCAGGTGAAACTGCCGATACCATGGCAGCCATTGAACTTGCCAAAGAAAAGGGTGCAACCATTTTCGGGATCTGTAACGTTGTAGGCGCCTCAATACCCCGTACTACGCACGCTGGTGTTTACACGCATGCCGGCCCCGAAATAGGGGTAGCCTCAACCAAGGCATTTACCGCGCAGGTTACTGTACTCACATTAATGGCATTTTATATTGCCCAGCAAAGAGGTACGATTACCCAAAGCAAGTTGGTTGAACATTTAACAGAGTTAAATTCGATACCCGAACTGGTTGAGCGCGCGCTAAAATCAAACGACCATATCAAAGAGATTGCAGCAAAATTTAAGGACTCAACCAATTGCTTGTTCCTTGGCCGCGGAAGCTCCTTCCCTGTAGCACTGGAAGGCGCATTAAAACTCAAGGAGATCTCTTACATCCATGCCGAAGGTTATCCTGCGGCCGAAATGAAACACGGCCCTATCGCTTTAATTGACGATGATATGCCGGTGGTATTTATCGCCACCAAAGATTCGTCATACGAAAAGGTGATCAGCAATATCCAGGAAGTAAAAGCACGCAAGGGGCACGTAATTGCCATCGTTACTGAAGGTGATACCGAAGTAAAAGGAATGGCAGATTTTGTGATAGAAATACCCGAAACTGATGAGGCCTTTGTGCCCTTACTGGCTACCATCCCGTTACAATTACTGGCCTACCATATTGCCGTAATGCGTGGCTGCAATGTTGACCAGCCCCGTAATTTAGCAAAATCGGTAACGGTGGAATAGGGAGAAGTCAATCGTCTTAAGTCGTTAGTCTTAAGTCAAAAGCGAGTTTAATAAATATAAAACAAGGAAGCCGGATTGTCATTTCCGGCTTCCTTATTTTATTGACTTCAGACTAAGGACTCCAGACTTCGGACTTAACTTAAACATACCCCGCCATTGCTTTCATTGCCTCATCTGTATTTACCTGCAGGCCCTTTGCTACGGCCATCCCGAGGCCGATGTCAGCCCTGAACCAATGGCATAATTGCCTGTTGATGATCAGCTCACGTTTTGGCCCTTCAATTCCGCTCATAGCGCCGGTAATATTTTTTACAAGTTCGTGTTTTTCATCATCGCTCATTAAGCGGTATAAGTTGCCTGGCTGCGTGTAATGGTCATTTTCGCCTTCGGCATTGCGGTCATACCATCCCGCCAAACTGGTCCCCAAATCCCACGATGGTTCTTTATAATGTTCGTCGGCAACAATATCATCAAAACTATTCGGGAAATAATTAGGCGATGAGCCGTAGTTTCCATCCACCCGCATTTGTCCATCACGCTCGTAGTTATTAACAGCAAAAGGGCACCTGTTAACCGGGATCTGCTCGTAATTGGCGCCAAGGCGATGACGATGCGCATCCGGGTACGACAATAAACGCCCCTGGAGCATTTTATCCGGTGAATATCCAATACCATCCACTACGTGGGCCGGCGCAAACGCAGATTGTTCCACATGGGCGAAGTAATTGTCCGGGTTTTGATTTAACTCCAGCACACCCACATCAATCAGCGGAAAATCGGCATGCGGCCAAACTTTTGTCAGGTCGAATGGGTTCCATTGATAGGTTTTTGCCTGTTCTTCGGTCATTACCTGTATTTTTAAGGCCCATTTTGGGAAATCACCGCTATCAATCGCATGCAACAGGTCGTGTTGTGCAAAATCAGGATCTACGCCCCGCATCGCACTGGCTTCGTCACCTGTAAAATTTTTGATTCCCTGCTGGGTTTTAAAATGGAATTTTACCCAATGCCGTTCATTTTTAGCGTTGATCATGGAGAAAGTATGACTGCCAAAACCATCCATATGCCGGTAACCGTAGGGCGTGCCTCTGCTTGACATCAGGATGGTTACCTGGTGTAAGCTCTCCGGGTTTAACGACCAAAAATCCCACATCATGGTTGGGCTCTTGCAGTTGGTGTAGGGGTCGCGCTTTTGGGTATGGATAAAATCACTGAACTTTTTCGGGTCCTTTACAAAAAATACCGGGGTATTATTGCCCACCAAATCCCAGTTTCCTTCTTCAGTGTAAAATTTTAAAGCAAACCCGCGTGGGTCGCGTTCTGTATCAGCCGAGCCTTTTTCGCCGCCAACGGTAGAGAACCTGAGAAAAGTTTTGGTTTGCTTGCCTATGTAATTAAAAAGCTTAGCCCTTGTATATTTTGAAATATCATGCGTAACCGTAAAGGTACCGTAAGCGCCTGATCCCTTGGCATGTACTACGCGTTCGGGTATCCGCTCCCGGTTAAAGTGGGCCATTTTTTCGTGCAGAATAAAATCCTGCAGCAATATGGGTCCGCGTGGCCCGACGGTCATGGAGTTTTCATTCTCAGCATAGGGGATCCCGGATGCGGTGGTCAGCTTTTTCTTGTTCGTTTCCATAGTGGTTTATTTAAAAGACGATCAAACTTCAAAATAATTTTTCAATAGAAAAAATCAATAATTACTATATTTGAATAGACAAAAACTATTTTAAGAGCCGGGAGTCAAGAATCAAGAGCCAGGATTTGGAAGTAAAAAGGCGCCAGTTCTTTTCTTCTTTCGTTCTCTGTCTTGGTTCTCGGTTCTTGAATCTTGATTCTAACAATATGACTATTACCCAGCTTGAATACGTTGTAGCCGTTGATACTTACAGGAGTTTTGTATTGGCCGCCGAAAAATGCTTTATTACCCAGCCTACGCTAAGCATGCAGATCCAGAAGCTTGAAGATACTTTGGGCGTTAAATTGTTCGATCGCAGCAAACAGCCCGTTGTCCCTACCGAGATCGGGAACGAAGTGATTGCCCAGGCCAGGATCTTACTTTCGGAAGCAGAAAAGATCAAAGAGATTATCACCGACAGGCAGCGGGAGCTTTCCGGAGAGCTGAAAGTGGGTATCATCCCGACGGTGGCGCCTTATATTTTGCCCAAAATATTGCATGGTTTTATCGAAAAATACCCGCAGGTAAAACTCATCGTATCGGAACAAACTACCGAGCAGATCATCCAGCAGTTGAAACTCGGGGTGATCGACTGCGGTATCTTATCCACCCCGCTGCATGAAAGCAGCCTGACTGAGATCCCTGTTTTTTATGAAAACTTTGTGGCTTATGTATCCAAAAACAGCAAGCTTTCAAAAAAGAAGAGCATTAGCCCTGATGATATTGATATGGAAGAGATCTGGATATTGAACGAGGGCCACTGTATGCGCGAACAAGTTTTAAATATCTGCCAGCGTCGCAAAGCTACCCAGGGTTTCAAACATTTTGAGTACAATACCGGCAGCGTTGAAACCTTAAAGCGAATGGTGGACCAAAACAACGGCGCCACCATTTTACCGGAACTGGCCTTATCCGAACTAACCGACAAGCAGTTAGACAAGGTTCGGTATTTTAAATCACCGGAACCTGCCCGCGAAGTGAGCGTAGTGATCCAGCGTAATTTTTTAAAGCGCAGGCTGATCGAGGCCCTTAAAAACGAGATCCTGGAGTTTTTGCCCAAACGGATGAAAAGCAAAAAGAAAAAAGAGGTGATGGATATTTAGGAGGAAGACCGGAAGATGAACGCCTATTATTGATAGCACCAATTGTCAATTAATAAAAGCCGGTAAAGAGCACCACACAAACAAATTTTCACTTTCTACATTAAATAATAATATTTAAATTAGCATAAAAGAACAAAAAATGCACACCACAATACCAGCAACGGCAATAGATATTTACAGGAGCCTGCCTGAAGGCACCCGGTGCGAGGTACTATATAACCAATTGATCACGACTCCGGCTCCAAATACAACACACCAGTTTATCTCCGTAAAAATATCTTCATTGCTGTTTGTGTTTTTAGAAAAAGCTAAAACCGGGGTTGTACTCGAAGCTCCAACCGATGTGTATTTGATGGAAATGCAATCTGTTGTCCAACCGGATGTAATGGTCATCATGAATGAAAACAATAATATTATCCGTGAAGATGGGATACATGGCGCCCCCGACATTATTTTCGAAATACTTTCGGGCAATCGTACCCATGATACACTGAAAAAGAAAACCCTTTATGAAGAGGCCGGTGTGAAGGAATATTTCATTGTCGACCCTTCAGATAAAACAGTTATCATGTTTGCCTATAACGACAGTAAGCGATACGAGCTGATTTATGAGCTGAAAGGCAAAATTACGTCCGAAGTACTGGGCATCAGTTTTGAACTTTAAGATAAATCCAAAATTAGAATCTGCTCTTACTATCATTTTGGGTTCCCTAATCCTTCTGCAATCGACATTCCGCAATCCGCATTCAATTATTTCCGTATTTTTACCGCATGGCACAAATTCAATCTTTCACCAATAACCCGTACCAGGAAAACACCTATATTTTATATGATGAAAGCGGCGAGTGCGCCATCATCGACCCCGGCATGGATACCGCCAGGGAACAAAACGTCGTAGTTAATTTTATCAGGGATAATCATTTAAAGCCCGTTTTGCTACTAAATACCCATTGCCATATCGACCACGTGCTGGGCAATAAGTTTATTTTTGATCAATACGGCTTAAAACCAAAATTCCACGAGGGTGAACTTCCGGTTCTGGAAGCTGTAGTAGCCTATGCGCCGATGATGGGCATCCGATACGAAGTATCGCCCGTACCCGATGAATACCTGTCTGAAAAGGGGACGATCAAATTCGGCAATACCGAACTTCAGTTGATCTTCGCGCCCGGCCATTCACCGGCACATCTTTGTTTTTATGATAAAGAAGGCAATCAGTTGGTTGGCGGCGATGTTTTATTCAGGGGCAGCATCGGCCGTACCGACCTGCCCGGCGGCAATTTTAGCCAGCTGATGGATAATATCGAACATAAACTGTTTACTTTGCCTGATGATTGTATAGTTTACCCGGGCCACGGCCCTGAAACAACCATCGGCTACGAAAAACAAACCAACCCCTTTTTGACTTAATATAAATAGGCAATAATTGATATCGTTCATTAATTTCACTACAGCGATACTGTGTATAAAACCTCCGCTAAATAGGCTATTTTTGTAAACACTTTGAACATCATTTTAACTAATCTCCAATCTCTTATCTCTAATAACTAACTTGAACACCTCGCTATACATAGCCAAACGATACCTTTTTTCGCGAAAGAAGGTGCATGCTATCAACATCATTTCGGGCATTTCCATGGTGGGCGTGTTAATCGGCAGTGCGGCACTGGTGATCATATTATCAGTTTTCAATGGTTTCGAAGTAACTATTTTAAATTTATACGGTAATTTTTGTCCGGAAATAAAAATTGAACCACGTCTTGGCAAGACATTTAATCCTAACGTACCCTATTTTAATAACCTGCGTAAGGATCCCCGGATCTTTTCCTTTACTCCCGTACTCCAGGAAAAAGCGATGATCAAATACGATAACAAGTCGTTTATCGGAACGATTAAGGGCGTAGGTCGCGACTTTTTAAAAAATCCATTGATTGACAGTACGATACAAAGCGGGGCTTTTATCCTGAAATCAGCCGGGGAGCAATATGCCGTGTTGGGTGCAGAAGTTGAAAACAGCCTGGCGGTAAATGTAAAAGACAGGTTTTCCACCATCGAAATTTATGCCCCCCGCCGGCAGGCAGGAAGTGGCACCGACCCACTGAGTGAGTTTGTGGTACGCCCGATTACCCCCTCAGGTGTTTTTGAAGTGGGCCAGGATTTTGACGATATGGTGGTAACAACCATTGACTTTACCCGCGTATTGCTTGACCAGCCCCAGAACGTATCCTCACTTGAGATCAACTACAAAAAGGGAACCGACCTTGACGCCGTACAGCAGGATATCCGGGATAAGGTTGGCAAAGAATTCTCAGTAAAAAACCGGCGCGAGCAAAACACCGAGTTATATAAAACATTAAACTACGAACGCTGGTTTATTTTTATGATATTAACTTTTGTATTAATTATTGCTATATTTAATATTATTGGCTCATTAACCATGCTGGTGATCGATAAAAGAAAAGATATCGCTATTTTAACCAGCCTGGGCGCCCATAAACAACTGATACAGGGGATATTTTTTATTGAAGGGATGATGATCACTATAACCGGATGTATTGCAGGTATAGTATTAGGACTGGGATTTTGTATATTGCAGCAACGGTTTGGTTTGGTGAAAATGGGGTCGAAAATGTCAATGATTGACGCTTACCCCGTATCGCTGCGGTTAAGTGATTTTGTGCTTGTGTTTTTTACAGTTAGCTTTATCGCGGTTATTGCTTCCGGAATAAGCGCCCGGTTAAGTATTAAAGGGCTGAATGACATCAAGCAGGATTTATAATTTTAAAGAATGAAGCTACGGTTTTCGTCATATTTGATTTTGATACTTATTACAGGGATAATTGCTTGCAATAACCATCCCCAAAAACCGCCTGCGATAGTATTTAAGGGCGTTTACAGCTTTGGCCCAGAGGTAAAATCATTTAAGGATTGTGACAGCGGCCAGGAGTTTTGGGTTACTGACAGTTCAAAACAACTGGAATTAAAATATTCGCAGTTAAATTTCGAGAAACCTTATGTCCCTGTATATGTGGAAGTTGAGGGAGATAAAATCCATTCAGATAAAGAGGGCCTGGGATCTGAATTTGACAGTACACTGGTTGTAAGAAAACTAATAAAGATCACGAAAGAGATCCCGCAGGATATGTGTAACTGAAAGAACGTAAAAGCTTAAAGGCGAAAGCTCAAAGCTAAAAATGAAATTTTAATAATTAAACACAAATTAGCTTTGAGCTTTATGCTTTTAGCTTTCAGCTATAAAAAATGGAATCGAAGAGACAGCAAAAATTTGCAGGAGTAATACAGGAAGACCTTGCCGCTATTTTTCAGCGTGAGGGCATTAATTATTTACCAAATACACTGATCACCATAACCAAAGTGCGGGTTACACCCGACCTGGCTATTGCCAGGGTATTTTTGAGCTTTTTCAATAACACCAATGCGCAACTTGCCCTGCAAACAATCAAATCGCATGGGAATGAAATCCGCTATAAATTGGGTGCAAGGATAAAAGACCAGGTACGGGTGATACCCCAGCTGGAGTTTTTTATTGATGATACCAGCGAATACGTTGAACGCATGGACAAAATATTTGATAAAATAAGTAAAGAAGACCGTCAACCCGAAACTGAATAAAATAATGAGCGCTTCTGTACAATTAGCTACTTTCGTAAAAACACATCCCGATGCTGTCGGCCGCCTGGTTGATTTTAACCCGATGACCGATAAATTATACCAGTTTGACCTTACCATTGGCAACAAGGAACTTGACGCGGTAACCATTGCCGATCATGCAAAATTTGGAAAATGGGTTAATGGTAAACTGGAGGCTACCGGCGCTAAATATGGCATCGGCGGTTATATGGAAAACCGGAATATTTACGCCCATAGCCCTTTATTTAACAACGGAGATGTTAAGCGCCGGCACCACCTCGGGGTCGACATATGGGGAAAGGCAGGCATGCCGATTTACAGCCCTTTGAAAGGTAAGGTACACAGTTTTAAGGACAATAATAATCTAGGCGATTACGGGCCAACCATTATTCTGGAGCATAACCTTGATGGCTTGATTTTGCATTCGCTTTACGGACACCTGAGCCGTGCCAGCCTTGAAAACCTGAAAGTGGGACAAAAGGTTATTGCCGGAGAGCGGATTGCAACTTTAGGCGATGATAACGAAAACGGGCATTGGCCCCCGCACCTGCATTTCCAGCTGATATTTGATATGGAAGGTAAATCAGGTGATTACCCGGGTGTTTGCAGTTTAGAAGAAAAAGAAAAGTATCGTAAAAATATCCCTAACCCACAGCTGATCCTGCAATTTCCGAAAGCGGTTAACGCTTAGACCGTCAAAAAACAAACCAACAAACCTCGGTGATCTTCGTGCCTTCTTTGTGCCCTCTGTGTTAAAAACTTAACCACTAAGGAGCAGAGACGGCACTAAGAGACCAAATATAAATGAGCTGGTAACCCCGGGGCGTTTTGCAATAAAAACTCCACCGGCGTTCATTTATCAAAAAAATAAATATATTTAGGAAAGAAAAAATAGCCTGCGACATTTCACTCCTAAATAAATTTAAATGAGCGGATCAGAACCCGGCAAAATTGGCTTATGGGCCAGTACTTCATTAGTGGTCGGCAATATGATCGGGGCGGGTATATTCCTGGTACCGGCTGCTATGGCTTCCTATGGGAGCATTAGTTTGCTGGGCTGGCTATTTTCGGGGATCGGCACTTTTTTCCTGGCAAAGGTTTTTGCTAACCTGAGCAAAATGCTTCCAACTGCAACGGGCGGCCCCTATGCTTACACCCACCATGCTTTTGGTGATTTCGCGGGCTTCCTGGTGGCATGGGGTTACTGGCTGTCAAATGTTTGCTCCCTTGCAGCGGTAGCCATCTCGCTAATCAGTGCATTAAGTACCTTTTTTCCGGTGTTAGATAAAAGTGCTACAGCCGCCATCATCACAGGGCTGGGCTTTATATGGCTGGTGACCTGGCTAAATAACCGGGGCATTAAAACCTCGGGCAATGTACAGCTCATTACCACCGTTGCTAAGTTATTGCCCCTGGTTGTTATTGCCATAGGAGGCCTGTTTTTTATCAGGCTGCAAAATTTTCACCCATTTAACAGTAGCGGGAAATCAGTTTTTGAGGGGATATCTTCCACTGCAGCCATCACCATGTATTCTTTTTTGGGGATCGAATGTGCCTCCATACCAGCAGGAAATGTTAAAAATCCCAAAAAAACCATCTCGCGGGCTACCATGCTCGGTTTGGCTGTTACGGCATTGGTTTATATTTTAGGAAGCATCAGCATCATGGGCATTATCCCTCAAAAAACCTTAATGCATTCGGTTACTCCGTATGCCGATGCCGCCGTTATCATGTTTGGCAACAGTGCCCGCTACTGGGCAAGCGCTGGTGTTGCCGTGGCGGCATTTGGCGCCTTAAACGGCTGGACCCTGGTCCAGGGGCAATTCCCTTATGCTGTGGCAAAAGACAAGTTGTTCCCCTCATTTTTTAGCCGTTTAAACGACAATGGTGCACCCTATGCGGCTATCATCGTCAACAGTGTTTTTGTGTCCCTGTTTATGGTGATGAATTTCACCAAAGGACTGGTGGAGCAATTTAAATTCCTGATCCTATTGACTACATTAACCACCCTGGTACCGTATCTTTTTTGCGCCGCAGGGTATATCATCATCCGGTTCGATAAAAAGCACCTGCATAGCGGAGGATGGGCATCTGCTATCCTTATAGGCTCCCTGGCATTTGCTTATTCATTATGGGCCGTTGCGGGCTCTGGCCAGGATACGGTTTATTATGGTTTTTTACTGCTGATGGCCGGCATACCTTTTTATGTATGGAGCGTATATAAAAAAAATACCGTCGCTGATCGCCAATAACCACAAACCGAGTTTTAACCCGGCAATTTACACCTCTGCATCAATGTTAAAATTGTTACACAATTAACATTTTACAAATAATGATTTTGGATGTTTAACTGATAATATTAAATCAAAACAGCCATGAAAAATCTAACTTTTATCACAATTTTACTGCTGCTTTCAACCATAGCTGCTAAGGCCCAGGAAGTAAAAAAAGCGCAACCCGACAGCATAATCAGGGTTATCCCTGTTGGCGATCCCCGGCATTCATCTTATTTGTATACTATCGGCGATAAATTGCGCACCAGCGATGAGGTAGCCGTCAGGCTGATGGCTTACGCACCATCGGCCACCGAATATCATGCTGCTAAAAATAATATTACATGGGTTTATGTCTCGGGCGCAGGGTTTGCGGTTTCGGGGCTTGCGGCTGTTATTGAATTTGCCAATAACAATAAAAACGCGGGCGCTGCATCCGCCATTGTAAACGGCCAGGCTGCTATCGTTTACCAGCACCATAGTTTAACAGGGGCTTATGTTTTTACCGGAATGGCAACGGCTTTTTTGGTTTCGTCTATAATCAACCTTAGTAAAGCTGCGTTTCATAGTAATAAAGCCATTAAGTTGTATAACCAGCGTTTTGAGTAGGTTGAAACACGAAGATTAAGTTTAAACTGGTATAGTTAAACATGTTTGAAAAACTATGTTCTACCGTAAATTCTTATATTTGTGTATAAAACTTAATAATTATAGTGATGACAACGTTGATTATTGAAATTCCTGAAGCTGAAGTAACTGATATATCAAACTTTGTAAAATCAAGAGGTGGTAATATTTTTAATGCGAATGCCGGCGATGAAAATTCAACTATTGATGAGTTGGAATCGCTAAAAAGAGGCTTAAAGGAAGCACTTTTAATAAAAGATGGGAAATTAAAATCTATTCCATATTCCGAACTTTGGAATGAATAATAGAGTTGAAGTATCCCCTGAATTTATTCGTGACATCAAGCCTCTCGCGAAAAAATATCATTCGCTGAAAGAATCTGTTGATAATTTGCAAAGGCAATTGATCGAAAATCCTTTCCTCGGAGATTCCTATGGAAGCGGTATATTTAAAGTTCGTTTGGCTGATAAGAGTAAGGGAGGTGGCAAAAGTGGTGGGGTTAGAGTATTGTACTATCATCTGGAAAAAACCAGTACCGGCATTGTTATCCTGTTAACCAATATTTATACTAAATCTGAGTTAGGAACAATCAGCAAAAAGGATGCAGTTAAGCAATTGGACGATATTATAAGAGAATACAAATCGGATAATGTGGTCAAAAATGGTTGGTAAAATCATTGTAACTAACAGGCTATCAAATAAATACATTGAGTTAATTGAAAATGGTTTCAATTGACTTTTTTCGTTTATGAAAAGTGTTAAAAAAACGCGTGTTGGGCCTGCGGTAGCCTGACAGTTATTGGCTGGGGTAAACGCAATGACAGGCAGCGGTTTAAGTGCAAATCCTGCGGCATGATGTTTACCCGATCGAACTCCGGGGTCGCTTACAGCAATCAATTTATTTGGTTTGAGAAGTGGGTCAGCGAGCGGCAGGTTTATAAATACCTGGTTCGTGACAGTGGATTATCGCAAAGCAGCATACAGCGCTTGTTCCATTATTACCTGGAGCAGGCACCTGAAGTACGGATTAAAAGCAAGGTAAAGGCACACCTGCTGATTGATGCAACTTACTTTCCAAACGATCTTTGTCTTGTGCTTTACTACGATCATGATATCCGTTATACCCAGCTTTACCGGATGACTGATCAGGAGCGCTATGAACAAATGCAGGAGGATCTGGAGAATCTAAAGAAGCTTGGTGTTAATATAGCTAGTATCACCTGCGACGGGCACAAAGCACTATTAAAAGCTATCCGTAAAGTCTATCCAAATGTATTGATCCAGCGATGCCTGGTACACATTAAACGCCAAAGCCAAACCTGGCTTACAAAGAATCCTAAGGCTCCGGTTGCACAGCAACTGTTATACTTATCCAAACAAATCACTTATTTAAGGACCTATGAACAAAGCAATCAATGGCTGGCAGATATTTACCACTGGTATGAAAGAAGTAAGTTCTATGTTAATGAGAAAGCATTTAACCCGGATACCGGCAGATATTGGTACAGGCATAAGATGCTGCGTCAAACGGCAAGCCTGATTATTAAAGCGATACCCAATATGTTTCACTACCTGGATGATCCGCAAATTCCTTATACTACCAATCGCCTTGAATCATTCTTCGGACATCTGAAAGAAAAGCTCGACGTTCATCGCGGCCTGCGGCCAAAAGCCAAACGAAACTTCATCAAATGGTATCTGCATTTTAAGAATAACGGTAAATGAGTTTTCTTAGCCATTGGAGGAACCAGCCAATAAAAAAAGCCGGTCCGATGCTTCGGAGCGGCTCTGGCTTTATTCCTGTAAATCATATTGCTGACAAGTTGCCCTCCGGCAGCGCCTGTTTCCTCTTCTGATCTACAAGGCCTATTTAATACTTTTTCTGCAAATTATCACCAACCATTTTTGACCACATTACCACAAATCGAGAAAATAATATCTACCCAAACACTTCCGTTTCTTCATCATGCAATGCCCAAACCATATAGGGGTGGGTATCAGCATGGTAAATTTCGCCCCTGGCGGAGATGCCTATAATGCCTGCAAAGCCGTCAAATGGCTTTAATTCATTTAGTGTTTTTTCAGCAGCCAAGGCAATTGGCATCCCATCGGTAACACGGGTTACAATAGTTGACGCGACAGCGCCACTCACAATATCTTCACCTACGCCGGTGCATGATACCCCCGCCGATGCGTTTGCATAGTTGCCTGCTGTGGTTGCAGAGTCGCTTACCCTGCCGGGGATCTCGAAGCCCTTGCCGCCGGTTGAGGTGGCCGCTGCTATATTGCCAAAAACATCAAGCGCCACACAACCTACGGTACCTAAACGGATAGAATCACTAAGCTTTTTATCATATTCCTTTCGGCGCTGGGGTGTTTCGGGGTTATAATGTTCAAAGCCGTTTTCGCGGGCAAAGTCTTTTGCGCCTTTTCCGCTTAAAACACGGTCGTCATAATGCAATAGCTTTTCGGCAATACAAATAGGGTTTTTTACATCCTCCACATTGATCACCCCCGAAAAACGCATGGTTTTTCCATCCATTAAAGATGCACTGAGCCGGATCTTGCCATCGCTTTGTATTTGTGAGCCCGTACCCGCATTAAACAATTCATTATCCTCCAGTAAAGCCACTGTATAAACGGCAGTTTCAACGGCAGTATGGTTTTGAAGGTGTTTATAGCCCAGTTTTACAATTTCAGACAGCGCTTCCTGTTTCGCTTTTTTTATTTCCTGGTTAGTTTGCGATTCGCTAAAAAAACCTCCGTGGATGATTAGTTTCATTGTTGTATAGATGTGAGATATGAGACGTGAGATATGAGATGAAAAAACGCAGGGTATATCATATCTCACGTCTATAAATTATTTTATTCGATAGATTGGAGATAAAAAACGCAGGGTAATCTCATATCTCACGTCTCACATCTCACATCTATTAATTGTCGTCAGGCGCAAGCGCACCATCAACTTTAACGGATTTTTTGATTATTAATTGGTATTCCGCCAGATCGAATTTATCATAAATTGACATAACGCTTACACGCATGTTTTTGATGGATACGGGCGAGCCCATTTCCACATCATAAATATTGGTTTCGGCCATTTTACGGCCGTTAACCAGGATAGTAAGGCCCGAGCCGATGGCTTCCATCATCGTACCTCCGGTAATCAGCAACCCGGCGTCTTCACCCAAGCCAATGCCCAGCATGCCCGGGTTACTGGCCACTGCGTACAGCAGCCTGCCAATGCGGCCGCGTTGCACAAAATGGGTATCAATAATTACCGAATCAATAAAACCTAAGCCGGCGGTCATTTGTACTTCGCCTTTTATCAGCGCTTTATGGCTTTGGCCGCGATAGATCATATTGGTTGATGCTGCCGCCGCTCCGGCAGACGTGCCTGCCACCACAAAATTTTCATTGTGATAACGGGTTTTCATGATCTGCAAAAACTCGGTCCCCCCAAATATCGAACTTAACCTCAATTGGTCGCCGCCGCTAAACATCACCACATCCGCTACCCTTATCCGTTCCAGGAAATCTTCACGCTTTGCGTCCTCGCGGCTGCGGATATCCAGCACGCCCACATTACGAACATGTAACTGATTAAAGGCCTCGATATATTCAATACCCACTAATTCAGGGATCTGCGATGCCGTAGTGATCACCTCCACCACCGAATCATGTTGCTTTGCCGATTCGGTAATAATGCGTTTTAATATTCCCTGCTCAAAAAACTTAAGATAATTCGGTTTAATAATATTTTCCTGCGAACCCAGGTTAGTACCCATATCCACCGCTCCGCCTATAATTATCAGTTTACCTTTAGGGATGATCATTATTTAAGTTGATTAAGTTAGATTAGGTTGATTAAGTTAGATTGAGTTGAGGAGGATAAATATTTTGTATAAAAAACAACCACTCACTCAGTCAACTATTCACTTAATCAACTTAACACAATACAAATTAAAATAAAAAGTGGCACAAAGGCAGGCTATTATAAATAATAATACCTTTTTTATGCCAAAAATTTTATTAGATTGTTAAGTTGTTTAGTTTTAAAAGAAAATTGACCCATCTATTAATTAGCACGATATCCATGAAGATTGAAAATATACAAGTACTGCGCGGCCCGAATATCTGGAGTGTAAACCGTAAAAAATTGATCCAGATGCGTTTGAACCTCGAAGAGTTGGAGCACAAACCTTCCAATGCCATCGAAGGTTTTTACGAACGGCTGGATAAACTGATGCCGAGCTTGTACGAGCACCGCTGTTCGCCGGGAGTGCCCGGTGGTTTTTACCAGCGGCTTATTGCAGGTACCTGGATGGGGCATGTGGTGGAGCATGTGGCGCTGGAGATCCAATCACTGGCCGGCATGGAGACCGGCTTTGGCCGAACCCGCGAAACCAAAACACCCGGGGTTTATAATGTGGTGTTTACTTATGTTGAAGAAAAGGTAGGCGTATACGCTGCAGAAGCTGCAGTGAAGATAGTGGAGGCCGTTATTAAAGGAGAAGATTATAACCTGGAGCACGATGTGCAGCAAATGCGCGAGATCCGCGAAAATACCCGCCTCGGCCCGAGTACAGGCTCTATCGTGGAAGAAGCTATCGCCCGCGATATCCCCTGGATCAGGTTGAATAACCAGTCGCTGGTGCAGTTAGGCTATGGCAAAAACCAGGTTAGGTTCCGTGCCACCATGACGGAGAAGACCAGCAGCATTGCCGTTGATATTGCCAGCAATAAGGATGAAACCAAACGCATGTTACTGGAGCAGGCCATTCCGGTGGCCAAAGGCATTACCATTTCTTCCATTGAGGGCGTTGAGGAGGCGATCCGCAAAGTAGGCTTCCCGCTGGTATTTAAACCACTGGATGGCAACCATGGCCGTGGTATCTCCATCAATATCCGCGACCGGGAAGCAGCTGTAGCCGCCTATGAATTTGCATCGAAGATCTCCCGGCGGGTTATTGTTGAACGCTTTGTTACCGGTTATGATTTCAGGGTATTGGTGATTGATAATAAAATGGTTGCCGCCGCCCTGCGCGACCCAGCCCATGTAAAAGGTGATGGCATATCGACCATTAAACAACTGATAGACAAAGAAAATGAAGACCCGCGCCGCGGCTATGGGCACGAAAAGGTTTTAACGCTGATCAGTATCGACCGGGATACACTCGACCTGATCGAGAAAAAAGGTTATACATTGGATACCATCCCAGCAAAAGGCGAAAAGGTTTTTGTAAAGTCAACCGCTAACCTGAGTACAGGTGGCACTTCTGTTGACGTAACCGACCATGTACACCCGCATAACGTTTTTATCTGCGAACGGATCAGCAAGATCATCGGCCTTGATATTTGCGGCATTGATATTATGGCCGAAAACCTTAGCGAGCCGCTTACAGAAACCGGCGGGGTGATCCTGGAAGTGAACGCTGCCCCCGGCTTCAGGATGCATATAGCGCCCAGCGAGGGCCTGCCCCGCAACGTAGCCGGGCATGTGATTGACATGCTGTACCCTCCGGGCAAATCGGCCAGGATCCCTATTATAGCGGTTACCGGCACCAATGGTAAAACCACCACTACGCGTTTGATAGCACATATCGTCAAAAACAATGGCTACCGTGTTGGCTTTACCACCTCCGACGGGATCTACGTACAAAACAACATGCTGCTGAAAGGCGACACCACCGGCCCCGTAAGCGCCGAATTTATTTTGAAGGACCCCACCGTGGAATTCGCGGTGCTGGAAAGTGCCCGCGGCGGGATATTAAGAGCCGGCCTGGGCTTTAGCTTTTGCGATATAGGCGTGGTAACCAATATACAGGAGGACCACCTGGGCCTTGCAGATATCCACACCCTGGACGACCTTACCCGGGTAAAAAATGTAGTGGTCGACTCCATAAAAAAAGATGGCTGGGCGGTTTTAAATGCCGACAATGAATATTGTGTGCGCATGGGCAAAAAGGCGCATTGCAAAGTGGCCTATTTCAGCATGAACGAGGAAAACCCGGTTATCAAATCGCATTGTAAAAAAGGCGGTATTGCCTGTATTTACGAAAATGGTTTTGTAACCATACAAAAAGGCGACTGGAAGATCCGCGTGGAGCGCACCAGCCTCATCCCGGTTACTTTTGGCGGCACCGTACCTTTTATGATCGAGAATGTGCTGGCAGCGACGCTGGCTACCTTCCTGCATGATTTTAAAACAGAAGATATCAAGATCTCGCTGGAAACCTTTATCCCTTCGGCAGCGCAAACACCGGGCAGGATGAACATCTTCAACTTTAAAAACTTCCGCTTTATGATAGACTTTGCCCATAACCCGGCAGGTTTTAAAGGCATCAAAGCGTTCTTACAGCATATCGATTCCCCGCTGAAGATCGGCATCATTGCCGGCACAGGCGACCGGCGCGATGAAGATATCCGCGAACTGGGCAAACTCTCCGCCGAAATGTTTGACTACATCATCCTGCGCCAGGAAAAGCACCTGCGCGGCCGCACTGCCGAAAATATATTGACTTTACTGATAGAAGGCATTGAATCTGTTGAGATAGATAAGAAATTTGAGATCGTACCGAATGAGGTAGACGCTATCAAACATTCCATGAGCATTGCCGTGCCGGGAGCTTTTATTGTTGCACTGAGCGATGTAATTGACAACGCCATCGAAACCGTACAAAACTACCAGGAGCAGGAGAGGAACGGAACGTTTGAGGTGTGATTTTTGATTTCGAAATCCGAAATTCCCTTGCCGTCCGTCCGGTTTTGAATAGCGACAGGCTGGAATTAATACGGACATAGGTAGATTTTAACGATAAGCTTAATGTTATAAGAAACCAGCATCCCGGTTTGTTGGTGACAGCGCCATCAAAGGCAAAAGAAAATAAATATGGAAACTAAAGATTGGATTACTATAATAACAGTTATTGCAGCAATAGCCGGTTGGTTTATTAATGGGGTGTTGAATAGAAGAAATGAAATTGCAAAGAAAAGACTTGATTATGGAGTGAATGCTCTCCTTTTGTATGTTAAAGTAAAGCTTTTAATCGACTTTAACCCCGCACCATTTACTGATCCATCTTTTCTTCCTCTTTTGCAAGAAACCCGGCTTAATTTTCAACTTTATTGTGATCGCAATGAAATAGCTCAACTCGAAAACTTTATACAATGTGTCGAACAACAAAACGTACAAGGAGCCAAGGATGCCTTAGGTTAAACTTAACCAATTAGTGCCAAAAGGAATTAGACGAAAGTTAAATATAAAAAACTAAAAGAGTCGTTTCTGACCTCGTTTGTATTGTCAAATAGCGCAGGAAAACAAGCGGGCGGACGATAATTAAAGGCCCGATTTTAATTATTTAAGGGAGAAATTCAGATAGATCAATCCTGTTGATTATCAATTGCTTCACTGATGGTTTGTATTTTTTCCTTCAGTTCGGGCAAGTCGTTTTTGGCTATTTCCCATACCAATTGAAGGTTTACCCCGAAATATTCGTGTATTGAAATATTTCTAAAACCAATAATAGGCTTCCAAGGAATGGTGGGATATGAGGATTTTAATTCATCCGTCATTGCATTGCATGCCTCTCCAATAATTTCTATTTGTTTGATGGTAGCAAAGCGTTTCTCAGAATTCCCTGAAAACTGTTCAAATGAAACATCTGACAGATATACCTCAATTTCGCTAATAGCATCAAGTACATGCTGCAACCTAACCTTATCGCCCAGCCTACCTTTCATAAATTAGCACCTTGTCCTTGTCAATAAATGGTTTAACGTATTTGGATAGACCTTCATAACTCACTACCTCTACTTTTTTATTCAATAGGTTTTGAAGTTCATCACTATAGGTAAAAAACTGCATTCCGATAGGTTTGGAATGATCGAGTTCTACCAATATATCAATATCACTATTTTCATCAGCTTCGTTTCGGGAATAAGAGCCAAATAGGTAAGCTTTTTTAACAGGGAGACCGGAAAAAAAGCTACGGATTGTTTTTAAATGCTTTGACGATAGTTTCATTTAAACAAATATAACTTTTTCACAACGAATTAAATTATGGAACTTGAGTTACTATAAAATATAAACTAAGGAATTACCTTAGCCCCCGCTATGCCCCAACTCGATATTATTTACCAGGACGATCACCTGGTTGCCATTAACAAACCGCATGGTTTACTGGTGCACCGCTCGCCCATTGCCAGCGATGCTACTGAATTTGCCCTGCAATTACTGCGTGACCAGTTGGAACGGCACGTATTCCCGGCCCACCGGCTCGACCGTAAAACCGGCGGGGTATTGTTGTTTGCTTTAAGTAAAGACGTAGAGAAACTGATGCAGCAGCAGTTCCAGGAGAATAGAGTGGATAAAAAATACCTGGCCATTGTTCGCGGGTTTACAGATGATGAAGGAGAAATTGATTACGCGCTGCGCAAAGAAAACGGCACCCTGCAGGAAGCTTTTACCCGCTATAAAACCCTTGCCCGCGCCGAACTGGATGTACCGCTGGGCAATCACCCTACATCACGTTATTCATTATTAGAGGCTAACCCGGCTACCGGGCGCATGCACCAGCTGCGCAAACATTTCAGCCATATCTTTCACCCTATCATCGGCGACCGTACCCACGGCTGCAACAAACAAAACAAATTATTTAAGGAGCGCTGGCAGCTGGATACCATGCTGCTGCATGCTTCGCAATTAAGTTTTGATCACCCGGTTACCAAAGCGCCAATATATATTAAAGCGCCCTTGCAGGAGGAGTTTTTGCGGGTGATGGGGATTATGGGGTGGGATTTATTAAGATGTAAATAAAAGTGTTAAATTTGTGTTGGACAATTAACCGGGTTTGATTATGACAACTTTAACCATTGATATTCCTGACAATAACAAAGAAGAAATTATAGCGCAATTGAAGAAACTCGGTGTCAAAATAAGGGAATCAAAATTGGCTAAATTGGATCAACTTACAAAAGAAGATTACCAAAAACATTTTACTCATCAGTCAAAAACAAATCGTAACAATGTTTTAAAATATCTATGAACATTCGTCAACGGGATATCATAGAAATAGCTTTTTATACCGGTAAAAAACCCGAAGCACATCCTGCAATAGTTGTTTCAACTGATGCCATTTATGAAATTGAAGGCTTCTTTTGCGCTATACTTCTTTCCACTAAAAATATCTTTCCTGAGTTTACTTACGAAGTCAAACCGGAAATGATCAATAGTCCGCGCAATCAGCGAACCGGATATGCTGTATGCCACATGGTTCAGCAGTTCTATCCTGAAGATGTTATTACAAGAACGGGAGCATCCTTAAAAACCGAAACTTTTTTAAAGGTAATTGCCAAAGTTCAGGCAGTAGTTTTCGGCATTGGCGAATAACATCAAATATCCTCTGTCCAATTTCACATTTTTTTGGTTTTTAGCTTTACGAAAACCAAAAATGCCCGGAATTACCCGGGCTTTAATACAAAAACAAAACTATTCCGTCAATTAAATTTCACATCTATATAACCTTCGGCATGTGCATTAACCGGTATGCCGCCGCCATTTACGCTGCCGTTGATGTGGTGTTTATCCCAGTTACCGGTAAAACCACTTATATTTTGCGGGTGCTGGTTGATACCTTCGCCCCTGATCTCCAGGTCAAGGCCTTGTTTTACAGGCAAACTTAACCTGATACCGCCGGAGCTTGCATTCAATTTAACGTATTTACCTACTGCATCCATCTGGGCGGTCAGGTCTCCGGCACTGGTGCCGGCCTCCAAACTGCAGCGCATGTGTTTCAGGTCGATGCCGCCGCCTGATGTGCCGGTTACCAGTTCACCCTCAATATTACTGCCTTCAATGCCTCCGCCGCTGGTATGTGCGTTAATATCGCCTTTTAGCCCTTCCAGGATCAAACCGCCACCCGATGTAACCAGCCTGATCTTTCCGCTGCAATTTTTGGCGATGATGCCGCCGCCGCTGGTGCTCAGGTCAATATCTTCGCCGGAGTTGGAAACATCAATGCCACCGCCCGAAGTATGCCCATGCACCGAGCCGCTTAGGCTTCGTAGTTCTAAGCCACCTCCGCTGGTTACAAAATTTTCATTCCCTTGTAAATGGTCCAGGCTAATGCCACCGCCACTGGTCTTCAAGTCGGTTGAAACATGCTCAGGCACAAATATCTTAAAGGAGATACTTAGCGATTCGCGCCAGTTGGTAAAATTATGTTTGTTTTTTACCATAGCGCTTAATTCGTGCCCGTTAACTAAAATATCCATATCATAATCTTTCTCAAGCCGTTTGGCTATCTCTTCCTTCGATAGCTGATGGCCGTTATTTCCCCGGATGTAAACTTCCACCCTTGGCTCCTGCCCGGTTGCGCCGCTAACGGATATACCACCCGCCGAAGTAGATACGATTACGCTGTTGATGGCATCGCCGGCCAGTGATTTGGTTAAATACGGGGTTTTGTTGTCGCCATCCTGGGCCAGGGCAACCATGCTCTGGCAGGCAACGATGAATAAGGTTAAAAAAGTCTTCATAATTTGTGTGATTTAATTAAAAGACTTTGGTTTGTGCCGCTGCGTTGCATTAACAACCATTTTTTATTTTAGGCACGCTGGCAAATAGGTTTAATCCTAATAATATTATACTTTTAAAAACCGATTATGATTAACCCCTTTTTTAAACCGCCATGGATAAAGTTACCGAACTCGCCAAAATGATCGACCACTCACTGCTTCACCCTACCATGACGGATGAAGATCTGTACCAGGGCTGCCTGCTGGCCAAAAAATACAATGTGGCAACGGTTTGTATAAAACCTTATGCTATCAAGGAGGCATTGGAATGGCTGCGGGGATCGGATGTGCTGGTATGTGCCGTTATCGGTTTCCCGCAGGGCAACAGCACCACGGCGGTAAAAGTGTTTGAAACAGAACAGGCCTGTATAGATGGCGCGCAGGAAATTGACATGGTAGTAAACATCGGCAAGGTTTTGGGCGAAGACTGGGCTTATGTGGAGGAGGAGATTGCCGCAATTGTGGCCGTCACCAAAAAGCACAAAGCTGCTTTAAAGGTTATTTTTGAAAATGATTTTCTGCCGGATGATCAATTCAAGATCAAACTGTGCGAAATATGCAGCAAGCTGAAAGTGGAATTTGTAAAAACCAGCACTGGTTACGGCTTTGTTAAAGGCGGGGATGGTAAATACTCCTACGAGGGTGCAACTGAACATGACCTGGTGCTGATGCGCATACACGCTGCGCCCGAAGTGCAGATAAAAGCTGCCGGTGGCGTTCGCACGCTGGACGACCTGCTAAAAGTAAAAGCACTGGGTGTTACACGTGTTGGCGCAACGGCTACTGCCGCCATGCTGGAAGAAGCGAAAAAACGTTTCGGCGGTGAAACGCCGGATACTGCATTTTTGAATACGCAGGTTAAAGGAGGGTATTGATTTACGATTTTAGATTTACGAATTACGATTTTGAAGGATTCGATCTATCTAAAATCACACAGCCTTTTGCTGTCCGTCCGGTTTTAGGTAAGGACAAGTAAATCTATATTCGGACGCTGCAACATACTGACAAAACAGTGTCAGTACTTTTATCAATTTAACGCCGTATCTTTGTATTAAACATCATCCCAAAGGTTAAACAGCTTTAAAAACGTCCGCTTCTGTTTTCAACTGTCGCTACTCCAAACCGGACGGACGACAAAAAGAGTTTACGGTTTACGAATTTGGAATTACGATTGGCCTTATCAACCAAATCTAACATCTTAAATCAACTGGTTTTTCCCGCAAAAGAAAAGTCAAAGTCTATTATACTATTAGTAGGCTATTGGGGAAGTATTTTCTAAAATACTCATTTCTTTTTTTTCGCAATCAAATAGTTAAAGTTGATGACTGCGGGATTAAAGCATATCGCACAAAAAAGCGTTCCGTATCTCACCCCGGAACGCCTCCAACATTTTTTGATATTTTAATGCCGATACAACTAAACCTCAGATACCATTTTTAAGGGCACCCAAATCCTTTATTTATGCAATTGATTTTTGCGAATCAATTGTTAAAACATCATTTATAAACCCCACTGGTATTATTGCAATTTAAGCCAACCGGCGATTTCCTATTTGCCGGTAAATCAACACTATTTGCAGTATAATATTTATAAAATAAACGCAATTGCATTAGAGTTGCTAATTGTTTAATGAATATTTAAAATAAAAAGGTTGTTATATTACTTAAAAACTTGTTTATCAATATATTAAAAAAAGTAAGCGTTAAATAAATATAATACTTATTTAACGCTTGATAGTATTTATTTAACATTTTAGGGTTGTGTGATAAAACAATAGCAAAGCATATTAATTGTCGTCCGTCCGGTTTGGGGTATCAGGGCAAGCGAACATGTGCGGACAAGCAGCAGGTTGTATGGAAGCCGGCTTACAGAAAAATGAAAACCCAAATAATAAAAGGCGTAAATTTATTTAGGGATGATCGGATCAATCGTCCGGTGCGTTTTAACCCTACCGGTATCTAAAACCGGACGGACGGGAATTAATCCTTTACTTCTATCGCCGGGTTTATCTCTTTAAGGCAGCTGATCAATTCATCCGTATTTAAGGGCGATATCAATAACTCATCCCATTTATTGTATTTGATCACAATGCCTTTTAGGGCGATGGAGGCTTTCATCCCCACGTAACCACGACTGGTTTTATCAACTTCGCGGATTGCGGCGATGGGGATACTTCCCCTGATGAATGCCGATCTGTAATACAGCTTTTCTTCTTTAATTACATAAAAGGTATCAAACCAAAGCCATAAAAAAATGGCAATTACCGCAAAACAAATGATCGCACCGGCGTTAATAGCCGGCGTAAAAGCTTTAATATGTTTGTCGTACATAGCGATGCCCGACACCAGCAGTAAAAAAATAATGATATAAATAATAAATGCTCCCTTTTTGGCAGGATATTTCATATGGGTTGGAAAAGATTTTCGGAAAGATAATAAAATATTCTGCCAATGGCTATTGGCCCCCAAAACCGATTATTAATTGAACCCGGATAAACATGCCGGATCATATCTACACGCTGAAGACGGCCCTAAATTAAATCCTTCAGGTGTTTGTAATTGGATTTAACCGTGTCGAGCACCTCATCCATGCGGCCATTCAGCATCATTTTAGCCATGGATAAGGTCATCCCTTTCACCTGTTCAAATTCAACTTTTGGCGGCATCGCAAGCGCGTTAGGGTCGGTCATGATGTTAACCAACGCGGGCCCCTTATACATAAAGGCCTCTTTAAGTGCCTGCTTTACATCATCCGGATCGCTGGCTGTGATGCCTTTCATCCCCATTGCCTGGGCAACCAGGGCAAAATCCGGGTCAAACATATCAGTTTGCCAATCGGGTATGCCTGCTACTTCCATCTCAAGTTTTACCATTCCCAGCGAGCGGTTATTGAAAACGACAATTTTTACGGGCAGTTTGTATTGGGTGATGGTAGCCAGATCGCCCAGCAGCATAGATAAGCCGCCATCGCCGCATAAGGCGATCACCTGCCTGCCCGGGCAAGCCAGCGCAGCACCTATAGCCTGCGGCATAGCATTCGCCATAGACCCGTGATTAAATGACCCAAGCATTTTGCGCTTACCCGTCGCCTGGATATACCGGGAACCCCATACGCACGACATGCCCGTATCCACCGTAAATATGGCATCGTTTGCCGCAAGTTCGTTTACCAGGCTGGCCACAAATTCAGGATGGATATTTCCTTTTTTGCCCCGGTCATCCACATAAGTCTGCATTTTTTTCTTTACCTCGTCATATACCCTTAATTGAGCTTTTAAAAAACTGTCGTCTTTTTTCTGCCCAATCATTGGCAACAACGCTTTTAAGGTATCTTTTACCGATCCACACAGTCCCATGCTCACTTTTGCCCTGCGGCCTATGCGTTCAGGGCGGATCTCGATCTGCACAATTTGGCAATCCGTTGGCATAAACTGGGTGTATGGAAAATCTGTCCCCAATAAAATCAACAGGTCAGATTCATGCATACTATTGTAAGCTGCCGGCAAACCCAGCAAACCTGTCATCCCTATTTCGTTGGGGTTATCATACTGGAGATCCATTTTCGCCCTGAATGAGTAGCCTACCGGCGCATTTAGTTTTTGCGAAAATGCTACCACCTCGTCATGCGCATCAGCAGCGCCAATACCGCAAAAAATGGTTATTTTATGATGACGGGCAACTAACGCGGCCAGCTGATCAAGGTCTGCAGCGGATGGTTTTATTTCTGCAACGGGATTAAATAACTGCATGGCGGTGGATGATTCTTCCGCATCAACTCCCGTCAGATCGCCGGGTAATGCTATTACCGCCACCCCTTTTTGATTCAGCGCCGCCTGGATTGCCCCCTGCATCATTCGTGGAAACTGCTTTGGCGTGGTAGCCACCTGGTTGTAAACACTGCAATCGTCAAATAATTTGATGGTATTGGTCTCCTGGAAATATGCTGTACCATATTCAAAGCTGGAAATGGTTGAAGCGATGGCGATCACTGCAGCCCCTGAGCGGTTGGCATCATACAACCCGTTGATGAGATGTACATGGCCGGGGCCGCTGCTTCCCGCGCAGCAGGCAAAACCATTTAACTGGGCCTCGGCGCCCGCGGCATAGGCGCCGGCTTCCTCATGCCGCACATGGATCCATTGGATACTGCCTTCGCGCCTTACCGCATCGTTTACATTATTTAAGCTATCGCCCGTTACGGCATAAATTCTTTTTACCCCTGCATTTACCAGCATTTCAACCAATTGATCAGCTACACTCTTTGCCATAATTATATTATATTTACGTATCCATTATCCTAACCAAATAAATTGACATGGGTTTTAAATATTGAAATTTATGGGGCAAATAGTTATTGTGGCTTACAAACCAAAGCATGGCAAGGCCGAAGCATTAAAAGCTTTAACCAAAACCCATGTACCGCGCCTTAAAAAAGAGGGCCTGGTGACAAATCGTAAGCCAATAATAATGGAAGCCGCAGACGGCACCGTTATAGAGGTTTTTGAATGGCTATCACAGGAGGCCATTAACAATGCCCACCATAACCAGGCGGTCATACAAATATGGGCGGAGTATGCGGAGGTTTGTGAATATGTGCCTTTAAATACTTTACCGGAGGCAAATAATATTTTTGCAGGATTTATTTCAATAGATTGATGATGAGCGAACCGATAAAAAATATCAACCTGAAATTTAACTGCCCGGTCGACTGGAACAGCATGGAGGCTTTGGCCGACGGCAGATATTGCTCCCACTGCCATAAAAAGGTTTATGATTTAACCAATTCAAAACAGGATGAGTTTTTAAAACTGCTTGCCGAAAACAGTAACAATATCTGCGGCAGGTTCAGGCAGGAACAAATGGCCTCAAAACATCCCGTTTTGCCTGGCTGGAAAAAATGGCTTTCGGCCGCCATGGTTTTGATCGGCATTAATGTTTTCAATAACAAGGCCTTTGCACAAGGATCACCGGTAAAAATAACACATCAAAACACAAAAGCTAAAGAACCTGAAATTGTTGTTGGTGGTGTGGGCCCGGCATCGCCGATGCCAGAATTTCCGGGAGGGGATGCGGCTTTTGCAGCTTTCCTTACCAAAAATATCCATTACACAAAAAATATGAAAAACGGGCGGGTGATCATTTCTTTTACGGTGTCAGCAAAAGGCGTTTTGACGGATTTCAAGATTGAGAGAGGCGTAAGCCCGATTAATGATAATGCGGCCATAAATGCGCTAAAATTATCGCCGAAATGGACACCGGGGAAGCTAAATGGCAAACCTGTAGACGTAAAGTATATGATACCGGTAAATTTTCAAAAATAATATCAAATGTCTATCCAGTTGCCATCTTCAACAATAATGCCGATCAGTTCGTCAAGCGCATTTGTTGAGGATATGTTTTTCTTCACGGCTTCTTTACCCCTATACAAGGTTACTTTTCCCGGGCCGGAACCTACATAACCATAGTCAGCATCGGCCATTTCGCCGGGGCCATTTACAATACAACCCATAATGCCGATTTTTAAACCTTTAAGGTGACTTGTACGGCTGCGGATCATCTGCGTGGTTTCCATCAGGTCGAACAATGTACGGCCGCAGCTGGGGCAACTGATGTATTCGGTTTTTGAGATACGTGAACGGGTGGCCTGTAAAATACCGAAGGCTGTTGAGGTGATCACTTTGGTTTCAACCTCCGGGGCATCAATCCAGATCCCGTCGCCAAAACCATCAACCAGCAAAGCGCCGAGATCGGTGGCGGAGTAGAGTTGTAGCCTGGTAGCAGCCCCCTCTAAATCTCCCCCGCCCATCGGCGGAGAGACTTTTTTATCGTCTTGTACCTCTAAACTTTCGGACTTTCGGACTTTCGGACTTTCGGACTCAAAAGAATAATCTCTTTTAATGATAACCGGTACATCCAGCCCCAACTCCTCCATCTTAAAAAAGAAAGCGCGCTGGTCGGCCATGCCATGCAGCTCATCAGTCTCCAAAACAAATATCAGCGAGGTGTCAAATGGCAAGGCGCCAAAATCATCCGAATCAATATCGGCGTGTTTTAGCTTTACCAGGTTTAAGGCTGATGAACGATCGGCTGCGTTTACAAATTCGTTCAGTGTAAATACCGGGTGGCACATGGTTTTATCCGCCAGTTTTAACCAGGTGGCATAATTGTATAACTGTTTTAAATTGCCGGGAAAATTAAATGACGGCAAACTATCTGCCAGGTAAACAAAATCAACCGATTGGTCGGCCATGTTGTATTTATCCAGCAAAGGAGCGTACAGGTAACCTGCATCATTCAGCACAGCAGGGTCTTTTAAATTTTTATTTGACAGATCAATAACCACCCTCGGCACCATATGCCCGCCAATAAAAGTGTTGGCTTCGTAAGTTGCACGGCGCTTATATTCGTAGGGATTGTGCGCCTGAGGTGTATTTTGACCATGGTCCATGGTCCATGGTCCATGGTCTTTTGTTCCACGGCTTCTCGCAACGTATCGATTAACAAGGGCAATCGCCACCGGCGCTTCTGCTTCAGGTTCTTCCGTAAGGGATACACGTACAGTATCACCCAGGCCATCTTCCAGCAGGGTACCGATCCCAACTGCTGATTTAATGCGGCCGTCTTCGCCGTCGCCGGCTTCGGTAACGCCCAGGTGCAGCGGGTAGTTCATTCCTTCGGCAACCATGGTTTCTACCAGCAGGCGGTAAGCCTGCACCATTACCTGCGGGTTGCTCGATTTCATGCTGATCACCAGGTTATAGTAATTCAGCGTTTCACAAATCCGCATAAATTCCATCGCCGACTCTACCATGCCCTGCGGGGTGTCGCCATAACGGCTCATGATCCTGTCGCTCAGCGAGCCATGGTTGGTGCCGATGCGCATAGCCGTGCCATATTCCTTGCAGATTTTTACCAATGGGGCAAACTTCTGGTAAATGCGTTCCAGTTCGCCCTGGTATTCAACATCGGTATAATCTATCTGGTCGAATTTCTTTTTGTCGGCATAATTGCCGGGGTTTACGCGCACTTTTTCCACTATCCTTGCGGCAACTTCGGCAGCGTTTGGGGTGAAGTGGATATCAGCCACCAAAGGCGCTGTATAACCCCTTGCCCGCAGTTGTTTTTTGATCTCGGCCAGGTTTTTTGCTTCCTTAATACTTGGCGCGGTGATGCGCACATATTCACAACCCGCTTCAATCATCCTGATCGACTGCTCCACCGTACCGATGGTATCCATGGTATCGGTGGTGGTCATGCTTTGGATGCGGATGGGGTTATTGCCGCCCATCGGCACATCGCCAATGGCCACCTCGCGCGTTACAAAACGCGAATATTCGGTTAGCGAATTACAATAACGGCCCGGCAGCGTTTTGATGGAAGCAGTATTCATAGTACAAAAATACTAATTTGGTTTGTTGTTTGGTTTGTTGGAAGGTTGGAAAGTTGTAAGGTTGTGATGTTGGACATTTCCCAGACTTGCGGAGTTTTAAAACTTTAAGTCTGATACATTATTTTTATAGTGAAGACCACAATGCAGATTCAACCAAATTGCTGCGGGGCAAACTTAAATACAAACTGGTTAGGCAGAAGTAAATTTTAATAGTGGCCTTTTAGAGAAAGAATGTAGATTATTTCATCTTCTACTTCATATACCAATCTGTGCTCTGATGTGATCCTTCTTGACCAAGCGCCGGAAAGACTATATTTTAATGGTTCAGGTTGTCCAATGCCCTTAAATGGATCTTCGCTAATAGATTCGAGCAATTCTTTTATCTTTTTTACGGCTTGCCTATTGCCGGATCTTCTGAAGTAATCCAGGTCAACATCTGCCTGTTTGGTAAACCTGATGATCACAGATCGGCAATATTAACCTCTCTCGTTTCACCTCTCTTAACCTGTTCGCGGCTTTCTTGTATTTTAGCCACAAATTCAGGGTCGTAAGGCGATTTCGCTTCTTCAAAAGAAATTTTAAAAGCTTTCATAAAAGTCTTTATGATTGTTAGCTGCTCCTTGTCTTTGGGGTGGACGATCAATGTTGCCATATACAAATTTATATATTTTTTATCAAAGTGATGATTTACGCCGATACCTATTTTCATTTCACCCCAACCCATTCTTCTTAAAATACCTTTTTACCAGCAAGTTAATAAACCGCTTTAAATACATTTCATTTAAAAACGTATTCGACCAATTATCAAACCTGCGGCACTGGATGCCCAGGTAAAAAAAGTATAATGCCACACCCAGGTGGGGGATGATGCGCCTCTCTTCGGCAGTTAGCCCGGTAACCGATTCATAGCCATTTAAAAAAGCTTCGGTTTTTAATTTGCATTCGGCATCATCTTTTTCGGTGCTGTTTAATTGCAAAATATAATAGGCCACGTCATAACACAGCCAGCCGTTGCCGCAAAAATCAAAGTCAAAAAGAGTGATACCCGCTTCCTGGTCGATACTGATATTATCAAACCAGATATCCATATGTACGGCGCCTTTTCTCAGTTGGCTTTCATCAAAGTGCGCAAATTCATCAAGCAGGTATTTTTGGGCCGATACCATAAAATCCATCTCGGCCGTGCCGGAAGGCAAAAACTTTTTTAGCTGCTCAAATGAATCTTCCATGATCTCCTCTGCCGAATAGCTTACCCTTCCAAGTTTAATACCATTGGTTAACCGGTGCATCCCTGCCATAATTACACCGGTTTGGTAATGCAGTTCAATCGGGAAATTGAGCAGTTTTTCGCCTTTTGCGAAAGTGAACAATACCCCAAAGCGCAGCCCTTCAGGTGCTTTAAGTTCTTCGATATATTCTCCGTGTATATTCAGCAGGGGATACGATACCGGCACATGATTTGAATGCAGCAAATTCAATAACCGGATCTCTTCCAGAATTTCTGATCTGGTTCTCCAATTCAGGCTATAAACCCGGTATACAAATTTACTGGCGCCATCGTTTATTAAAAAAGAATCGTTGATGCCCGTTTTTAAAAGTGTACAAACAGTATCCGGCCTTAAATTATATTGTTGCCTGATAAATGAGCCGAGGTGAAATGGAGAAAAGGTAGAATTAATAACAGACAGCATATTTAATCAGGCACAAAAAACTTTCTAAATCCGGCATTCCGGACTCCGCATTAAACAATTCTAAAAAATCCGGCATCGAACATCCGACATCCGAAATACCTTAAGATTGAATATAACTCTTCAGGTGTTCAATGGTTTCCTCATGCGAAAGGATGGTTTCCGTTACCACGTCGCTGATGGAGACAATACCGCAGAGTTTGTCGTCTTTGGTAAAAACAGGCAGGTAGCGGATATTATTTTCGCTCATTACGTGCATGCAGGTTTCAACCGAATTTTCGGGGATCATACGGGGGAAATGGGTACTCATGATCTCCCTTACCTGGGTTTCCAATGAAGATTTTCCCTGGAGGATCACTTTGCGGGCGTAATCGCGCTCGGTGAGCAAGCCGGCATATGCGCCATCCTCAGTAATCACAACCGAGCCAATATTTTTGTCGGACATTAATTTCAATGCGTCTAACACCGTGGTACTGCCATCAATGGCGACAACGCTGCTCCCCTTACGGGTAAGGATATTGGAAACTTTTTTCATGATACTGAGGTGCTAAATTGGTGAATTGCCTTTATCAAATATAAAAGAAAATAAAACACAAAACATTAAAATGATGTTGAATTGTTTCAGAAATTATAGGAGAGGGACTCGCTGGCAAGTTGTTGCGTTTTCAATTGTTAAGGCAAACTGCATTTTTCATATTAAATTAATATTTTAATCAGAATGAAATTTTATAATTGGAAATGTAACATTTGTATTTGTTTTTTTGGTATTGATGAAAATGAATTTACATTCGAATTTCATGCCCCCCTCATGATTTGATATTTTACTTTCCTGATGCAAAAAAAGATACTTAAATGCTCTAAGTGTAATGCTCCGTTACACTATCAGAAACCAAGAAATTGGTTTGGCCGTAACCTCCTGTTTTTTTTACCTGTTAAACGTTATTTTTGCGCCAGGTGCCTGAAAGACCGCTATATGCTGATTTCAAAAGAAAAGTTAAAAGAATACAGGCGGGTGTAATTCAGGCAGAAAAGACTGAAATTATAAGGTATAATTATAAAAATAAACTTGTTATACGCCAACAATTGCTGTTACGCTATGTTATAATATGGGTTTAGCCTTTATTATATAAATATGCGTATGATTAAAAAGATAACCTTTCTCTTCCCTTTTTATTTTTTTTATATGTACACGGCCGGAGCTTCACCGGTCAAATGCTATTTGAAAGCTATGGACGACTCCTCGGCATTCAAAAAAGCCGATTCAGGTTTAACAAAAGCACGGCGGATAAAAAACCGCGAATTTAATGCCATATTCGAGCAAAACCTGGCTGTATCTTCTGCCGGCCAGGAGTTTTTTACCCCAAAAAAAACATTGCTGGTGGCCGACCTTTCACCAAATTTTGTTCTTGTTAACACCCCTAAATTACCTTTTTTCTTTGTGGCCGATGCGCGGATAAACCTTCGCCTCTTTGCATCGCATGGCGACCCGGTAAAATCGCCGAGCTATATGCCAGGTGGCACATTATATTTCAGAATCAACCGCGACTATTATAACCCGCGCTTCATATCAATATCTTACACCCACCATTCTAACGGTATTGAGGGGCCTACATCAAACTCCAACGGTACTATTAATACTGACAGCGGAAAATTCACAACTAATTTTTATACCCTTACCTACCACACTGGTAAACGACTGGATATCGGCAACCTCATCATTACACGCTATGATGCGCTGGGGATAGAATTGCATGCCTATCTTATCGGTTTAGGCTATACCTATCCACTGAAAAACAAATATGGGTTTGTGCGAATTAATGGCAATTGGCGCTATAATATTGCACGTGCGAATAGTGATCCGGTTGATCCGATAAAAAAAATTTACAGCAACTGGCAGCGGTTTGACTTCCAGTTCACCTATATCGCAGATAAAATCTACAACTATACTACCCTCGACGTAAAAAAAAGACTGAATGTTTCGCTAAAATACTACTACCAGTTCCCCTTTATGCAAAACGTTTCTTTCCTGGCGGGACTAGGATATCGAGGACAGGATGAATACAATATTTTTTTCAGAACAGCTATGCCTATGCTACTTTTGGTATTGCCGCAGGTTTGTCATTCAATATGCACCCTAAGGAGTAGTTTTGGGTGGGTTGAGTTGATTATTTGTCTTTCGTTAATCAGGCAATTGCGTTGTCTGTAAATTCCCGTGCAGGCGTTGTTTTATGTGTTAACCCATTCAACCACTCACTTAACCAACACCGCCATCCCACACCCCACGTAACACTTCTATTATAATTGCGATAAAAATTGTAAGTTTTGCAATCCAAAAAAAAATTATACTAATTTTACTATCCGTCGTAGCCCTTTATTTGGCTGCCTTTATTTTTCAAAACCAACAAAAAAATGAAAAGACTCTTGTTAGTTATCCCGGCGTTAATTGCCGTAAATTCACTGAAAGCACAAACGGTTAGCTTGTTTGATGGAAAAACCACCACCGGCTGGCATAGCTATTTAAAAACCGGGGCCGGTGCATGGAAAGTTGTTGACGGCGCCCTTCAGCTTGACCCGAAAGCACCTGACCAGGGCGACCTGGTCACCGATAAAGAATATGAGAATTACGAACTATCATTAGCGTGGAAGATTGCAGAGGGCGGCAACAGTGGTATCATTTTCGGTGTTCATGAAGATCCTTCTTTAGATGCTACTTACCTTTCCGGTATTGAGATGCAGGTATTGGATGATCAGAAAGCGGAAGATAACAAACTCGCTACGCACCGCGCCGGCGCTTTGTATGACATGAAGGCCCCGGCTTATCCGGCAAAACCTGCCGGCAACTGGAATAAGGTAACCATCAAAAAACTGAACGGGCACCTTACCTTTTGGCTGAACGGTAAAAAAGTAATTGATACCCAGATCGGCAGCGCCGAATGGCAGGAAATGATTAATAAAAGCAAATTTAAAACCTGGAAAGATTTTGCCGCCTATCCCAAAGGCCATATTGCTTTGCAGGACCATGGCGCCGTAGTTTCATTTAAGGATATAAAAATTAAAGAATTGTAATTTAGAGATTTGAGACTGGAGATTAGACGTTTGGCAGGAACAAAATACTGCCGGCTTTTTCTAATCTCCAGTCTCTAATCTCCAGTCTCTATCATCACATGAACGATATTCAGATTAAAAAATCAGCTACGCTGTATGACGCCATTGTTGTTGGCTCAGGGGCGGGTGGCGGTATGGCCGGCTATGTTTTGGCGCATGCCGGTTTAAAAGTATTAATGTTAGAAGCCGGCCCTTTTTTCGATCCGGCCAAAGATTCAATGCAGCTAAAATGGCCCTATGAATCGCCACGCCGGGGGGCAAGTACCAACACCCGTAATTTTGGCGATTTTGACGGCGCTTTCGGCGGCTGGGACCTGGAAGGTGAACCCTATACAACAAAAGACAAAACTGAATTTTACTGGTTCCGCTCGCGGATGCTGGGCGGCCGTACCAACCACTGGGGGCGCATTTCGCTGCGGATGGGCCCTAATGATTTTAAAGGACATCACATAGATGGTTTAACGGACGACTGGCCGATTACCTATGATGAGGTTAAACCTTTTTACGACAAGGTTGACCGAATGATAGGCGTTTACGGCACCGTTGAGAATTTACCCAATGAACCTGACGGCATTTTCCTGCCACCGCCAAAACCGCGGTTAAACGAGCTTTATATTAAAAAAGGCGCTGCAAAGGCAGGCGTAAAAGTAATCGCCGGGCGTGGATCGGTACTTACTGAAGCGCTCCCAAACAATAAGGACCGCGGCGCTTGCTTCTTTTGCGGGCAATGCGGCCGAAGTTGTAAAGTTTATGGCGATTTTTCGGCTTCATCGTGCCTGGTGATCCCTGCCATAAAAACAGGAAACCTGAAGGTGATCCCGAATGCCATGGTACGCGAGGTGCTAACCGATATTAACGGCCTTGCCACCGGTGTTTCGTATATCAATAAAGATGATATGCAGGAATACCAGGTATCGGCCAAAATAGTGATCCTTGGCGCCAGCGCGGGCGAATCGGCCAGGTTGTTGCTTAACTCCAAATCAGCTGCTCACCCCGGTGGTTTAGCCAATAGCAGCGGCGTGGTGGGTAAATACCTGCACGATTCAACCGGCTCAAGCGCCGGCGGCTGGCTGCCGCAATTGCTGGACCGTAAACGGTACAATGAAGACGGCACCGGCAGTATCCACATCTACGGCCCCTGGATGAGTGATAATAAGAAACTTGATTTCCCCCGCGGCTACCACATTGAATTTGGCGGCGGCATGGGTATGCCCGAATATGGTTTTGGCTTTGGCATGCAGGATATGAACGGTAAGGTACCGGGGCGTGATGGGAAACCGAAAGAAGCGGGCGGTTTCGGCGCTTCCTTAAAGGATGATTACCGTCGTTTTTATGGCACCGGTTTCGGCATGGCCGGCCGTGGTATGGCTATTGCCCGCGAGGATAACTATTGCGAGATTGACCCTAACGTGGTAGATAAATTTGGCATCCCGGTTTTGCGCTTCCATTACAAATGGAGCGATTATGAAATTAAACAGGCCAAACACATGCAGGAAACATTCCAATCCATTATGCATGAGATGGGGGCGATTTACAGCCCGATGGAAGGCCCTGAAACTAATTATGGCCTGGAGGCGCCCGGCCGCATCATCCACGAAGTGGGTACAGTGCGTATGGGCGACGACCCCAAAAAATCGGCATTGAATAAATGGTGCCAGGCGCATGATTGCAAGAATTTGTTTGTGGTTGACGCCTCACCATTTGTGCAGCAGGGTGACAAAAATGCAACCTGGACCATCCTTGCGCTGTCAATGCGTACGGCAGAGTACATCCTGGAGCAAAGAAAAAAATTGAATGTTTAATTTGTTTTAAATATTATTGACACAATGAACAGACGCGATTCTCTTAAATTTTTAGGTATTGGTACGCTTGCGGCTGCCAGCCTGGTTGAGGCCTGTAAACCTAAAAATGAAAAATTAGCAGAAGATACAACCAACAAGGCTGCCGGGGCCGATGAAGCCGGCCGCCTGCCTAACGAAATAGCCCGGGATAAAAAATTAAACGAAGCCAAATTCTTTAATGAGCACGAGATGGCGACGATTACCATTTTGGCTGATATCATCATTCCAAAGGATGCCCGGTCAGGTAGTGCCTCGGATGCAAAAGTGCCCGATTTTATTGAGTTTATAGTTAAGGATATGCCCGAGAACCAAACGCCAATGCGCGGCGGTTTGCGCTGGCTCGACCTGCAATGCCTTAACAGGTACAGTAAAACCTTTGCCGAAGCAGCTTCGGCACAGCAACTGGAGATCGTTACTGCCATTGCCTATCCCAAAAAAGCAAAACCCGAAATGCAGCAGGGGGTATCGTTTTTTAACCTGATGCGCGATTTAACAGCTACCGGTTTCTATACCAGCAAAATAGGGATAGAAGACCTGGGCTATGTGGGTAACTCGCCCAATAAGTGGACAGGCGTTCCGGCCGATGTGCTTAAACAGTACGGCATGGAGGATGTTTAATCGGATAAAGAATATCTTTTATAATAACACAAAGCTGGTTCCTATTGATAACCAGCTTTTTTTGTTTATTTTTGGTTGATAAGACCAATTATATTACTGTGAGAAAAACTTTAGCATTCCTTTTTTGCGGGGCCGCCGCATTTTTTTTGGTATCGTGCTCCAAAAGCAACACCGTGAAACCAGGGCCACTGGTAATTACACCCCCGCCTGCCCCGGTAGATTCAAACTGGTCGTTTGAAACAACCCCGGTATTCTCTGATGAATTTAATTATTCAGGCACGCCTGATACCACCAAGTGGGGATACGACCTTGGCGGCGGCGGATGGGGTAACCAGGAAATGGAGAATTATACCAATTCTCTTAAAAATGCATATGTTAGTAACGGCGTGCTGCATATCAGTGCGCTTAACGAGACGGTTGGCACCAGCAACTATTCGTCGGCCCGGATGGTTTCAAAAAACAATGGCTGGCTGAAATATGGCCGTATCGAGGCCCTTGCAAAGCTGCCCGCAAGCCCGAAAGGCGCATGGCCCGCTATCTGGATGCTGCCTAACGATTACGTTTATGGCAACTGGCCAAACTCCGGCGAGATCGACATTATGGAGCAGGTGAGTTTCGACCCCTTAAATGTGCATTTTACAGTGCACGACCAGGCAGCCTATGGCGCCAACGGACATTCCGCAACAACAACCATCGCTACAGACACTTCGGCTTTCCATAAATACCGGGTAGACTGGACACCTTATGCGATCAGGGGTTATTATGATGATGTAGCGATGTTCACCTACGTGAACCAGGGAGCGGGTTCAGCCTCGTGGCCATTTGATCAAAAATTCCATTTGCTGATGAATATAGCGATAGGCGGAAGCTGGGGTGGGTCAAACGGCGTGGCAACAAACGTTTGCCCGGCAACCATGCAGGTTGATTATGTGCGTTTTTATAAAATGATCCATAAGTAATACTATTTTCTCGAACCTTTAAAGGTCAAATTATAAATAAAATTATAGCTACCCTCTTTAACGCCTGCGTTAGAGAGGGTGGTCGAGCGAAGCAATGACCGGGTGAGTCTACCCCGCGGACATTACCGCCAATGCATGGCGGCGAAAACTCACCCCGGATTCGCTCCGCCTGCCGGCAGGCTCTCCGACCCTGTCTACGGCAAGCCGTAAAGAAGGTGAATAAATCCTTATATTTTTTACCTTTTCTGCCGCTGTCTTTATTTTCTCCAAATAAAAACTTTTTAAAATATTTTAAAAAGTTTTTATTGTTTACTATTTCAATTATATTTACCATTCATTATAACCTGATAATTAAGCTATGAAGCATTGTATCGTCTTTCTTTTAACGGCATTAAGCTGCATTAACCTTGCTGCCAAACCCAAAGATGCACCGGCATTTAACGCGCATGATTTGAGCATCACCTGGGAGCCGGTTCAAAACAATTATAAAACACCCGACCAATCCTTAAACGCCATTACCATTACCAATAATGGTAAAAACACTTTCCCGGCAACAGGCTGGAAAATGTATTTTAATTGTGCAAGGCTGATTGCCACGGCTACGATAAGCGGCAATGCCAAAATTGATTTTGTGAACGGCGACTTGTTTAGCCTAACCCCTACCGCTACCTTCACCGAAATTAAGCCGGGGCAATCCCTGCGGATCGAGTATATCGCAGATGAGCCCGTAGTAAATATTACCGATGGCCCGGATGGCTTTTATGTGGTTTGGGACAGCCAGCCCGATAAAGGATACAATACGGGTGCATGGAGCTTAAAACCTTTTAAACCCAATTATGTAGGTTTGATAACCCCTGCTATTATTTATGATCAGAATAAAAATATTCAGGATATACCGGAGCAACAGTTAACTAAGGTGTTTCCTACGCCGGTGAGTTACAAGGAGACTGGAGGTTTTTTTACAATGATAGCGATTCATCACATTGTTACTTCGGTAAGTCCTAATGAATTCAAAAATGAAGCGGACTATGCTGAAAAATTATTAATCAAGTTATTTGATAAAACCGATCATCAAAAGCCAACATTATCAATCATAAAAGGGGAAATTGACTTTGAAAAAGACCCAAGTCTCCCAGCTGAGGGGTATTATTTAAAGGTTGCCCCTGATGCGATTTATATCGCAGCTTCGACGCCAACAGGGGCATTCTACGGTATCCAATCTTTACTGTCACTTATCCCGGCATCCGCCTACGCCCGTCCTCAAAAAGAAATACAAATCCCCTGTGTTGAAATAAAAGACGAACCCCGTTTTTCCTACCGCGCCTTTATGCTGGATGTCGGTCGTAATTTTCAGCCCAAAAGCGAAGTTTTCCGGATACTGGATGTGATGGCCTTATACAAGCTGAATGTATTTCATATGCATTTAACAGAGGATGAAGGCTGGCGGCTGCAGATCCCGTCGCTGCCGGAACTAACGGAAGTTGGCGCCAAACGAGGGCATACGCTGGATAGCAAGCATTTTTTGCCGCCGTCGCATGGTTCCGGCGGTGAAATTGAAAACAAAACAGGTACCGGCTTTTATACGGTTGCTGATTTTATGGAGATCTTAAAATATGCCGATAAACTGCATATCCAGGTGATCCCTGAATTTGAAGCGCCGGGCCATGCCAGGGGCGCCATCAAATCAATGGATGCACGCTATGACCGCCTGATGGCCGAAGGAAAAAAAGAAGAAGCCTGGAAATACCGCCTGAGCGACCCCGACGATAAATCGCAATACAGCACCGCGCAATACTGGACGGACAATGTGATCAACGTTTCGCTGCCGTCTACCTACAACTTTGTGGAAACCGTGATGGATGACGTAGTGAAAATGTACAACGAAGCCGGTGTACCGCTCAAAACCATCAACTGGGGTGGCGATGAGGTGCCAAAAGGCGTTTGGGAGCAATCTCCGGCTTATCTGAAGCTGAAAGCAACCCATCCCGAGATACAAAACACCGGCGACCTGTGGTATTATTTTTATGGCCGGGTGAACCAGTTAATGAAAGCAAGGGGCCTGTACACTTCCGGCTGGGAAGAAATGGCACTGCGGAAAACCAAGCTCGACGGTAACCCGTTTTATATACCCAACCCTGATTTTATGCCCGAGCATTTGCAGGCCGAAGTATGGAACAACACCCTGGGCGGTGGCAACGAAGACCTGGCTTACAAACTGGCCAATGCCGGTTACAAAACCGTGTTAACGCCGGTTACAAATTTGTATTTTGATATGGCGCATTATAAATCCTTCGATGAGCCGGGCTACTACTGGGGCGCTTTTGCGGATATCGACAAACCTTTCTCCTTTATCCCTTTTGATTATTTTAAAAACGCAAAAGTCGACCGGGATGGGTTGCCCCTTAACCGGAATATCTTTATCGGTAAACAACGCCTTACCGACTATGGCAAAACCAATATTTTAGGCCTGCAATGCGCCGTTTGGGGCGAGAACATCAAAAGCACCGAGCGCCTGGAGTATATGCTGCTGCCCCGCCTGTTAGGCTTTGCCGAGCGTGCCTGGAGCAAGGACCCTGACTGGGCAACCGAACCAAATACCGCAAAAAGCGACTCGCTGTACCAAATTGCCTGGGTAAACTTTGTTAATGTTTTGGGTAAAAGGGAACTGCCGCGCCTGAGTTATCTGGATGGCGGCTACAACTACCGCGTGCCGAAACCGGGCGTTGTGTTGCAGGATGGCAGGTATGCAGCCAATATCCAGTTCCCCGGGTTAACCATCAGGTACACTACCGACGGCACGGACCCGGATGCTAAAAGCAAGATCTATAACGATGCTGTTACAATAACAGGAAACGCCGTAAAGTTCCGCGCCTTTGATACTAAAGGCCGTGGGGGCAACGTTTCAGAACCAGTTACTCCATAAAAACAAGCAGTAGGAGCGTTTTGTGGGCGCTTCTACTGCTTACCAAAAAAGCTAATTCAAAATTTGTCATTTCGACGAGGAACGAGGAGAAACTATCTCTTGAGCGGGATGAGCCTGGGCTATGCGAGCGAAAAATCTATACACATGCTACTCCAGCTGTGCATGGCGGACAAGCGCGTGTATAGATTTCTCCCTACGGTCGAAATGACAATTTTATTATTCCCCCTAAAACACCACGTTAAACCCAATATAATAATTGCGCGGTGCTGCTGCATTATAATAGCGGCTGCCAACGGCATTAAGGTCGTCGCCCAGGCTGTATTTCTGGTTTAACATATTTTCGGCCCCGGCATACAGTTCAAAGCGGCTTTTAGTATTGAATTTATGCTGCCAGCCTACTTTTGCGGCCACTAAGTTATAATGCGGGGCGTATACGGTATTGCCGTCATTCAGCGGGATACGGGCAGTGTAGTTGTGTTCGATAAATAAATATAAATACCGCGGGAATTTAACCTGAAAACTGGTCACCACCACCTGTTCAGGCACGCCGGTTAACTGGTTGCCGGCGTAGCTGTTGCTGGCATCATGATAATCACTGCTGAATTTAAAATGATCAAGCGTAACAGACTCATTAAACTGCAGCCCCCGGATAAAGTCCGAATTGTTTGGGCGGATGATCCAGTCGGTAAAATATACCTCAAGCCCCGGCTGGTTAGTACCGCCCGCGTTGATGTAATAGGTTGTTTCATCCGCGTTAAAGCGCGGAACAATGGCGTTATTAATACGGTAATAAAATACCGATGCATCCAGGAACATCGTTTCATCGGTATTGCGGAGCCGGAAACCGGTTTCATAGTTCCATCCATCTTCGGCACCCAGGTTAGGGTTAATGGCATGGTCAGTCGGGCGGATTTCCGCTGTGGTCGGCGTTGAATACCCCCGGCTAACGGAGGCCCGCCAAACAAAATCATTGGTGATCTGGTAGGCCAGCGCTACTCTCGGCATTAACTGGGGTTTAAAATAGCGGTCGGTATAAGCGGTTTCAATATTCGGGAATACGTTCAGGAACTTGTAATCATAAAAATTGAGGCTCAGGGCCATTTCAAGATGAAAGCGTTTGGCGATGTCAGCCACATAACGCCCAAAGAAAAAATGCTGGTTGGTGTTGATCTTGTCCAAAGTCTGGGCCGTGTCTCTTACCCCGTTCCTGTTCCCATAATTGTTGATATCCGAATTGGTTTGCTGCCATTCCACCCCGAAATTGGTTTTCCATTTATAATTCTTCAGCGTATCGCCGGTGTATTCAAAATAGGTGCGAAAACCAAAAGTGCCCTCGTAACGCTGGCCGTAATTGGTGATAAACGGGTTGGCAAAATCAACATAAGTGCCAAAAACCGACAGCACATTCCGAAGATGTTCATTAAAATGATATTCATTAACCGCGCCGCCAAAAAGCACTTTCTGGTAGATCCCTGCTTTTTGCTGAATGGCCCCGGGCGTAAATTTTGTGGGGATGCGGGCCTGCCGCGGATCGGCTTCAAACTGGGTGAGGGTGAGACCGCCCGGTGTTTCATAATTCAGATCCGAATAAAAGCCCAGCAGCCTGAACTGGTCGTTCTTGTTATAGGTCCAGTTATTAACCGCCTGGATATAATGGCGCTGCATATAACTGTGCTGCCTGTAGCCGCCATAGCTTTCATAAGCCTGGTTTAAATTCAGCTGGGAATTTCCCGATTTATTTTGCAAGGCGGTGTTCTCATGCAAAAGGCCATATGACCCGCCATTTAAACCTGCTGAAAGATAATTACCATCAGCATGATGATTAACGGGGCTCAGCAAAACTACCCCGCCCGAATTGGCGCCAAACAGGCTTCCGTCCGGGCCTTTTAACACTTCCATGTTATGGATACTGTTAAAATCAATGGCGTTCAGGTAGGTATTGCCACCGGCATCGGTAAGGGGGATGTCATCATAATAAATCTTCACATCGCGCACCCCGAATGGCGAACGCAGTAAGCTGCCCCTGATGGATAAACGGTAACTGCCGGGCGAACGTTCTTCGGCCCTTACCCCCGGCTGGCTGTTGAGCACCGAAATAAATGAATTATCAGGCTGTACATTTAACTGTTGCTGGCTGATCACACTTACAGAAGCCGGAACAGTTAAAACAGGCTGTTCAGACAGGTAGGCTTTTATAGTTACCGCCTGCAGATTCCGCGAAGTATCGTTTTTTGCAGTATCCTTTTTGGTTTGGCCGGCAACGCCGGTCGCGACAGCAAAAATTAAAAACAAGGAGGTGTATATTTTTACCATAGGCTAAATTGAGGGGAGCAAAAATAACTTTTTAATGATATAAAAGTAATTGAAAGAAAGCATTTTAATTGTAACCACACTGATACGTTTTATTCAAAAAAACCAGCCTTAACATAGGTTAAAAGTGCTAATTTTGAAATATTACTATATGAGGTAGTTACTTCCTGATGCGACCAATTACTTTTAGGATACTTTTAATTTTAATTTCGGTATTGCTTTCCTTTCATACTTATGGCCAAACTTGCACCGGCAGTTTAGGTGACCCGATAATTAAGGTTGATTTTGGAGCAGGACCCAACCCCGGCCCGGCACTATCGGGGCAGCAAACCAACATGACTTATTTAAATACCAGTTGCCCGAATGACGGGCAATATACCATTGCAAACAGTTCGGGTAATTGCTTTGGAGATGCCTGGGTTTTTTTGAACCAGGATCATACCGGGAACCCAAACGGCTATATGATGATAATAAACGCATCAAATTTGCCGAGCATTTTTTTTACACAGCAAACCAATGTGGGCGACCTGTGCCCGAATACCAAATATTATTTTGAAGCCTATATTACCAATCTTAACCTCCCCACGATTTGTAGCGGCAATCCTATACTGCCAAACATTACTTTTACTATAGAAACAACCGGCGGAGTTTTACTTGCACCCCCTTATAATACGGGAGATATACCGGCAACAGGCAAAGTTGATTGGAAACCGTACGGCACTTTTTTTACCACCCCGGCAAATAGTAACGAAGCGATTGTAGTGAAAATGCAAAACAACGCGCCAGGTGGTTGCGGCAATGATTTTGCCCTGGATGATATCACGTTCAGGGCATGCGGCCCGGTAATAGTGGCAGGCATTGGCTCAACCGGCGGCCCGCAACAAAGCTCGCTATGCCAGGGGGATAATGGTTTGTTTAACTTTAACACCACAGTTGTTGGTGATGACAGCCCTGTTTACCAATGGCAATCGAACGTTAACAACGCCGGATGGACTGATATTACAGGCGAAACAACGGCTTCTCTCCAGGTTCCCTTTAGCAATGCAGTTACGGGAGTTTATCAATACCGGGTTGGTATTGCCAATGGCTCCAATATCACGTCTCCCACTTGCCGGGTTTATGGCTCCCCTTTAACTGTAACGGTGAACCCGTATCCGGTTGTCCCGGCAATTGCCAACCAAACCGTGTGCGAAACGTATCCGGTCACTTTAACGGCATCCGGCGGGGCGTCCTATACCTGGACGGGGCCTGGCATGCAGCCAACGGCGCAAAACCCGCTGGTCATCAACAGTGCAACCCCTGCCAATACCGGAACTTATACGGTTGTTGCTCTGTCAGACAAAGGATGCAGTGCGCCGCCTGTGCAAACATACGTAAATGTAATACCCAAAATAGTGCCGGGTGTTAGCCCTGATGTAACCATTTGCGCCGGTGAAACCACCCAGCTTTCCTCATCAGGCGGCAAATATTATAAATGGGTACCTTCTAACGGCCTCGACCATCCGGACACCCCAAACCCGGTAGCATCCCCCCTGCAAACAACCACCTATACGGTTCATATAAGTAATGATGGCTGTGCCGACAGCTCCAAAACGGTAACCGTAACCGTGAATCAAAACCCGGTGGCAAATGCCGGGAATAACAGGGCGATATTTGAGGGCCAGTCAGTTAAATTAGATGGTGTTATAAAGGGAGATAATATTACAGGCTTTTTCTGGTCGCCGTCAACGTTTCTTGATGACCCCAAATCATTAACTCCCGTTGCTACCCCAACAGATGATATTACCTATACATTAAACCTCACGTCCTTGTCCTGTGGTACCTCAAGCAGCAATGTTTTTGTAAGAGTGTATAAAAAAATAACTATCCCCAATGCCTTTTCGCCCAATAACGACGGCACAAATGATTACTGGAATATTAATGCGCTGATAACTTATCCGGATTGTTCGCTTGTTGTTTATAACCGCTACGGCCAGCAGGTTTACCAAAGTACAGGTTACTCAAAACCATGGGATGGTACCTATAACGGTTCGCTGCTACCTCCCGGCACCTATTATTACATCCTCGACCTGAAAAACAACACCCCCAAAATCTCCGGGTGGGTGGTTGTCGTGCGGTAAAAAGCCTGTTCGCCCGAACAAATTGATACAATATGCCGCCGCATGTTAAACCAACCGCTTAAATAGTTATTTTTGAACTCCAGCTGTTCAAAGCTTTAAAACCAATACGGCCAATTTTGTGAAACCACTTTTGCTGTTTATATTCCTGGCATTTACATTACAGGTAAATGCGCAAAGTGAAACCTGTACCGGCAGTTTAGGCGACCCGGTTATTAACCAGGATTTCGGCTCGGGCACAAACCCCGGCGCCAGGTTGCCATTTGGGGTAACCGATATGACTTATACGGCAAATAACTGCCCGACGGACGGTTCCTACACCATCGCAAGCAGCCTTACCGCCGCCAACAATACGCATCCATACACCTGGTATAATGTGCCGCATGACCATACCTGGTATACCAATGGCAACAAGCCCGACGGCTATATGATGATCGTTAATGCATCCTATGCGCCCAGTATCTTTTTTACGCAAACAGCCAACGGGCTTTGCCCCAATACGAAGTATTTTTTTTCGGCCTATATCCTTAATTTAATGATTCCCGGCCCGATTACGGCCAGTTATAACCATCCCGATATCACCTTTTCCATTGAAACCACTGACGGGGTAGTGCAGAAAACCATCAATACCGGGCCCATTCCTGCCAGCGGTCAAAATGTTGGCTCAACAAATTGGGTGCAATATGGCGCATTTGTTACTACACCTGCCAATGCTACGTCACTGGTGGTTAAGATGGTGAATAATGCACCCGGCGGTAACGGGAACGACTTTGTACTGGATGACATTACTTTTCGCGCCTGCGGCCCCATCATCCTTTCAGGGATCGGATCGATAACGGGCGGCAGCAATACGGCCATTTGCCAGGGCACCCAAACAAAATATAATTTACAGGCATCCGTTATAGGCGACAATAGCCCGGTTTACCAGTGGCAAACAAGTTATAACAACGGGACCTGGAGCGATGTTACCGGCAGTAATTCGGATGCCCTTACTGTTAACTTTACCGGCGCCGAGCCGCCTGGCATCTATCAATACCGCATGGGCGTGGCAAACGGCTCGCTGATTACCGACGCGGGTTGCAGGGTATATTCAACACCGGTAACCGTTACGATAAACCCGATGCCGGTTGTCCCGCCAATACCCGACCAAACGGTGTGCGAGACTTACCCGCTCACACTGACGGCATCCGGGGGCGCTTCCTACACCTGGACCGGCCCCAATATGCAGCCAACTTCGCAAAACCCGCTGGTGATCGACAATATCACCCCCGCAAATGCCGGCACCTATACGGTAGTCGCCGTGTCCGACAAAGGCTGTCCGGCACCGCCGGTACATACCGTAGTTACCGTAACACCCAAAATAGTGCCGTCAATAAGCCCGGATGAAAGCATTTGTGCGGGAGAAACCACGCAGTTATCCTCATCGGGCGGCAAGTATTATAAATGGAAACCCTCAACAGGGCTTGACCACGATGATACACCGAATCCCGTGGCATCGCCGCTGCAAACTACTACCTATACGGTTCATATCAGTAACGATGGTTGCGCCGATAGCACAAAAACAGTAACGGTAACGGTAAACCAGAACCCAGTGGCAAATGCCGGAAATGATATCGTGCTCTTTGAAGGACAGTCGGCAAAATTAAACGGGACAATAAAAGGTGATAACATCACCGGCTTTTCGTGGAGCCCGGCTACCTTTTTGAGCGACCCAAATTCACTGAACCCGGTCGCATCGCCGACAGACAATATTACCTATACGCTTACCGCAGTATCCTTAACCTGCGGCAGTTCAAGCAGCAAAGTTTTTGTAAGGGTGTACAAAAAAATTGTAATACCCAACACTTTTTCGCCAAACAATGACGGCATCAACGATTACTGGAACATTGGCGGCCTGGTAACCTATCCCCAAAGCGCCCTCCTGGTTTACAACCGTTACGGGCAGCTGGTATACCAAAGTACCGGCTATGCAAAACCCTGGGATGGCTCAGTCGATGGCTCGCCGCTGCCCGCAGGCACGTACTATTACATCATCGACCTTAAAAACAATACACCAAAGCTATCCGGCTGGGTATTAATCGTGAGGTAAAAGTGCCTAAAACATTTAATACCGAAAAGGCATCTATTTACCAAAAAAATAACTAACGCCGGCTTGTTTAAGTACATTGTTTAAACCGAAATACCCGCCTTTTGTAGCCGCTGTTGATGTATAATAATTGAAATATATTTCCCAGTTCCTTTGTATCCTGAATCCGGCTTTAAATAGAAAAGCATTATTAAGCGTATTAAAGTAAAAGGACTCCTGCGGAAAGCCAGGATCGGGCGATGATGTGTTTTGACTTTGAAAATAGGGCTTACTGAAGTTAAAATAGGTTAGTGCAAAACCAACACCGAGATAAAATTTAAAGTTTGGCGCATTGTAAAAATTATACATGGCTTGCGGTGTTAAAAAAACGCCCAACTGGTTATAGGATGCCCTGGCATCAACATAAGGGCTAACCCTTAATTTATAAAGGGCATTAAATTGCGAAGGGTTAACAGACAGATCAACCCTAAACTCGGCCCTTCCATTTGGATCGGGGATAAAATCCAGCCCGAAGGCCACTGCCGGCTGATACGAATTGTATGGGATGCCGCCGGCAATAGAGTAGGAAGACTGAGGCGAAGACGTGGTATTTGACATGCTCAGGGCGGCGCTAATATAAAACGCCACCTTTCCATGATCGGTATATTTCTTTTCAAAATCTACTTTTGACACCTGGTTTATCCGGCTTACAATAGTCAGCAAGTCGCCTTTTTCATAATTTGCCGTTTGCAGGCGGGCTGTTGTTTTATCATCCAGCATGTTGTATTTGTTCGCCAGTGCAAATAATTGTTTCTGGTAGGTGTTTTCATTCACCGTTCTGCCGCCGGGGTTAGCCATATCATAATAGATACGATAAACCAATTCGGCTGGTGTAAAAGCAGGTGTTTCGCCTATGTAAAAGCGCGTTTTCAGTCCGTCTGTATAGGAATAAAGCGCCAGGTTTTTGCCCTGCTGCAATACCCTTAAAAAAACTGTTGCAACTTTAACGCTGGTGTCACGACCTTCGCCCAGGTGCAGCGTATTGGTAACATCGGTACTTATGGAGCAGGTGTACTTTTTATAGGCTGCCAGCCCTGTTATGCTGAAATAATTAATGTCATTTAACATGTAGGTTTTCCGCTCTTTGTCACCGGGTGATGTTTTAAACGAGATTTCTTCGGGGTTTGAGTCCCAGTCCTGGTAATCAATAAATCCGCGCAGGGTATCGCCTTTTGCTACCACCACAAAGCCGGGTTTATAATTGCTTTGTGCATCCGAAAAAAACGGGACTAAAATAAAAATCAATAAAATTTTGCTGAGGTATTTCATGGGGTTAGGGTTAGGGGTTAATTTGTGATATAATAAACAGTTTGGTGCGCGTGTTAGTGGCTGTTATGTACAGCCAGGTCGTGAACAAACCAAATAATAACTACTATTCCTCCAATAACGGCAATTGCCTTTAAAAAGCCGCTTGGTTTACGGGGATTATTTTTGGTTTGATCGGCTGCCGAAATACTGTTAATTAAACCGGCTGTATTTTGCAGGGCAGCCTCTTTGTAATCGGTTGCCTGTATTTGCTTTTTTAAAGCCTGATTCATTACACCGGCTTTAACAGCCTGGTTATAGAGCTGCGATTTAAAAATGTTTTCGTACGATGTTCGGTCCCAGCCGTTTTCTTCTATACTGTTGTAATAAATCCGGTATACCAGTTCGGCGGGTTTTTCAGCATAGTTTCCGGCGATAAAAAATCGGGTCTTCAGGTTGTCGGCGTACGAAAACAACAACAGGTTTTTACCTTCCTGCAATACCTTTAAAAATATCTTATCCATACGGTAGCCCGAATCGCGCCCTATAGCAAGGCGTGTAATGTCGGTGATGTCCGTTGAAACAGGCCCGCCATAGGCTACGAATTTGGCCAAATGGCCCACCGCAGCGCTAAAAAACCTGATACTATCGGGCGTCAGCGCCACTGCAGTTCCTGATGTGCTGGTTTTAAACAGTATCTTATCGGGGTTATTGTCCCACTCCGCATACTGGATATATCCGCGAACGGTATCACCCTTCGTATTGACAATGAGGCCAGGCTGGTAATTGTCCTGGGCATGCAAAAAATAGGGGATCGCAAAAAAGATCCATGACAGGTTTAATAAAAGGCGCATTAATTTAGGTGGTTATGATGTAAAGATAATTTTTTTATCATCGTTCAAATAATCAAGACTAAAAATAAATTGAAATTTCAGCTCAAAAACTATTTTAATACTGCTACTTTTAACCATGCATCATGAACAACATTTAAAAAGCTCAGACACTATACGCGATATTGTAATCGGCATGTCCGACGGGTTAACTGTACCTTTTGCCCTGGCGGCAGGGTTAAGCGGCGCTGTAAATTCATCGGGAATTGTTATTACCGCCGGCATAGCCGAGATTGTAGCCGGGTCCATCGCGATGGGCCTGGGTGGCTTTTTAGCGGGCCGCACCGAAGCTGATCATTATCATTCGGAATTAAAGCGCGAATATGATGAAGTGGAGCGCGTACCTGAACAGGAAAAAGCGGAGGTTAAAGAAGTATTTGCTGATTTTGGATTGTCGCCGGCATTGCAGGACCAGATTGCCGATGAAATGGCAAAAGACAAAGATAAATGGGTTGATTTTATGATGCGCTATGAACTCGGCCTTGAAAAACCCGAAGCAAACAGGGCATCGCAAAGTGCCATTACCATTGGTATTTCCTATATCGTAGGGGGATAATCCCGCTGTCACCTTACTTTTTTGTAAGCGAATCGCAAATAGCATTATACTATTCGTGCGCCATTACCATGGTTTGCTTGTTTGTTTTTGGCTATTTTAAGAGCAAAGTAACCGGGCAGCCGGTGTTTGCCGGGGCTTTAAAAGTATTAATTATAGGCGCAATTGCCGCCGCCGCCGCTTTTATAATGGCAAAATTGATAAATGGAAAATAGTCCGAAAGTCGGGAAAGACCGAAAGTCCGAAAGAAGAAAGGAGACGGACCTGAAGACCAATAGCATCGCGGGAAATGGAATATGCTAACGTCAAAAAATCAATAAGCAATGAATTTATCCAGCTGTTCTTCGGTAAACTGAAGGGTATCTTTTTTAAACAGATCGTTATTTGCATCGAATTCCTGTTTGATGGAAGAGATGTGGATTTTTAAGGGCATCACATGCAAATTCAAATAGTGGCAAACCCCTGTAAAATGATCAATGCCCCTGATATTGCCGTACTTACCCGACGAAAGGCCTGTTAATGCTGCTTTTTTGTCGTAAAAACTTTGCGGGAAATCGCAGGCATCAATAAATGTTTTTAAAACTCCGGGGAAGCTGCCATTGTATTCCGGGATGATAAATAAAAACTTTTGGGTATTGGTAACTATTTCCTGGATGGCGGCAAATGCTTCGCTCCGTTTTCCGTACAGATCGGTTTCAATAATATTGGCGGGCAGCTGATCCATAGACAAAATGCCGGCCTCCAAACCTTTTTCTCGAAGTCTTTTCTGATAATATTTAGCCAGTTTAAATGTTGAACTCCCCGGTCGGTTAGTGGCGGATATAATAGTAACCATGTATTAATTAGTGAATTAGCAAATTAGTGAATTAGTGATTAGTTCAGTTTTTTACCCGTCAACCGAATATTGTCCAAAAATCTCACCAAAAACAAAAGTAAATCATTAATTCACTAACTCACTAATTCATCCATATTTTCTCATTCACTAATTCACTAAATCAATAATTCAGTAATTAATTTTGTTTGTAAATAAGCAAAACCTGTGGATTTCCGAATTATTTAAAACCGTATCTTTATCGCGGATAAAATACGATACGAGGGAAGAATCATTCATTCGAATTTTCGTTCACCAGTGAACCTTTTTATAAAAATTGTTTAAATATAAAATGAGTAAAATTATTGCTTTAGCCAACCAAAAAGGGGGTGTTGGAAAAACTACTTCGTCTATCAACCTGGCTGCAAGTTTGGCCGTGTTAGAATATAAAACGCTATTGGTTGATGCCGATCCGCAGGCCAATTCAACCTCGGGCATTGGCTTCGATCCGCGCAATATAAAGGATAGTATTTACGAGTGTATCATCAATAATATTGATCCGCGTGATGCCATTCAAAAAACGGAAACACCGAACCTCGACCTGCTGCCCGCGCATATCGACCTGGTTGGCGCCGAGATAGAGATGATCAACCTGGTTGACCGGGAATATAAAATGAAGGCCGTATTGGACGTAGTTAAGGACAATTACGATTTCATTATTATTGATTGTTCGCCATCGCTGGGTTTGATCACCATCAATGCATTAACTGCTGCCGATTCGGTGATTATCCCCGTACAGTGCGAGTATTTTGCATTGGAGGGATTAGGCAAATTGCTTAATACCATCAAGATCGTTCAATCCCGCCTGAATACTAACCTGGAAATTGAAGGCATCCTGCTTACCATGTATGACGTGAGGCTCCGGCTATCAAACCAGGTGGTTGAAGAGGTAAGGACCCATTTTGAAGATATGGTATTTGACACCATTATACAGCGTAACACCCGCTTAAGCGAGGCGCCAAGTTTTGGCATATCTGTAATTATGCACGATGCAACCAGCAAGGGCGCCATCAATTACCTGAACCTGGCCCGCGAAATTATCCGAAAAAACGGTTTGGTGAAAGCTGAACCCGAAGTTAACATAGAAACAGTGTAAATAATGAGTACAGAGAAAAGAAACGCTTTGGGAAGAGGGTTAAGCGCACTGCTGAATGATTCTGAAAATGTACAACAAAATAAAAGTCATGTTTCAAACGCACCTGAGGTAAATAACCCGGGGTCGGTAAATGAGATAAAATTAGCTGAAATTGAAACCAACCCTTTTCAGCCACGTACTGATTTTGATCAACAGGCTTTAGCCGAACTTGCCGACTCAATAAAACTGCAGGGCCTGATACAGCCTATCACTGTTAGGCGCATGAGCGCGCACAGTTACCAGCTCATCTCAGGCGAGCGCCGGTTCCGGGCATCAAAACTTGCCGGTTTAACCCAGGTACCGGCTTATATCCGCACGGCAAACGACCAGCAAATGCTGGAAATGGCGCTTATTGAAAACATTCAGCGTGAAAACCTGAACGCGATAGAGGTAGCCCTCAGCTTTCAGCGGATGATTGAGGAGTGTAACCTTAAACAGGAGGAACTGGGCGATCGCGTAAGCAAAAACAGGTCGACCGTAACCAATTACCTGCGCTTGTTAAGATTACCTCCCGCAGTACAAGCATCTGTACGCGACGGGCAGATCAGCATGGGCCATGCAAAAGCCTTGTTAACGCTAGAAGACCCAACCCAACAAATATTTTACCACCAGCATATTATAAAGCAGGGCTTATCCGTTCGTATGACAGAAGATCTGGTACGGAATGCGCAACGGCCGCCCGTTAAAAAGGACGATAAAAAGCCGGAGCCAGTTTCCTTTCAGGTGCAAAAGATACAGGACGACCTGGCATCCAAGTTTAGCACACGTGTTAAGCTAAAGGTGAGCAGCCAGGGAAAGGGAACCATCGAGATCCCCTTTTTATCGCAGGAAGACCTGGGTCGTATCCTCGAAATTATGGATTGGTAATACGCCTATCGCATTTAGCGAATGGTTTTTTAATGTAAAACATGCTTAAACATTTGTCAGTAGTCTGCTTTTTGGTGCTGTTCGCTTTTAGCGCGATGGCTCAAAAACCAGATACCATATCAAAAGCTGCCAAAAAAGCCGGCAGCAAGGATACCCTGATATCAACCCGGAAGGACACAATAGCCGAAAAGGAATCTATCCCCAAAATAAAAAAGGAAAAAGTTTTTCACCCGGATAGTACCCATAGCCCGCACCTTGCAGTGATGCATTCGCTGATGGTACCGGGATGGGGGCAGGTATATAATCACCAATGGTGGAAAGTGCCCCTTGTTTATGCCGGGCTGGGGCTGTTGGTTGATGCGATCATTTTTAATAATACCAATTACAACGAATTTTTAGCCTTATCAAAATACAGGGAATTCGGCACCACACCCAAAGTGGGGGATAAATATTATGCCGATGCGATTTTATATTCGCAGGTATCCAGCCAGGCGCTGTACGATGCAACGGATGGCTACCGCCGTAACCGCGACCTTTGTATATTAGGTTTTGTGGGCGCATGGGCCATCAATGCCATTGATGCCTATATCGACGCCAAATTCATTCACAGCTTTACAGTAGACAATAACCTGTCAATGCAGGTAAGCCCTACCCTAATTAACCAAAACATGTTTGCCCAAAATTTTTCAGGTTCAAATATTCCCGCTTTAAAAGTTACCTTTACATTTTAATACAGCCATTCCAGGGAAATTGAATTTCTTTGCCGGCCATAAAGTATTTATTGAGAATGAAGATAGCATTATTAGGGTACGGAAAAATGGGCAAGATCATTGAAAAAATTGCCACCGACCGTAAACACGAGATCGTATTAAAAATCGATTACAATAACCTGGACGAACTAACTACCGAAAACCTGGCCAAAGCTGATGTCGCCATAGAGTTCAGCACGCCCGGAACCGTGCTGGGCAATATCAAACAATGTTTTAATGCCGGTGTTCCTGTTGTGGTGGGTACAACGGGTTGGTACAACCAGTTGCCGCAGGTAAAACAAATATGCGAAGACGGCGGCCATACGCTGCTGTATGCTTCCAATTTCAGCATCGGGGTAAATGTATTTTTTCATGTAAATAAGGTGTTGGCAAAACTGATGAACAATTATCCTTATTATGATGTACAGGTGGAAGAAATACACCATGTGCAAAAACTGGATTCGCCCAGCGGAACAGGCATTACTATTGCTGAGGGCATTATTGAAAACCTGGACCGTAAAAAAGAATGGGTAAACGTACTTACCACCGATGGCGACGAAACAGCGGACGATAATATTGCCGCTGATCAACTGCTGATAGAATCGTTCAGGATCGACAGCGTACCGGGCACCCATACCGTGCTTTATGATTCGGAAGTTGACACCATTGAATTTAAGCACACAGCGCATAACCGCAACGGTTTTGCCGTGGGTGCAGTAATGGCTGCGGAATGGATAAGTGATAAAAAAGGCTTTCATTCAATAGAAGACATGTTTAATTTTTAGAGAAAGAATCAGGAATCAAGAGTCAAGAACCAAGTTAAAAAAGAGGATTATATATAAGCTCCAAATTTTGTCTTGATTCCTGACTCTTGGCTCATGGTTCTTTTTATTCATAAATAATCCCCAATATTGTAAAATGAACTGGAAATTCTGGAATAAGAAAAATACGCCAAAAAACACAAATAAGAAGAAGAAAAGCGCTACCCGCGAGTGGGTTGACGCGATAGTTTTCGCGGTAATAGCGGCTACGCTGATCCGCACTTTTTTTATTGAGGCATATGTTATCCCTACCCCATCAATGGAGAGATCACTGCTTGTCGGCGATTTTTTATTTGTAAGCAAAGTTAATTATGGCGCACGCACGCCCATGACACCAATCGCTTTCCCCTTCGCCCATCACACGATGCCATTAACCGGCACCAAAGCATACTGGGATGGGTGGGAACTTTCCTATCACCGCCTGCCCGGCTTTAGCAGCGTAAAACGGGGCGATGTGGTCGTATTTAATTACCCCGCCGATACCATCAACAACCGGCCCGTGGATAAACGCGAGAATTATATTAAACGCTGCCAGGGCATATCGGGCGATACCGTTAGTGTGGTTGACGGGCAGGTATATGTAAACCGCAAGGCTGCTCCAAACCCGCCTGGCGAACAGATGGAATATACTTATCATACTGTCGGAGAAGATTTGAACCCTCAGATCGAAGACGACCTGCAAATTACACTATATGAAGGGCATTCAGCCAAGGCAATGACACAGGCTTCGGCCAATGTTTTGAAAAGTTATTCCAATGTAAAAGACTTTGCGCCGATTATTGCAAAAAAAGGGATTCCCGACCTACAATATCCGGTTTTTCCGAAGAGCAGTACTAGCATCATTGATGTAAAACTTACTCAAAATCCGCCGGAATATCATTGGAATGCAGATAATTATGGTCCGATCATCATACCTAAAAAAGGCTGGACAGTAAAACTGGACAGCATGACCTTCCCGATCTATGAGCGTGCTATTAAGGTTTATGAAAACAATAAACTGGAAGTTAAGGGGACGGATATTTATATCAACGGTGTAAAAACCGATAGCTATACCTTTAAAATGAATTACTACTGGATGATGGGCGATAACCGCCACGATTCGGAAGATTCACGTTACTGGGGCTTCGTTCCGGAGGACCATATTGTGGGGAAAGCCTTGTTTGTATGGATGAGCTGGGATGATAACGCCTCTTTCTTCCACAAAATACGCTGGAGCAGGCTGTTTATGGGGATCCATTAATTGGTTGATTAAGTGAGTGGTTGATTGGGTTGGAAATGGTAAATTTAATGACTATTTTATTGAACTTAATCAATTTGACAGGCTCTATAATGAATTATTCGGGTGATTACATAAATATGAACCGGCAATTCTTGAATTGCGGAGAAAATATCCCGTTAGGGATAACCCCTTTGTAGAAAAATAAGAATAGATGTTATTGCATCGCCGCACGGTAAATTCACGACAAAAACACCGGGATAAGCATGATGATGATTTATCAAAGGATTTGACAATTTGAACCTATTTGTTAATACATTTTAATTGCCTGACAGATTATAAGGGTAGCCCGCCAACTGGCGGACAAAACATAGCGATGAATGTTGTTCCTACAAAGCGGTAGACCCTACGGGTTATAGAATTAGGTCACACGTGTAAAGCATCATTGAACTATCTGATCTAACCCAATCAACTAACAAAATGCAAATCGGCAGCTACATCGGCGTACTCATTCTTGCCTCTCCAATTCTCTTGCTTGCCCTCGCCGGGTATTGGAAATTATTCCAAAAAGCGGGACGCAAAGGTTGGGAGGCGCTGATCCCCTTTTATTCAGGCTACGTGATGCTAAAGATCAGCGGGCGACCTGTTTGGTGGTTGATCTGGCTTTTTCTGCCATTGGCCAGCACTATTGTCGGGGCCGGTATCCTGGTTGATTTTATCAAGTGTTATGGAAAATATACCGCAAAGGACCGCGCCAAAGCTATACTTTTAGGTTTTATTTACCTGCCTAAATGGGGCTTCGAAAATAAAACGGTCTATCTTGGCCCCTCAGCATCGCCAGGTTTCAGGAAGGGGCACCCTAAAAGCAGGGCGGTATCCTCCGTTATCGCCTGGGGACAAGCCGTGTTTTTCGCGGTGTTCGCCGCCATGTTCATCCGTACGTTTTTTATCGAAGCTTATGTGATCCCAACAGCCTCTATGGAAAGGACGCTCCTGGTGGGCGACAATATTTTTGTAAGCAAGTTAAACTACGGGGCAAGGATCCCGATGACCCCCATCAGCTTTCCTTTTGCTAATCATACCCTGCCAAATACTAATTTCAAATCGTATTGGGATGGATTGGAATTACCTTATTTGCGTCTGCCGGGTTTCAGCAGCATAAAACGCGGCGACGTAATTGTATTCAATTACCCCCAGGACACCATTGATAACCGCCCGGTGGACAAACGCGAATTTTATATTAAACGTTGTGTGGCTATTGCAGGTGATACGTTGAATATAATCAACGAACAAGTATTTGTAAATGGCAAAGCACAGGCCGGCCCGCCAGAAGAACAGCTGGAATATTCTTACAAGCTCCACGGCAGGGAGGTTTCCCCTGATGTTTTGGAGGAGTTGCACGTTATTACCTACGATGGGCACCAATATCCGTCTATGACCAAACAATCGGCAAGGCTACTGCGGGGATATTCCAACATCGAGTCCCTCAAACCTGTTTTTTCACCGAAAGGTTTTTCAGAAGATGTTTTCCCGCGCAGCAGTACCAGCTCGATGCATGTGTTGCTTACCAAAACCATCCCCGATTATCATTGGAACGTAGACAATTTTGGACCCATCATCATCCCAAAAAAAGGCTGGACCGTAAAACTGGACAGCATGACCTTTCCGCTTTATGAGCGGGTGATTGAAGTTTACGAGCACAACAAGCTGGAAGTAAAGGGAACGGATATTTTTATCAACGGCAAAAAGATAAATACCTATACCTTTAAAATGAACTATTACTGGGTTTTGGGTGATAACCGCCACGACTCGGAAGATTCGCGCTACTGGGGTTTTGTGCCCGAGGATCATATATCAGGCAAAGCCATATTTATCTGGATGAGCTGGGACAGCGATGCGCCGCTATTTAAAAAGATAAGATGGGAGAGGATACTCGGGGGGATCAAGTGATTTGTTTGATAAAAAGCAATGTCGAATAATGAATTTTGAATATCAAACACCGAAGTTTCTTACTTCATTATTCGATATTCAGCATTCGATGTTCGATATTAATCCTTCGCAGATTTAAATTCCCCCTTTAGGGGGTTAGGGGGCTGTCGAACTTTACCGCCAATCCCTTTAAATCATTCCATACGGCGTCCACAATCGGGATGCCGTTTTTCTTTCTATCCGCTTCCGCTTCCAGTTCCGGTTCGCCGGGGATGATCACTTTTTGATTTGGGTCGACAGTGGAGGCTGATTTAAACCGCGCGATCCAGTTATCCATATTAGCTTTAAATTCATCCAGGGGACGAAACCCATCCACGCGCATGGCGCCCACAAAATGGCCTATACCTAAGCCGACCGGGTCATTTGGTGGCTCTAAAAATGCCACAAATGGCGGCACCCATGGACCGTAGTTGGCACCGGATAATACTGCTGAAAGAATGTCGACCGTAGCACTCAGCCCAAAACCTTTGTGGCTGCCATGTTCCTTGTTGCCGCCCAGGGGTAAAAGCGAGCCACCTTTTTTTAAAGCATGGGGGTCTGTGGTAATATCTCCGTTGGCATCCTGGATCCATCCTTCGGGCACCTGTTTGCCTGATCGCTGGGCGATCTCGAGCTTGCCATTGGCTGCCGCAGAGGTCGCCATATCTACCACTACCGGGGGATAATTTCCTGCCGGGAAAGCGTAACAGATGGGGTTGGTGCCCAATAAACGTTCGTTGCTGAATGTGGGGGCCACCAAAGGGCTGGCGTTGGTCATCGCGAAGCCGATCATATTTTTTTCAACCGCCATTAAGGAATGGTAACCGGCAATCCCAAAATGATTGGAATTTCGAACCGATACCCATCCCGAGCCATATTTTTCTGCTTTTTCAATGGCGAGGCGCATCGCAAAAGGTGCAACCACCAGCCCAAGGCCGGCATCGCCGTCAACCGTGGCCGTGGTAGGCGTTTGATGCACAATGGTGATATTGGGATTGGGATTGATCCGTTTCTTCTCCCACAGGCGCACATAACCCACCAGGCGCGCAACGCCATGCGAGTCGATGCCGCGCAGGTCGGCCTGTATCAACACATCTGCGGCAAGCCCCGCGTGTTCATCGCTACAGCCCATGGCAAGGAAAACGTTTTGGGTAAAAGTACGGAGGGCCGATTCAGAAATTAGCATACCGCAAATATAGTATGTTTTGAATTATACAATCCCCCATGCCGTCCGCCCATCAGGGAAATCGCGTTTAAAACTTGTCGCTTAAAATGTGGCTAAAGCCTTTGTCTTTTTGTTGACTTTTTCCGTTCCTTAAAAGGAACGGAAATGAATTTTAGAAGTATCGTTTTTCATTCATTGCCGTTGGCTTTAGCCAACTGGTAAACTGAAGCAATAAAAATGGCTTTAGCCTCAATTAAATATGCCCGTCTTTTTTAAACGCGATTTCCCTGGTCCGCCCATTGGCGGATCGGCACCTCACTTGCTATGTATACGCCGTGCATGTGTCCGCCATACGGGCTACCTGTCATGCGCCCACCTGTCTTGCGTAAACCTGTCCGTGGGGTCCTGAAACAAGTCCAGGATGACATGGAGGTTTATATTTCTACCTGTTTTAAAAACGTCAACCCTTCATCCCACTCCCCATAGCCGGATGATACATTGATGTGCCCCGCATTACCTACATTTATAAATGCACTTCCCCAGCTATCGGCAAATAATTTTGCGCGCTCAGCGGTTACATAAAAATCATTGGTACTTGAAACAACAATGGACGGGAAAGGTAGTTTTAAAAGCGGCATCGGCGAAAAGCCATTAGTTACGGTTGGAAAACTTTCCGCTTCGGAATCGGCCGGTGCCGCCAGTAAAGCGCCTTTTATTTTAACATTGAATTTTTGCGCCCAATAAGCAACGGCAGCGCAAGCAAGGCTGTGGCTTACCAGGATCACGCCGGCCGGGTCATACCTATTTACCGCAATGTTAATATTTTCTATCCAATCGGCACAAACAGGCGTTTCCCAATCCGATTGTTCAACGCGGGTAAAATTATATTGTTTTTCCCAAATGGATTGCCAATGCTGCGGCCCTGAACCGCCCAGGCCAGGGATGGTGAGGATGGTGGAGTTAAAATGCATAAATAATAATAATAACGTGTTTAGCGATTGAAAACCCGATACTAAAAGTATCAACTAATTGAAAACATGAGCGTTATTGTAACTCCCCTCTCGAGAGGGGGTGTGCTGGCCTGTGTTGTGGCGGGGGTGTGTTGGCAGCATACTCGCTAACACACCCCTCCACCCCTCTCAAGAGGGGAATCGCACAGGCCCGGCTTTAAACCCCTCCTTTTTCTCTATTTTTAATCTCTAAACACGTTAATAATAGCGTTTTTATTCTGTCAGCACCGTAAACTTAAAGTCCAGCGGTTCAAAATTACGAATGAGCTCATCGATAAAGCTTTGCCCCCATTTAACATAAAACAGGCCGAAATTTTCGTTACGTTCCTGCAGGCTGTCATGTGGGAAAAGATCAGCTTTGATATGTTCCACCTGTTCAAGCCGGGTATGGTAGTTTATTTTTTCGGCTTTTACCAGTTTCTTTTCCAGGTTCTCCATGGCATGTTTCAGCCGGGCCTGAACGGCGGCAGCAGAATTGGCCAGTGTTGGGTCGATTTTATGTGCGCGGAGTTTTATCTTCTCAAAAATGCAGGATAACTCCCTCCATTCTTCGGTTAAATTCAAAGTGTGTTCGCTATGTTTTTTAACCCAGTTGTTTTTGATGAGATCGGCGCTTTTAAACAACTCGGCAGGCGCCAGATCCATGCGGGTTATCTTTGCCGCAGTTTCCTTTGAGATGACGAGGCCGGAATTCCGCAGGATCAGTATCGGGAAGTCAACTTTATAATGATCAAAATTCGATTTCAGCTCCAGCCAGTAAACCACTTCGGCACCCCCGCCTACGTAGGCAATATTGGGTAAAATACATTCCTGGTATAAAGGGCGCATCACCACGTTAGGGCTAAACCTTTCGGGGAATTCGCTGATCTCCTTCTTTAATTCCGCTTCTGTAAAACTGATCGCGCTGTTCAAAACCTGGTAGCGGTCGTTTTCAAAAACCAACCTTTCGCGCAACCCGTCCTGTAAATAAAAAAGTTTATTTCGCGCGGGTTTACCTGTATGTGTACGCCCAACTCCTGCAGTTTATCGTTGGTGGCGCTGATATTTTTAAAACTGTTTTGCTCGATTATATCGCGCTCCATTACCGGCGCGAACTGCTGCTTAAAACGGTGATCGTCAGCATCGATGATTACTAATCCGTATTGCCCGAATAGCGCATTAACCAAATAACGGGTGGCATCAGCCAGTTTATCAAAACCGGCATAGGCATGTTCAACAATATCGGCCAGTTCACCGGCATGATGATCGATCCCTAAAGCGCCTTTGTACTGGTTAAGCGCCTGCCGCATCGTATCTGGATTGATCCGCCCGGTAGCACCGGAGGCCTCGTACCACCAATGCACTTTTTTACCGCCGATATGGGTATAATTGATCTCCGCAAAATCATGATCTTCGGACGCCATCCAATAAACCGGCACAAAGTTTTTAGCGGGGAATTTTTCTTTTAGCTGCCGCGATAACTTGATGGCGGTTACAATTTTGTAGATAAAATATAATGGGCCGGCAAAAATATTGAGCTGATGACCGGTGGTAATGGTGTAAGTGTCAGGCGATTTCAGCAGGGAAATATTATCCAGCACCTCAACCGGGTAATTATCCTGGTGTTGGTATTGTTCCAAAAGGATATCATGCAATAACTGGCGGTCGGCAACAACTGTTTTGTTTTTCAATAGCGCTGCAAAGCCATCCAAATCAGGCCGGTAACTATAAAATGGACGTAATTCCGGAAGATCTTCCAGGTAATCAATAACCGTTTGTGAAAAATAACCGGTGTCTTTATAGTTTATACAGGCTGAGTCCATCTTTTGATTTCGGAGTTCGGATGTTCGAATTCGGATTGAAGCCAGAGGATATTCGAAACATTTTTCACCCTCTTTACGCGAAGCGAAGAGAGGGTGAACGAGCGCAGCGATGTTCGGGTGAGTCAACCCAGGCGGACATTACCGCCAATGCATATCGGCGAGTCTACTCACCCCGACGGCGCTACGCTGGTCGGGCCTCTATTCCGCAAGCGGTAAAGAGGGTTGTTGTTATGGTCTTATATTTCGAATACTCAGGGCTTAAAAACACTTACTCGTTTTATCCTTTATGTTAATGCAAAGCCCGAATTTAGATTTTTAAAATGCTAAAACAGAAACCGGGCAGCTAAAAATGGTTTATTTTACAATATGTCCATAAAGGTCGAAGTCCTGGGCGGTATCTATCTTTACGTTTACAAAGCTGCCGATGGTGGCGTAATCAACTGTGGCGTCAATTAAAACTTCGTTATCCACCTCCGGCGAATCATACTCGGTACGGCCAACAAAATAGTTTCCGTCTTTCTTATCCACCAACACTTTGTAGGTATTGCCTATCTTTTCCTGGTTTTTATCGAACGAAATGCCCTGCTGGATTTCCATAATGGCATCAGCACGCTGCTGTTTCACTTCGTCAGGCACATCATCAACCAGCGCATAAGCATGCGTTTTTTCTTCATGTGAATAGGTAAAGCAACCCAGTCGGTCAAATTGGGTTTCTTCCACCCATTGCTGCATTTCTTCAAAATCCTGCTCTGTTTCGCCGGGGTAACCGGTGATCAGCGTGGTACGCATGGCAATGCCGGGTACTTTATCACGGATCTCGTTGACCAGGTCGATTGTTTTTTGTTTGGTGATGCCGCGGCGCATGGATTTCAGCATTGTATCGCTGATGTGCTGTAATGGCATATCCATGTATTTGCAGATGTTGTCGCGTTCATTCATCACCTCCAGGATCTCCATCGGGAAACCTGAGGGATACGCGTATTGCAGCCTGATCCATTCAATGCCATTCACATCCGAAAGTTTGCGCAGCAATTCGTCCAGGTTACGTTTGCCGTACAGGTCGAGGCCGTAATAGGTAAGGTCCTGGGCAATTAATATCAGTTCTTTAGTGCCGTTCTTGGCCAGATTTTGGGCGTCCTTCACCAATTGGTCAATCGGCTGGCTCAAATGCTTGCCACGCATCAATGGTATGGCGCAAAACGAGCAGGGGCGGTTACAACCTTCAGCTATTTTAAAATAGGCGAAATGCTTTGGCGTAGTTAACAGGCGTTCGCCAATCAGTTCATGCTTATAATCAGCGCCGACAGAAATTAACAGGTTTTGCAGGTCATTGGTACCAAACCAGCCATCAACGTTTGTGATTTCGGCTTCCAGTTCGGGCTTGTACCGTTCAGACAGGCAGCCGGTAACAATCACCTTCCCTACCTTGCCCTGGTCTTTTAACTCGCTGTATTGTAATATGGTATCGATAGATTCCTGTTTGGCATTATCAATAAAACCACAGGTGTTGATGACAATGATATCATCGCTTCCGGCTGTTTCCGATTCATGCACCACGTCAAAATGGTTGCCTTTCAGCTGCCCCATCAGGATCTCGGAGTCGTATATGTTTTTTGAGCAGCCCAACGTCACCACGTTGATACGTGGTTTGCTTTTGGGTATTGGCTCGATGATTGATTTTGTTCTCATTGTTTCTCGGCAGCCCCCTCTAAATCTCCCCCGGTAGGGGAGACTTTAGCTGCACTCCTTTTTTAAGCCCTCCCTACCGGGGAGGGTTGGGTGGGGCTTATTGCTTAAACAGGCTATCCACAAACGCCTGCCGGTCAAACAACTGCAGATCATTCATGCCTTCGCCAACCCCGATATATTTTACAGGAATTTTAAATTGATCAGAGATGCCTATCACTACACCGCCTTTTGCCGTGCCGTCAAGCTTGGTTAAAGCAAGTGCATTTACGGCAGTGGCTTCGGTAAATTGTTTGCATTGCTCGATGGCGTTTTGCCCGGTTGAAGCATCCAGTACCAGCAAGATCTCATGCGGCGCGCCGGGTACCACCTTTTGCATCACGTTTTTGATCTTGGTGAGCTCGTTCATCAGGCCCACTTTATTGTGCAAACGACCTGCAGTATCTATTATCGCCACATCATCGCCATTGGCCACCGCCGAGCGCAAAGTATCGTATGCTACAGAGGCCGGATCGGAACCCATGTCCTGCGCCACTACTTTTACGCCTACACGCTCGCCCCAAAGCTGGATCTGTGAAACAGCTGCCGCACGGAAGGTATCCGCCGCGCCCAATACCACTTTACTGCCTGCCTGTTTTAATTTATGCGCCAGTTTGCCAATAGTAGTAGTTTTACCCACGCCATTTACGCCCACCACCATAATTACATAGGGCTTATGACTGCCATATTCAAAATTATGAAAATCGTTGCTGTTATTTTCGGCCAGGAGTTGCTGAATTTCATCCTTCAGCAATTTATTCAGTTCACCGGTACTTACATATTTATCGCGTAATACACGTGCCTGGATACGCTCAATGATCTTAAGGGTAGTTTTAACGCCTACGTCCGAAGTTACCAGCACTTCTTCCAGTTCGTCTAAAACGTCGTCGTCAACGGTTGATTTACCGGCGATAACTTTAGTGATCTTTGAAAAAAAGTTATCCTTGGTTTTTTCCAAACCGGTATCCAGCGCCTCCTGTTCCTGTGGCGTGCTTTCCTTTTTTTTGAAAAAATCGAATAATCCCATGTTTTTGATGTGCGGATATGCGGATGTGCAAATGTGCAGATTTTAAATGGGCAGATGAATGGATGCGTTATTTTTATTCATTTGCACATCCGCACATTTGCATATCTGCACATAAAAAAAGCCTTCTCGTAAAACAAGATGGCTTTTATATTTTGATCAAAATTACCGGATTATAATTTCCCGGCAATCGCGTCTTTCACAAAATCGTTAGCAACGATCTGCTCTTTGAACGAGTAAGCACCTGTACGTGGTGATTTCACCATGGTGATTACTTTTGAATAATCTTTGCCTTTACCTGCTACTTTCAGTGTTGCAACTACTTTCTTTGCCATGTCTTTTTAATTATTGAGTTAGTGAACCTGCCTGTCGGCAGGCAGGTTAGTGAGGTGGTGATTTTATTGAACTTATTCAACCCAATCAACCATTCAACTTAATCAACCAAATTATTTAATTTCCTTATGAACTGTTACTTTACGCAAAACCGGGTTGAATTTTTTCATTTCAAGCCTTTCGGTTGTGTTTTTCTTGTTCTTGGTGGTAATATAGCGGGACATACCAGGCATGCCGCTTGTTTTATGCTCGGTGCATTCTAAAATTACCTGAACCCTGTTGCCTTTCTTAGCCATCTTTTTATTTATTGAATTAGTGATTTATTGAATTAGTGATTTGGGGCGTGGTTAAAATCTTAACTACTCACCATTCACCGCTCACAACTCACCTACTAAATATACCCTTTTTTTACAAATTTATTGATACAGGCAGTGATCCCATTTTTGCTGATGGTTTTTACTGCTGATGTGGAAACCTTTAAGGTAATCCATTTATCTTCCTCAGGAATATAAAACTTCTTAAGTTTCAGGTTCGGATGGAATCTTCTTTTGGTCTTAACGTTTGAGTTAGAAACGTTATTTCCTACTAAAGATGCTTTTCCTGTTAAATCACAAATTCTTGACATGACAAATCTTTTTTAGCTCCTTTTCTCAAAAGAGTTTGCAAATATCAGGATTTTAAGTTGAATAGGCAATAGTGATTTGAAAAATATTTTTAAAAAAGTCCGGAAGTTGGAAAAGTCCGGAAGTCCGGGAGAAACTACAGGTCACGTTTTTTGGAAAAACAGCCTTATTTATACAGAAATTGGATATGGTTCCAGATCTGGCTGACCGAAAATATACCGATCAGCTTAATTATTGTATACCGTGATTTGTTGTAAATTTTAAGAGTTCGCTATAATTGAACAATGTCATTTTTTCAAATGCTCTGGTAAGGGATGTTTACGCAAAAACGCAGCAGCCTTTTCTTCTTTTTTTATGAAAAAAGGTTCATCCGCATAACTCCTGACTTTATCGGTTACGATAATATTATATTCCTTTTCTTTAATGGATGCTTTCTTGACTGTGGACATAATAACCCCTTTCCTTTATCTCAAATATACCTCATTATTTTCTTTTCACCAAAAATGCTTCATAATTTACGTTGATCCTGAAATCCTGCCAGGAGTCGTCCTTATAACCCCAGACATCAAAATCCAGGCTGATTGCTTCCCATAATCGAGCAATTCCCATTTGATAAAGCCTTGTTCTGGCAGCAGTGCTGCTTTCAGCATAAATAAAATGATTGCCATAATGATCACAAAATGCATTAATAGTGTTAGCAACGGTGAAAGCTTAAGCTCAATCGGTGTGATCGTTGACCCATTGGATGAAGATGCGGTTACCTTTTACAAAAAATTCGGATTTATCCTGCCGCCCTACTGCGGGAAGATGTTACTGCCAATAGCGGATGTGGCGTTATTGGGGTTGTGATTTGCAGCTTGTTTTGGCATTGGCCAGGGCATTTAAATATTCAAACTAACTACCTGGCATACTTGGCATTGATAAGCCCCTTTATGAATGCCATTAACGGAATATTGGATAATAGCACACCGTCCTTGTAAAAATGACCAAACTGGTCAAAGCAATATTCAGTTTGCTTTTCCTTATAATTCAGGGTGATAACACCCCTGACATCGATGTTTTTGTACAGTTTTTCCTTCGTGAAGTATTTAAGCAGGCTATTTATTTCAAAAACAGCGTCAAAATTATCCAATGATTTAGTTTGCTTTGTACTTTTGAAAGTATCCTTAAATTGATCACAGCCAACATCTACAATTGTTTCCGTATTAAAATCCTCCCATTCAATTTTAACTGAAATCAGCTTTTTTGTTTGAGAGAAAGCTTTGCCGGTTATTAACGACAAGACTAATGGGAAGATGAAAAATAAGGTTTTGGCTTTCATTTATTCGATATGAAACATTATATCGAATATAGCGTCTTTTTTTTACAATCTGGAATATTGCCCAGAAAAACACAAAAAACCACTCACAAAATATTGTCAGCACTCAAATTGCTAATTATCAATATTTTATATCTTTGCTGCAGGGTGTTGTACGTGTTGCGCAAGGCAACAAATTTCTACTCCAACCCCTGATATTCCATAGGCTGAAAAGGCAATCGTCTATGAACTTTTGCCTATAGTAATTACACTGGATTATTTTTAGACGGGTATCCGGAGAAAAGCAACCGGTGGACTTTTTAAATTATTTTAAAAAGTATTGTTTTATTGCCCTGTTAATACAAAAATTACTAATTTACGCCCACCAATTATTGTATAAAATGAAGACCCCGTTAAAAGTTACCTCCTTTGAAGAATACCAGGACGTTTACCGCAAAAGCGTAGAGCAACCCGAAGAATTTTGGGCAGAGATCGCTGAAAATTTTTTGTGGCGAAAAAAATGGGATAAAGTACTGGAGTGGAACTTTAAAGACCCCAGCATTAAATGGTTCCGCGGTGCGAAGCTGAACATTACCGAAAACTGCCTCGACCGTAACCTGAATGCCCTGGGCGATAAACCGGCCATCGTATGGGAATCAAATGATCCTCACGAAGATCACCGCATTTTAACCTACCGCCAGCTTTATGATAAAGTTTGCCAGTTTGCCAACGTGCTAAAAAATAACGGCGCCAAAAAAGGCGACCGGATCTGTATTTATATGCCGATGGTGCCCGAACTGGCCATTGCGGTTTTAGCCTGCGCCCGTATCGGTGCGGTGCACTCCGTAGTATTTGGCGGTTTTTCATCGCAGTCCATTGCTGACAGGATAAAAGATGCAGAATGTAATATCGTGATCACCAGCGACGGCGGCTACCGCGGCACCAAGGAAATCCCCCTTAAAAATATTATAGACGACGCATTGGTACAATGCCCGTCGATCAAACGCTGCATCGTACTTACCCGCAGCCGCACCCCGGTATCCATGATCAAAGGCCGCGATGTTTGGTGGGAAGACGAAGTTAAAAAGGTAGAAACACAGGGAAACCCTGATTGCCCGGCCGAAGAAATGGATGCCGAAGATATGCTGTTCATCCTGTACACTTCCGGTTCAACCGGCAAGCCAAAGGGAGTGGTGCATACCTGCGGCGGCTATATGGTTTACACCGGCTATACTTTTGCCAACGCGTTCCAGTACAACCAGGGCGAGGTTTATTTTTGTACCGCCGACATTGGCTGGATCACCGGGCACTCTTACATTGCCTACGGTCCGCTTACACAGGGTGCAACCGTGGTAATGTTTGAAGGTATCCCATCATGGCCTACCCCCGGTCGTTTCTGGGATATTGTAGAAAAATTCAAAGTAAACATATTATATACTGCGCCAACCGCCATCCGCTCGCTGATGAGTTTTGGGGATGAGGTATTAAAAGGAAAAGATTTTAGTTCGATCAAAAAACTGGGGTCCGTTGGCGAACCCATCAACGAAGAAGCGTGGCACTGGTTTGATGAAAAGATAGGCCTGGGCCATTGCCCGATCGTTGATACCTGGTGGCAAACTGAAACCGGCGGATTTATGATCTCGCCGATTGCCGGGATCACCAAAACCAAACCTGGCTACGCCACCCTGCCGCTGCCGGGTATACAACCTGTTTTGGTTGATGAAAACGGAAAAATTATTGAAGGCAATGAGGTAAGCGGCAACCTGTGTATCCGTTTCCCATGGCCTGGCATGCTGCGCACCACTTATGGCGATCATGAACGCTGCCGCACTACTTATTTTGCAACGTACCCCGACCTGTATTTTACAGGCGACGGCTGCCTTCGTGATGCCGATGGCTATTACCGCATTACCGGCCGCGTGGACGACGTGCTGAATGTTTCCGGTCACCGGATTGGTACGGCCGAAGTGGAGAACGCCATCAACATGCATAGCAGCGTAGTGGAATCTGCCGTAGTAGGTTACCCGCATGATATCAAAGGCCAGGGCGTTTACGCTTTTGTGGTTTGCCCCAATAAACATGGAGACGATGAACTGGCCCGTAAAGATATTATGATGACGGTTACCCGCATCATCGGCGCTATTGCCAGGCCGGATAAGATCCAGTTTGTATCAGGCTTACCAAAAACACGTTCGGGCAAGATCATGCGCCGCATCCTGCGCAAAATTGCCGAAGGAGATACCAGCAATTTAGGGGATACCTCTACCTTGCTTGATCCGGCTGTGGTGGAGGAGATAAAGGAAGGGGCGTTGTAAGGAAGATTTTAAATAACGGAGTGAAATCCTTAAATTCGAAAATAGGAAATCAACATTATTCAAAATGTCTATATTAACCATCCACCCGAAAGACGAAGCCCAGGAAACGGCATTAAAAACAATTCTTGATGGTTTTGCTGTCCGTTACGAGATAGAACCTGATGAGACCGAGTACCTGATGTCAAGCAAAGCAAATGAAATTGCACTGGACAAAAGTATAAAGCAGGCTGAAGAGGGCGATGTAGTAAAAATAGCCCTCGATGATTTATGGAAATAACTTTTACCAGAGAAGCCAGAGAACACTTGGAATACTGGAAGAAAAGCGGGAACATATAGATAAAAGAGAAAATAACAAGCCTGCTGAATGAAATTCAAGTCACGCCGTTTGAAGGTACAGGCAAACCAGAAGCTCTGAAATATAAATAGAGCGGATATTGGTCACGGCGGATAACGAATGAACATCGAATGGTTTACAAAGTTGAAAATGAAACTATAACGATTGTTCAATTGCGTTTTCATTATTAATAAATCGAAGATTATTTTAAACAAATGATGTTTAGAGGTGTTTTATGTTTACATCTTAAATAAAAAACATCATGGATAAGTTAGAATTAAAGGGCGGCTGGAACCAGGTAAAAGGGAAAATAAAACAGGCATATGGCGATCTCACCGATGATGACCTGATCCACGAAGAAGGGAAAGACGATGAAACACTCGGGAAACTCCAGGCCAAAACGGGCAAATCCCGCGATGAGTTGGTCAAATGGATAAACAGCTTATAATATTTGAAAGGCTCCGGTAAAACGGGGCTTTTTTTATTTGAAAATATAACTTAAATCAAAGCTAAATCCGGGAATGACTAATGAATGAAGCATTTCGTTCTGCTGGGCCTTTTGGTGTAAATAATAAATGCCATCCTTTAATGCATATAAGCTGGCATTTTTTGCAATGGGATCAAAAATGATATATTCTTTGACACCATATTTTTCATACACTTCTTTTTTCTGGATAAGGTCATAATAGGCATTTGAAGGGGATAATATCTCAATGGCCATATCCGGAGCCCCTTCAACACGGTTCTTTATAATTTCACCCACGCGTTCCTCAGATACATACAAAAAGTCCGGTTGAAATATATTATTTTCATCAAACACCACATCCATCGATCCGGCGGTATAAGCCTCTTTTTGTTGGCTCTCTAAAAAAATGAGCATTATTTTAGAAAGTCGGGCAACAATGGCCTGGTGAAAAGGGTTTGGTGAGGGTGACATAATGAGTTCATTATTGATCAATTGAAAAGGGGCACCTTCTTCCAGTTGCATATAATCATCAGCGGTGTATTTCTTTTTTCTTTCACCCTTAAGCATAAATCAAATATGACTAATTTTGCGTCAAATGACAAAAATACATCCAACCATATTGGTGGTGAACGACGACGGCATTACCGCCCCCGGCATTAAATGCCTGATGGAGGCCATGCAGGAACTGGGCCGCGTAGTGGTAGTTGCGCCGGATAGCCCGCAGTCGGGTATGGGGCATGCCATTACCGTCGGCAAGCCATTGCGTTTTGATAAGGTAGATATTTACGAAGGGATTGAAATGTACAGTTGCTCGGGCACCCCGGTTGACTGTGTAAAACTCGCTGTTAATAAAGTATTCAAGGGCCGTAAACCCGACCTTTGCGTTTCGGGCATCAATCACGGTTTAAATAACTCTATCAATGTTCTCTATTCCGGCACCATGTCGGCGGCAGTGGAGGGGGCTATTGAAAGCATCCCTTCCATTGGTTTTTCTTTGGACGACTACACGCTGCAGGCTGATTTCTCGCATTCCATCAAATATGTTAAGGAGATCGCGGCACAGGTTTTAAAAAACGGCTTGCCCGCAGGAACATTGCTGAATGTAAACTTCCCGGCTACCCCTCATATTAAAGGCATCAAGATATCACGCCAGGCAAACGCCAAATGGGCCGAAGAGTTTGACGAGCGCATGGATCCGCATAAGCGCCCTTATTACTGGCTTACCGGTGTTTTCCAGTTAAACGACGGCGGCGAGGATACTGATGTTTGGGCGTTGGAAAATGGTTATGTATCTGTCGTACCCGTTCAGTTTGATATGACGGCGCACCATGCCATACCTTTACTGCACAGCTGGACTTTTAATGTATGATGGAAGAAAACAATATGTTCAGCAAAAATAGTTACCTGGCCGGCGCCCTGATAGCCCTGGTATTTCCGGCAATATCTTTAGTGGCAGCCTACCTGTTAAAAGATAGCATGTTGCTCTTTAATAAACCTGCACTGCCCTACCTGGTAGCCATAGTTTTAAACCTCATCATTATGCGTCTTTTGTCAAAAAAAGAAACGGTGAAAACTGTTAAAGGCATCATGATCGTTACTTTTATATTTATAATCGTCCTTTTTATCTTAAAACAGCACCTTTTTAGATGAAATATTACCTGGTAGCCGGCGAGGCCTCGGGCGACTTACACGGCGCCAATTTAATGAAGGCCCTGAAAGCGCAGGACCAACAGGCGGAGTTCCGCTTTTTTGGCGGCGACCTGATGCAGGCCGAGGGCGGCACCATTGTAAAAAACTACGCCGATATGGCCTTCATGGGCTTTATTGAGGTAGCTTTAAATCTACGTGAGATCTTTAAAAATATAAAAACCTGCAAGGATGATATTATATCCTGGCAACCGGATGTATTGGTACTGATAGATTTTCCGGGCTTTAATTTAAGGATTGCTGAATTTGCCAAAAAGAACGGCATTTTGGTTTGCTTCTACATTTCGCCAAAGGTTTGGGCATGGAACCAGAAACGGGTTCTTAAAATAAAGCGCGTTATCGACCACCTGTTTTGTATCCTGCCTTTTGAGGTCGATTTTTATAAAAAATGGGGCATGGAAGTAGATTATGTAGGCAACCCGCTGCTGGATGCCATCGATGCCTTTAAACCCTCAACGGTTTTCGCAAAAGAATACAACCCGGCGGGCAAAAAAATCATTGCCCTGCTTCCCGGCAGCCGCCGGCAGGAGATCAGCCGGTTATTGCCTGAAATGCTGGGGGTAACGGAGCAGTTCCCCGATCACCAGTTTATTATTGCCGGGGCGCCGTCGTTTAAAAAAGAATATTACGACCAGTTTACCCACCAAAAAAACATTCCGGTCGTTTTTAACGCCACTTACGACCTGTTAAATAATGCCGATGCAGCGATTGTCGCATCGGGTACCGCTGTGCTGGAAACCGCTTTATTTCATGTTCCTGAAATGCTGGTTTACCGGGGGCACCCTATTTCTATCGGTATTGCCCGGGCGGTAGTGAAAATACGGTATATCGGGCTCGTTAACCTGATTATGGATAGCGATGTGATCAAAGAATTCATACAAGAGGATTGTAATGCACAAACCATCAAAGCCGAGCTTGATAAGCTGCTGAATAATAAAGCTTACCGCCAAAAAATGATGGACAACTATAACCTGCTGGATGAAAAAATGGGGCAACCCGGCGCATCATCCCGAACCGCGGGCCTAATCATCAAATATGCCTCAAAAAATAGCGCCCTGCAATTTGCAAAGCGCTATCGTTTTGATAGATGATGTAAAATATATGTAGTTAACGGTATATGATGATCAGGCCGCCGATAAATTTGAATTTACCATTGCCTGTTGTTTGCTTAGTAAAAATGATTTCAGATCATTTGTCAACAAATTCTTCAGTTCGTTATCAAAACGAATTAATAATTTTTTTGCTGATGGTTTTTTAATCGTTTTCATAGGCTTGTAATTTAATTTTGGTGTTCTGTTAAATTAGTTTCTATTATCAGTTTTAGTTTCTTCTGTTGTCAAATTATCTTTCCTGCGTTTGGCCTCCTTATACTGACGCAACAATTGCTCCTTGTCCCTTTCATCGGTAGTCATGGCAGGGTTCACAGGGTTTTCCCATTCTTTCTCTTCACTATCGCGATGTTTTTTATCTTCAGGGGCCATAATTTATCGTATTTGAAATGATTTATTCCAATTCAGTGCCAAAAAACAGGACAAACAACAAACAAACTGAAAAAAATTACCCATACGGCTTTTTTCTGTAAAAAAACGCGCTTTCTATAAAGCAATAGCCCCCGGCCGCCCGGTTATTACGCAACTATGGTGTACAAAATTTTAGTACACCTGTTGTGTACAATAGTCACTCCATAGGTGGCTCAGGCTGTTTTTGGTTGATTAATGAAATGGATAAGCAGTGTAATTAAAGAAAGAATGGCCCCAATGGCGCATACACCGTTCCACTGATAATTTTTCCAAAGCTGGGTAGCTAAAAAGGTACCTGCAGAACCTCCCAGGAAATAGGTAACCATATAAATAGTATTGATCCGGTTGCGCGCTTCGGGCCTTAAAGCAAAAATGATGGATTGGTTGGAAATGTGGGTAGCCTGCACGCCCATATCCATCACGATAACTCCAATGATCAACCCAACAATACTGTGTGCAGAGAAATAAAATATAATAAAGGAAACGATGATGAGCAGGATGGTAAAGCCCGACAATTTGTAAGCATTCATTTTGTCGCTCAGCCGCCCCATTAATCCCGCAGCGACAGCCCCGGCAGCGCCAACCAGGCCAAATTCACCGGCAACACCGCTGCCCATATTGAAGTTAGCCTTCAGTAAAAAGACAATGGTTGACCAAAAAGCGCTGAAACAGGCAAAGCATAAAGCACCGCGCAAAGCTGCAATTCTCAACTGCGGTTCGTCCCTCACCAGTTCAACCAGCGAACTCATTAACTTTCCGTAGCCGTCTTTATGCCCGGGCTCCACTTCGGGTAAAAACAAACCGATCATCAGCCACATCACCAGCATAATGCCGGCCGCTACATAAAATACCGCCCGCCATCCAAAATGGTCGCTTATTACCCCGCTGAACGTTCGGGATAGCAGTATGCCTATTAACAGGCCTGCCATAATAGTGCCTATCTTTTTGCCTCGTTCCTCCGGTTTGGCCAGGTGGGCCGCCATTGGCACCAACAGCTGCGGGATCATAGATGACGCTCCTAAAAAAAAACTGGTGCAAACCAGCAGGTTAATACTCTGGGCAGTGGCCGTTAAAACGAGGGATAATACGATGAAAGCAAAGATCACCATCATCATCCGTTTACGTTTGAGCATATCGGCCAGCGGAGCCAAAAAAAACATCCCGGCAGCGTAGCCCAATTGAGTAAGCATGGATACCTGCCCGGCTTTTGCACGGGTGGTATGAAAAGTCCGGGCTATATCTTCAAGCAGGGGCTGGTTATAGTACAGGTTGGCCACAATTAAACCGGTGGCTACCGTCATTATCCATAATGTTAAAGCAGTTAGCTCAGGATTTTTTTTTACAGGGGCAGCAATTGACATGAATTTTTGCGAATCTTCCCGCAAAAATGTTAAAGCATTTTTAGAATGATGTTTGATTTAAGCAATTTTTTTGGCCTGCACTTAAATTTTTAACTTCTTTTAACAGCTTAACGAATATTAAATGGATCGTTCTGCCGTTTTTTTATCAGAAATTGCGCAGGCAAAGCGATCATGTTATTTTTTAATTGCAGTTGATAACTCTTAATTGTTTTAATAAAAGCATCACTTTTTTGAAAAAAATAGCGAAAAGTTGCATTAAATCACAATAAAAAGGCAAAAAAATGGTTAATAATTCAAAGTTTAGCGTTAAATTTTAGCTTTACTTGAGTTTTTTTATATTTTATTTGAAATAATTGAAAATAAAAATGATGAAAAATCAATAAATATTAAAATTAACAACCAAAAATTGACACAAAGCAGCATTTTTTTACCCACATTCATTTTTTTTAAAAAATTATGATATTTCTAACAAAATGTTTGTATTTTTGACAATCAAATAGGAGCAACAAGCATTTTTACAAAAATATTACAAAAAAAATTGCTCTTATTTTAAATGTTAGTGTTACATTTACACCGTAATACAAATACATAAAAAAGTCTTCTCATAATTTAGGTTTATAATTGGTTAGTAAAGGCCCCTGCCCATCAGGGGCTTTACTTGTTTTATAGGGTTTTTGTAAGCATCCGCTAATTTTAAAGGATCATGACGAAAAGTTGGGGGATAAGTACTTTTAGGCATATATTTTAGCGAGTCTAAACAGAAAGAAAGTAGTATCTCTTACGCCCCTTGAAGTAGCCCTGAAAGCTTTGACTTTTGCATTGAAGGATTCGGCAGAAGCATTTGTACTTCTGTTATCGAAGAAGTTTAAGATGGATTCATAATGCTGATGAACGGATCTCGCTACCGTTTTAAAGGCATCAATACCTGCAGCCTCCACATCGTTATACCAGATTGCCAGCCTTTTAAAGGCGACCTGCTTACTTTTGCAGATCGTAAATATTTTACCCAGTCTGATAGCAAGGTTATAAGCTTTCAACAGTTCCGGATACCGTGGAAAAAGCAAATCGGCCCTTTCCTTTTGAGAAGCAGTCCATTTAGACTCATGTTTGAATAACAGATACCGGCTTCGGGCCAGTAATTGCTTTAACGTATCTCCATTGCTGAATACTTCGGGCTGAAAGGATTGTTTGTTTTTCCGGGCTTCCTCAATCGACTGGCTTTCTGCGTCAAGGGCTTCCCAGCGGTATTTTATTCTTGCTTCCTGTACAGCATCATAGGCTAATTTTTGTACATGGAAACGGTCAATTACACGGATGGCGTTATTAAAGCATCTCCTGACAGCTTTGATCATATTTGCCGCCATGTCCATTGTCACCTCTTTTACCCGGTTTCTTTTTCGGACAGGTATGCGTTCCAATACAGCTATGATCTGCTCTGCCTGTGTACCTTTCAGCATCGCTACAATAGCTTTTTTACCACCTTTAGCTTCCTTATTGGTTACAATGGTATATAGCTCACCATTGCTAAGGGCTGTTTCATCTATACTAAGCGAGGGACCGATGTTATCTTCAAACAACATCCATTCATCCGCATGGTCTTTCTGCCCCCAGCTATGGAAGTCACTCAGGAAATCTTTGTATTGCTGCTGCAACTGTTTGCCGTCAACTGTATATAAACGGCCTAATAAATGGCAGCTGATCGGGTTATTATCCAAATATACCTTTTAAAAAAGTGCCGAATTCCGTTGTCATTCGCGCCCCTTTTCTTACTAAATTCCAGTCTCTTGTAATAATCTCACCGCTTGCTTTTACTTCCCACCTCCGCCTTTTAATGCATAGCGCTACTTTATGCCCGCGGATAGGAAAGTCCTGAATGCTCACTTCAGGCAAAAAACCTTTTGATTCCAATTGCGATTTTTCGTAACCCGCTGGCGGAAGGTTCTTTTCTTCCAGGTATATATTCAATTGTCCGCTATCTGATGAACGGACATCATTAAGTTCAAAGTATTCTAAAAGCCCTTCGGGAAGAATCAGACGGACTAGCGTTTCGTATGCAGTTGACAAGTGTTATTGTTTTTTATTCTTCCTGCAAAACAAATACTTTTTAATCAATCCCCCAATTATTCTGCTTGACCCATTTTAAATCCAAAGCCATTCCCCTGATCTTCCGCAAAAATCGTCCCGGCCGATACAGATATAAATTGTGATTTAGGGTGCTGATTTATCTCAAAAGGTAATAGCTTTACCGTGTATTAAATTATTTAACAAAAATTTGTTTCTACTTTAAATAGCTACCTCTGTTTATGTATTTAAAAATTACACGCCTCGCGTTAACCTTCCTTTCGGGTTTAATTTTACCGGCCGCCGCTATGGCACAATCATCAAAAAAGGATATAACCATTAATGCGTCCGGCATACAAATGGTGCTAAATTACGACCACCAGGCCAGCATCACTTCGCTAACTGTTGGCGGGCAAACGGTCATCAGTGGCGCGGGTGGCGTTTTCACTTCGGTAACTATGGATGGTACTGTTTATTCTTCGCAACATTTAAATACATCGCCTGTACTCCTAAAAACAAAAAACACCATTAAACTCAACGGCATTCAATACGGACCGGTCACTGAAAACTGGACTTTTACTATTTCAAGTCAAAACATCAAATGGCGTATTGAAAGAAGCAATACAAAAGCATTGAAGGTAGACGAAGCTGCTTTTCCGGCTTTCAATTTCGATAACATCAATACCTGGGAAGGCGCTTACCAGGGTTATGGCGGGCTGGCCTGGTTTTACCTGTTTAATGAAAAATTGTGCACTTATGGGATCCACACACGTTCATCGGATTTCTGGAACAGCAAAAACAACACTGGGCTTAATATAACTGTTGATGCCCCGGGCAAAAATGTTTGTATGAAATACAGCCGCACCAACGGAGATAAGCTGGCCTATACCATTGGCGTTTCAGACAAAGAGATGCAATATAAAATGGACACTGGCACCAACAGGAGAAGATTTATCAGGCAACGGACAGACGTATGGGCACCTTATATCATCCCGGCAGGAAAAAGTTATCAAACCATAAAACTAAGCTATTTTAATTTTAACCAAAAATACGGCCGCGGAAAATTAAAGGGCATTGACAGCACAGCGGTGAGCGCGGTTTTAAATACTATTGCCAGGATAGGCGTTATTGACTCGCTGCATTTTGGCGGCAACAGCTGGCATACCCCTTACGGCCCGATCTGCCTGCATGAACAATATATTGGCCAGCTGGGCCTCGGCATAAATGACCCCAAGTATCTGAAAGGCTACCAAAGCTGCCTGGATTTTTACCGCGATCATGCCATTAAGCCGGACGGCCGCGTTTACCCGCGCTGGGCCTATACCAATGAAGATGCTATGCCGGGAAAATTTAATCAATATGGTTTTTACGAGGCCCAATGGGGTATTTTGATGGACTCCAACCCCGACCTGGTGACTAATGTTGCCGAACTGTATGATATGTCGGGCGATAAAACCTGGGTAAAAACGCACCAGTTATCCTGCGAAAAAGCTTTGGACTGGATCCTGAAACGCGACAGCAACCATAACGGGCTGGTAGAAATGATGACTAATGATCAAAGCGAAAAAAAGAGCAGCGACTGGATAGACATCATTTGGGCTTCCTACGAAAATGCTTTTGTGAATGCGAAACTATACCACGCATTGGTAAAATGGGCAGCTATTGAGCGGTTATTAAATAACAATACCAAAGCAGGCTATTACGAAGACTTTGCTGCCCGGCTGAAAACCAGTTTCAATAAATCGACTAAAGATGGCGGTTTTTGGGATGAAGAAAAAGGATGCTATGTGCACTGGATAGCTAAAGATAAAACGGTACACGGTACCAACATGGTTACGCCGGTAAACTTTATGGCGATTGCTTACGGCATTTGCGATGATGGTGCGCGGAGAAAGACCATCCTGGATAATATAGAAACACAGATGCAGCAGGAGAAACTCTTTTTTTGGCCCATAGCTATGACTACTTACGCCCCGGGCGAAGGAAACGGGTGGCAGTTCCCTTTCCCTAATTACGAAAACGGGGACTTGTTTCTATCATGGGGTTCCATCGGCGTAAAAGCCTATGCGGCATATAGCCCTGCACTGGCCCTTAAATATGTAAAAAATGTATTGAACCAGTATAGCAAAGACGGCCTTGCGTTTCAGCGTTATGGCAGGCTGAAACAGGATGGTTTGGGTGACGATATCCTGTCGGGCAATAGTTTGGCAATAGTGGGCCTGTACCAGGCGATATATGGCATCAACCCCGAGTATAACCGCCTTTACCTTGACCCGCATATTACGCCTGAACTGGAGGGCACCAGTTTAAATTACAGATTCAGGAACGAACGCCTTGTTGTTAACCTTGAGCATGATAAATATGCGGTTAGTAATAGCAGATTTAAAATGGTTGCCCAAACGGATTTTGGATTTTTTGCCACCAAAACCCGATTGAGCTATTTTAATGGCAACAATGCTAATGCTGCTTTACAAATTACCTCGGCAAAACCGTTAACCATTGAAATAAAAAACTGGGATGCAAGTAAAATGGAATGGCTGCAAACATCAGCCCCTTCATCATCGCCGGTAACATATACCGTCCATCAATTAAAACCCAATTCAGCTTATACTTATAGTGTAGATGGCAACTTTGTTAAAAGCATACAGAGTAACACATCGGGGGATCTGGTTATTAGCCGGAAAAGCTCCGCGGGAACTAAATTAATAACCATCTCGTCCAAAAAATAGACTCATTAACTATATTTAATTAAAATTAACTCCGTATTTGTGGAAACTATTGATAACGCCCAAAAGCTAAAACAGGCCCGAATGATCTTTTGGTTAAATCTTTTATTATCAGTGTTCGCGCTGGCTATTTTTATAAAATCGCTGGGCGGTAATGAAGTCTGGAAGATGATAAGTTCGGGAGTCGGTTTCGCGCTCATATTTGGTTTAACAGTTATCTTATTTCTCAGGATACTTCAGTTAAAAAAGCAGGTAAATAATTGAATCTGCGGACACCTGGCTGTTGCTGCAATTTGAGTAAAATCCAAAAGCGTTTTTTTGCCGTTGTAATTACTAATTTAGTGCTGTTTAAAGCTTAACTGACATTACAGGCAATATCATGCGAAAAACGATACTTACAACGCTCAGTATTTTTATGCTGACAGGCCAGCTCATGGCGCAAAACGTTACCAGGGAATCTATAAAGTCGGCTGAAAAAATGCTCGACCTTAATTTTACTGATGCGAAGCGCGATTCAATGACCGACATCCTGTCGAAGAACATCAAGACATACGCCTTTCTGCACAGCCAGAATTTTAAAAATGATGTACCGCTGCCATTGGCTTTTAATGTCGACCTGCCCGGTTTGGTTGTGCCCAAAAAGCAATTGCCGGTTTATTTTAATATCCCGGCAAATGTGGAGCTGCCGAAAAACAGCAACGATCTTGCTTTCTACAGCATTCCGCAGCTGGCATCCTTAATTAAAAATAAAAAGATCAGCTCCGAAAAGCTTACCCGCTTTTACCTTGACCGTTTGAGAAAATACGGCCCGGTACTGCATTGTGTTATCGAACTGACAGATACCATCGCCATTGCCCAGGCAAAAAAGGCTGATGCCGACCTTGCCAAAGGCATTTACCATGGCCCGCTGCATGGCATCCCTTATGGCATAAAAGACTTGTTTGCCGTTAAAGGCACCCATACCACCTGGGGAACACCTCCCTATAAAGATCAAATTATTGATGAAACATGTTTCGTGGCCCAAAAACTGCAGGCTGCCGGCGCGGTGCTGGTTGCCAAACTCTCCCTTGGCGAGCTGGCCGAAGACGACGTGTGGTTTGGTGGCTTAACCCGCAATCCGTGGGATATCAGTAAAGGCTCCGGCGGCTCATCTGCAGGCTCATCATCCGCGACCGCTGCAGGCCTCGTGCCATTTGCAATCGGCACCGAAACCTATGGTTCTATTGTTGACCCATCGATGCGCTGCGGAGTTACCGGCTTAAGGCCCACCTACGGCAGTATTGCCCGCACCGGCGCTATGGCACTTTGCTGGACATCGGACAAAGTAGGCCCCATCTGCCGCTCGGCCGAAGAGGATGCTATTGTGTTTAATTACATCCATGGCACCGATAAAAAGGATGCTTCGGCTATTGATTTTGCTTTTAACTATACCGGCTCTGTCGATATTAAAAAATTAAAGATCGCCTATGTAAAAAACTATATCGACACCCTGCCGGAGAACAGCACCGAAAAGCAAACGCTGGCCACACTCAAAAAAATGGGTGCAACCGTAACCGGCATCAATTTCCCGGATAATTTGCATGGAGATGAGACATTGTCGTTAATTATCGGTGTTGAGTCTGCTGCAGCATTTGACGAACTTACCCGCACCAACCAGGATGACCTGATGGTACAGCAGGGTAAAGATCGCTGGCCGAATACTTTCCGCACGTCGCGTTTTGTACCTGCGGTGGAATACCTGAATGCCTGCCGTTACCGGTACCAGCTGATGGCGCAACTAGATCCGCTGCTGGATAAGTATGATGTGATCATTACCCCGCCGGAAACCGGCGACCAACTGGCTATTACTAACCTAACCGGCAACCCCTCTGTCACTTTACCCAATGGCATGTTAAAAAACAATATGCCTGCCAGCATCAGTTTTATTGGCAAACATTTTGGTGAAGCAAAGCTGCTGGCCTTTGCCAAAGCTTACCAGGAATATACCGGGTATAATTTAAAACACCCGGCAATGTTTAAATAAAACAGTTTATTAAGGGTTTAGTCAGTAATTTTATCAAAACAAGTAAATTTTATGAAAGCATTTTTGGGTATGGGCCTTTTAGGCTCAAATTTTGTTAAAGCGATGATCAATAAAGGCGAACAGGTACAGGTTTGGAACCGTACCGCCAGCCGTGCAAAAGTATTGGAAGCATTTGGCGCAAAAGCTTTTGACAGTGCCGCTGATGCTGTTAAAGGCGCGGATGTAGTACACCTTTGTGTGAAGGATGACGCGGCTGTTGACCAGGTTTTGGAACAAGCAGCTCCCGGCTTTTATAAAGGTGTTTATATTATCGACCATACCACTACCTCAGCCAAAGGCGCTGTTGAGCGCACCAAAGCATGGAAGGCACGCGGCTTTATTTACCTGCATGCCCCGGTGTTTATGGGCCCGCCAAACGCATTGGCAAGTACAGGCACGATGCTGGTTTCGGGCGACCAAACCGTGATCGCCAAAATGGAACCTGAACTTTCCAAAATGACAGGCAAACTGCTTAACCTTGGCGATGTGGAAGGCAAAGCGGCAGGCATGAAACTGATAGGCAACCTGTTTTTAATTGCGCTTACCGGTGCGCTGTCGGATACGCTTGCAATGGGCAAGGCGCAGGGGATCACCGGTGATGATATTTTAGGACTGTTTGATACCTGGAACCCAGGCGCCATGACAGTTGCCCGCCTAAAAAGAATAATGGCCGGCGGTTTTGATGACCCTTCGTGGGAGTTAAGTATGGCCCGCAAGGATGCCGGCCTGATGATGTCAGCAGCTAACGAAGGCGGGACAGATCTGCTGGTGATCCCGGCCATTGCTGCTGAAATGGATAAATGGATTGAGCAGGGACATGGCGATAAAGACTGGACCGTGTTTACCAGCCCCAATATTTAAGAATTTTATTTTTTATCTATCCATAGCCCCGGTAATTTCCGGGGCTTTTTGCATTCAAAAGTTCAAATTATACAAGCTTTATTTTTGTTTTAATAAGTGAATTTTTTATGTATTTTTAGAAATATCAATTATAACCACCAATGGATAGCTTTTTCTGCGAATGAGGTATTTATTTCTTATTCTATTTTCCTGGTTGCAAATTAATCATACAGGGCAGGACCTATACCTCTGTAAAAATGCCCGGATCGCTATTTTTTCCGGCGCTCTTATCGAAGATATTAATGCAGTAACATCATCAGGACTTTCGATTTATAATGCTGCCAGCGGCGAACTGGATTTTAGTGTAGCCATTAGTTCTCTGCAGTTTGAAAAGTCATTCATGCAGCAACATTTCAATTCAGACTATATGGAAAGCGATAAATACCCGCGGGCCATTTTTAAAGGAAAAATGCTGGAACATATTGACGTAACCAAAGATGGCGACTATCCCGTAACGGTAAACGGCAGGCTATCGGTTCACAATATCACGCAAAACCGCACCATTCAAGGCAACGTTGCTGTAAAGAACGGCGTAATTACCATGACATCGGAATTTATTGTAAAATGTGCTGACCATCATATAGATATACCACAGATTTTATTTTACCATATTGCGGAAAACATCAAGGTTACCGTATCGGCTACATATAGCCCATACAACAATAACCCACCAAAATAAATTTAAACCATGAAAACGTTTATTATAACAGCAGCCTTTTTAATGACGTGTACCGGGTTAATAGGCCAGGCAACTGACACTTCTAAAGCCACGTCGTTAACTGATTCGTTATTCAACATGATGGACAAGCCAGCAAAAAACGAGCGTGTTATTGTATTTGATGCTTCAAGGCTAATTTTATCGCAAAGCAGCGAAACCGTAAAAAAAAATAATTTTAATTTTTTGGTAATACACCGGTTTGGCGATTTTGCCGGACATTTGGGTGGCGGAAAATATTTTTACGGTATTGATGCAGTGGCCGACGTATATATAGGCTTCGAATATGGGCTGAGTAACGATCTGAATATCGACTTCGGCAGGTCAACCGTACCCCTGGTTGGTGGATTGGTTGACGTTGAGTTGAAATATGCCTTACTGCATCAAAACACCGGCGGCGGTTCGCCCATTGCGATCACCGTGCTTGGACAAACCGGCATTCGCACATATAATTCATTTAATAGTTTTGGCGACAGGCTTTCGTATTTCGCCCAGGCTATTTTTGCGCGCAGGTTTTCGCCCGATTTTTCTTTACAGGTAGCGCCTTCAATCCTACAAAACAACCTCCCGATCCCCGATCTGACCGGAAATTCGCAGGCATTTGTATCATTATCCGCAACGGCGCACCTAAAAGTGAGTAAGCTGATGAGTATCATTGTGGACTATGCACACCCTTTTTCATCATTCAGGAACGGAACCAACGGCTTTAGCGACCCGCTTGGTTTGGGTCTGCAGGTGGTAACCGGCGGGCACGTTTTTACCGTTAACGTCACTAATGCCCGGGCCGTGTCTGAAATTAACTATTTGAGCAATACAACTTCTGATCTTTCGAGGGGACAATACCGGCTGGGGTTTACCATATCAAGAATGTTTGATTTCAGCCACAAAGAGAAATACAACCCGCACAGGTAGCGCCGGCTAAAACTCTGTCACTCAACAGTAACCATATCCATTTCGTTCACTTTTTCATTGTTTTTCATCAAAACCTGGTCGAGCTCGGTGGATGATATTTCGAGCATCCTCAAAAACTCTTCCCGCTCCTGCTCATTGGCTTCCTTAAGCAGATCTATCAGCGCAAGTATTGAACAAAGCGGTTTGCGTAACTCGTGTGAGTTGGACCAGGCGATATGTAAAAGCACTTCGTTTGACGTTTTGATCTTTTGATACGCATCTTCCAGTTTCCTTTCCTTTTCAATCAGTTCCGTAATATCAGTGGCCATTACCAGGTGACAAGGCTCGTTGTTAAACATTACAGGGTACGAGACAATGGATACCATAAATGTTTCGCCTGATGCCTTTACATGCTGCCAGATACCCGCTAAGCGTAACTTATCCATTTCGTCGTCCAAGTCTTCTGTCAGCAACTCATCTGGGATCTTATAATGAATATCGTCGATGTTCATTTTTAAAAACTTGCGGCGGGTATGCTGATATTTTTCAACGGCAGCATTATTTACCTTCACAAAACGCATTTGGCCATTATAAATCCATAGCGGGTTGGGGTTACTTTCAAACAACTGCCTGTATTCCTCTTCTGATTTAGTGATCTTATGCTGCTGTCTTTTAATTTTGACATATAAAACATAACTGATAATAACGACGAACACCAGGTCGTTCAGGCTCCTGAATGAATCCTGTTCGGTAGGCGCCAGGTGCCTGTAAAAAAAAGTAATAATCGGGTTGCTGAACAGTGCCCAGCAAACACCAATGACCAAAAACGTCAGAGGGATTTTTACCGAATTAAATGTTTTCAATGTATACGCTATGTTTTTCTGTCCCTAATACGCAAAACGGCTTGTTTAAGTTTAGTTTCAAATACCCGCTCCCATCATTCAACGGCCAACTTGTTACAACCTATTGATGTTACGGTTTGTTGAATAGCATTGGTTGCCACGTGGTTAAAAAAAAGTGAATATTTTCCTTTTGAGAAACCCGCAAACATCCTTTACCCGGTTGCATTAGCTTATTCGCTGTTGTTATTACCCAAATACCAGTTAACCCCGTTATATAACCCTAATTCAACCACCAATGAGCTAATGACATTCCCATTGCCGTTTTTGCTATGAGTTAAAATATCTATATTAGCCCAAAACAAGCTGCTGATGATATGAAAATAGCCACCTATAACGTAAATAGTATCAATGCAAGGCTCCCGGTGGTGCTGCGCTGGCTGAGTGAAACCGCACCTGATGTGGTATGCCTGCAGGAACTGAAGGCGCCGCAGGACAACTTCCCTGAAAAAGCATTGGCGGATGCCGGCTATAACGCGCTTTGGCACGGCCAGAAAAGCTGGAACGGGGTAGCTATATTGGCGCGAAATGCGGATATTACCGAAGTGAGGCGTGCGCTGCCGGGCGACCCCGAAGATGAACACAGCCGCTATATTGAAGCCGTAGTAAACGGCATTACCGTTGGCTGCCTTTATTTGCCCAATGGTAACCCGGCACCGGGCCCTAAATTTGATTATAAGCTGCGCTGGTTTGAAAGGCTTACGCTGCATGCGGCCGATCTGCTGGCAGCAGGCAAACCAGCGGTACTAACCGGCGACTATAATGTGATGCCCACTGAACTGGATGTTTACAAGCCCGAAAAATGGGTAGATGATGCATTATTCCGCCCGGAGACCCGGGCTGCATTTAAAAAGCTGGTAGACCTGGGCTGGACGGATGCTGTGCGGAAACTTTACCCCAATGATAAAATCTATACTTTTTGGGATTATTTCAGGAATGCTTATGGCCGTGATGCCGGTTTAAGGATAGATCACTTTTTATTGACCCCTGACCTGGCCGAACGCCTTACAGGAGCGGGCGTTAACCGGGATGTAAGAGGCTGGGAAAAAAGCAGCGACCATGCCCCGGTTTGGATCGAGCTGGCTTAAATTCCATATTCTGGAATTTAAATTCTAAAAATGGGATTCTATTGCAACCAGGTTGGCGCATTATGCTATATATCAGCCTATTGTCAACATGGCATCCGTTTAGCTCCGGCCTTGCAAAATAATATATAATGCAAGAATCATCAAACATCAGCAAATCCACAACGAATAATACTTCGTTGTGGGAAACGGAAAAAATGGAGTATATCAACTCAATAAGTTGCCTGAACCAAAAAATGAAAGATCTTTCCTGGATCCAGTCGAATTTCATCCGCGATCCGCTTTTCAGGATCAAATGTATTCTTCGTTTGATGCAGGAAAAAAATACAGACATGGAATATGTAGGTTCGATGCTGCAATGTTTAAGTATGTCGGTGAAAGAATTGGACTCATCGCTCAGATACCTGAAAGAAATTACCGAGTTAGACGGAAATAAATATTAAATGCCGTACATTCAAAAAAAGGCAGGCACTTTTTTTTGAAAATTTCATTTTATTGAAATTTTAATAACTTGCGGTTCATAAATCTAAATGACTGCAATCGTACCCGCACGCAATTATGGCCTTGATATTTTAAGGGTTCTGTCCTGTTATATGGTTATCCAGGCACATGCGGGCGAATTTTATTATATCGGCAATGGCGAAGCAGTTTTAAATACAGCTGACGCCCACCTGGGGGGCTGGTTGAATTCATTATGTATTTCATCGGTACCAATGTTTGTGATGCTTTCCGGCTTTTTCCTTTTCCCGGTAAAAGACACTCCCTCCTTTTTTAAAAAACGGCTGAGCAGGGTGGCCATTCCATTTGTTTTATGGTGCGTATTTTATGCCCTTTACGCTTACTTAAGGGGATATACTACCTTAAATGCATCTATTATCAATGTCATCCAGATCCCTGTAAATTATGGGGCAAAGGTTGGGCACCTTTGGTTTGTTTATATGCTTATCGGTATTTACCTGTTTGCCCCTGTTATTTCGCCCTGGGTACAAACCGCCAGCCGCAAAAGCATGGAGTTATACCTTATTTTATGGACGATCTCCCTCACCCTTCCGTACCTCCATTTAATTTTCCCTGAGATCTGGGGCGAAGCTTTCTGGAACCATACGCCGATGCTGTACTATTTCTCGGGATTTTTGGGATATGTTATGCTGGCCAATTATATCAAGCGGTTCCATATGGATTCGCGGCGCTGGCATTATGTTGCCGGGATCGCCCTTTTAATTATTGGTTACCTGGTTACCACCCTGGTTTTTTTACACCGCTTGGATACCGAAAAATGGGTAAAGAACCTTATCCTTTCCTGGAGCTTTGATACCATTAACATCGCCATGATGGCGGCAGGGCTGTTCCTGCTGTTTAAAAATGTCCACTTCAAAAACACAAATTCATTTCCGGTAAAATTATTGGGCGACATGGCTGCAAAAAGCTATGGTATTTACCTCGCCCATATCATTGTTTTAAATGCTGTGCACTCAATTTTGGCCAGCCGTTTAACCCATTGTGCTGTTAAAATTCCAATTATTGGGATATGCGCCTTTATCATTACCTATTTTATCATCAAGGCGCTGTCGTATCTTCCCTACAGCAAATGGATAACAGGCTAACGTTACCACTTAAAATTATTACCATCTTATTCCAAATTTCTTTAAATTGATCACCTCTAATAATTTAACGAAATGACCGATACAACCGTTACGCGCAACTATGGACTGGATATTTTGAGGGTGATAGCCTGTTACATGGTGATCCAGATACATACCGGCGAGTTTTATTATATTGGCGACAGGGGTAACGTACTAAATACCCTTGATGCCAATTGGGTTTGCTGGTATAATTCGCTATGCCGCATTTGCGTGCCGCTATTCGTCATGATCTCGGGATTTTTTCTTTTTCCCGTAAAAGATGCCTCTGTCTTTTTTAAAAAGCGATTCAGCCGGGTAGCCATACCATTTATATTGTGGTGCGTGCTGTACGCCTTCTATTTTTATTTTAGGGGCGATGCAACTTTAAATGCCACGGTCACCAATATCGTGCATATCCCGGTAAATTACGGAGTAGAGATCGGGCACCTTTGGTTTGTTTATATGCTTTTGGGGATCTACCTCTTTGCTCCCGTGCTGTCGCCCTGGATACAAACCGCCAGCCGCAAAAGCATGGAGTTTTACCTGTTGCTTTGGTGCATTGCTTTTTGTATCCCATATATCCATTTGATATTTCCTGCAATTTGGGGCGAGGCATTCTGGAACCATACCCCCATGCTGTATTATTTTTCGGGCTTTATGGGTTATGTAGTGCTGGCCAATTATATTAAAAGATTCCATATGGAGCCGGCACGATGGAACTATGTTGCAGGTATTGCGCTGCTTGTCGTGGGATACGGTATCACGGCCGTTGGATTTTCAATGCGGCTTCCGACCGAAAAATTTGTAAACACCCTTGAGCTTACGTGGAGTTTCGAAACCATCAATATTGCGATGATGACTGCCGGGGTTTTCCTGATGGTGAAGAACATTCAAATAAAAAATACCGGTTCGGCTATTTTAAAGCTGGTAGCTGATATATCCGCTAAGAGCTATGGTATTTACCTGGCCCATATTATGGTGTTAAATGTGGTACATGCTTTTTGGGATGGCCGCCTCGCCAGCGCCGCCGTCAAACTGCCCGTTATTGCTGCGTGTACCTTCGCAATTACTTTTATAGTTATTAAAATACTGTCGTTTATACCTAAAAGCAAATGGCTGATCGGCTAAATAAGGCAATTTTTTTCGGGAAACTATCGGATATCAAATTTGCAATGGCCAAATTTACGCGTTAAAAGCTTGCACCGGAATATTAAAAGTAAATAGCGCATGGCGTTTTATTTATTAGAAAAAACTTTTAATTTCACAGTTGCCATAAAGCTTTTATCAACAGCATGAAATACCTGGTTTACATTTTACTATTTTACGTTACAATTTCTGAAACGGCCTCCGGTCAAAAGATTGAACTGATCAATTCAGGCGAAACCATCAAACGCGGCGCAGTGCTATATGATTCGGGGCAATATAAAAGCGCACTCATCGAACTAAATAAAGTAAACCGGAGTGACACCAACTATGTGTGGTCGGTTTATGAGAAAGCGCTCACTTGTGAAGCCGACAGTCAATACAGCCAGGCTATAAAATACTGTGAAGAAGGTTTGGCGCTGAAAGAGCAGCGCGAATATGAAGCTGAACTTTATAACACTTATGGCAACACCCTGAACGAAATGGGCCAGCCTGAAAAAGCATTAAAGATTTTTGATGCGGCGCTTGCCCGGTATCCTGTTTACTCCCTGTTTTATTATAACAAAGGAGTAGTCATGCTTGGCTTGAATAAATTGGAGGAAGCTGAACATTTGTTTCAGCAATCGCTGGTTATTAACCCCTATATGTATAGCGCCCATTTCCAGTTGGGCGTGGCTGCTTTAAAGCAGGGCAAAATTATCCCTGCTTTTTTGAGTTTAACCGGCTACCTGCTGGTGAACCCCCAGGGCAGGTTCTGGCAAAAATCTGTTAATTTGCTTAACCAGATTTCAAAAGGCACGGATGAGATCCTTCAGCTTAAAAACAAACGGACGATCAGCCAATCTGAAAATTACCAGGAGGCGGAGGATATTTTGCTGTCGAAAATAGCGCTTGACAATGCTTATAAACCCGTTACGTCACTGGATGATCCTATTTGCAGGCAAATACAGGCCATGTTTGAAAAGTTGGAATTTAAGGATGACGATGGAGATTTCTGGATCCAATATTACCTCCCCTATTATAAAAAGGTGTTTAACGAGGGAAAGTTTGAACCCTTTATTTATGAAATATTTTCGAACGTCAAACTTCAGGTAATACAGGATTACACTAAAAAGAACAAAAAAACACTGGAAGCTTTTACAAATGATGCCGCAGATTACTTCAACAACATACGTGCAACAAGGGTTTTGAAGAAAAAAGACAGGGATACGGTTAGCCGCCAGTACTATTATGAAAACGGCTTGCTATTTGGAAAAGGCTTATTGGTAAATAACGGGAAAACACTGAACGGCTATTGGGAGTTTTACTACCCGCAGGGCACCATAAAGAGCAAGGGTATTTTTGATGCCAGGGGCGAACGTGATGGCACCTGGCTGATCTATTTCCGATCAGGAAAATTGAAAGCAAAGGAAACTTCCGCCAACGGGAAGCTGGAGGGCTTGCAGGAGTATTATTTTGAAAACGGCAACCCATCCTCGACAGAAAACTACACCCACGGCGACCCTGACGGCCTTGTTACTACTTATTATTATGGCGGCTATACCCGGTCAGTTACCAGGTATAAAGCCGGGAAGAAGGACGGCGAAGTGAAAAAATATTTTTCTAACGGTAACCTCGAATCAACAGATACCTATTTAAACGGTGTGCAAAACGGTACCTCAAAGGCTTATTTTAAAAGCGGCGCACTGAAAGAAGTTGAACAATACAGCAATGGCAAAGCAGAAGGCCCTTACAAAGCATACCATGAAAACGGGACTACTGCTACCGAAGGGCAAAACATAAAGGACAATGCCGAAGGTGAATGGAAATATTATTATGACAATGGAAAATTGCAGGAAAAGCGCAATTATGTAAACGGCCTGGAGGATGGCATTCATGAAGAATATTACGAGGGCGGACAATTATCCGCCAGCTATCAAAGCAAAAAAGGCAAAGAAAATGGCGAATCGGACCTGGTTGATAAAGACGGGAAGGTTTTTGGAAAATATATTTATGATAACGGGATCGTTAAGTCAGCCAAATACTTTGACAAATCAGGCGCCCAGCTAAGCACCGCCGAAAAGATTGACGATATATTTAATATCATTACCTATACACCTGATGGCCATAAAAAGGCGCACTTATATTATAATAAAAAGGGCGACCTGGACGGCCCCGATACAACTTTTTATACTTCGGGTAAGATTGCTGCAGTAACTTATTACAAAAACGGGAAAGAAAATGGCATCGCAGTATCCTACTATTTAAACGGGACGAAAAAATCCGAAGTAGGCATGACGGACGGCAAAGAAAATGGCCTGTACACGGGTTATTATTTAAACGGCCGGCCCGAAACCTCAGGGTGGTTTACTGACGGTGAATGGCAGGGAGAATGGCAATTTTACGATGAAGCAGGCCGGATAACCACAAAGTCCTATTACCTGGATGGCGACCTGGATGGCTACAAAGAGCTTTTTCATCCTGATGGAAAAAAATATACCGAAGAAAAATATAAAACCGGCTGGCTTGAAAAATTAACACAATTTGATGATGCGGGCCACGTTATGGCTGTTGATTCCCTTCCAAAATCATCAGGTAAATATACGCTGGTTTACCCCGGCGGGAAAACAATGGAACAAGGCAGTTATGTAAACGGCGAATTTGAAGGTCCGTATAAAACGTATTATTTTGACGGCAGTTTAGAAAGTAGTTACTTTTATAAAAAGGGCGTTCGCGACAGTTCCTTCGTGAGTTATTATTACGGGGGAATAAAAAAATCGGAAGGCTTGTATAAAAACGGCAGCAAAACCGGTGTATGGCGGGAATACGACGATGCCGGCAAATTAGCCAGCACTTTGCAGTATGAAAATGATGCATTGAATGGCGCAAAAACATACTATTTACCCAATGGAAGCAGGTATATTGTTTCCGTGTATAAAGATGACCTGCTTGAAGGGACTGAACAGCGCTTCGACCCTGATGGAACGCTGGCCTACGAGGTTTATTTTGAGGGCGACAGGGCAAAGGCCTATTCGTACCTGGATAAGGATGGCAAATTACTTCCGCCAATCCCCATCTCCAGTGTAAATGGGGTGATGAAATCCTATTATCCGAATGGTAAACCGTCAAGGGACTGTATCTACGATGACGGGAAGAAGAACGGGCTCGAACTGGTATATTACAATAATGGCCAGCTGTTATCAGCAGACACTGCCTCGTACGGGTTGTCAAATGGTGTTTACAGGGAATATTATAAAAATGGGAAACCAAAATCTGCATACCGGTATACCATTGATAACGCTGATGGCGTTTGCAGCGACTTTGATGAAAATGGCGTATTGAAAATGGAAAAAACTTATAATGTGGGGATGAGTGATGGCCCGGCAAAATATTATGAAAACGGCAAACTGGTGAAAACGATGATCTACCGGGACGGTACACTTATATCTTCTAAAAATGAAAAATAAAAAAAAACTATTCATATTTTTTACCGCAGTTGCCGGACTTACAGCATGTTCAACTGTTTTAAAGGCCCAGAATTTTGAAACGATACGAAAGCAATTCCCCGACGAAAAAGCGGTGATGTTAAACAGGACGCTGGAATATAATATCGACCTGAAAAACGGGCGGCCCAATGTTGAAAGCCACGAACAGCAGCAAATAGAATATTTGCTTGGCACGGCCACCGCCTTTATGGGTAAATATGGTTTCTCGCACAGTGATTTTCAGCAACTGGTATCGTACGACGCCTATACCCTAACGCCAGATAATAAAAAGCTGAAAGTAAGTGAGTTTAAAACCGGAACCGATAAAGAAAGCTTTGTTTTTTACGACGATGTTAAAGAAACAACCTTCAACTTTCCGGCGATAGAACCCGGCGCGATCGGCAATCTGCAGGTTTCCTGGAATAATACTGACCCGCACCTGCTCTCCCCTTTTTATTTTACCGATTATATGCCGGTAGTAAACAGCGAGCTGAAAATAACAGTTTCAAAAGACATTTCCTTAAAATACCATCTTATAGGGCAGGATACCAGCAACGTATCGGTTAGTGTTGAAAGTAAGCACCATAACAATATTTATACTTTCCTCTATAAAAACTGCCCTGCGGATAAAAGGTATCCTGACGCGCCGGGCTTTGCCTGGTATTCGCCGCATATTGTGTTTTATATAGCCAATTATAAGGATGACAAGGGCAACCTTGTGCCCTATTTATCCAATGCTGATGACCTGTACAGGCTCAATTACAGTTATATCAAATCGGTAAATCAAAGTATCAGCCCTGAGCTGAAACATATTGTTGATTCATTAACAACCGGTTTAACGCGGCCGGATGATAAGGCAAGGAAAATTTACCGCTGGGTACAGCAAAATATAAAGTACGTGGCTTTTGAAGACGGCATGGGCGGCTTTGTTCCGCGTGAGGCAAGCCTCGTATGCAGCAGGCGTTTTGGCGATTGCAAGGATATGGCTAGTATTTTAACCGAAATGAACAATGCCGCAGGCGTAACAGCTTATTTTACATGGATAGGCACCCGCGACCTGCCTTATAAATTCAGCCAGGTACCTTTGCCAATTGTGAGTAACCACATGATCTGTACTATTAATTTGGATGGAAAATACATCTTCCTGGATGGAACCGACCCCACCTGCGTATTTGGCTTAACACCGGCAGGTATACAGGATAAAGAGGCCATGATCGCTATAAACGATAAAGAGTACAAGATTCTGCAGGTACCCGTGATGGATAAAAGTAAGAATTTAGTTACCGATACTACCTGGCTGGAGCTAACCCCAACCGGTATTAAAGGTAAAATAAAGAAGTCATTAAGCGGTTACCCCGCGATGGATATGTATGGAAAACTGCTGTACTGGAACAGCAGAAACATAAAGGAGGATATGAAAAACGAGTTTAGCCGGGGCTCAAATAAGTTTCAGTTAGATACTTTTAGTGTAGAGAGGAAGCCCGTTTGGGACGAAATTTCATTAACGGGCGAATTTACCCTCCCCGATTATGCAAAAAAAGTAGGGAAAGAGTATTATTTGAACCTTAACCTTTTCAAATTTTTTGAGCACGAAGAAATAGATTACCCTAAAAGAAAAGTGCCGGTTGAAAGTAGTTTTAAGTCGGTACGAAAGTACGTTACCATGCTGAAAGTGCCTGAGGGCTACGCGGTGAGTTACCTGCCCCAGGGAAAATCGTTCCATAATAATGTTTGGGGTTTTGACCTTAAGTACGAGCAAAAAGGAAATTGGGTGATCCTGAAGCAGGAATTTGATAACGACGACCTTACACTTAACAGCGATGAATTTGAAGCCTGGAACAAAGTTCTGCAAAACCTTTTCCCTTTATATAAAGAAACACTAAGCCTTACAAAAAATTGAATAAATGAAAAAGCAATTTCTTCCCCTGATAATATTTCTAGTAACCGGTCAGTATTTATTTGGCCAGGCTCCGGATATTGAAAAGGAAACATGGTCTGCTAAGCCGCAGATCAATACGCTGGATAATAAATACAGCAAGGAGTCGGCAGTGATTATCTACGACAGCCGGCGCGTGGAGTTTGCCGACCAGGCTAAGGAGGAAATCGCCGAATATTATACCATCCATAAGATCATACATATCAATGACGACAGGGGCATAGAAGATTTTAATAAAATTTACCTGGGCATCAGCGAGAAATCAGACATTGTGGATATCAGGGCACGTACGCTGCTGCCCGGCGGCAAGATCATTGAGCTGGACCAAAGCAATATCAAGGACCTGAAAGAGCAGGATGGCAATGTATACAAGATCTTCGCGATGGAGGGTTTGGAAAAGGGTTGCGAGATTGAATATTTTTATACTTATAAAAAGCCCGCTACTTTTTTTGGAAGGGAGGTGTTGCAGTCGATATTTCCTGTGCTTGAATCGAAATTTCAGATCATCGGGCCAAAACGTTTAAAGTTTGAGATCAAGCCTTATAATTTTACCGCGCCTGCATCAGATACAGTGATTAAGGATAAGCGGTTTACACAGGTAAAACTTAAAGCAACAAGCGGCGTTGAAGAGGAAAAATATGCTTCGTACGATGCCAATTTGATGCGTGTTGAATTTAAATTATCCTATAATGATGCCACCCGGAGCGGTGAACGCCTTTTTACGTGGAATGAGCTGGCCAAACGAGTATTTGGTATTTATACCTTATATACTGACAAGGAAGTAAGCAAAGTTGCCGAACTGGTAAGCAGTAATGGCTGGGACAAGCTTGCCGATGAAGTAACAAAAATTGCTGCCGTTGAAAACTACCTAAAAAAGAATTTTGCCTATAATGAAGAACTAAGCAGCGAAGATGGCAATAAACTGGAAACCGTACTGCAAAATAAAACAGGCGGTACCATAGGCACCCTGCGTTTATACAGTTTGATATTTAAGGCTTTGGACATAAAATTTCAGTTTGTGCTAACCGGCAACCGAAACAACTATATTATCGACAAGGACTTTGAAAACTGGAACAATTGCGAAAATCCGTTATTTTATTTCCCCGCTGAAAATAAATTCCTGGCGCCTACCCGGCCCGATTACCGGTATCCCTGGATTTTCCCTGCCTGGGGCAATACCAACGGCCTTTTTTGCAAAAGCACTTCGCTCGGCAGCTTTTCAACGGCCATTGCCGAAATAAAAGACATTCCGCTGGAAGATTACACCAAAACATTTGAAAACATCGACACAAAATTAGAGCTCAACACCAGTGCCGACTCACTTACCATTGATGCCAGGCAGACTTATGCCGGCTATGCCGCAGTAAATTTGCGGGATGCTTTTAATTTTTCGAATGATGAACAAAAAGGAAAAATCGTTAAAGAACTGGCAAAATCCGTTTCAAGCTCCGAACATATAATTTCCTCGGAAATACTAAACCAGGATTTCGAGAGTGCCGGAACAAATATCCCCCTGGTTTTACACACCGTAACCAAATCGGGCGAATTGATTGAAAGCGCCGGGAATAAACTGTTATTAAAAATAGGCATGGCCATAGGCCCGCAGGTTGAAATGTACCAGGAAAAGCCAAGACAGGAACCTATTGACATGGATTTTGCACACGTTGAAGAAAGAAAAATAGATTTTATCATCCCAAAGGGATATGCCATAAGCAATCCCGACGATTTGAAGATCAACGAAACTTATAAGGAAAATGGCGAATTAACGATGGGCTTTGTTACCGATTATGTGATTAAAGGGAACGTGCTCTCCATCCATATCATGGAGCAATACCGTCGCACATTATATCCTATGAACCAGTTTGAACAGTTCAGGAAGATCATAAACGCCTCATCAGATTTTAATAAAGTGGTGCTGGTGCTGGAAAAAAAGGGATAGCCTGCTGTTTAATATCCAAATTAAACCCCATTTTATTAATTTCACTTTCGTTGTTTTAGTCACACGTGCCCGGCGCCTTTTGCACCGGGCACGTGTGCTTTTACATGGAAGCAACCTTTTTTACCTGTTATTTAATAGGGGAATAATGCACTTGGTATATACAAAACGTGTGTTGGTGTAATTATTTTGACAATCTGCAACCCGAAGGCTAACTTGTTAACTTAAAGGCAAAACCTCTGCCTTAAAAAGAGGCATCTATTAAACTAAAGAAATTATGTTATGAAAACGGAAATGAAACCCTTATCCCGTGGTGAAATGAAAAAAGTACTTGGAGGCGTAAACTTTACGATCTGGAATTGTGCCGAAGGACAACAATGCTCCAGCACGGATCCAAGTGTGAGGTGCGGACTTACTTCATGCACCAATACGGGCGTTAGATGCAATAATACAGCTTGCGTTTAATGTAATGGCATCAAAACACTTAAAGCCTTCTCCTGGCAACAGGCCGGAAGGCTTTTTTTTGTGCAGAAATAAACCTACAACTCTTCTGCGCTTCAATACTCCAGCCATCTATGTAGCTTCAGGTTAATTCTTGTGCCTTCGGTATATTTGCCAAACTGGTCGTTCAAAACGCGGATGGTGATGCCTTTATGCTCCAGCAACAGGTCTTCATAGCAACCCTTAAAAAGCACCTGTTTAATTTCCCAATCGTTATTGGTCCAGGTTTTAACGGTTTCAATCCACTCGGGGTAAATCACCACATGCTCAGCCCTGGTTTTCAGGCCGCAGGCTTTAGCCTCATCACGGGTTAAAACTGTACAATTGGTAAGCAGCCGGGCGGTATAAAGATTTGCAGGGTTTTGGTACATGGTTTTGGGATTTCCTGATTCCAAAATTTCGCCATCCTTCAGCACCAGTAATTCATCAGCCATGGAAAGCACCTCGGCAGGATCGTGCGATACGATGATCACCGTTAAGCCGGTATCTTTAACAATTTGCCTGATATCGTGTTGCAGCCCTTCCCTGAAGGAGGTATCCACCTGGTTAAAGGGTTCATCAAGCAACAATATTTCGGGGTTTACGATAATAGCCCTCGCAATTGCCAAACGTTGCTTTTCGCCGCCGCTTAAATTAGCCACCTGCTTGCCGGCAAGGTTAGTTAGGCGCAGCTGCTTAAGTATATTTTCCGTTTTTTCCGTTTTGGCTTTCAGGTCGGTACTGGGCAGCATTATGGCTATATTATCCCAAACTTTGGCATAAAGGTTCAGGTCATCAGTTTGCTGGGCAACCATTTTCATCGCATCGTGCCCGGGTATCAGTTTTTCATTCGGCCCCCAAACACGTTCGCCTTTAAACCGCACCTCGCCGCTATCCGGCGACAGCAAACCATACAGTAGTTTTAACAGGGTGCTTTTGCCGCTGCCGCTTTCGCCAATAATAGCGGTGATCTTACCCTGGGTTATGGTAAGATCCGTTGTTTTTAACCCCGAGGTTTGTGAACCCGGGTAGGTTTTGGCAACAGAGATGGCCTGTAAAAATGGTGTATCTGACATCGCGGTAAAGATACACGAACAAGGTATTAGGCAGACTGATTTTTTTGCAGAAATATTTAAGCGGCAAGCTACAGGATTGCAGGACCGGGCCAGCAATAAAAGCGCACAGCTAACTCACCCGGACTTTGCCGGTCATGTCCGTCCGCTCTTTGGTTAGCGATAAAGAATAAAAAAAAATTTAAACTACTTAAGCAACAAATTTTTAGGCATTATTTTTTTTACCGCAGGTATTGATCCCGAACGGCAGGTAAAGCGGGCAAAAGCTGATAAAACTGGTCAGTATAAAAACACCCGAAAGTACCAGTAAAACGATCTCCAGCGTGCCGCTGAGCCAGTCGGTTGTGAAATAAATGGCGATGATGGCTAATGCAACCAGGATCCTTAATATACGGTCGGCAGCGCCCATGTTCTTTTTCATGACGTGTGATTTATTGTTAATGCTAAAGATCTTCATTTATCACCCATCATTTCGGAACATTTGTTACACAGGCTACAAAAGCTCAATGGTATTGCGGCCCAACCGCACCAGGTTTTTTTCTTCCATGGTGCGCAGCAGCCTGCTGATGGCTTCGCGATGGGTATGCAGTTCGTCGGCTATTTGCTGGTGGGTGATGCTGATCTTTTTGGTGCCTGCGGCCCTGCCCCTTTGCTGCAGGTAATGCAAAACCTGTTTATCCATATTGCTAAAGGCAATCAGGTCAACTACCTCTATCAGTTCGGTAAAACGCTGGCCGTAGGTGCTGTTCACAAACATTTTCCATTCCGGGTATTTAAACCAGTCGTCAATTAAATTTACGGGCACCTGTAATACTTCGGTATCATCTTCGGCTATCGCCTTCACCGCGCTGATCTTATCGGCCTGGCAGCAGTTGATGGCCATGGCGCAGGTTTGCCCCGGATAAAGGTGATATAAAAATATTTCTTTATCGCCGCCCCCCTGCCTGATAATGCGTAAAACCCCTTTCAAAACAATCGGTACAAAAACAACTTTATCACCGGGAGAAATCAGCGTTTCCCCGGCTTTGATGGTTTTTGTACGGGTAAACCGTTTTATTTCATCTAAAAGCTTGGGATCAGTAAAAGGGAGCGGGTTCATTTATTGTTTGATTTGGCGCAGGTAAAAATACAAAAAGGGGGCGGCACTTACCACAATTGGTTGCAACTGAAATTAAACCTTGTACAAACCGGCGGATACCTTCTCCACCAGGGCTTTGCTGAAATGCCGGGAGCCAAAAGCCATCATCCTGTTTAAAAAGCCGGTAATGATCTCGGGCTTTTTATTAAACAGGCCTTTTAAACCTATTTCGGCCACTTTTAGCGGGGGCATGTTAAATTTTTCGGCGATATGGGCGATGGCATCCATACCGGCGCGCGCCACAAAGCCGGTATCAGTGGGCCCCGGGCAAAGGCAGCTTACCGAAACTGGTGTATCTTTCAATTCGTACCGTATGGCGCGGCTAAACGATAAAATAAAAGCCTTGCTTGCCGAATACAGGGCCAGCGTAGGCACCGCCTGGTAAGCGGCTGTGCTGGCCACGTTTAGGATGTACGATTGCTGCTGCGATTTCAATGCAGGTAACAAATAGTGGGTTAACTCCACTACTGCGTTGATATTTAAGTTGAGCATATTCATTTGATCAGCAAGGCCCAGTCCGTCAAAATGCCCCCAAAGGCCGTAGCCCGCGTTATTTACTAAAATTGACAAAGGTACCGCCAGGCCGGTATACCAATCAGCCACCTGCTTTGCCGCGCCGGGTACAGAAAGATCAATGGTCAGGTATCGGGCCTCAACCTTATACTCCTGCTGAATGGCTGCCGACAGCTGCTGTAATTCCGTTTGTGACCGCGCGACTAACAACAGGCTGTATCCTTTTTGCGCCAGCAACAGGGCGATAGATTTTCCGATGCCTTTACTGGCACCGGTTATTAAAGCATAGTTTTCCATGGTAGCTGGGCTATTGAAAATGGCCTGCTGCAAGTTTAGCAAATTAAATGCCGTTAAAAATGACGCTACGGGCTTAATTATGTTTTGATTGCCGGGATTTTGTCATTTTTGTTTAAATTCATTTAATCATGATTGAAATACATGAAGAAGTATTGGTTCGAAAGGGAGCTTCCTAAATCTCAGAATGATCTGATCAGGTGCACAGGTGGCCGGTGCTTTGGCAGCGGGGGCAGTTGTTTTTATTTATCCGTTAAGTAAACAGACAGGCAATGCTGAAAAGTTGTATTTTTAATCCGTTACCCGTAAACACAGATTTCGGTGCGGTTGGCATAAACCAACCGGCAAAAAGAATAAATCAAAAGGCTTTAGCCTGCTTAAATTGAACAAATCACAATGACCAATCGCAGATCATTCATCAAAAACACCGGCCTGCTGGCTTTATCACTTCCGCTTTTAAAAAGTAATTTACTTGCCTCATCAACCCAAAAGAAACTTCCGGCTATTGGTATCCAGCTGTATATGGTGAAAGAAGATATGGCGAAGGACCCGGCGGGCACATTGGCACAGCTTGGCAAAATGGGCTATACCCAAATTGAAAGCTATGGCGGCGATAAGGGCATATTTTGGGGGATGACTAATAAAGAGTTTAGTAAACTGGCGAATGATAATGGCTTAACCCTTATATCCAGCCATTTTGCGGGCAATGAAGAAGATTTTGAAAAGACGGCTGCCCTGGCGGCAGAGATCGGCATGAAATACCTCATCTATCCATGGAAAGGGCCGCAAAAAGACATTGATGCATTTAAAAGGATAGCTGCCGAGTTTAATGACTATGGCGCCATTTGCCAGAAGAACGGCATTAAATTCGCCTACCACCCGCACGATTATCCGTATAAACCCGTAAACGGGCAGTTGCCCATTGATGTTTTGCTGGCCAATACCGATAAGGAATTTGTGGACTTCCAGATGGATTACTACTATACCGTTACGGAGGGGCAGGACCCGGAAACCTATATTAAAAAATATCGTCCGCGTTTTAGGTTGTGCCATTTGCGTGACGTGTTAAAGGAGCGTTTACCTGCAGGAAGCGAAGACGAATCGGCGTGTGACCTGGGGCAAGGCATTATTAATTACCCGCACCTGCTCTCCACTGCTTTGGATAATGGCATGGAATATTTTTTTGTGGAACAAAGCCGGTTTTACCACGAGACGCCGCTGCAAAGTGCCAGGGTTAATCTGGATTATTTGAAGAATTTGAAACTTGTTTGATACAAACCCGATGATTGAAAAACAACTCAAAATAAAGATCAGGATCTGGCTGGTGCTGTTCATCGCAGGCCTGGCATTAAGCGGCATCACCGCTTTTCCTATCCAAACAGAACTGGCGTTTTTATCGCGCAACTCGGCTTCGTTTCCGGCGACACTGGGCAACTGGATCAATACTGTTTATAATGCAGTTAAGGTAACAAACGCAAGCTATCCCTACCTGGCTTATGGTACCGACTGGCTGGCCTTCGGCCATTTGGTGATCGCAACAGTTTTTATCGGGCCGCTTATTAATCCTGTAAAAAATATCTGGATCCTGCAGTTTGGGATGATCGCCTGTGTAATGGTTTTTCCGCTGGCCTTTATCGCAGGGCCTATCCGCCATATCCCCTTTTACTGGCGACTGATTGATTGCTCATTTGGCTTTTTCGGCTTTTTCCCGCTGTATATCTGTTACCGGAGCATCCGCAAGCTGGAGAAAATGCAGGAAGGGAAACGATAGATCAACCCGCAAAGACCAGTAGCGTTCATCGCCTTGGTGTCGTGTCAACCATAAATTGACCAATCGCCAATCTAAAAGTTCATTGGACGCAAAAAGCACAAAAAGGGTTTACAAAAGGTTTACACATTTAAGAATTTAAATTTTGTAAACATCTTATAATGAGTTATTTATGAGCGTTTGGATTATGACAGGGTTTACACTATTTTACATGACCTCACCCGGTATTTTTAAGCCGTTATGAAAAGGCCTGGATACTACTTTATAAAAGACATGACACTAGTCCCTGACATTTATTTTAAAAATTTATTTATGGAAAACCACACCCGCCTGCATCTTTTATTCAGATTTATAAAGAATTAAAGAAATGCACGTTATTAACTTATATAAACCTGAACAAATATGCCTTTAGCCTCCATCAAAATATCCCGTAACCTGCTTGTTTTTGCTTTGCTGTTTTGTTTTTATAACGCAGGCGCGCAGGTAAAATATGATGCCATTAGTTTCCGCATCGATTCACTGGCTAACATCGGCCTGCCGAAATCAGCGTTAAAAGAAGTGGATAAACTGGATAAACTGGCCCGGAAAAATGACAATGCGCCGCAACAGGTCAGGGCAGTAATTTACCGGATGACCTTTCAGTCATACCTGGAAGAAGACGCTTTGGCGGCCATTATCAGCCGGCTGAGAACGGATATTGATAAAGCGGCGTATCCCGTTAAACCCGTATTGCAATCGCTGCTGGGGCAAATGTACTGGAACTATTACCAGCAAAACCGCTACCAGTTTGGCCAGCGTACCCGGCTGGAAAAACCGGATACTGACTTTGCCAAATGGGACCTGCAGACCCTCATCACCCAAACCGGCCATTTGTATGATCTTTCCTTAACCGATGCCGCAAAGGAACAAACCACCCCCATCAGCGTGCTTGATGGTGTTCTGGAAGGCGACAGCACTACCCGCTACCTGCGACCTACATTGTACGACCTGCTGGTGCAGCGTGCTTTTGATTTTTTCCTGGCGGATGAGGCGGGCCTAACAAAACCCAAATTGCCATTCTCGCTAAATGATCCACGGTTTTTCGGTGACAGCCAGGCTTTTGCGGACCTGCTGATTAAAACAACCGATACCGCTTCAACAGCCTATAAAGGCCTGAAATATTTACAGCAGGCAAGTAAGTTCCACCTCGGGCATCATGATGAAGAGGCCCTGGCCGACCTGGATCTGCAACGGCTGAAGTTTTTATACGCCCGGTCTAATGTGGAGCATAAGGATTCTTTGTACCTGTCCGCTTTGAAACAAATTACGGAACATTTTTCCGCAAAGCCGATCAGCAGCGAAGCGCTGGTTTTACAGGGCCAGTATTACCAGGGATTAGATAGTTTGGCGATGGCTTACGGTTTTTTTAAGAAAGCGGCAGCGGCATATCCCAATAGTTTAGGCGGCAAAAACGCGGCTACCCTGATGCGGCAAATTGAAGAAAAGGAGCTTTCGGCAACGGTGGAGGAGGTAAACAGTCCTGACAAACCGATACTAGCTCTGCTTAATTATAAGAATTTAACCGGCATGAAGTTAGCTGTTTACCGCCTGAGCGAATCTCAATTAAATAGCTATACCACTGGTTTTAGCCCAGATTACTCCAGGCAGAAAATATCCGGCTATCACCTTGACTATTTGAAAAAACTGGCGCCTGTTCAAGCCAAAACCATTTTCTGGACGGATTTTAAAGACTTTAAAAAACACAGTTTGGAGTTTAAGATAGATGCATTACGCCCGGGCAATTATGTTTTATTAATTACTGATACATCAGGGCATTTGGAAAACCTGACCGGGCTAAGTAGTTTCAGGGTAAGTGGATTAGCTTATAATGCAAGGGCAAATCCCGATAATGTCATCGAGGTCCGTGTGATGGACAGGGAAACTGGAAAACCCTTAAGTGGTGTTAAAATTAACTTAGAAACCAGAAATAACAATTATAATAGCTCGACTAAAAAAAACGAATGGGTTATTGTTGATGCGGAAGGCTTTTCGGATAGGAACGGCTTATACAAATCGGCTAAATTTTCTTCAGGTTATGGGATGTCCGTTAGTTTGACGGCTAATGGAGATACACTAAAGGATAAATCAAAATATATAAACGGCGCACGTGATGATTCATCGGACGACGGCGAACCAGACGATAAAACTATTTTTTTTACAGACAGGCAGATCTACAGGCCGGGCCAAACCATATATTTTAAAGCGTTGCAGCTGCAAAGCTTGCACGGTAAAAGCAAAATAATGGCCGGCAAAAACGTGGAGGTGCAGTTTTGGGATGCCAACAATAAACAAGTTTCAGCGGTAAAATTAAAAACGAATGATTTTGGCACAGTTGGCGGCAGTTTTATCATACCGCAAAGCACATTAGGTGGCAACGTAGCTTTAAAAACGCAGGACGGCGAAATAGAAGTTAAGGTTGAGGAATACAAACGCCCGACTTTCCAGGTGAAATTTTTACCCGTTAAGGAAAGCTATAAGTTAAATGATTCTGTTGTCATAAATGGAAACATTACAGCTTTTTCGGGATACGGCTTATCGCAGGCCAAAGTGGCTTACAACATCGTACGTTCCCGAAACGGAGACTACACTAATTATAAATTCATTCGGGGTGTTATGCGCCCCAATTATAATAATGATGTTGATACGGAGATCAAATCAGATACGATAACATCCGACGACCAGGGGCATTTTCAAATAAAGTTTAAGGCCGTTACTGCGGATTCAATTGACGTAAACTCGATAAATTACAACTATGCCATCAACGCTGATATAACAGATGCCAGCGGTGAAACCCATTCAGGCGAAACAACGGTAATTATTGGGAACAACAATATTAAAATTGATAACTATTTACCGGAACAGGTATTTGCAAAAGACTCACTTAAAGAGGAGATAAAAATAACCAACCTTAACGGGGAACCACAAAAGGGAGAAATAAGAGTTGAAGTATACCCATTAAAGGGCCCGGATAGGGTTTTCAAAAACAGGCTGTGGCAGGGTTGTGATCAGTTTATTATAAGCAAGTCTGATTTTAGGGTCGATTTTCCGGGATACGCATATGCAAAAGAAGATGTGGTGGAGCTATGGAACAAGCTTGGGAGGGTAATTAGCTTAAACCTTAAACTTGACACTTTAAAACCCGGTATTATCAACCTTTCTGCTTTAGGCAAGCAGCCATCGGGAATGTACCAGGTCATCTTACACGCCACTAATGAAAAGGGGGATACCTCCTCAGTGACTAAATATATTAATTTGATTGCCGATCAACCTAAAATAATAAAGATTGATAAATGGGTGATCCCGGTTCTCAATTATATTAAGCAGGGGGATACGGCAAGCTTCTTGGTTGGGACAGATCAAAAGATCAATGTGCTGATGGAGCATTTTAATGGGCCAAAACTCATCTCATCAAAATGGATAACCATTAATAAAGGCCAGCAGAACATTAAGATACCTATTGATAGTGCCGAAAAGGACGTTGCTGTACAATTTATGATGGTATTTGAAAACAGGACCTACGCCAGTTACCAGAAAATATACATTGCAAACGCCGAAAATAGCCTTAAAATAAAACTGCTTACTTTTAGGGATAAACTGCAACCGGGCGAAAAAGAGCAATGGAAATTAAGGGTCAGCAACCAAAATAATGAGCAACAAGCGGCTGAAATGGTAGCGGGTTTGTACGATGCCTCCCTTGATGACATTACACCCGCAACAAATTGGAACAACGCGCTTGAATTGGAGGGAGGAGGAATCCCGAATTATTATGAATGGAATGTTTGGGATTTTATCCGCCCAGTAAAGACATTGCCGGTAAATTACTTGTATACTAGTTATGAATTGCTGAGCCGCAGTTATGAACGCCTGAATATGTTTGGTTATAACTATTACGGAGGAAATAATAATGGTTATGAAAATTATCTGAAGAAAGTAAACGCCGGCAAAACAAATGCCGATAATAATAAGCGACTGCAGGAAGAGTATTTAAAAAATGCAGCCCGTGTAAAAAACGGATATGATATTATTGGCAGGGTGATCAGCGCTGATGACAAAACAGAGATTCCCGGTGTTACTGTTAAAATAAAAGGAACCAGCATAAGTACGCAGACCAATTCAGCAGGTTATTTTAAAATACGTGTGCCAGTTAACGGAACGTTGGCTTTTTCTTTTGTCGGTTATAAACCACAGGAAGTAATTACCGCCAAAGCCGGAAATATTTCAGTAACCTTAAATCCTTCATCAAACGCGTTGAACGAAGTAGTAGTAACCGCATACGGTGTACAAATGAAAAAGGAATTAACGGGCAGTGTTTCGCGGGTAATGATCAGGGGCATAGCCTCCCCAAGTGCAGCTATGGAGCCTGACGATACATTGGCAGGACAGGCATCGGGCTTTGTGGTAATGCGCGAAATCCGAACTGCTCCCGGCGTTAAGTTTGATAAAGAATTACTGATTAGAAAACCCATCATCCCCCGCACCAACTTCAACGAAACAGCATTCTTTTACCCGCAACTGCACACGGACGAAAAAGGACAGATTCTGATTGATTTTACCATCCCCGAGGCGCTTACCCGCTGGAAATTCAGGAGCTTTGCCCATACGCAGGATTTGAAGACCGGGTATATCGAAAATACGGTTGTCACCCAAAAACAATTGAGCATCAGCGCCAATACGCCAAGGTTTTTGCGGGAGGGCGATACCATTACCATTTCGGCGCGTTTGGCCAATTTAACTGCCGGTACTTTAAAGGGCAAGGTGCAAATGCAGCTGTTTAATGCGCTGAATATGCAGCCTGTTTCACTGTTTGTGAATAAGGCTGATGCCGAACAAACCTTCGAAGTTGCCACTAATACTAATAAGGCGGTGTCCTTTAGGCTGGTGATCCCGGCGGGGCTGGACGCGTTGGATTATAAACTCACAGCTGATGCAGGCAATTTTACCGACGGTGAAGAAAATACTTTACCGGTGCTGCCCAACCGTACACTGGTGACCGAATCGATGCCGATGATGGTACGGCCAGGGCAGACCCGGGAGTTTACCTTTGATAAACTGGTAAACCAAAGCAGTTCGACCTTAAAAAACAAAACACTCACGCTGGAATACACCCAAAACCCGGCCTGGTATGCAGTGCAGGCGTTGCCCTATATGATGGAATTTCCGTACGAGTGTTCGGAACAGGTGTTCAGCAGGTATTATGCAAATAGCCTGGCCACTAACCTGGTGAGTAAAATGCCCGCCATTAAACAGGTTTTTGAGCAATGGAAGATGAGCAACAGTACTGAATTGCTCTCCAACCTGGAAAAGAATCAGGAGTTAAAATCAACCCTGCTGGAAGAAACGCCCTGGCTGCGCGACGCGGTGAGCGAATCGGAACAAAAAAAGCGCATTGCTTTACTATTCGACCTGAATAAAATGAGCGATGAGCTAAAAACGAACCTGGATAAACTGCAAAAAAGGCAATTGCCCGATGGCAGCTTCACCTGGTTTGGCGGCGACAGGGGCGACCGCTACATTACCCAGCATATTGCCGAAGGCATGGGCGAGTTATATCATTTGGGGATAGGAACTGACGATGCGGAATTAAAACAAATTTCGGATAACACCCTCAAATATTTGGATGATCAGTTAACCTCGGATGAAAAACTACGGAAAAAAAATAAGGATGGTATTTGGCTTTACGGCGACCTGGAGATTCACGCCTGGTTTGCCCGCAGCTACTTTTTTAATAAACCCCTTGACAAGGGTTTGAACGCTGCCCTTGCCAATTATTTAAAATGGGCTGCGGAGGAATGGAAATTCCGCAATGTGTATGAGCAGGGGATGATCGCCTTAACGATGCAGCGCTACAAAAAACCAGACGTTACCGCACAGATCGAACGTTCCTTGCTGGAAACCGCGCAGCAATCCGACGATATGGGCATGTACTGGGCAAAAAACCAGCAGGGTTATTTTTGGTACGAGTCGCCTGTTGAAACCCAAAGCCTGCTGATTGAGCTGTTTACCGAAGCCGGCAATAATACCAAAGCCGTTGACGAAATGAAGATCTGGCTGTTGCGCAATAAACAAACCAACGACTGGAAAACCACCAAAGCCACTGCGGCGGCCTGTTACGCGCTTTTATTGAAAGGCAGTAGCTTACTGGCCGACACAGGTCAATCGGCTATCAAACTGGACGGTAAAACGCTTGAAGAACTAAAACCGGAGATAAAGGCCGATGCCGGAACAGGCTATCTCAAAACCAGCTGGGCCGACGAGCAAATAAGACCTGCACTGGGCAAAGTAGAGATCAAAAACAACAGTACCAGCATCAGTTGGGGAGCCCTGCACTGGCAATATTTGGAGAATTTGGACAAGATCACTTCGTCAGCAACCAATATCAAACTGGAAAGAAAATACTTTATCCAAAAACAAACGGATGCCGGGCCGGTATTAACCGCTGTTGACGCTACCCATAAACCCAAAACGGGCGACCTGCTAAAAGTAGTAGTTTACCTTAATGCCGAACGTGATTTTGAATATGTGCAGCTAAAAGATCTGCGTCCTGCAGGTACCGAACCGGTTGATGCTTTATCAACCTATAAATACCAGGATGGCTTATCCTATTACCAGGTAACCAAAGATGTAGCCACCAACTTTTTTATCAGTTATTTAAACAAGGGCAATTATGTTTTTGAGTACCGGCTAAGGGTAGCGCAGCCGGGCAATTTTTCGACAGGGATAACCTCGGTACAATGCATGTATGCGCCTGAATTTAACGCGCACTCGCAGGGAGGAAGGATGGCGATAAAGCCATAACCTGCCCGGTGCTATAAAAGGCAGCCATAAAAGTGCTTTTTTTGCCCGCGTGCTACTACGGAATTTGCTGCGTAAAACTACGTGACATTACGCAGTTGTAAATCCCCGGTTAATTTATTAATTGTTGAAAATAAGCATATTGTGGAATTTCTGTTGCTTTTTCCGGTCATTATTGTGCGCTTGTATAGTTTGAAATTATGACTAATTAACATTAGTTTTAGCAAACTATTTAAACCACAACAATTAAGAAAATGGAAAACAGAAAACCACACCTTACCGGCCGGGAAGGCAGCCCGATCGATTTAAAAGTTGCCGCCAGCTGGACAAAACATTACCGCGACAGGCACCCCGGAGAAACCATCTCCCAGTTTTTTGGAAAAGAGATCCTCGAAAAAATCCTCTCACAGCCAGGCTGCCTGGGCATCCGGTTTTATTATGCCTATGACGAACCGCGCGGCGGAAAAAAACATTTGATTATTGCAGGCGCCATGGCTGATGGTACCGACCAGATCCATACGGAAGCATTTGAAGCAGAAGCTGCTGTTGCACCAGGCGCTGCACCGCTGATGGGCGGACCGGCTCCCAAAATATATACCGTGGGTGAAATGTCAACTCCATGTCCTGGTTCCCCCGGATGCCCAACCAATGTTTTAACAGGGACAATAGATTAACCTAACGTTACAGTACCGGGCTATGTCAGCAGCTTCTATTTTGGATAATTTTTCTACCTATTCGGGTGTTTTACCAGTAATAGCCTGGTTGTACAATTACAAAAGCCTGGATAAAGTATTGAAAATAGCAGGTGTATTTTTCCTGATAGCATTTTTAATTGATCTCATTCTTGAACTAATGACAATGATGAAGGGGGTGGTTAACAACATGCCCCTGATACATCTTTTTATTGTGATCAATATTTTGTTTTTTACCGCTATTTATTACTATGCCTTTTTTAAGCCATCGGTAAAAAAAGCAATTATAGCGCTGGCCGGCCTGGCACTGCTCATCGTTATATTTAATATTATTTTTGTTGAAGGGATATGGGAATATCCCTCATTGTCCATCACAGTATTAAGTGTGTTGCTGATCTGTTTTTCGCTGGCTTATTTTTACCAACTCCTAAACAGGCAGGAATTTATACATATAGAAAAGCAAGGCTTGTTTTGGATAAATTCAGGTGTGCTTTTCTACTTTGCCATTAATATATTTTTGTTTATGCTTTTTAAACACTTTAGCAAGGATGAGAAGCAGGAATATTATATGATACATAGCACCAGTAATACCATTGCTAACATTTTATATACAGTCGGACTGCTTTGCAAACCTCAGAAAATCACTTAATACCGGCGCTGATTAAAACTGCGACCCCAGCTGCAACCGAAAGTAATTTAGTCCCGGTACTAATTACAGGCACGATTGTAATTGTTATCCTGCTGATTTTTTTATTTTTTTTCGTGATCATCTACCAGCGGAAAATGATCAAAAATCAGGTGGAGTTGCGTAAACTGCACGATGAAAAGCAAACCGGGTTATTGAACGCCGTTTTTGAGGCACAGGAAGGCGAACGCAAAAGGCTGGCCGAGGACCTGCACGACAGCGTGGGGCAGGTACTGTCAGCCATAAAACTTAACCTGCACCGGCTGGAGAAAAGCTGTACAACAGAAACCACCCAGCCCCTGATGGCCGATACCCGCAAATTGGCAGACGAGTGCATCAGCGAGATCCGCAATATCATTCAGAATGTACTGCCACCGGTGCTTACTGATTATGGGCTGCTTGAAGCGCTGGAAGGGCTTTGCGTTAAGATTGAACAAAATACCGGGGTGAAGGTAAACCTGAAAAAAAAACTGAACGGGGTACGGTTTAAGCCCGAGATCGACCTTGCTTTTTACCGCATAGCGCAGGAATTGTTCGGCAATGCCATTAAACACTCGGGGGCTACTGTCATCCATTTAACGCTTACCACGCAGGATGGCTGGCTGGTAATGGAATTTAAGGACAACGGAAAAGGGTTTGATATGGCCAATGTAAAACATGGGTACGGCTTGAAAAACCTGGAAAGCCGTGTAAAATTGATCAACGGGGAAATTAATATTTATACAAAGCCGCAAAGCGGCGCAATAACTATTATTAGGGTAGCGCTGCCAAATGAGGGTAATTAGTTATATTTATTGAATTCTTTTTATAACGATATGAAAAAGATCAGGTTAGCTATAGCAGACGACCATAAAATCTTCAGGAACGGGTTAAAAGCCACCCTGGAAGATTGTGCTGATTTTGATTTGGTAATGGAAGCATCAAATGGCAAGCAGTTAATTGCCCAGCTTGCAGCCACAACGCCGGATGTTATTTTGATGGATATAAAAATGCCCGAAATGGATGGCATTCAAACTACCGCCTGGGTAAAACAGCATTTTAGCCATATCAAGGTATTGGCGTTATCTATGTTTAATGAAGACAAATACATTGTGGATATGATGAAGGCCGGCGCATCGGGCTACCTGCTTAAAAATGCCGAGCCCGAGGAGATCATTGAAGCGGTATCAACCGTATTTGCAAAAGACTATTACTTTAACGAACACCTTTCCATCACCCTGATCAAACAGCTGGCAGGCAATACGCAGCCGGGCAATGCCCCCCAATCGCTGGCTGATTTCAACGAACGCGAAATAGAAGTTTTAAAACTGGTTTGCCAGGAATACTCCAACCAGGAAATTGCCGATAAAATATGCCTCAGCGTGCGCACCGTTGAAGGCTACCGAGCCCGCCTCTTCGAAAAAACCCGCTCCAAAAACCTTGTCGGCCTGGTGATCTTCGCCGTTAAGACGGGGATTATCAGCGTTTAAGTCCTGAGTCGAAAGTCTTGAGTCTTAAGTCGCATTATTCTTTACTCGAAAATCCCCTATTCTTATTTTACGAATGGTCGCGCAGTTCCATTGTGCTTTTTTGACTTAAGACTTTCGACTCAAGACTTTAGACTTCCAAAGAAACCTTCTCCCCGATCTGCTGCCTCCACATGGCATAGTACAATCCTTTTTGATTCAACAGGTCGTAATGCTGACCTGATTCGATGATATGCCCTTTTTCCAGCACGAAGATCTTATCGGCATGCATAATGGTGGAGAGCCTGTGGGCGATCAGTATCGTAATATGGCTCACCGATTCGGATACATCGCGGATGGTATCGGTGATCTCTTCTTCGGTGATGGAATCCAACGAGGAGGTAGCTTCGTCAAACACCAAAATATCCGGCCGGCGCAACAATGCACGCGCAATGGAAAGCCGTTGTTTCTCGCCACCTGAAACTTTTACGCCACCTTCACCGATCACGGTGCTCAGGCCTTTGTCCGCCCTTGCCAGCAGGGTTTGGCAGGCGGCGCGCTGTAATACGTCCATACACTCCTCGTCGGTAGCGCCAGGGCGCACAAACTGCAGGTTCTCGCGGATAGTGCCCGAAAAGAGCTGGGTATCCTGGGTTACAAAACCAATTTTTTCGCGCAGCTGATCAAGGTCAATCTCCTTGCTTAAGGTGTTATTGTATAAAATATCACCTTCCAGTGGTTGGTAAAGGCCTACTAATAGTTTAACCAGGGTAGTTTTGCCTGATCCTGAGGGCCCTACAAAAGCAATGGTTTCGCCGGCTTTGGTTTCAAAGTTAATATGGTTAAGCGCGTTGCGGTTCGCAGTTAAGTGTTTAAAGCTTACGTTATCAAATGCCAGTTTATGCACTTTTTCCAATAGCACCGGTTTTTCTGGTTTTGGGTCGATGGGCGTATTCAATATCCCCTCGAAATTAGCCAGGGAAACCTGTGCCTCGCGCCACGACTGGATCACTGTGCCCAATTCCTGCAAAGGATTAAACAGAAAGAAAGAGTAAAACAAAAACATTAAATAATTACCCGGCGTTAGTGTGCCTTTAAAAATTAGAACTAGCAAAACCAACACCATGCAACTGCGCACAAAGTTTACCGTGGTCCCCTGTACGAAACTCATGCTGCGTACATATTTTACTTTTTTTAATTCAAGATCGAGGATTTTATAGGTAGTATTATTTAAGCGTTCAATTTCCTGCTTTACCAGGCCCAGGCTTTTAACAAGTTCAATATTTCTTAATGATTCGGTAGTTGAACCGGCAAGCGCAGTAGTTTGCGAGACGATATTTTTTTGAATGGTTTTTATCCGTTTGCTTAATGCAAGGCTTACAAACATAATAATTGGAATGGCAGCAAAATAAACCAGCGTTACCATATAATTTACCTTTAAAGAGTAAACGATAACGAACACCATCCCGATCAAACTCACAAAAAGAACGCTGATGAAGGAGGTAATAAATTTCTCGCTATCCAACCGCACCTTTTGCAATATGCCCAGGGTTTCGCCGCTGCGCTGGTCCTCAAAAACCTGGTAAGGTAGTTCAAGGGAGTGTTTTAGCCCGTCGGCATACATTTCGGCGCCGGTTTTCTGGGTGATAATATTGGTAAAATAGTCCTGGAAGTTTTTGGCAATGCGCGATACCATAGCGGCGCCTACAGCCAAACCAATCATACCCAGCGCGCCATAAAAACGATAATCAAAAGAATGTACCTGGTGGTCTTTTGGAACGATGTATTTGTCCATTATTTTACCGGTGATCATTGGGTCGAGAAGTGAAAAGCCAATGTTAAAACCCGCAAGAGCAAGGGCAAGGACTACCACCCAGCGGTGTTTCTTTAAATAGGACAGGAGTATTTTCATGCTGACTATGAGTGTTTTTCAACAAAAATAAAAAAGCAAACGGGTATTATGGAATGTTCGGTTTAATTTGACATTTTACGTATTTTTAGTCTGGATATCTTCCGTCATGCGAAAGCTCGTTTTATTTGTGTTTCTATCGGTATTTTTTGTTGCAAAATTATTTGCGCAGACCGACACCTCCGCGTTTAGATTTCTAAATCACCTGGTTTTTAAAAATGGCAAAGCGAGGATAACGATAAAGGCCATTTACAGGGATTTTCACCGGAGTGGTGACGAACCTGAGTTTCTTAAAATGAGCCAAAAGAAAAAGCTCCGGTACAAAGACTATTTTCTTAGCTGCTGCGGGGGGAGTGCCATTAGTTTTAGGTTGCCAGCGTCATCGGAACTATATGATATAGTCATGCGACAGGGCATCCAATTCGATATTAACCATAGTAAACCGGGCGACGTTATGTATTTAACCTGCCTGGTATTCGAGGGTGAGAAACAGTATAACGGCGACCCTTTCCTTGTGGTAACCAATATTTCTGACAAGGCAGACTAAAAATAAAAAAGCCACTTCTATCCGAAATGGCTTTTAATAAATTATGTGTTTGACCGGTTTTATACCGTCATAATATCTTTTTCCTTCGCTGCGGAAAGACTATCCACTTTGATGATATAAGCATCAGTTAACTTTTGAACTTCGGCTTCGCCAACTTTCATTTCATCTTCTGATACACCTTCAGTTTTTAGTTTCCTGATCTTTTCATTTGCCTCTTTACGGATATTGCGGATGGCAATTTTGCCGGTTTCAGCTTCAGCCTTGGCTTTTTTTACCAGGTCGCGGCGGCGTTCTTCGGTTAACGGCGGTACGTTGATGCGGATGATCACACCGTCGTTTTGCGGGTTAACGCCCAGGTTGGCTTCCATGATGGCTTTTTCAATAGGCCCCAGCAGTGATTTTTCCCATGGCTGTACCACAATGGTACGCGCATCAGGTGTGTTTACACTGCCCACCTGGCTCAGCGGGGTTGGGCTGCCATAATAATCAACATAAATATCATCCAGCATGGAAGGGCTGGCCTTACCTGCGCGGATCTTTAATAATTCGCCATCGCAATGGTCAATGGCTTTGTCCATGTGCGCTTTGGCATCGTTAACTTGTTTTTTAATGAGTTCGCTCATCGCTTCAGAATTTTGACAAAAATAGTAAAAAGGTTCAATTTACAATTACTATTTGCTGAACGGTTGAATAAGGGAAAAAGTGTGTGGAGAATAACGTGTGACCACCATACTTTTCAAAATATACCGGGATGATTATCTTAAATAAATAAATTACTGATATCCAAATGCTTTCGAAACATTATCTAATACCGCTGGTTGTACAGCCATGAGAAGTTTAGTTTATATTATAGTGGTTGTGCTGATCATCAGCTGGCTGCTCGGGGGCTTTGCCTTCCACGTGGGCGGCGATGCCATCCACATCATTATTGTAATAGCCGTTATTTTGTTATTATTTAACTTATTTGGCAACCATTCCGATTCGTACAGGCGCAGGTGGTGGTAACAAGCAAAATCTGTTTCAAATCGATATTTTCCTTGTGTCCATAGTGATGCCTTCGTGCACTTGGTGGTTAATTTTTACCACTAAGTGCACGAAGATTTCGCAAAGATCACGAAGCGGAGGGGGCAAAGATCTTATTTTAATATAGTTTTCAGTGTGTCACACAAAAATTCTATCTCCTCTTCAGTATTATAATAATGGACCGATGCCCGTACAATGCTGGTTAGGTGGTGTTTATTCATATAGATAAGGGTTGATACCGCTTTGCCGACCGATACATTGATCTGTTTTTCACCCAGCAGGTTTTTTACAGTCGCGCTGTCCATCCCTTTTACGGAAAAGGTAACAATGCCGCATTGTTGGTCCCCTGCGTCGTGAACGGTTATGCCTTCTATATTTTCCAGCTGGTTGCGCAACAGTCCGGCTAAATATTGTATGCGCAGCCAGATCCTGTCTACACCAATATCAAGTGCATATTCCACCGCTTTGCCAAGGCCGAGAATCAGGGCACGATTTTTTTCGTAAAGCTCGAAGCGGCGCGCATCATCGCGCACTTTAAAATCATCTTCCGAAACTGAGGCCGCAGTGGAGCCGTCGATAAAGGTAAGTTTTAACTGATCCTGTACCGCTTTTCGCACAAATAAAAAACCCGTCCCGCGTGGTGCGCGCAGGTATTTGCGACCGGTTACCGCCAGCATATCGCAACCGATCTCTTTTACGTCAACCGGAATTTGCCCGGCACTCTGGCAGGCATCTACCAAATATAAAATACCATGTTTGCGGGCTATTTGGCCAATCTCCACAACCGGGATCATCCCGCCGGCGGTTGAAGGGATATGCGTAACCGCAATGAGTTTGGTTTTTGGCGAAATGGCTGCTTCCAGAGCCTCCAGTGAAAAATTACCATATTCATCATTGAGGATCACTTTAAATTCGATACCCAATGTTTTTTTGGCGTTTAATAAACCGATCAGGTTGGTTACATATTCCATTTCGGTAGTAAGCACCACGTCGCCCGGTTTAAAATCAATGCCATTAAATGCCAGCATCCATGCGGTGCTGGCGTTTTCAACCATGGCTATTTCCTCTTTTTCAGCATTAATGAGGCGGGCTACCAAATCGTAAGTGTTATCTAATTGTTGTTTGTATTTGGCCTCAGTTTCGTAGCCGCCGCATGCGGCTTCTTCAAGCAAATAGTTGATCACCGTATCTACCACCACGTCAGGCGGCAGCGAGGCCCCCGCATTATTGAAGTGGACCTTTTGCGCTGTCCCTTTTGTTGCAGCCCTCAATTGTTGTATCTCTTGTTCGCCGATTAAAGTCGAGTCCATTTTATTGGTAATTTGTTTAAAACAAAGTAAAAAGATCTAACAATAATAAAACAGATGCAGAAGTTGTAATTTAAAGCATAACAGATCAGGTGGTGCTGCTTATTAATTTCTCATCCGATGATGGATAAGCAATAGCTGTAATGGAAGGACAAAATTTTAAATGAACATTTTATTCCAGCGCGTGAGGGAACTGTTGCGACACCAGTTTTTCAACCGGGTAGCCCATGGCTTTGCAGCGGGCAACAATTTCATCGTAAAGCTTTTTGTCCATATGCGGTTTGCGGCTCATGATAAACAGGAAACGGTAATCTGGATGGCCCACCACAGCCCAGGAATAATCAGGGGCAAGGTCTATCAGCCAGTAATCTACCTTAATTGGCCATATAAACTGGGCTTTCATCTGCCCGTCGCGGGTGTTTTTATCAGGAAATATTTTGGAGTGAATGGTGCGGATTTTATTGTCCTCGTCGCGGCAGGTGGTTGCCACATCATAGTAGCCATCACTATTAAGGTTGTAATGGGTGGTGGTTTCACGGCTGCCCTTATCAAACAACGTTGGGATAGAGTAAAGAGAATACCAGGTGCCCGAAAAGTTTTTCAGGTCGACCTTACTTACGGTTTTATTAGGCACGCCCCCTGAAAAAAGCGACAGACAGGCCGCCAGCCCTATGCAGAATATTTTCATACCGGTTTTTTAGATAAGTACGGAATTGAATTTAAAGGGGATTTTGCCGCTAAAAATTTTTATCGCAATAGGTTAAAGCAACCACCGTACTACCTGGTTCAGATCTACTACCGGCCATTATTTTAGCTACCGGGGACTAAGCGCTAAACAAGCAAACTTTTAAATAAAGTTTTACTATTTTTGACCCATCAAATAAAAAAACATATGGATTTTCCGGCTGGATTAAAATACACAAAAGACCACGAGTGGATTAAAGTAGAAGGCAATGAAGCCACGATAGGCATCACCGAATTTGCACAGCGCGAATTGGGCGACATTGTTTATATTGATATCAACTCGTTGGGTAAAGAAGTTGCCAAAGATGAAGTTTTTGGTACGGTTGAAGCGGTAAAAACCGTTTCGGACTTGTTTATGCCGGCTGCCGGTACTGTTAACGAGCTAAACCCTGCGCTTGACAAACAGCCGGAACTGGTTAATTCTGATCCTTACGGCGAGGGCTGGATGGTTAAAGCTACCCTGAATGACGTTGCTGATCTGGAGAGTTTATTATCAGCCGAAAGTTATAAATCACTCATAGGCGTTTAAAAAGACGTTGAAAACAAACAAGGCCCGCTGTTTTGCGGGCCTTGTTTGTTTATTTCGACGGGAGGCACTGTAAACGAGCGCCGTATTTCTTTAATTAGCCCGGAAACAATTCACCGGGATAGTAGCGTATAACAGTTGATGATAATGATGGACCTATTGAACAACATTGGGCGCCGTAATGAGTTTTAACAGTTAGCTGTTTGACAATGCCTGCCGGATTTTTTATCGGGCTTTAAACGGAATTTAGAACAATAACCCGTAGCAGTATAAATTATGAAAAAAAACGCGTTAATAATTATTGGCTTGTTGTGTTTAATCTCTATGTCATCATGCGGTATATTTAAAGGCTGCGGGTGCCCTAAATTCGGATCGGTTAAAACCCGGCCGGCCGGAAACACCGTATATCACAGTTAAAAAAATGACTTTGGGCACATTTAAATGTGACGAAGATCACGTAATCTTATTTGGATTAAATTTAAATAAGCTCTATCTTTGACTAAGATTTTAATTAATTATGACGCTTTCAGAACTTGTACCAGGCCAAATGGGAATTGTAAAAGAGTTTACAGACCTTGAAATGTCAGTAAAATTGATGGAAATGGGATGCTTGCCCGGTGAACAGGTTACCGTAGCACGTATTGCCCCTATGGGCGACCCGATTGCCATCAATGTATCTGGTTACCAGCTTAGCCTTCGTAAATTTGAAGCATCGACCATTGTTTTGCAGTAGTTTTTAGCCTCTTGAAAACCGATCTGAGAGTTGCACTTGTAGGAAACCCAAACACCGGTAAATCAACTCTTTTTAACACATTAACCGGCTTAAATCAAAAAATAGGAAATTTCCCCGGGGTAACTATTGATAAAAAAACCGGGTACGCTACACTGCCTGACGGCCGCACTGCCGAAATTATCGACCTGCCCGGCACTTACAGCCTCTATCCGAAAAGCCAGGACGAATCCATTGTATTTTCCATCTTAGCAGACAAAGCCAACCCGCTTACACCCGACCTGGTTGTTGTGATTATTGACGCCACCAACCTGAAGCGAAACCTGCTGCTTTATACACAGGTAGCCGACCTGAAAATACCGGTCATCATCGCGCTGAATATGATGGATCTGGCTAAAAAAAGCAACATCGAAATAAACGTCGATCTTTTTGCCAAAAAGCTGGGTGTCCCCGTTGTTCCGATTGCGGCAAGAAAGGGTGAGGGAATTGAAAAATTAAAAGAAGCCATCACCTTTGCAAATAAAATCGCTTTACAGTCAGAGTCAATTGACGTTCAATCCATCGCTCCGGAACTGATCGCGCAGATCAGCAGCGAGTTTAAAATTGGGAACCCATATTATGCACTGCAGCTGGCCCACCAGCACGAGACCATAAAATTCATTTCGGCAAGCGAGAGCGACCGCATTGAAGAAATTGAACATGAGTTTTCTTTCCATTCGCAAAAGGCGCAGGGTAAGGAAACCATCGCCCGGTATAATTTTATAAACGAGCTCCTTTATGATACCGTAAAGATCCCCGAAACAGCTAAAGATGAAACGGTAAGTAACAAAATAGATAAGGTGCTAACGCATCGTGTTTTCGGGCTGTTCATCTTCATGGGCATCCTTTTGTTTATGTTCCAGTCCATTTTTGCCTGGTCGGCCTACCCGATGGAACTTATTGCCGATGCTTTTGTTTGGGTGCAAAATGCATTGCACAGCCTGTTGCCTGCCGGCCCGTTAACGGGTTTGGTTGTTGACGGCGTTATTGGTGGTTTAAGCGGCGTAATGGTATTTATCCCGCAGATCGCCATTTTGTTTGCCTTTATTTCCATTTTGGAGGATACGGGCTATATGTCGCGGGTTACGTTTATGATGGATAAGCTGATGCGCAAAGTTGGCCTGAACGGGAAGTCGGTAGTGCCGCTGATCGGCGGTTTCGCCTGCGCGGTGCCTTCTATCATGAGTACCCGCACCATTGAAAACTGGAAAGACCGGATGATCACCATAATGGTTACGCCATTGGTAACCTGTTCGGCCCGTTTGCCTATTTACACTTTATTGATAGCGCTGGTTGTACCTAACCGCAATGTTTGGTGGATTTTTAATATGCAGGGCCTGGCGCTTACGGGGATGTATATTTTCAGCCTCGTTTCAGCAGTCGTTGTGGCCTTTGCGTTTAAACTGATACTAAAAGGGCGCGAACGGGGATATTTTATTATGGAGCTGCCTGTTTACCGCATGCCCCGCTGGAATAATGTTGCCTATAGCATGTACGAACGTTCAAAAGCCTTTGTGGTGCAGGCCGGCAAGGTGATCATTGCGATATCGGTGATATTGTGGGTCCTCGCCTCCTATGGCCCGGGTGACCGTTTTGTAAAGATCGAACAAAAATATAGTCAGCCTGAATTCCGGAAGCAGCTTACCCCGGATGAGCGGGTTAAAGCCATTAATTCCGAGAAACTGGAAAACTCCTACGCCGGTGTGCTGGGTCATGTTATTGAGCCTGCTATAAAACCGCTTGGATTCGACTGGAAAATAGGCATCGCACTAATTACCTCATTTGCCGCGCGCGAGGTGTTTGTAGGCACCATGGCCACTATTTACAGTGTAGAAGGCAGCGCCGAAAAAATGGAAACGGTGCAGAAGAAAATGAAATCGGCAAAAGATCCGCAGACGGGGCAACCTGTATTTTCGTTAGCAGTTGCATTTTCGCTGATGATGTTTTATGCCTTCGCCATGCAATGCGCCAGTACTGTTGCCGTGGTTTACCGCGAAACCAAAAACTGGCGCTGGCCGGCTGTTCAATTTGCCTATATGACGGTTTTGGCCTATGCTGCAAGTTTTATTGCCTATCATTTGTTGAAATAAAAGGCTATCGGCAACCCTCTTTTTTGCTTTAAAAACTAAAATCACCACCGGTCTTATAGCTCCAGGTACCGTTTAGGTTCAGGGTATAAAATTTGATGGTTCTTCCACTCAACACACCCATGACCCCTGTTTTAAGGTAACAAATGCCATCGGTGTTATTCGGGCTGATAAAGTCGCGGCCCGGGATATAGGTCCAGGCTCCCTGGTCGTTGATCGAATAAAACTTTACTGTTTTTCCTTTCCTGATCCCGACATAGTTACTGATGGGGCTGAACGCTTCGTCAACATCTGATGGGATGATAAAGTCTTTTATAATAGAACGCGTCCAGCTTCCGTCTTTATGCGTGTCATAAAACTTCACTGTTCTTCCGTTTCTTACCCCAACGGTTGACATGCTGAATGAAAATATATCGTCAATTTCAGCGGGGCTTGTAAAGTCTTTGCCCTGGCTGTAACTCCAAATTCCCTGCTCATTTGTCATGTAAAACTTTACCGTGTTCCCATTTTTGGCGCCTATGTAAGGGCCGGTGAAGTGGAATACCCCGTTAATGCTTTCAGGGCTTACAAAATCTTTTCCGGGGCTGTAATTCCAGGTTTTTTGATCCTGGGTCTCGTAGAATTTTACAGTGCGGCCTTCCCTTATCCCGATGAACTTATAGTTAAAAAAGAATACCTGCGGATTTGATGAATTTTTGCACCCCGAAAATATGAGTACAATAATTGCTATTGAAAAGGCTATGGCGGTTTTTTTTATCATAATCAGGATTAGTTGGTTGCGCTAAATTGAAATTCCAAATTTAAAAGGTGGCTTATATGAATTAATAATAATTCCGGCTGCAAGAATAAGTTTTTATTTAAAAAGTTTAAAATTGCTTTCATCTTCCTTTTGCCGGTGTTTTATCCTTTCGTGCCAAACCCCTATCTTTGTAACGAGGTAAAAATTGGATAAAGTAAAAATTCTTGAAACCTATCTTCCGCCTGATGCTGCGCCGCTCATCGGCCGGTGGATAGACTACTTTAAATGCGAATTTAAAATTTCGCGCAACCGCAATAGTAAGTTTGGTGATTACAGGCCCCCGCATGACGGTAAAGGGCATCGCATATCTGTTAACTACGATTTAAACCAATATGCTTTCCTGGTTACTACCGTACACGAATTTGCGCACCTGCATACCTGGAACGAGCATAAGCACAAAGCCAAACCACACGGTACCGAATGGAAGAACAACTTTAAAAAAATGATGCAGCCTTTTTTTGAAAAGGACATTTTTCCATCAGATATTAAACAGGCTATCACCGGCTATTTGAATAATCCCGCGGCGTCAAGCTGTTCTGACCTTACACTATACCGGTCATTGCGCAAATATGATGCGCCGAAAGAAGCTGTACATACGGTTGAAAAGCTGCCAATTAAAGCAATCTTTAAGCTCAAGGACGGTCGGGTCTTCCGGAAGGAAGAGAAACTGCGCAAGCGCTATAAGTGCGTTGAAGTTAGTTCAAAACGGGTTTATTTATTCAGCCCGGTGGCTGAGGTCGAGTTGATAAATGAGTAAGCATGATAATGCGGGTAAAAGCATTCAATCTTATCATATGGATAGCATAATTATTAATAACACAGTTGATTTTGTGCAGCAAACCCTTAAAAATGCCGAAGGCGGGCATGACTGGTGGCATATTCACCGGGTTTGGAAAAATGCAAAACTTATTGCTGAAACAGAAGAGGCCGATTTACTTGTTGTGGAACTGGCCGCGCTGCTTCATGATATTGCCGACAGCAAATTTCATGGAGGTAACGAAGAACTGGGCCCTGCAATAGCAGGTGATTTTTTGCGCGGTATAGGCGTCAGCGAACCTGTTACTGAACACGTGCAGCAGATCATCAGGCATATTTCTTTTAAGTCGGGTTTTGATAAGAGTGATTTTCATTCAATAGAGCTGGATATTGTTCAGGATGCCGACCGCCTGGATGCCATCGGTGCAATCGGTATTGCCCGTGCCTTTAGTTATGGCGGATTCAAAGGCCGCGAGATCTACAATCCAGAAATCAAGCCGAATTTGAATATGACGAAGGAGGAATATAAGAATTCCACGGCACCTACCATCAACCATTTTTACGAAAAACTGCTACTCCTTAAAGATAAAATGAATACCCAAACCGGGAGAAGATTAGCTGAACAAAGAAATAGCTTTATGGAAAGCTATTTAAAGCAGTTTTATTCGGAGTGCTAATTTATACTTTTGTACAGCGTAGTTGCATGGCTATTTAAAATCAGCAACTTTATTTGTATGGATAAAATAACAGAGCAAAAGCTGGTAAATAAAAACATCAACCCTACAGCTATGCGCTTGCTGGTACTTGATTTTTTATTAAGCCAAAGCGCTGCTATCAGTTTAAGTGATATAGAAAAAGGATTAAGCCCCGCTGACCGGATCACCATTTACCGTACATTAAAAACTTTTGAAGAAAAGGGGCTTGTACACGCCATCGACGATGGAACAGGCTCGCCTAAATACGCTTTGTGCTTAGATGAATGCAACCCGAATGAGCACCACGATATGCATGTTCATTTTTTTTGTGTTACCTGTAAAGAAACCTTTTGTCTTCCCGACTCCAAAATACCCGGCATAACCTTACCCGCAAAATTTACCCCTCAGGAAATGAACCTGCTTGTAAAAGGGGTTTGCAGTAATTGCGTTAATTAATGCAATGCCATTGCACTATCTTAAAACTTACCTTCGCAGTAAATAATTTTTGGCAAAACAGATGCTGGTTTTGCAGGTTGATGATTTAACTTTTCATCTCCGGAAATTGTCAGTTTGTTACTGTGCAAAAAGAGGTATTGCCCGGAATATTTGATTAACAACAGTCTTTTCTTAAAAAGCATCTTTTGTAAAACATTTTTTAGACATGTCTAAAAAATTATTAGTTTTGTTTAAATTTATAATACAGGCAGTTGCTGTGTTTACACTGAAACAATATCCAGTTTAAATTGAAGATATAATTTGCACCATTTTAATATGAAAAAACAACTGTACCCATTTATATTTCTGATTACTATTATTCAGACAGCTTTTGCACAGGATACTGTTAAACAAGAGGATTTTAGTTTTCATTTTCAGCAAACTATTATTACACAGGATAAGCCGGGCTTCCATGCGGCTTATAGCGGGCAGAACAGCCTGTCGGCGCTGAATGAAACGCAAACATCCCTCACAGCCACTTTTTTTGGTAACGCGCGGCTTTGGAAAGGCGCACAGGTTATTTTTGACCCGGAGCTTTCAGGCGGGGCCGGCCTGAGCAAAACATTGGGTGTGGCTGGTTTTCCAAATGGCGAAACCTTCAGGGTTGGCAGTGTACAGAATAAAATTTATATCGCCCGTTTGTTCTTTCAGCAATACTTTGAGTGGGGTAAAGAAAAAGACACGCTTGAAAGTGATCAGCTGCAGTTAGCCGGGTTACGGAGCAAACGGTATTTCTCTTTCGGTATCGGCAAGTTTAATATGGGCGATTTTTTTGACCAGAATAATTTCAGCCACGATCCCCGTTCGCAATTTATGAACTGGGCACTGATGGACAATGCCGCCTGGGATTATCCCGCCAACACGCGCGGTTATGTTTTGGGTGCCTATACTGAATTCGGTCAACCGGCCTGGACATTGCGGTTTGCTTTTACCATGAATGTTACCCAGGCAAATTCATCCACCTGGGATGCCAAAATTGGCAAAGCCAATACGCAAACCGTTGAATTTGAAAAGAGGTATACTATAGGCGGCGAAAAAGGTACCTTACGCATTTTAGGCTTTTTAAATAATGGCAAATTTGGAAACTACGAACAGGCCATCGCATTGAACTCCGCAGCACCGAACGTTGATACCACGCAGGCCTACGGACGCCATAAAGTCGGATTCGGTGTAAATGCGGACCAGTACCTGACCAAAGATTTTGGCGTATTCGCCAAAGCCAGTTACAACGACGGCCATACCCAAACCTGGTTTTTTACGGAGATTGACCGCTCTTTTACCTTTGGAGGGCTTTTAAAAGGAACCGGCTGGAAAAGAAAAGACGATGAAATGGGCCTGGCTTTTGTTGCCAATGGACTTTCTGCACCACACCGCCAATATTTGGCAGATGGCGGCTATGGTTTTTTAATAGGCGATGGGAAATTAAACTATGCGCCTGAGATGATTGCCGAATTTTATTATAAGCTGAATGCCTACCAAAATAAATTCTTTTTAAGCCCTGATTACCAGTTTATCATCAACCCGGCCTATAATCACGATCGCGGACCTGTAAATGTATTTTCAATCAGGGCGCATATCGAGTTTTAAATGTCCTTTTTAGATTTACGAAGTTTCCGAAACTTCGTTAGTCTATTTGCCAACGTTAAATTTTGTTAAACAGGCAACCTTCCTTTCACTTTTTTGTCAAAGGAAATATAGCGGTTAATTATTTTATAAAAAAGTTCGTTATTTGGCCATATGAAGAGATTCCTTTTTCCCCTGTTTGCAATTATCGTTTTCAGTACTTTTTTTGCCGATGCTCAAAACACTGTAACCCGTTCTGCAATCACTTTTAAAATTAAAAACCTGGGCATTTACACCGATGGCACCCTGGGAGGCTTACAAGCCGATATTCATTTTAATCCGGCCGATCTTTCTTCAAGTACGATAAAGGCAACGGTTGATGTTAATACGCTAAACAGTGACAATGAAAGCCGGGACGAACATGTAAAAAGCGCCGACTTTTTTGATGCGGCCCATTACCCTACCATCACCCTGAAGTCAGTTGCTATTAAACATAAAAGCGGCAATAACTATTCAGGGCAGTTTAACCTCACCATTAAGGATAAAACCAAACTAATAGATATCCCCTTTACCTGCGTGGATAAAGGGAGTACTTTAGCTTTTAATGGCGCCTTCAAACTAAACCGCCAGGATTACGGGATAGGCGGCAGCAGTATGATCCTTTCTGACGAGGTGATCATCGCTATTGATGCGGAAGTCACCAAGCAGCGGGCTGAAGCCTCACGCTAGCTTTCGCCGGAGTCATCAATTGGAAAACTGTTGGAGCCAACCAAAAAACTAATCTCCAATTAACCAATCTCTAACGGCTAAACATTAACTTTACAAGTATGAAATTCAGAATACTTGTATTGATCAACGCCGGCGCGGTGGCTGTCACCCTATCAGCAGTAAATTATTATTTTCAGCATAGCTGGTATTATGTGGGCATCACCTTTTTTGTTACCATTATTACCAGTTTTATAATTTTCTATTACCTGATAGAAAAATACGTTTATTCGAAAATAAAGCTCATTTATAAATTGATCCATAATTTAAAACTCGGCCGCGACCTGCGCGATGCCCTTGGCGAGCAGCTGAGTTCTGACCCGATAAACGATGTTGAAAAGGAAGTAAAGGAGTGGGCCAGGGAAAAGAAAATAGAAATTGATGAACTGAAAAGGCAAGAGAAATTCCGCAGGGATTTTCTTTCCAACATTTCGCATGAATTTAAAACCCCGCTTTTTGCCATACAGGGTTATATTGAAGCATTGCAGGATGATGAATTTGAAGACAAACAGCTGGCGCGTGATTTTTTGGCAAAGGCAGCAAAGAATGTCGACAGGCTGAGTTACCTGATCAAAGATTTGGACGAAATATCTAAACTTGAATCAGGCGAGATCCCGATTAACCTTACCCGGTTCAAAATAAACGACCTTATAAAAGAGGTTTTTGAGTCGATGGAAATAAAAGCCAAACAACATAACATTAAATTAATATTCAAACAAAAATATGATGAGCCGATACTGGTAAATGCCGACCGCGAAAAGATCCGCCAGGTGCTGGTAAACCTGATCGACAACTCATTTAAATACGGAAACGAGGAAGGAAATACGTCTGTTAGCCTCTTTGAATTGCATGATCAGGTGCTGGTTGAAGTAACCGATAACGGCATCGGAATTGAGGAAAAATACCTTCCCAGGCTATTTGAGCGGTTTTTCAGGACAGATAGCAGCCGTTCAAGGCAGATAGGAGGGTCGGGTTTAGGGCTGGCCATAGTGAAGCACATTATTGAGGCCCATGAGCAAACCATTAATGTGCGAAGCACCGAAGGGTTAGGCTCCACTTTTGGCTTCACGTTGCAAAAATCCAAGCAGAGTTTACCTTTCCCTAACATACCTGTTCTAAAAACTTAACATTAACTTAACATTGCAACGTTACCTTTGCGCAAATTCACTAAAAAAATGTCACTTAACAGCATCTTCCAGTACTTCACCCCGAAGGATAAAAAAGTATTTTTTCCATTGTTTGAACAGGCAGCAAATAACGCTGTTGTGATGGCAACCATATTGGTTGAGGCTGTTAATACCACTAACCCGGCCACCCGCGAGGACCTGATCAGGCAAATTGATAAATTAGAAAACAAGGGTGATGAAATAACCCATCAACTTTACCTCGAGTTGGGCAAAAACTTTATCACGCCCTTCGATCGTGAAGACATCCACCAGTTGGCATCGGCGATTGACGATGTTGCCGACAATATACAGGGTGCTGCAAACAGGATGAGCCTATACCGGATTGATGATTTTAATGAGCACATAAAAAAGCTTTCAGATTTAATTTTACAGGGCAGTATTGAACTGGAAAAGGCCATTAAGGAATTAAGGGACCTGAAAAACAAGCGTAATATAGCCGATTCATGTATCAGGATAAACAGCATTGAAAACCAGGCCGACCATATTTTTGACCGTGCCGTTGCCGACTTGTTTTTGTATGAAACGGATGCGATCCGCCTGATCAAATATAAAGAGATCCTGTCTTCGCTGGAAACAGCTACCGATATGTGCGAAGATGCCGCAAATGTAATGGAATCTATTTTAGTTAAAAACGCATAAGCAATAAACGATGACCCCCATACTTATTGTTGTTATTTGCCTTGCCCTGCTGTTTGACTATACCAATGGCTTTCACGATGCGGCCAACTCTATTGCTACCATCGTTTCAACCAAGGTGCTTTCGCCTTTCCAGGCGGTGATGTGGGCTGCTGCTTTTAATTTCCTGGTTTACTTTTTTGTTAAAGACCATAAGGTAGCCAACACGATATCGAAAATTGTTAACGCACATTTTGTAACTATGAATGTGATCCTGGCCGGGTTGATTGCAGCCATTAGCTGGAACTTAATTACCTGGTGGTTTGGGATCCCTTCAAGCTCGTCGCATACGTTAATCGGCGGTTTTGCGGGCGCCGGTATCACCAATGCCCTTTATATGGGTTCAAGTGCGTTAAGCGCTGTAAAAATGAGTTACGTTTTAACCATCCTTGCCTATATTGTACTGGCGCCGGTTATTGGATTGATCATCGCCTATATTGTAACCGTATTGATCCTGCATATCTGCAAAAAAGCCCGCCCCGCTACTGCCGAGCGTTGGTTTAAACGCCTGCAACTGGTGTCGTCTGCGGCATTAAGCTACGCGCATGGGGGCAATGATGCCCAAAAAGTAATGGGTATTCTTTACGTTGCGGTATTTACGGCTCACGTTATTAAACAGGGCGACCCGATGCCAAACTGGATCCCCCTGGCTTGTTATTCTGCCATTGCGCTTGGAACCATGAGTGGCGGCTGGAAGATCGTAAAAACAATGGGCTCAAGAATTACAAAAATAACTCCTCTTGAAGGTGTAAGCGCTGAAACCGCGGGCGCGTTAACCCTGTTCTTTACGCAGTATTTTGGTATCCCTGTTTCAACAACACACACCATTACGGGGTCAATCATTGGCGTTGGCTTAACCAAACGGTTATCAGCAGTGCGCTGGGGGCTAACACTCAATATCATATGGGCCTGGGTAATCACTATTCCTGTTTCAGCAATTATTGCAGCAATAATGTTTGCCCTGTTAAGGACATTTTTACCAGGGTAATTAACCTTTTTCAATGGTGAAATTTGGGGGTTTATTAAAACTAATCAAACCAAATCATTATCATTGCCTTTGAAAAATCATTTACCAGCTACCCATGAAAACACTACTATTGCTTGTTCCAGTCCTTTTTTTTTCGTTTAGTTTTTCCGGAAATAAACAAATCCCAAATACTACGGAGAAATTCCAGTTGCAATTGCCTTCAACTTCTGAAATCGGTAAAGGGCTGAAAGATGCCTTGCTTCAGGGCACCTCGAAAAGCACCGACCAGCTTTCGGCTGTAGACGGTTTTTTTGGCAACGCAGCCATAAAGATCGTTTTTCCGCCGGAAGCGAAGAACGCCGAAAAAACACTCCGGGGACTGGGCTTTAATAAACTGTGTGATAATGTTATCCTCTCGTTAAACCGTGCCGCCGAGGACGCCGCCAAACAGGCAAAACCGATATTTATCGATGCAATTAAAAAAATGACACTTCAGGATGTTGACAAAATTTTGTTTGGTCCGCAGGATGCCGCCACCCAATATTTTAAGCAGGCTACTACCGCGCAATTGGTCTTGGCTTTTAAACCTGTGATAAATGCCAGTCTGGCTAAAGTAGGTGCTACAAAATACTACGGCGATGCCGCCAGAGAATACAATAAACTTCCTTTTGTAAAAAGGTTAAACCCCGACCTTAGCGACTATGCCACGCAAAAAGCGATTGATGGTTTGTTTTACCAGATTGCATTGGAAGAATTAAATATCCGGAAAAATACCGGGGCACGGTCAACCCCTTTGTTGCAAAAAGTATTTGCTTTTGCCGACAGCAAGAAGCATTAAAAAACTTAGTTGGTAAACCTGATCCGCAAATAAACCTGTTCCGGCCTCCCGGAAGAATTTCCGGCCCATTGCGGCCCGTTTTTAACCAGGTCAGTTGCTTTTCTATCCGTGGCCGGGCTAATCCCTTTTATTATTTTAATATCGGCAATGCCGCCATTTTTGTACACCATAAAAGATAGTCGTACTATCCCAATTTTTTGATCAGGCGAAACCGCATTTGTTTTTAAATATTTTTTGTATCCACTCCAACCATTCTTTGGGTGAGCCTTTACCACGGCAGTATCCTCATCAGCTTCTTTATTCTGTGCGGTATACCCCGTAACCACCACTTCACTTAAAGCACCGCTGCTTGGCGCTAAAGCGATATTTTTAACCGAGTCGCGGTTATTGGCGCTCACCTGGCGTGTTTGGTACCCTACTCCTGCAATAACCAGCTTGCTCCGGCTGCTGTCAGCCTTTAGCTGAAACCGCCCCTCAGCATCCGTTTTGGTAACTTTACTGGTACCGGCAACTTTTACTGAGGCGCCCTGGATGGGCAGGCCGTCATCCTGCGCTATAACTCTGCCCTGTATGCTTTGATTGTTTAAAAGCTGGTTCAGTGCCAGGCCGCCTGCAACCCCGCCACCGCTGGCAAGTTTGTTCAAATCGCTTTCCCGCGCGTTGTTATTGTGAATGGTTACCCCGGGCGCTTTACCCGGTAACTGTTGAACCGTGAGTTTTTTATCAGCACCTGCCACCAACGTGCCTTTCCTCACAAATAATGAAGTATCGATAGGTGGCTTTGCCTTATATTCCATCACAATCATTTCGTCAACCGGTGTTGAATCCGCGGGCGCCAGATTCCCTGCCTTGCTGTTGGCTGCAGGTTTGCTGACCACCAAATCCCGCACTCCCGGCGGCTTTTCCCTAACAGCCTGGTCGGCTGCAATAGTAGGGGTCAATGTGCGGGCTGATTTTTTGAAGATGCTTGCCGTTTTATCTTTTTCAACGGGTTTTATAGGGGTGGCACCCGGTGGTTTTACCAGATCGGCAGGTGCGCCTGCAGGTTTTTGTATAACCAAATTGGTTGCCAGCACTTTTCTTTTATATAAATTGCTGTTGGTTTTGTTATACCACCATATGCCCGCAGCACAAAACAACAGTAAAGATGCCGCAATACTTAAATAACGAAAAGGAACTATCCTTCCTGTCTTCGGTTCAATGCGGCTTTTTAACCGCGCTGACAATTCATTAAGCTGTTTTTGCTGATCCCCCTTTGCCGGTCCGTAGCCCTCCAGAGCATCCATTAAAAACGGATCATCCTGTGCCCGCCGTTCCAGCTGGTGCATAGCCCTGGCATCAAGTTCCCCGTTCAGGTACTTCCTTATTTGCAATATGTCGGCTTCTCTTTTATGCACTATTCTTCTCCAGGCAAATTTTAAGGTTACGTTTCCCGTTCTGGATGTAACTTTTTACATCATTTAAGCTAAAACCGGTGCTGTCGGCAATTTCCTTGTAGCACTTCTCGCTAAAATAAAATAAGTTAATACTTTGTTTTTGATTCGCGGGCAGCTTTTCCATACACAATTCCAGCGCTTTAAGGGCTGCTTCGCGGTCACCAGTATCAGGATGCAATTCAGGGGTAAATTCCATAAAATCATCCAAATTAACCATCTCCATCCTTTTTCCTGACCGTAGCTGCATCAAACAATAATTTCTGCTCAAAACATAAAGCCAGCTGCGGAACTGTTTGATATCGTGCTCTTTGGCCTTGCTTATTAACTCTTCAAAAATCCCCATCACAGCGTCCTTTGCCAGTTCTTCGTCCTTTAAATATTTCAGGCAAACGCCGTAAATCAAAGGCATTTGTTTTTCAAACAATTGCCCCAAAACCGAAAGGTCACCACTTTCGCGGTAAAGTTTCAGCAGCTTAACATCATCTGCTTCCTGCAGGTTTTTTGGCCGGGTAAAAAAAGTCATTTATGGGGCGACTAAAATAAACGTTTTTAATGGTTAATAAAAATGGAGCGTTGTGATGAATTAGCGGGAATTTATATTTTCCCAATGTGAAACAGAATTTCCACACACCATTATAAGCTAAATGCGATAATAACACTAAAGTTAACCACGGAAATAATTATTATCCTAAAACAATAATTATAGAACAAATGTTGATGGTTAAGTACGCTGGCATACTGTTTGCCTTACAATTAACAAGTACTTGAAATAGCATTTTATAAAATAAAAGCGTTAATTTTAACAACTGAATAACCTGCGAAGCAAAACCCTGATTAACCATGTGCAAACTTGTTGTTATTGATGATAACCCCACAGATCACTACATTATGCAAAGGTTATTGCATAATAACTATAACTGTGAACAAGCCACGTATACCTATGATGGCCGCTTAGTTTTAGATTACCTGGAACAAAACAAAGAAACAGGCTCACTGCCGGATTTGATTTTACTCGACCTTGACATGCCCGAACTTACCGGCTGGGAATTTCTTGACGAACTGGAAACGTTTAACAGTGGCGCAAAAAAAAGAGTACAGGTACACATCATGAGTTCTTCCATCCGGTCAGCTGATGTTTTTCATTCAAAAAAATACGCCTGTGTAAATTCGTTCATGACCAAACCCTTATCAAGGGACCTGGTGAACAAAATTTGTGAAGAGGCGTCGCCGGGCCGCAATGTAGCCTGATTTTAAAACAGAAAATTATTTTTGAGCAATACCTTAAGCAAGGAGGGCTGTGCTAAGCCCTCCTTTGCTGTTTTTATCCTACTGGCTTTTGCCTCTTGATTCCCAATTCTTTTCCCTTATTTTTACTGCCGCAATGGCCATCCGAAATAAACTATACTTCGCCTCCGACTTTCACTTAGGTACGGGTACATACCAAAAATCACGCGAACGCGAAGACCGTTTGGTGCGCTGGCTCGATAGCATCAAACACGATGCTGCCGAGGTGTTTTTAATGGGCGATGTTTTTGATTTTTGGTTCGAATATAAAACGGTGGTGCCAAAAGGGTACATTCGCTTTTTGGGTAAACTGGCCGAGCTGGCCGACGCCGGCATAAAACTCTACCTTTTTAAGGGCAACCACGATATGTGGATGTTTGATTATTTTGAAACAGAACTTGGCGCCACCATCATCAGCAACGAGCTGGTGATTGAGCGCAGCGGCAAAAAGTTTTACCTGCACCACGGCGACGGCCTGGGCCCCGGCGATAACTTTTACAAAATGCTGAAGAAGATCTTCCGCAGCAGGCTTTGCCAATGGCTTTTTGCCAGGATTCACCCCAACCTGGGGGTAGGGATTGCCAATTACTGGTCGCGTAACAGCCGGATAGCCAACGAAAAAAAGGAAGACCACAAACCAGGGCAGCAGGAATGGCTGGTGGTTTATTGCCGGGAGGTGCTGCAAACCCAATTTTATGACTACATGGTCTTCGGGCACAGGCATATGCCCCTGGATATTCAGTTAAACCCCGAAACCCGCTACATCAACCTGGGCGAATGGGTGTTAAGCAGCACCTATGCAAGTTTTGACGGAGAAACGGTGACATTGCATTACTTTGAAAAGTAGCGCAAACGAAAATAAATCCATATAATTTCATGCTGATTTTAACCCGTAAATAAAATTATTTACCTTTCGCCTCAAACAAACTTTATCAGCGTGTTGGTTAAAACTTTTGGCAGTGCAGTATATGGTATCGAGGCGATCACCATCACCATGGAGGTAAATATCAGCGGGGGCGGCAAACCCTTCTACCTCATCGTAGGCCTGCCTGACAATGCCGTACGCGAATCCATGCAACGGATAGAGGCTGCGCTGCAAACCAATAATTTCCGCATGCCACGGCAAAAAATCATCGTCAACATGGCGCCTGCCGATATCCGCAAAGAAGGCTCGGCATACGATCTGCCTATAGCCATCGGCATCCTCGCCAGCTCAGGCCAGGTAGAGAATGAAGATCTGGATAAATACATCATCATGGGCGAACTTTCGCTGGATGGCGGGCTGCAGCCCATTAAAGGCGCCTTACCCATCGCCATTCAGGCCCGTAAAGAGGGTTACAAAGGTTTTATCCTGCCCAAACAAAACGCCCGCGAAGCGGCTATTGTAAACGACCTGGAAGTGTACGGCGTGGAAAGCATCAGCGAAGTGGCCGACTTTTTTAACGGCAAAACGCAGCTCACCGCCGAAGTGGTAAATACCCGCGAAGAATTTTATAAAAGCCTTACCAGTTACGACAGCGATTTTAGCGAAGTGCGCGGCCAGGAAAACATCAAACGCGCGCTGGAAATTGCTGCGGCAGGCGGGCATAATGTGATCCTGATCGGTCCGCCCGGAGCGGGCAAAACCATGCTGGCCCGCAGGCTGCCCTCTATTTTGCCTCCTTTGAGTTTACACGAATCATTGGAGACCACCAAGATCCATTCTGTGGCCGGTAAGCTGGCCGCTGCGGATGCTTTGGTTACCACGCGGCCCTTCCGTTCGCCGCACCATACCATCAGCGATTTTGTTGTGTTTTAGTATTCGTCTGATTATCAAGGTTAAACTATTTTATGTTACGCCTATTTTGTTTCAGCGTTTTTCCTTTGAGACCAACAATCTTTGGTTTACCTTTGTGTCAACAAAAAGATAAATAGAGAGCTTTCAATTTTATCTCAATTAAGTGTTTGAATGAACCTCAAACCACCTCATTCTATATCCATAGAAAGGTTAAACTATTTAGATATAATTATTCACAAGTATCTAATTCACTATTTCAAAATGTAGTGGTTCACCTGTAAATATTTCCTTTATAATTTCCCCTGACTTATCGGGGTGGGTTTAATGTGTCTTTAAATTATTAACAACAAAATAAAATTATGAAATCGAAACAAATGGAAAAATTCATCTCAAAACTAGATTATTTCAGTTTGATAAAATTTGACGAATTGTATATGCAACGGAAATATATGTTGATAGGTGAGTTTTGGACAATAGATGAAGTTAAGGAGCAATTGTCATATTACTTAGATGGTTATATGGTGGACTATTTAGTAACTATTGGACAATTGGATTATTATCCCGATGGATTTGAGCATAAATTCGATCTAGAGGACGAATTGTTTCTAAAATTTTTAGGTGTGCCGTCTGTCAGTTATTTATTAGATGGCTTATTTGAAGTTCATGCTAATGATGGACGCACTAATATTGATGAGGTTGTCGATTTCGCTTGGGATGATTATTGCAAATATTATCATGATGTAATGGTAAGAGACAATAAATTAGGTGTGATTTTGGAATAATTTATATTTTTTATATCAAAAGTGTCATGTGACATTATTCAAAAGATAATGTCTTTTTTTTGTTCCAAATTCCGCAATGTGGTTTATCCTCCTTATAATAGCCCTATAAATAATTATAATCATGGAAATATTAAAATCTGAAGCTGTAAAAACATTATTAGAGGCTAACAAAAGTGTAAACAGGGAAACACTTTACAAAAAAGAATTAGACTCTTTAAAACCAGGTGAAGCCATCCGACTAAAGACAGAAGATTGGTTAATTAAAACCACCCCCAGTGCTTATTACTACCGTTACAATAAAAATCAAGGTAAAAAGGTAGTAACCGTGAATAAGTTAAAGGATGGCTTTTTAATCACAAAAAATTAATGTCTGACAAGGAACGTTAGCTTCTTATCTAAATAGATGAGGAGCTTTCGGGCTGCTCGGAATTATCGTCAATAGACAAGCCTTTAAGTAATTCTGATACATTAATGTCCAAACCTTTACACACTTCCAAAAGATACAAATAAGTAGGATTCAATTTTCCCATTTCTACCCGACTTATTGACTGAGCATCCTTACGAATTGAATGCGCTAATGTCTTTAAAGTCAATCCCTTTTCAAGTCTAACCTTTTTAATTCTCTCGCCTAAAATTACCAAGTCTGGGTTTCTTTCTTTAGGGTCAACCATAACTGGAAATTTCCTGATATTAAAAATATTTTCAATCAACGGATACGTTGATAAAGGAAATCTCCTTATGTTAGCTTAATTCAAAAATTTTCAATCTAAAACACACAACAAATGAAAAAAAAAGAAATTTCAGCATTTAAGAATCTGTTTTTATTTAAGGCAGGACAAGTAATTTTAACAATAGCCGTGACCGGGCTAGTATTTAGTAGTTGCCATAACTCATCCAAAGATTCAACCAGTAGTAACGCAGATAGTTCGGCTGTCACTAAACCCACAGCGGTTGATGTTATTTCTCAAATCAATGATTTGGACTCTTTAAATTACATTTTTACAGCTCGTCCAGATCAAGTAAAAAACCAGTATATGGATAAAACCATTAGTGTCACTGGTAGTATTGACAAAGGAGTCTTTAAGTTTTATAAACCAAGTGATAACGGAAACGGACGTCAAATGGTATCCTATTACGGTATAGAGACGGATTTGAAACAGTCTGATTTCTCTAACATTGTTCCTAATCAACCAGTAACTTTCTTTTATAATAAAAACGCAAAGAAATTTATTGAAGAAATTACTACCCCTGATTCAGAATTTAAACTATTAACCAGTATATACTCCGCATTCTCAAATTCAAGTGAAAAAAGGGATATAATAAAAGGTTTGGGTAGTAACGATGCTGAAACAAACGCATCATTAAAAAAAGACGCTTTAGAAAGCCTGGCTACATTGAAAACCACATTTCCAACCACCTATAAGTCATTGATGGATGGTGACTTTGTAGTGGGTGATCATTATGTAACTGGTGCGCCGGTAATGGATTTTATAGTAATTGACCAAGTTATGATACAAGGTAAAGTATTAGATATGTATCAAAATAGCTTGAACAAAATAATGTTTAAGTTGATGGGTGCTAAAGTTGTTAAAACAAAACGTTTAATTGATTTAGATAAGCTACCCGTATTTATCCCAAAGGTTAGCGGATCAACTGATAATACTACATCCGATACTCCAGCAAATTAAAATCAATCTTACTACAAATAAGATAACCCCCATGAGAGAGGGGGTTATCTTATATTAAAATTTTGTTAAACTGTAATAGCCACAACTTGATCTGACAGTCGGGTGGTTTTAAAGATTGTCAGATGGAATTTGTGAATATAATATTTTCTCGTCTAAATGCATTGACTCAGATTCTTCTGAGCCCTTTTTGTGAGGGCTCTGAAGAATCTGGTCTTCGGCGAGTCTCTCCAATAACTTTTCCTGGGCCATCGGAATACTGCTGGTGAAAGTTTGCATCGGTGTTTTACCGAAGCAGTACTTGCCACTGTGAGTCCTTTCATTGTTGTAGTTATACATCCACCTGTCCAGATCAGCTTGCAATTCAGCTATGCTTCTGTATATTTTTTTGCGAAACGCAATTGCATAAAACTCATCCTGAATGGTCCGGTGGAACCGTTCGCAAATACCATTGGTCTGCGGGCTTTTGGCTTTAGTTTTGGTATGGTCGATGTCTTCGATTGCCAGGTATAACTGATACTCATGTTGTTCCCTTGCACCGCAATATTCGGTCCCTCTATCGGTCAGTACCCTCAATAAACGGAGTTCGTGTTGCTCATAAAAAGGCACAACTTTATCATTAAGCATTTCTGCCGCAACCAGTGCATTTTTACGGTCATACAGTTTGGTAAAGGCTACTTTAGCGTAGGTATCAATAAATGTCTGTTGGTAAATATGGCCGACACCTTTAATGTTGCCGACGTAGTAGGTATCCTGAGCACCTAAGTAACCGGGATGATGTGTTTCTATTTCACCATGAGCTTTCTTTTCTTCTTTGGCTTTCTCTAAAGCAATAACCTGCGCTTCTGTCAATACTAATCCTTCTTGTGCTGACTTGGCTTCCAGCGCTTTTAAACGAAGTTTAAAGGTATGCAAATCGTGGCGTAACCAGATACTTCTTACGCCACCGGGAGACACTGATATGCCTTGTTTTTTTAACTCGTTGGAAACCCTTAACTGGCCTAAAGCAGGTTGCTCAATCGCCATCTCAACAACGGCTTTTTCAACGTGTTCTTCCACACGATTCTTTAATACTGGCTTCCTGCGGCTGATTTCCTGAAGGGCCAATTCTCCGCCCTGGTCGTAAAGTTCTTTGAAACGATAGAAACTATCCCGTGAGTAGCCCATTACTTTGCAGGCCTGTGATACGTTTCCTAAATGCTGGGCAAGCTCCAATATGCCCAACTTGTTTTTGATGATCTTCGCTTGTGTTGTCATAATACTAATCTCAGTTACGTGTTTTAATTTTTCGTAACTGTCAGATTAAGTTTTGACTATTTCAGTTAAACCTCATCTAGCCAAGCTGTCTTTTTAGCACCATGATAAACAAATTGATAATTGCGTAAAATGTTTACTCCAATAATGGCATCATATTCGACCCTTTTTGATATATCTTTTCTATAAACTAAGGTTCGAAAGCTAGTCCAATTAGTAGACGGTAATTTCATATCTACAATTGCAACCTTCGATTTACCGTCACCATCTAGTGACGAAGTCCCCCCTTCCGCCAATTGATTATCATTAAATTCAAGTTCGTCAAATACACTAGGACATAATAAAGTTATTTCCGCACCGGTATCAATCAAAGCATTACATGTTGCAGTTTTTCCAGTGCCAGGATTGACTACTGATATTTCACAAATCACCAAGCCGTTTGTCAGGACTTTTAAGTTATAACTCATTTCGTATTACAATTAATGTTCAAACTTAATAGAAGTTATAACTATTAAATCAAAATCTTATAGTTATAACTTTCTTTCGTCATCAATCCCGTAGCACTTTGTTTTAATAGATAATTAAGTAATCCATTTTTGGTAGTGCTGTTTGATATATTTTGGATCTTATAATTAGGTATTTTTTTAAAAGCAGTATTGATATAAAATTCTAATTGTGGTTCATACAAAGAGGTATTAATTATACAATGTGCATGTAGCCCCAAGTTCCTGATAAATGAACTTGAAACATCGTTTTTTGAAATGATTCCACCATATTCAATTATAAAAAGGTAGTTGATGTATTCAAAGCTGTTTTTATAATCAGCATTGATAGTGTTAAATAGATTATTAGTTAGTTGAAAATTTAAATCTTTAACGTTGGTGGTTGGAATACCAGTTAATGTTAGAAGGTATAGGTTTTTATTTTGAGACAGATTGTTAAATGCTCGTGTAATGTCTGTTTTATTGTCGGTGGTCTTTGACTTCCTTATTAGTTTATTCTTATTCATTATATTACTATTATTTATTTATCTATTAAGCATATTCAACCAATCAATCATCTAAAACGGTTTAAATGATTGATAGATTAGGCTCATTTAACTATCACTTTTATTCCAGAGTGTGATTGTCGGTCATAGAGTGTGATACCGGTTATAGAAGATACTATAATAAACTCATTATTTGTATTGATTCAAAATTCTTATCCTATTAATTTGGGCATCTAATATTTGCAGTTCTATTCTCTTTAATTTCTTTTTCCAACTACTAGTGAGTGTATCATTATATTCCTTCAGTTTAATCAACCGCTTTTGTTGAAGGATCGTCAATTTGTTACTCATGTTCTTTTAGTAATGATTCTATTAATGATTTTATAGTTGATAAAGGAAAAAGCTTTTTGTTCTGAACATTAACAATCTCGTCTTTTGGAAGAGGATAAGCATCCAATAGTTTTTGTATTTCAGATCTGTTCAATTGTAAATGTTCCCTTAACAGGTAACCATCTAAATATTTCTTTCCATCAATTAAATAGTAGATTTCCATAGGTAAGGGTATTTTTTTTCTTGATCAGCAAAGTATTTTTTATTTCCTCAATAGAATCATTTTCATCTTCGCTATCACTTTGTGTTGCTTCGTCCTCGTCAACTGGCGCAGTCTTTTTATCTTCCTTTGTTTCCTTCGGGTCCTTGTCGTTAGGGTCTTTGGAGTTTTGAATGAAGGCTTCAAATCTCTGAATGTGTCTTGGTTTAATTTTCATGGTTACATATTGATTTTATACGATATGATATATATCTAATATCCCTGTCTCCCTTGAATAAATTTTTTCAACGATAGTAGTTTAATTGTGTTTACACGAAAGCCTCCCAGAACTCACCTATTGTAGTTTAATTATGTTCAACGATGATAGGGAGAAACAAAAGACATAAATTGTGCTTCCCTTTTATTCATAACTTAATGTGTAGCATATTAAGTTGCCCACATAATGGCTTTTTATGAGGCAATATGGGCGTTTTGCTTTATTTTTATTGTGACATTAAAAACAAAACAAAATGAGAGTAAAATATAATAGGACCTCTACAATTCAGCAATCAGGAAATCGCTTTACAGCAGATACCGATATATACGACTTAACGCTACATGACAGAATATCCGGAAAAATTTCTTGCGCGGATCGTCCGAAATTTAAAGAACTAGTCACGCTGATAGAGGCTGGTAAGGTCGATGAATTGGTAGTAGAAGAATTTAGTAGATTAGGACGTTGCACATCAGATGTAATTTCTACGTTAGCATGGTTAGATGAAAAAGGTATCAATGTTGTTATACGAAATAATGGACTTCAATCAAGACCTAATGGTATTAAGAACCCAATATGGTCGATGATTTCGTCGGTGATGGCCTCAATTTATACATTAGAGCTGGAAAATATAAAAGAACGCACAGCCGTAGGTCGCATGATTTACGTTCAAAACGGAGGGAAATTAGGCAGGCCAAGTGGATCAATCGAGAATGATAAATCATTTTTAGAAAAACCTAAATCTATTCAAATTATGAAAGGTATAAGGAAAGGCTTAACAATTCGTGAAATCAGTAAGTTAAATTCTGTTTCTTCTTCAACGATTATTAAAGTTAAATCGCTCATGGAAGCTTAATAAAAATTAGGCGGATTCCTCTCTGTTTTCTTCAACCTGTCTTAAAAGAATTTCAATTCCTTCTTCTCTAGTCATAATGTTCCCTAATTCTTTTAAAGACTGTTCATCATTATAAATCCCATTAGAGTCATTCCATGATAACCAGTCAATTATATCATTTCTACTCATACCATTGACGAGAGCTATCAATTGCTCTTCTGAAATACTTGTCAGTGATTCACGTTTATAATAATTCCAAATACTCATTTGTTTTTTTATAAGCAAGATACGGACTAGATTCTTGGATTTTGAATTAACTGAACTTTAATTTAAATAGTCACGTCTATAAACTTAAGCAACAAACTCATTTGATTTCTTGGTTTACCCTTTAATAATGGAAATTGAGTGTATAAATGTTAATTTGTTATAAACTTTTGTAGGGGGCATTTAGCGTGTTTAGATATTTTAATCTATATTAATCGGTATGTTTGTTTGAAAATTATTTTTTATGGCATTAAATGCAGTTTCTCTTTTTGCTGGCGGTGGTGGTTTGGATTTGGGTTTTTCGGCTGCAGGATTCAACATAATTTACTCAACAGATATTGATACCTACTCATGTGAAACTCTAAAATTAAATCAAGGTCGGCAACCCTATTATAATGAACATTTAGTTGAAGCGACCGATGTTCGGTCTTTGGATAGTAAAGATATACTTAACAAAATTGCCAGGACAAAAGAAGATATAGATTTTATAATTGGAGGTCCACCCTGTCAGGCGTTTTCAGTTTTTGGAAAACGTAAAGGATTAGAAGATCCACGTGGAAATTTAGTATATGAATATGCAAGAATTATCAACGAACTGAAACCAAAAGGTTTTCTGTTTGAAAATGTTTCTGGGTTGAAAACAATTCATAATGGCGATTTATACAAAGAATTGATAGAAGTTCTTTCTTTTAACGGAGAATATACCATTAGTGCTTTCGAGTATGATGTTGCTAATTATGGTATTCCTCAATTTCGGTCTAGAATAATAATAATAGGGACTTCAAATGGTGTAGAAGCCAGCCGAATGATACAAACCCATAAAGCCAATCAACCGGGATTGTTAAATAATTTACGTCCATATACGACAGTTAAAGATGCGTTGCGCGAATTGCCGCTTCCAACCGAAGGAAGTGCTTATAATCACATCGGAAGAGAACATAGCCAAAGAATTATTGACAGGTATAGAGGACTTGAATTCGGCGAACGCGACCCTTTAACTCGAATAAATAAACTACATCCAGCTAGACCTAGTTATACAATTATCGTTGGTTCAGATAAAGGTGGTGGTAAAGGACATGTTCATCCGCATTATCCTCGAGAAGTTACACCAAGAGAAAGTGCTCGAATCCAAACATTTCCAGATTGGTGGGAATTTTATGGCACGGGTAGACATGTAATTCGGCAAGTTGGGAATGCTGTCCCACCTTTATTTGGTAGTTTGTTAGCAAGTCATGTAAGAAAAGAGGTTTTTTTGATGACGATGTTGCCGGCTATGATGAATTAACAGAAATACTAGACCTATCATATCTAAATGTTAATCAAGGATCTTTTCAGTCATAAAATACATTCTAGTAGTGATGACTGGCCGTTAAAATTAATTGAAATAGCCAGTGTATTTGCACGCTTTGACGGATTACCATTCGATAGGTCAGCCATCGAAGAAAGTTTTAAATCAATTAGCCCAAGAGCTTCAATTGTAGCGAGAGACCCATCTAAATATCGGGATGAGATAAGTGCATATCCCGCCTACTTAGGTTTATACCGTTTGGAAAAAGAAAGCGGAAAATGGATTTTACGTTTAAGTGAAACAGCCAAGCGATTTCTTATAGGGGAAGAGCCTAATGTTTCTGCTTTCATGATTTTACAATTGTCAATGTTTCAATTTCCAAATGGCAATGGGGCGAGCTTTTCGACTAATAACGTAAGGTTACAAAATAATGCAAGTGAACGGACATTAATGTTTATCCAAAATGGAATACATTTATCTCCTTTTAGATTAATATGTAAAGCATTAATAGCTGATTCGATTATTAACGGAATTGATTCTCTACATCCGAGAGTATCCGTAGACGAAATTTCCATTCTGTGTAATGATAGTAGAATAAACAGAAGTGCCTCTCCAGATATTGAAGATGTAGTTACCCTATTAAATGGTATTAGAAAGAATGATATTCCTCCAATACCGGGCTTCGAGCGTAGACTTCATATCCTTAACCACACCGATTTAATTGAGGTTACAAATGGGTGGATATATTTAAGGCCAGCGTATTCACCGGCAGATGAAGCTCGTCTTGTAAAATTATTGACATTGGTGAGTTCAATCGACCTGCAATTTGACAAATTTGATTCGATACAAACGCATAATGACCTTCAAAATGCGATAGGCGGTGGTGAATGGTCTAAATATTTCGATGGGGTAGTTCAACTACCGTCTGATCTAGTTCAAGAGGTAGCAGGTGAAATAATTCAGGGCAATGCTATTCCTATTTCAATTTCAGCAAATGAAACAGATGAATTAGTTGCTGATAATAAGGCAATAGTATTTAAATATCCATTGCGTGAAAGAGGGTCAGAACCTTCTTACAGCAATGAGGGTGCTTATCGAAAAAGTGTGTTGGCAGACCCGGAGGTCACACGTGTTAAACGGCAAAAAAGCAACTTGCAACATAAGATTCTTATGTCGCAATTAGATGAACATTTAAGGAAACTGGGCGCTACACCAAAGGAAAATGAACATATTGATTTATATGCGGAATTATCCGCCGATACAGGATTCTTATTTGAGGTAAAAAGCGTTCATTCAGAAAATCTGTTAAGCCAAACTCGTAAAGGTTTAAGTCAACTATATGAATATCGGTTCAGATATTCCGAAGATATATTAAAGAACTCAACACTATGTTTGGTGTATCCCTATGAGCCTACTGAAATAAATTGGCTTCAAGATTATCTATGTGTTGATAGAGGAATAGCAATAGCGTGGTTTGACAACGAAAATTTTTGTTTTCCAACCTACTGTCAACCAAAACTCGGCCAGTTAAAAAGTGCATAATATCGATTATTCATCCTTTCGCACGTGATAAATTGAGTTATAAGTGTGACCAGTTTCCGCGTGCTTGTGATTTATTTGACCGATTAACAATCGTTCTCCGACTATTCCTATCCTATGCCCATTAGGTTTATATCCAATCTCATATTCTTTATCCAAAAGAACATCAGTTAGCTTATCAAGTTTGTATCGAATATAAATCGCATGTTTCGGGGTTATTTTAATTCCACTAATTAAAGCTCTAATTATTGATTGCTTTTCCTCGAAATTAAGAGACGTATCTTTGATTTTTTCCGTAAAGTTCTCTATTACTTGTAATACTGACTCTTTTTGGTGCAACGAATTTAATTTGCTTAGGAAGTGGTCTTTATTACCCTGATTGTGAGATAATTCATTTAGATACTCCATTCTTAATGGATTATATTCAATATCAGTCAACTTCCCCTCATTGTAGCGTCGATTTAAATTTAATAGGTTTTTATTCAATTCTTCAATTTCTTTCTCACTCTTATGTAGCAAATCTTTAAAGGTTTTTATGTCGTCACCTTCCTCCATATTTTTAAAATATTCTAAAACATTTTGCTTTATTTTTTTTACTTCACTCCAAACTAAATCATCCAAATATTCAATAGAAATGCCGTTTGTCCCACAGAATTTCCCTTTATATCTTTGACTTAAACAACAATAAGCGTTGTCTCTTTTTATATCAATTCTTTTTTACCATAAAAGGACTGCCCACACTGACCACATTTAATTAATCCTTTCAAAAGAAACTTATTTACCGTTGCCCCGCTCTTGCTATATGGGGCTTCTCTAAAGTGTTTTTTGTCTTCTATCAAATTTTGAACAGTATCGAAAACTATTGGATCTATAATGATGGGGGATTCCACAGTCAATTCTCGGTATCTTCTCTGCCCCTTATAAATTGGATTTTTCAACATTCCTAAAACAGTTTTATCTCGCCACCTAAAGTCATCGCCTGATTTAATCACTTTCCCTTCCGGAATAACCTCTCCATTTGCTTTTCTCCTTTCACCTCTTTTTATTGTCATTTGGCCATTCTGAATTAGGTTTCGTCTTGTTGGTATCTTGTTCATGTTTAAATAGTCAGCAATCACAAACGTTCCTTTTCCATCTATATACATTTTAAATATTAACTCAACTACCTTCGCTTCTTCTGGATTTATAACCAACAGTTTTTTTACCTTTTTATAACCATAGGGCAAAAGCGGACCTCCGCCAGCGTTGCCCTCTTTCGCACTTTGCACAAGTGCTCTTTTTATTTTTATTTGAGTTTGTATCCGGTAATAGGAACTTGTTAAACCTTGAATTCTTGACATGAATTCAATATTTGGATCTTGTAAATTTAATTCACCCGAAGGCGTAAATATTTTGATTCCTGAAGATTTGAAAATTGATATGATTATTTGAGGTTCTTCATATTTTCCGTCCCTACTCCATCTATCTATATCAACTGAAAACATTCCGCCTAATTTTCCAGCATCAACGTCCAACATAAGTTGTCTCATACCAGGTCGGTCTAAATAGCTAATCGAACCGCTTTGAGCAGAATCATCATAGATGGTATAAGTCCATCCTAGTAAATTTGCTTTACTAATTCCGCTCTCTCTCTGTTCATGTGTAGAAATTCCTTCGTTAGCTTGCTGTTGTGTCGAAACTCTTATGTAAATTCCCAAATGATTTGGCAGTGTTTTAAGCTTATTTTTAGCCATATTGAAGTATTTTGTGTCAAATATAACTGTAAATCAGACGGAAACAAAAGATATTCAAGGGATGTGGCCCTGGTAGGCGGAGGCAGCAACCCCCAGCCCGGCGAAATCTCGCTGGCCCATAACGGCGTATTGTTTCTGGATGAACTGCCTGAATTTAAACGCAGCGCCCTCGAGGTAATGCGCCAGCCGCTGGAAGAACGCCGGGTAACCATTTCCCGCGCCAAGTTTACTGTCGATTACCCCAGCTCATTTATGCTTGTCGCAAGTATGAACCCCTGTCCCTGCGGCTATTTTAACCACCCCGAGAAGGAATGCGTATGCCCGCCGGGCGTAGTGCAAAAATATTTGAGCAAGATCTCAGGGCCCTTACTTGACCGCATCGATCTGCACGTAGAAGTTACCCCGGTAAACTTTAACGAACTGGCCAGCGACCGCCTCGCCGAAAAAAGCGAACTTATCCGCGACCGGGTGATTAAAGCCCGCGAGATCCAGGCCGAACGCTTTGGCAGCCGGCCAGACCTGCATGCCAACGCCCAGATGAGCCCCCAAATGGTGCGCGACATCTGCAAAATTACCCCTGCCGGCCAAAACCTCCTCAAAAAAGCCATGGAAAAACTCGGCCTGTCCGCCCGTGCATACGATCGCATTTTAAAAGTTGCCCGCACCATCGCCGACCTAGCCGGCAGCGAAGAAATCCAACTGGAGCATTTGGCGGAGGCTATCCATTTCAGGAGTTTGGACAGAGAGGGCTGGGCGGGGTAGGTTTGAATAATGAACACCGAATTTTGAACCTGCCTGCCGGCTGGCAGGTAATGAATGTCGAAGTGATACTTCGGCGTTGGACATTCGAAATTCATTATTCGATATTGTTTTCAGCTGTACGAAAATATCGTACAGCTGAAATTTAAAGTAGTAAAAATTCGAAGTTATAGATAGAGATATGGGAAATTGTCCGAAAAAATCAGACAGTTGGAACATGCATAGGCCTTCAAAGTGCTGGGATGAGTTAGTTACAATTTGTAACTGACCAGGATGCCCACGGATGTGGTAGTAGTGGAGACATAGTCTCCGGGCATAGTTATCCGTAGTGGGACACTGTGGACCAGGTAAGTAAAATGAAACGATGAGACATAGGATAATCATAGTTCTCTTCTTCACATTAGCGCTGTTTAGATTAACAGCGAATGCCCAGGATTTTGTAAAAACAAAAGAGGATAACGACAGTAAAAAAGATGCAAAGAAGTTTACACTCAGGTCCATGGATGGTAAAGTTCAACAGGTTCATTTGGTGCCGGATTACTTCAGGCATATTTTAAGAATTAGCTGCTTAAAGGATACCATAACCGATTATGATTTCTGGGGAGTGCCGGTTGAAACGCGCATCTTAAACAAACAATTCCTGGAGATCAAATATGCCGTCAGGGGAGGTTCGGGTATCGGTGCCCAAGATATAATGCTTTTATGCGTCAGTAATAACAAACTGTGTGAATCTCTGCACGCGCAAAGATTATTAACAGGGGAATCAGGCGACGGACAAGAAAATTATAACATAAAAATTGTCGCGCTGGAAGGCGTTAATAATAAGACTTACAAACTTATTGTGGATGTCCATGATGCCCGTAATTCAAAACGCGATCCCGCGGCAGATTATAATTACAACAACCAAACTACTTTGAGTTTTGATACAAACCGGAATGTTTTTTACAGCATCAAACAGGATTTGTATAATAGTTTTATCAATATGTACAATCCCAAAAATCATAAAACCTTTAAAAAACCAATTGGGGGCAATTTCCCTGCAAGTATTTTAGGCAAGGAGACCTACTACTTTATAAAAGGCGGATGGTATCAGTTTGCAGACAATAAGGATTTGTATCCATATGCGGCAGGTACGACCAAATGAGAGTTGATGGCGGGAGTTGTATATTTCAGGAGTTTGGATAGAGAGGGATGGGCGGGGTAGTGTATTAAAAACTAATCTTAAAAGAGCAGCAAAATGGAACTCAATAAAAACAAACGAATTGTAATAATTTTTACCGCGATCTTTCTCGGATCGGTATTGGCGATTTACCTGCTCGATAAACCAAATGGTTCAATCATAAATTACCTGCCCTACATCAATGGGGCTGTTTTTCTTATGGTCGGCATCTTTGCCTTCCTGCTTACCTTTAAGTTTTATAAACCAAAATATAAAACGGCAGAGCAGGCATTGAGAGTTGATAATTTACTCAAATCATGGGGTAAATTGGGAAAGTTTGGTTCGATCTTTATGATCCTGTTTGGCGCTTATAATTTAATCTGGCACGACGCCAATATGTACCGTCTCAGCAGTCGGGTTGAAAATAACAAATGGACCGAAAAGGATAGGGAAAAACTCTTAAAGATCTACATAAACGGCTTGAGTTCAAAAGACAAAAAACATCCCCAATTAGTGGTTGATTATAGTACCTGTTCGGTAGATATGATAATGAAGCGGCTGACCAGGCAGCAATATATCGATGATTTTGCTTTGCCGAAAGACGAACAAAATAATATTTTCGAACCTATCGTTAAAGATTGCTCCGATACTTACCATCGTCGCGTTGATAGTGCCGATAATAAGCAGAAATAAATAATTTAACCCTATGCGAACTGCAAGATATATTGTAATTATCATGGCGCGGCTAATAAGTTCCTCTCCAACTGGAGCATTTGGCAGAAGCCATCAATTTCAGGAGTTTGGATAGAGAGGGGTGGGCCGGGTGATTTGAATATCGAATGCTGAATATCGAATAATGAAGTTAAATTTCGACATTGGAAATTCAACTTCATTATTCGATATTATTTTCAGATGTACGATATTTTCGTACATCTGAAAATTAAAGCAGTAGAAATTCGAAATTATAGATATGGATATGGGAAATTATCCAAAAAAATCGGACTGTTGGAATAGGCAAAGGCCTCCAAAGCATTGAAATGAGTTAGTTGCAATTTGTAACTGACCAAAATGCCCATGGATGTGGTAGTAGTGAAGAAATAGTCTCCAGCCATAGTTATCCGTAGTAGGACACTTCGGACAGCGAGGTTGATGGCTTTACTAAATAAAGCATGCCGCGTCTCAAGCGGTAAAAAATACAAAGGTTAATGTGCATTATAGAATAAAAGCGCGCAATCAGCAATAAACTAATATGAACTATAAAATACTTTTAAACTTAGGCGTCGGATTGATTTTGTTCGGATGCAATTCTAATATTAAATCTAACAATCAAAAAAAAACAGACGCGGCTGTTAAAGCAAAAGTTGCGGCAAGAACTGGAACTGAAGAGGTAAAATTCACTGATAGTAATAAAAACAAAGAGGAGATCCAGGCGCTTACCAGGCAGATGCTTAAATGGGCCGGCACTAAAGGTGCAATTGAATTGCTCCCGGCTTTAAGCAAAGACAGCATTTGTGTTGGATTTGATTTTGATAAGGAAAAGCTGAACCTTGAGAAGCTAAGGAAAACAGAATTTTTCGCTGACGAGTTCATAGATAACTATGACCATATTATCCATACACTCGACAAAAAAATAAAAAACAACGAGTTCGGGAAGTGGAATGTTTATGAACTCCCGACATTTAATTTTGCTAATGATGCGAGCCCTTGGTGTTCGTGCCAGGATAACCTATCGTGGGATAAAGTAGCGGTTGAAATTGTAAAAATTGATGATGATAAAGGAGAATTGAAATGGAACTGGGGTAAACTTGATCCCGGTACAGATCAAAGCTGGAAAGATTTTTCCTACCCTTTTAGGGTGGTAAAAGTGGATGGCAAATGGAAGATCTCCTATTTGCAAGGTTTTGATTATAACGAAAGCATTAAATGATGGTGAAATAAAGCCCGTATTTGCTGCGGAGGAATTTTCGTCCCCGCAGAAGACCCAACGGGAAAATACTTGATCAACCAGCAAACTATTATACGCGCCGCTGACGGATAGCTAATTGCCACTGCTACATTCGCTTCAATTTTGCCGCGAAGAAAATGACGCAGATCATATTTTATTCGCCGCGTTAATAGTACATTCAATCACTTAATACTTTAATCGTGAACCTGTACTACCTTTCCGTCCCCGCAGGGTCTCTCGCAGAGGACCCTGCGCCGCGTACCAGGTGGAGGAAATTGCTTATTTTTAAACCATGATCGGCACCCGGCATGAAATAATCGAAGATACCTGGTTTGTCACCTTTACCCGCCACGACTGGCTGCCTCTATTTGAGTTAACCGACTCCTATGACCTGGTTTAGAAATGGCTGAAACTAATCGACGACAAATACCAGATTAAAACAACAGGGTTCCTCATCATGCCCAATCATGTTCACGCACTGCTTTATTTCTCCAACCTTAATGTGAATTTAAATATCATCATAGCCAACGCCAAAAGGTTTATGGCTCACGACCTGGTAAAGCGGCTGAATGATCAGCAGCGTACAGATGTGTTGAATTTGTTGGCAGCGGCATGTACTGAAAAAGAGCGTATTAAAGGCCAATTACATAAAGTATTTGAGCCCTCGTTTGATGCGAAACCGGCTTTTACAATTGATTTCTTGTACCAAAAGCTGGATTATATTTGTCATAACCCGGTTACAGGCAAATGGCGGCTTTGCCAGGAATTTACAGATTACCCGCATAGCAGTGCTGCATTTTACGAAACAGGCATTTCGCATCCATTCGTAAACATATATGATTACCGGAAATACTGGTTCGATTGATCGAAATTTGATGTATATCCAGCGCAGGGTCCTCTGCGAGAGACCCTGCGGAGACAGAAAAGTAATCATGTGATTCCGTTACTGTTTCAAACTCGTTAATTTTTCCCAGATGTTCCTCTAATTTCTTTTTGGTCGGGTTAGTTAACGCCAATAGTAAAAGGACAGCACCAACGATATTCAAAACACTAATTTTCATTGCTATAGGGCCTGTCAGGGTAATTAAACAGATCAACGTTAAATCGGCTCAAATATTCCCCTTCTTCATCTCCTCTACCGCGTGATGCGCCGCCCTGGCCGCAAAGGCCATGTACAAAATCGAAGGGCTTTGATTGCCGGTACTCGTCATACACGCCCCATCAGTTACAAAAACGTTATTGCAAAGGTGCATCTGGTTCCATTTGTTGAGTAGGGATGTTTTGGGATCGTTCCCCATCCGGCAGCCACCCATTTCGTGGATGTCCAAACCCGGCGCCTGGTGCGTATCCTTTTTGGTGATTTTTTTTACACCTGCAACCTCCAGCATTTCGGCGCTTTGCGTTAAAAAATCGGCCACCATTTTATCGTCGTTATCATCATAACCAATAGAAGTGATCAACTGCGGGATACCCCAGGGGTCTACCTGGTCGGTACTCAGGCGGACATGATTGGCTTCTTTGGGAATGGTTTCGCCCTGCATAAACATCCCTGCATACCATGGCCCCGGTTCGGTGATGGCGTCTTTATAAATTGCACCAATACCATCCCCACCTTCTTTATAAGCCGGACCCCGACCAGAAAACACAAAAGTTAAAAACCCGCCCAGGTAATCGGTATCCTGTTTGTGCAGGTTGCGGTAATTGGCTATAATAGGATTGGTTGGGTTACGACCGAAGTAGTATCTGTCCTCAAAACCGTCAACCGTCCCTCCCACGCTCGCCCGGTAATTCTGGAAGGCCATAAATTTGCCCAGCAGGCCATTGTCATTCCCCAGTCCATTAGGAAAGCGGTGCGATTTGGAATTGAGTAAAATCAAATTACTGTTTAAACAGGCCGCGTTTAAAAATATCACCCTAGCATAGTAAGTAACTTCCTGTTTGGTAATGGCATCTATGATTTTAACACCCGTTACCTTTCCTTTTTGCTCATCATAAATAATGGAATGCACTACTGAATGCGGCCTAACAGTAAGATTACCCGTTTTTTTGGCCCATGGCAATGTGGACGAAACTGAGCTAAAATAGCCGCCAAAGGGGCAGCCCCGGTAACAAAGGTCGCGGGCATAACAATGGTCGCGTCCCTGTTGTTTGTGGATCTCCTGCGGACTGGTCAGCTGCGCCCAGCGGGTACGCACCATAAACCTGTCTTTATAACGGGCACTTATTTTACGCTGAATGTCCTGTTCAACACAACTCATTTCAAAGGGCGGCAGGTACTCGCCATCGGGCAGCGCCTCGAGCCCATCCTTGCCGCCGCAAATACCCGCGAACTTTTCCACATGCGAATACCATGGCGCAATATCTTCATACCGAATGGGCCAGTCGATAGCATAACCATATCGCTGCGGCGCCGAAAACTCAAAGTCGCTCCAGCGCTGGCAGGCCCGACCCCAGGTGATGGATTTCCCACCTACCTGGTAGCCCCGGATCCAATCGAATGGTTTTTCCTGGATGTAGGGATGTTCCTTGTCCTTCACAAAAAAATGCTGTGTTGCTTCGTCAAAAGCATAGCACTTACCCACTACCGGGTTTTCTTCGAGGATCTTCGATGGCTCCTGTAACCGGTGCTCAAAATCCCAGGGATCTTTCATCGCCGTGGGGTAATCCTTAATATGTTCAACATTGCGGCCGCGTTCAAGCACCAGGGTTTTCACCCCCAGGTCGCATAATTCCTTGGCCGCCCATCCGCCACTGATACCTGAGCCGATGACGATGGCATCGTATGTAGTTGTTTCCATAAGCCCCCTATAATTTGCGTAGCACTCATGAGTGCTAATAAAAAACAAATAATGACACGAATAATCTCCCCCGGTAGGGGAGACTTTTTTATTTTAGTTAAACTATAAAATAAACTTTCTAAAGCCCTCCCTACCTGAGAGGGTTGGGCTGGGCTCCCTAATTCAAAAATATCTCATCCAAAAACACCCATCCCGGCTGCTTTTTTACCGGGTCCCAAACCGGCAGGTTTTGTATCGGTTTGGCTATAATTTTTAAGCAGGATAATTTCCCCGATGCAGCCAGTTTACATTCCATACCCTTCAATGTAAACGGATCATTTTTCTGAGGTGCCGGCGGTTTCACTGTGCTCAGCAATTTCAGGTGAGCTGCATCCGCTCCGCCCCAAACTTCTATCCCGATGGGTAAAAAAATCTGGCTGCCCATATTCCGCATGCAGTTCAGCGTAACGGTATGCAGATCGACAGGTTGTTTAAACTGCATATAAACCACCAGGTCTTTTTGCGAGCCGATCCATTTCCCATTGCCAAAGTTGTTACCTCCAAGGTCCTTATCAATCAACGTTTTTGCCCCATCGCCACTGTATTTTTCATTCGGCCCGGCTATAAAACTGATGCTATCAGGCGTATAGGTGCTTTTATAAAAGTTTACCTGTAAAACGTCGCTCCCATACCAGCCCGGTTTATAGGCTTTTGCTTTGATGTTTGTATTTTGGGCGATGATTACCCCTGGTTTATAAAGCATTGATTTCACGCTATCCGGGTCAGTTCCGTCCGTCGTATATCGGATGTCTACCCCCTTTATAGGGTGCACCAGTTCAAGCGCTACCGGTTTGGTGATCACAAAAGCTGTATTTTTTACCTGGGGATCATTGAGCCTGATCGGCTTGCCATCGTCCTTAAACCCTTTTATAAAATCGATTTTGGGGTTACTTTTTTGCAGACCGGCAATTTCATTTTCAGGCAGGCCCGTATCCCATAAGGCTACTTTGGTTAGGGTTTTAAGATCAGAGATCGCTTTAATACCTTGCAAATCTAATTTTGTGCCGGCCAATGAAAGCGTTCTCAGGTACTTGAGCGATGATAATACTTTTAGATTGGCGCCCGTAACATCGGTAAAGTTGAGATTTAATATCCGCAAATTTTCAAACCCGGCAATCGTTTTCAGTTCCGCATCTGTTACAGGCATTTTGTTCAAATCAAGTGATACCACCTGCATCTTTATGCCACTCAATTCCTCCAGCATTTTTGGCTGATAGGTTTTTTTGTTATAGATATTAACGCCAAGTGCCGGTGAATTTTGCGCCCATGGATAGATTACCCGGTAATTATTGTTGAGCTGTTTGATGGTTTTGTCATCCGCCGCCGCGAAATCAAATTGCTCTTCCGTTTCTTCCGCCGGTTTTAAATAGTTTGCGGCAATTATCCGTAAAGAATCACTGGCCGGCAAATCAATCACCTTCTTTTTAAAATCAGCGTTTTCCTTTATCCACAGGTACAGCAGATTCATTTCATCAGTGGTTAACTGGGGTTTGCCGGATGGTGGCATGTGTTTCTTCTCACCATCGGGCATATGGATGCGCTGCAGCAGCAAACTCAATTGCGGCTGGCCGGCAACAAACAGTTTGCCATCTTTGCCACCTTTTAGCAACGCTTTTTCATCCGTCAGCCGCAGCCCACCTTTGGTTTTATTAGGGTTATGGCAGCTATTACATTTGTCTTCGAATATCGGTTCAACCACATCCCTAAAAACCAACGCTTTATCAATCGGTACCAGTTTCTTTTCCGGATGCCAAACCGGGGCCAAAATAAAATTTTCGCCGTGGGTGATGTCAGCACCGTAATGCCCGGCAACCACAAGGCAAAGCACCACCGCAACGGCCCCCGACCTTGCAATTTTTTGGTTATACCATCCCTTGCTCCTGCACCAGTAAATCAATGTCGAAACAAAAACAACTATAACGCCAAACCATTTGTGCCACTGTACGGTGTCGCCGTCATAGCCTTGCTCCTTCGATAAAAACAGGCCCATAATTGCCGTTAAGCCAGCAAACAAAGCGCCGGTTAGCCATAAGTAGGTGGTAAACTCCTGGTATAATTTTTCTGTGCTGAATCTTTCTTTAAACCTGAAAAATTCCAGCACCATCGCCATAATCAATACAACTATGGGAAAATGGATAATGAGCGGATGTATCCTGCCCACCGGCTGGAGCCATTGCGGAATGACTATGCCACCGCCAAATAACAGGAAAAAGATGATAAATATGTTCAGGGCGAATAACAGGTTTTCAGCAAAACCTTGGTAGCGGGTTTTTATCATCTAATAGTTATAACTTAAATTCTGGCGTATTTTTTAAAGTCTCATCAAATATCCTTCGCATTATTGTGGCGAAAGCCTCTACCTGCTTTTCACTTTATCCGTCCCTTAAAAGGGACGGCAATGAATTTATTTTCAATTCATTGCCGTTGGCTTTAGCCAACGGGTTACCATCAAACCCGCAATGGCTTTAGCCAAATTCGCGTATTACACCCTGGTAAATTTATAAGGATACACCTTGCCCGATGCCCACTGCGCCACATACAAATTCTCGTCGTCATCCACACAAACATCATGGGGGTTTAAAAATATCTTTTCGGCCTGGGCCATAGGCTGCAGTACGCCATCCTTGTAAACCGGTTCGGTGCCACCTAAATTGGATACGACCTTATTATTCTTGTCCAAAATGGTGGTAAAGCCAGAGTTTTCGTGGTTTAAATCAGGCGAACGTAATACGGCGGCGTATAAATGATCGCCTTTTATTACCGGCCGGCAAACGCAGGCCCCCGGCAACTTGATGATCTCTATCAATTTACCATCCAGGCTGAACCGTTTAAAACAATTCCGTGTGCGGTCGGTAATTAAAAGCGTGGGTGTAGCCTGCCTGCGGTCTATCAGTATCCCGTGAGCGTTATCAAAATGTTCGTCGCCATCGCCCCTGCCACCCCAAAAATTGATCAGCTTGCCATTTTTATCATAATGCATGGTATATTGTGCACCGTAACCGTCCGCAATAAAAATATCGCCGTTGGTGTCAATCGTGGTTTCGGTAGGGATAAATTCCTCCGCTTTTTTGTATCTGCCGGTTTCAAGCGGCACATCAATGGTCATCAAAATGCGGCCATCCATGGTGGTTTTATACACCTGGTGTTTTACGGTATCTGTTATAAATAGAAACTCCGTACCATTTTCATTTACCAAAGTCAAGCCATGTGCGCCCGGGAATTCATGCCCCCAGGTATCCAGCAGCTTACCCGATTTATTGAAGATGAGCACATTGTTCTTTGTCTCGTTAGTTAACAGCAAAATCCTGCCTTTCGAATCCTGCACCATCTCATGGCAATCATTTACCGGGTTTTTCATCGGGTCGGCTTTTGCCCAGGCGGTATCCATCCGGTAACGCATATTGCCGTGTCCATACACCGGTCCGTCGTTTTTTGCCAGCAAATCCTTCGTAATAAAAAATGCTGCCGAAAAAGCCGCTGTTTGTTTGATGAATTTTCTTCTTTCCATGACACGATTTTTATGATTTTAAAGATTTTTATGATTCCTGTTGCCTGAACTATTTATGATAGGTTTTACGGATCGCCGCCGATTAAAAAAAATCCTGCTAATCCATAAAATCCTAAAAATCGTGTTCAGACTAATATTCCCTTTACCACATTCCCCGCCACATCCGTTAAACGGTACCTGCGGCCCTGGCTTTTAAAGGTTAATTTTTTATGGTCGATACCCAACTGGTTCAATATCGTTGCATGAAAATCATGCACATGCACCGGATCCTTAATAATATTATACCCAAACTCATCCGATTCGCCATAAACTAAACCCGGCTTAATGCCGCCGCCAGCCATCCAAATGCTGAAACAGCGCGGGTGATGGTCGCGGCCGTAGTTGGCTTTTTCCAGTTTGCCCTGGCTGTAATTGGTCCGGCCAAATTCGCCGCCCCAAATCACCAGCGTTTCATCAAGCAGGCCGCGTTGTTTCAGGTCGGTTACCAGCGCTGCGGAGGCCTGGTCAACATCTTTGGCCTGTCCGGCCATTTCCTGCGGCAGGTTGCTGTGCTGGTCCCATCCCTGGTGATACAATTGCACAAAGCGCACACCGTTCTCCGAAAGTTTGCGCGCCAGCAAACAATTAGCTGCATAGGTACCCGGCACCAAACAATCCGGACCGTACATTTTTACAATATCATCCGGCTCTTTGGATACATCCATAATCTCAGGCACTGCCGATTGCATCCTGTAGGCCATTTCGTATTGCTGGATCTTGGTGCTGATCTCCGGATCGCCAAATTCTTTATAGGATATGTCATTCAGTTCGGCCAGTTTATCCAGCATCTTGCGGCGGTCGCGGCGGTCAATCCCGTCCTGGTCATTCAGGTATAAAACCGGATTTTCGCCGCTGCTAAACTGTACCCCCTGGTGAATTGAATCCAAAAAGCCATTACTCCAAAGTTTTGAATATACGCCCTGCCCGTTGCCCTTACCTTTTGACAGTAAGACAGTAAAAGCAGGCAGGTTTTTATTCTCGCTACCCAGGCCATAGCTCACCCATGAGCCCATGCTGGGGCGGTTACCCTGTTGCGCGCCTGTTTGGAAAAATGTTAAGGCGGGGTCATGGTTGATCGCCTCGGTATACATCGACCGGATGATACAAATATCATCCGCAATTTTACCAATATGCGGAAACAGGTCACTCACCCACGCTTTTGATTCGCCATATTGCTTAAAATCATAAAAAGAGCCTATTAGCGGAAAAGATTTTTGGTTAGCGGTCATCCCTGTTAAAATCTGGCTACCCCGAACGGATGGCGGCAACTCCTGCCCCATCATCTCCCGCAATTTCGGTTTATAATCAAAAGACTCCAGCTGTGAGGGCGCCCCATCCTGAAAAAGATAGATCACCCGTTTAGCTTTAGGAGCAAAGTTGGGGATCCCCGGCACAAAATCAGCCTCACTGTCTGACCCTATCCCGCTGAAAAGATCAGGGATCAGCAAAGAGCCAAGCGCCATACTGCCCAGGCCTAAACTCAACCTTGATAAAAAACGCCGCCTGTTAATATTGAGGCGATGCTCTAAAAAATCTTTTTCCATAGATCAGGTTTTTGTAATCGCTTCTTCTAAGTTATAAATAGCATCCACCACTTTCATCATCGCCGCCAGGTTAACTTTATTTAAATTGTCCGGCAAGGGATATTCGCCCACGTTCAGCACTTTCCCGGCCGTTTGCAAATCCATTGCTTTTAGTTCCTCGTTATAATAACTATCCAGTATCGCCTGCTCCTTATCGTTTGGTTTACGGCAGATGATCAAGCGAAACGCTTTGTATACTTTTTCCTTTGAAGTGCTTTTTTCCTGTAATAGTTTGGTGGCTAAAACTCTTGCCGCTTCCAGCACAGTTGGGTCGTTTTCCATTAGCAAGGCTTGTAAAGGCGTATTTGTTCTTAGCCTTTTTACTTCGCATTGATCGCGGTTGCTGGCATCAAAAATGGCCATCTCAACCGGTGGAACCGTGCGTTTGATCAGCGTGTACATTCCCCGCCGGTACAAATTCGGGCCATGCACCTGCCTGTAATTCGCCAGTATCCCCCGGCCGGAAGTAGCGTTTTCCCATAAGCCCGCCGGCTGGTAAGGGTTTACACTGGGGCCGCCAATCGTCTTGTTCAGGATCCCGCTGCTGGCCAATACCATATCCCTTACAAATTCGGCCGGCAGCCTTGAACGCGGGCCACGGGCCAGGTAGGTATTATCCGGATCGATCTTTAATTTATCGGGGCTTACTACTGCCGATTGCCGGTAAGTTGCCGACATCACCAGTTGTTTTACCAGCCTTTTGATATCCCAGCCGTGGTCCATAAAATCAACCGAAAGCCAGTCCAATAATTCCGGGTGCGATGGCAAATCGCCCTGCATCCCAAAATCTCCAGAACTTTTAACGATCCCTTTACCAAAAAACTCCTGCCAGGTTTGGTTTACAAAAGCCCGGGCCGCAAGGGGGTTCTTCCGGCTGAATAACCACTCCGCCAAACCCAGCCTGTTTTTAGGGAGGCTGCTGTCAAATGGTAATATAGCTTTTGGCGTACCGGGCTGCACTTCATCACCATGGGTGTCATAATTGCCGCGCTTTAAAACATAGGTTTTACGGTAAACCTCACTGTCGCCCATTACAGATACAATGAGCTTACCGGTATCCTGCTTATTTACAAATTTCAGGATGCCTTTTACATCATCATTGGTCACCTGCATCATCGGCCTTTTTGCATAAGTCTCAGGGCCGCCAACGGTGCTTTGTATGCCGGGTTCCTTCACCTGGTTAAAAAAAGCAAACAGCTGGTAATATTCCTTTTGCGAAAAAGGGTCGTATTTATGGTCGTGACAATGGGCACACTCAATGGTAACCCCCAGCAGCGCTTTACCAAAGGTGTTGGTACGGTCGGTTACATAAGCTACGCGGTATTCCTCATTAATCACACCACCTTCTTCTGTAATCTTGTGGTTCCTGTTAAAGCCAGTTGCCAGTAATTGTTCTTTGGTGGCATTGGGCATCAGGTCGCCCGCCAATTGCCAGGTGATAAATTTATCATAAGGCAAATTCTCATTAAATGCATGGATCACCCAATCCCTCCATGGCCATTGTGTGCGGTAATTGTCATCCTGGTAACCGTGCGAGTCGGCGTATCGCGCCACATCCAGCCAATGCAAAGTCATTTTCTCGCCATAAGCCGGGCTTTTCATCAGTTCGTCAACCACTTTCCCGTAAGCATCGCTGCTTTTATCAGCCAAAAACCTGTCCATCATGTCCAGGCTGGGTGGTAAACCTGTAAGGTCGAAGCTTACGCGCTTTAGCAGGCGCTCCTTATCCGCTTCCGGATTAGGTTTCAAACCATATTGCTCCTGTTTCTGAAGAATGAAATTATCTATCGGGGTTTTTGGCCAGGCTTTATCCTTAACTTCAGGCAGGGGGACGACTTTTGGGGGGACGAATGCCCAATGCTTTTCAAATTTAGCGCCCTGTTTGATCCATTTTTTTACCAGGTCAACCTCGTGTGGCGTTAGCCGCTTCAGGTTTGAGTTTGCCGGCGGCATCATTTCGGTGGTATCATTGGTAGATACCCTCCTGAACAGTTCGGACATTGCCGGGCTGCCCGGTACCAGTACATGCGCATTGGGATCATCCTTTAATGCTTTAAAGGCACTTTCGGGCATATCCAGCCTCAATCCGGCCTGGCGTTTGCTGGCATCCGGCCCATGGCATTTATAGCATTTATCTGAAAGTATGGGGCGGATGTTGAAATTATAGCTTACCACATCCGGCATCTGCTCATCAATATTTGAGGGATGATTGCAGGCCCAGAACATGCCCAAAATGCTTGCAGCGCACAAAATCAACAACAAGTACAAATGCCGTCGCATAATTTAGTTTAATAATGAGGTATTACCGGTTTATAACAAAAAATAAATTTAAATAATAAAATGTGAATTTAACATTCGTAAGAAAGATAATACAAAAACATTTTTAAATTTGAATTGAAACCTTAACCAAAATTCAATGAAAAACGACGAACTGCCCGACAAGCCCCTAAGCGACGATCCTGAAGAAAATCTGCGTATGGAAAATGAATTGCTGCGCTTAAAACTAAAAGCTGAACTGGGCGCAGAATCACACCATATCTCCAATATCGATCCCGGAATTGAAAATGAATTCCTGAAAAACGTATTAGCCTTTGAGCAGAATTTCGCCCATGCAAAAGCAGCAAAAGTATTCGACCTGGTTGGCAAACCTGCCTTTATAAAAGCGGTGGACCTGACGGATGAGCAGTTAGAAGCCGCGTTAGAGGAAATCACCGGTCTGCTGTCCGAAAACAACATTGAAATATATTTTGGCGACAATGACGAGTATGACAATCGTACAAAATACTGTTTTATTACCGAAGAACTGTTTGATCACGAAACCACCTTTATGCCGGTGGCTGGCATGACCACCTGTTTTGACTACGAGGAATTTCATCCCAATCACAGAAAGGATATCGAAAACAGGGCGATGGGATTTTTGTCTGAATGGTTTAAAAAAAGCCTTAATGAAAAAAGCTGGGAGCTGGCCAATGAATTTATTCTGCCCGACCGGCACATATTAAGCAAGGCCGACGTTGCTGCGCAATTAACCCGCATTTTTGATTCCTATACAGCGTTCAAAGATGAGAAATACAAGATCTTTGATATCGGCTTTCAATTGACTGATGACACCGGCATAGGCCATGCGGAAGGCGGCGTGCGTTACGATGCGGTTTTAGAGAGTGGCGAAATTGTCAAATTTGGCGGCCCATTTAAATTGTATATGACCTACGAAGGCGGCTGGTGGAGTATATTTCATATTGTTTTTCCGGGGTTCGAGTATTTTTGACAGGGCGTGTGCGATTTCATATATTTGATACAGGCTTTCGATTGTGTCATCGAACCGCTTTAAAATCTCCTTCTATGAAACGCTTTTTCCTTGCATGGATATTCTTTTTTGCAATAACGGGTTTGCTTTCCGCAAAACCGGGGGCCTTTAACACCAAAGCGCCAGCAAAAGCCTTACCACGAATTGCTATCGCCGGGCTTGGTATAGAATCGAGTACTTTTTCGCCCGCGCTTACGGATGAGGCCGCCTTCCATGCAAAATACGGGGCCGAGATCTTCTCTAATTACCCGTTTTTGAGTGCTGATTCATCGCTCCGCCGTCGTGCAGAGTGGTTCCCGGCATTAGTGGGCCATGCTTTGCCGGGCGGAGCAGTTACCCGTGAAGCCTATGAATCGCTGGTAAAGCAAACCCTGGACCTGTTAAAAAAAAACGCCCCCTATGACGGCCTGTTTTTTGATATTCACGGTGCCATGAGCGTAGTAGGGCTGGATGACCCGGAGGGCGATTTCATTGTAAGGATCAGGAAAGTGATTGGCAAAAAAACGATCATTTCAACCTCGATGGATCTGCACGGCAATGTTTCCTGGCGTTTGGCAGAGAATACGGATTTGATCACCTGCTACCGTTTGGCCCCGCATGAAGACGCCATGCAAACCAAACAAAGGGCTGTGGAAAATCTGATCGGACGAATTGAAAGCGGCAAAGGAAAACCCGCTTTTAAAGCTTATATCCCGATCCCCATTTTACTCCCCGGCGAAAAAACAAGCACCCGTATTGAACCCGCGAAAAGTGTATACGCCGCTGTGGCGCCGGCATCGGTACAGCCCGGCGTTATCGATGCCGCCATTTGGGTAGGTTATGCCTGGGCCGATGAGCCACGCAATCATGCGGTGGTGATGGTAACCGGCGACGACAAAAAAACAGTAACGCAAACCGCCGGAAAGCTGGCACAAAACTTCTGGAATGCCCGCGATGGCTTCGCATTCGTAGCGCCCACGGGCACTTTAACCGAAGCACTTGACCAGGCTTTGGCCAGCGATAAACATCCTTTCTATATCAGCGATTCGGGCGATAACCCCACAGCCGGCGGCGCTGGTGACGTCACCTGGACGTTAAAAGAGATTTTGGCCCGAACTGAATTTAAACCAGACAACGGCCCATCGCTCATCTACGCCTCAATACCCGGGCCTGAACTGGTTAAAAATGCCATTGCCGCGGGTGTGGGCAAGCATGTGGAAGGCTATGCCGGCGCAAAGGTTGATTCGCGCTATGCACCTCCCCTTTTTATTTCAGGTACGGTGGAATCAATTGTAAAAGGTGATATAGATGCAGAGGTTGAAGTGGCCGTTAAAGTTGGCAGTGCACATATCATCGTCACCCAAAAAAGAAAGCCATACCATCATGAGGCAGATTTCACCCGACTGGGCCTCAATCCACGGAAGGCAGCTATAGTTGTAGTAAAAATCGGTTACCTGGAACCTGAATTATATGCCATGCGGGCCGACTGGATCCTGGCGCTAACTCCGGGTGGCGTTGATCAAAACCTGGAGCGTTTGCCTTATAAACGGATCCAGCGCCCCATGTTCCCGTTTGATAAAAAAATGGCTGAGCCTGATCTTTCAGCTAAGCTGGTACCCTCTTCTGATAAATTGTAATTTCCGAAACATCGGGACCACAAAAAAGCCGGTAATTTTAATGATTACCGGCTTTTTAAACGATGGACTATTGACCAAAGCTTTATTCTCTATTGTTATTTATGGATTTATCATTCTAATAAGGCTGTTGCCGGTGTCCGCAACAAATACCCTTCCATACTGATCTACTGCAACGCCCTGCGGGCTGTTAAAAGTGGCAGTAGTTAATGCACCGTTTTCCGACCCTTTGGCTCCTGAACCTGCATAAGTGCTTACCACGCCCGCCGGGGTAATTTTTCGGATCAGGTTATTATCTGAATCTCCTACAAATAAATTCCCGCTCGCATCAACGGCTATACCTGCAGGCCCGTCAAAAGAGGCCGAAGTACCGGTACCATTTGCTGCGCCGGCTGTACCGCTGCCCGCAATAGTGCTTACGGTACCGTCGGGCAAAATTTTACGGATCAGGTTATTCCCTTTATCTGCTACATACACATTACCACTTGCGTCAACTGCTAAGGCCTGTGGTTGATTAAACGATGCTACGCTTCCGGCGCCATCGTTCGCCCCCCTTACACCCGTACCTGCTAAAATACTTTTTACGCCTTTTGACGTTATCTTAAAGATGATGCTCAGGCCGCTGCTGGCCACGTAAATATTGCCGCCGGCATCAGCGGCAGTGCCCACCGGCGAGCTTAAACCAGTGGCAAAAGTAGTTGCCACGCCGGATGTATTGATTTCGCGAACAGCACCATTAGACTGATCTGCCACAAAAACATTGCCGCTGGCATCAGCACAAACCCCTGCCGGAAAATTAAAACTAAGAGAGTCTTTACCGTTAGAAAATCCCGGAGAAGTAGTATGATTCAAAGAGTTTACAACTCCCTGGGGCGAAATAACGCGTACCAGATTATTCTGTTTATCGGCAACGAATATAAACCCGTCGCTGCTTATACCTATCCCCGTTGGGAAGTTGAATTCAGCCTGGGCTTTTGTACCGTCAGCCGCGCCGGCTTTGCCGCTGCCCGCAAATGTGGTTACCGTGGGCGTGTTAACAATCGGACCAATGGGTTGTGTAGCAGTATCGCTTTTTTTACTGCAAGCCGAAAAGAAAAATGCGGACGTTAAAAACAAAATAAAAGGTCTTTTCATATTTAAATATTAATTTAATAAAGGTAATTCTTTTGTGTTTAGCGCTTTAACGCTTAAAACAACAGCATTATATATAATTTGGTTTATTGGATTACGTGGCTTGCTATCAAAACGCGACAGTTTTTAGCATATTAAAAACGCCTGCAAATAAATAATATTTTCAGGCGTTACCGAAATTATTGTTGATCTTCTTTTTAAAGGCTTGTTTCAATTTAAATATAATCGGGCGCGAACCGCAAATCCGGGTGTATAAAAAAAGCCTTCAGCAAAAGCTGAAGGCCCGGAGTTTTAAATTTATCAGGGCAGGTTTAACTGACCTTAATGCTTCCTTTCGTTAAAAGTTTAACGTCAGCTTGGTAAATACGCGCATGCCGTTGAAGCCCATTTGAACAGCTTCAAACGGACCGCCTGATTCGCTGTCGCCAAATGAACTGCCGGTAAGCGGGTTAACAGAGCCTTTGATCACGTTGGTATCCGGGTGAACATTAAATAAGTTATCTACACCCACCGTCCATAACACGGTTTTGTTAAGTTTTAATGAGGCGTATAGGTCCGTCGTTATTTTCGGCGAAAAATCAAAAATTTCCGGTACCGGCGCGCCGCTTGCATCCAATGCTACATAAGGGAAGAAAGGATCCGGCGCATTTGCAGGGGCGCTGGTTTCGCCAAAGCCCAGTTCTTTCACATCGCCATAGTAGGTAAACCGGGTGCCGAAGGAAAGCTTTTTAACCCCATATTCAAGATTCAGCGTAAATTTAGCTTTTGGTGCACTTGCTTTCAGGAAATATTGTTCCCTGTCTGAAAAGAAAGTAGCACTGTCATAAGCAGAACCCTTAAAGGTGGATGGAATGTTGATCTTATCGATAGTAAGCCCCTGAATATTACCGGCTAACAATGCACTGAAGTGACTGCTTTCCCAGCGTTTTTTGTAATCGATCACAAAATCAATACCCTTGTTGGTGGTGTTAACCGCATTGGCAAAAAATTGTGCATCACCGATACCCTGGGAGGCTAATATGTTATTCAGTTGTGGGCCGAGCGCCGAATCACCCTGCGCGTATAAACCGGATATAACGATCCTGTTTTTTACCTTGATTTCGTAGGCATCAACAGTTACGGCCAACTCAGGCGCAGGCTGCCAGGTAAATCCTAAACTGTAGTTGGTTGAGGTTTCCTGGGTTAATTTCGGAATGCCCGCGGTCCTGGCAACATCAGAATAATTAGGAACCAGTTTAGTATACACCAGGTTACCGCCAATTACAGTAGTGTTGGTATTACTAAAGTTGAGCTGTTGAAGCGAAGGCGCCCGGAAACCTGTGCTAACTGAACCACGAACGTTAAAATTGCTGGCAAGTTTATAACGGGTGGCAAATTTCTGGGTTGAAACAAAGCCGAAATCAGAATAATTCTCAAAACGTTCAGCAATATCAATTACCCACTTTTTGGTAACATCAAATGATAATTCAGTATATGCAGCTTCATTTGTTCTGTCAACCACCGAGGCATCGCTTGGCTGATAACCAGGGTAACCCTCAGAACCTGATGCCTTCGTAGTACCATCCGGCAGCGTGGCAGAGCCCTGCAAATAAGAATTCAACTCGCCTGCATACAGCTGATAGCGCTCGTACCTGAATTCAGTACCGAACGAAAGCTGTAATCCCTGTCCTATGCCTTTAAACCTTTTGGTAATATCACCATTAAAGGTATTTTGTAAAAAGTTAAAACCACCGTCGTCAAAACGGGTTTGTATGGGCTGGCCCGGTACATAAGGCAATGAAGCATTAAAGGTTTTATTTCCCCAGTAGTGAAAATCATTTCTCCCCACGTTATTGCTGATATCCCAATCCCAATCGCTTTCAGTAGTGCCTTTGAAACCGGCAGCAGCTGACAGGTCTTTAATATAAACATCCTCCTCCGGATCATAATAAACGTTATTCGGATCATAGGGTGTGCCCGGAGGAGCATCTATCTTCATTATTCCGGGAACGAAAACAAGGTCGCCATTGGCATCTGTCGGGAATTTTGTAGGGTTTTGACGCAAGCCATTATTATAGTTCCAGCTCCTGGTATAGGCATAAACGTTGGAGTGTTTATAATTATAGCCGCCAAATGAGTAAAAGGTTGTTTTTGTGCCTTTTATCGGAATCTCCAAATTGTACATGCCGCCGCCTGATACAACCGAGCCGTCGCCAAATGCACGGCGCTCACGTGCAACCGGTTGTGCTTCCAATGTATTTGGATTGGTTTGCCAGTTGGTATCGCGTATAGCCCTAAAGGTTTTGCCCTGGTTTTCATAATTGGCGCCAATATTTAAAAAGCCGCCATTTTTGCCGATTGCAAAACCATAATCGGCACCAATAGAAACCGTTTTACCGTCAAACTTACTGCCTGTATAATACCCGTAAGGGTCAACATTGTTCAGCGTATTATATTTCTGGTCGTTATACCCGCTAAAACCGCCGGTAACATTCAGGTGGTTAATATCTTTTTTCAAAACGATGTTGATAACGCCCGCGATCGCATCCGACCCATATTGTGCCGAAGCGCCGTCGCGCAAAATTTCAACGTGATCAATTGCCGCTTCCGGAATAGCGTTTAAATCTGTCCCGCTGTTGCCACGGCCGCGGGTGCCTACCTCATTCACAAAAGCCGACAGGTGACGGCGCTTGCCATTCACCAATACCAGGGTTTGGTCGAAACCAAGTCCACGTAAACTGGCAAAATCAATTGCATCCGAGCCGTCGCCGCCGCTCTGTTTGTTGTAGTTAAATGACGGAACAGCCTGGTTTAGCTGGCTCATCAGGTCGGGCTTAGCGGTAGTCTGGTTGGCCTGGTTTGCATAAACCACGTCCACAGGCACTGCCGACTCCATTTTAGTACGGCCCGCTCCACGGCCACCTACAACAACAACCTCATTTAAGGCCGATGCTTCAGAAACCAGTTCCACGTCCAATACCACATCGGCATCAATTATGGTAATTTTTTTAGTTAATTTTTGATAGCCGATGTAGGAGAAAGTAACCGTATAGCTTCCTTTTGGGAGTTTAACGGAATATTTACCGTCAACATTGGTGATGGTACCACCAACGCCGGATACGCTTACTGACACACCGGTCAGCGTTGACTCTTTATCAGAAACCTTTCCTGACAATAAGCCTTGCGCTTGTACGCCGGCTACTGATAGGAGCAGCAGCAGTACAATTAATTTGAGAGTTTTAATGTAAAGTTGTTTCATTTTTCCTGGGGTTTAGCATGGAATTATTCAATTAATAAATCAGATTTTTTGCAATAAAAAACACCTTAATTTTTTAGATTTCACATAAAGTCATCGTTAGCAAGCACCATTTAAACAGGTGGCAGCCTTTATTTGGGGCGTGTACTATGATTTCGGGGAAATGGCTCCGGGCGAATAGAATGGCCGGTTACGGAAAAAAAAATGTAAATATTGCGGCATAGTTTGGTTGTTTAGTTTAATGTTTTTGTTAATTAATTGGTAAATTAGAAAATATTTTTAATATTTTATCATTTAATTAAAAAAAATACTGTTTTTGATGTGAAGATTTTAATAAAATGTACACTATACATTAAAATTTTCAAAAAAAGGCGGTAAATTATTGCCAAAAATCGATTTATCGGTTCAATTTCATGGTTTTAGATTGAATAATATCATCATTTCGTTAAAATAATTATTTATAGATTTAATAATTTAACTAAAAACCTCAAAAGAGCCGCAATATATTGTTCGTTTAGATGAATTTCCGCAAAATTAAAATCCCGGCTTACCGCCGCTATTCAGCAAAAGCTGATCAATGCAATACGGGCAAACGCTGGCAACCCGATGTTTTAAAAAAATATTGCACTTTTACTTTAAATTAAAAACCATTGCCCATCCAATCGTTTCGTTTTAATAAAACCCGCCTTGCGCCAACGCCAAGCGGTTTTTTGCACCTGGGTAACATTTTGTCTTTTATTATTACCGCAACCCTGGCAAGGAAAACGGGCGCCAAAATATTATTGAGGATAGATGACCTGGACCAGTTGCGGGTAAATCAATCCTTTATCAGGGACGTTTTTGATTCACTTAATTTTTTGGAGATCCCATGGGATGAAGGCCCGCGTGATAGCGCTGCATTTGAATCCGGCTATTCACAAATTCATAGGATGGGGCTTTATGAAGAGGCCCTCCGGCAACTGGCCGGTGACGGGAAAGTTTTTGCCTGCACCTGCTCCCGAAAACAATTGATAAATACGGGCAAATGCAGCTGCATTAACCTGCAGATCCCGCTGGATTTTGAAAACGCAGCCTGGAGGCTGATTACGGATAATAAGCAATTGGCCATTAAAAGTATTACAGGCGAAGGTATCCCAACTGAATTGCCGGTTGAAATGCGGAATTTTATAGTAAAGAAAAAGGACGGGTTCCCTGCTTACCAGCTTACCTCGGTAATTGACGATCTTTTTTATGGAATCGACCTGGTAATCCGGGGTGAAGACCTGTGGACATCAACAATTGCCCAGCATCAACTTGCGATTGCTTTGGGGAAAGATCAATTCGCCGGACTCGCATTCTGCCATCATCCCTTGTTAAAAGCGCCAAATGGCTTGAAACTGTCCAAATCTTCAGGCGCCACCTCAATAAAATACCTGCGCGAAAACGGTAAAACTCCTGCTGATATTTGTATGCTCATCGCTGCAAACCTCAACCTTAACGAAACAGTAAATAGCTGGCAAGAGCTTGGTAAAATTTTGACCAGGGATATTTTTGACCGCTAACGGCGGACTTTTTAAAACAAACTTTTTTCGCTACCTCATTCCCGTACTTCGGCCGAAGTTGATGACCAAATAATAACGTTCGTTTTTCTGTAACACAGGCATTTTCCCAATCCGCTCAACCTGGCTGCATAAATAGTATCTGCTATCGAAGTACCGTCACATATCCCGACAAAACGTGCTGCCCGTCAAAGTGGGGATTGATGACATAGTAATAAACGCCCGTCGGTACCGGCTTTCCATTTATCGTACCATCCCATGCTTTTGGATAACCAATTGAATGAAATACCTTTTGGCCGTAGCGGTCAAATATATCCACGGTAGCATTTATATAGGCAATCAACCCGGTTATTTCCCAATAGTCATTAATCCCATCGCCATTAGGCGTAAAAGTATTATTGATCTTTAATATGGGCGCCACTTTTACAAAAACAGTATCCTGGGCAATACAGCCCCTTATATCAGTTACTGTTAAAGTATACCTGCGATCGACGGTGCCGGTAACCACCGGATTTTTCAAGGTGATATCGTTAATATCAATATTGGGCGACCATTGGTACTTTACATTAGGGTCGCTTACTGTAGGGTTTAAAGTTATAGTAGATCCGGTTAAAACATACACCGTTCCGCCTGCAAAAACCGTAGGTGGGGGGATGAAATTTATTTTCATTTCATCGGTAGCGATATAACATTGTCCCGGGTTATTCGCAGTTAAAACCAGGGTAACTGATCCATTTTTAATATCGGCAGCCGATGGCGCATAAGTGGTATTTAACTGCCCCGGGGCGCTAAATGTACCTGTTCCTTTTGAACTCCATGTACCCCCGCCCGGTATGGTAATTGTACCGGCTACCGGTATATTTGCATCCTGCGAACAAACATCCTGGTCAGGGCCGGCATTTACTGCCGGAAGCGGGCCAAAGCTCACTGTCATAGAGCTGGAAGAAACACTGCAGTTGGCGCTGGTTGAGGCTAAAGTAAGCACTACCGAACCCGCTGCCTTATCTGCGGCCGAAGGCAGGTACTGGGCCTGTAAATTGGTGGCTGACGGCGAAAAAGTACCGGTACCGGCAGTACGCCATATACCTGTACCCGTGCCTCCTGTTATGGTGCCCTGCAATATGATATTGGGAGCCACAATACAAACCAACTGGTCGGGGCCTGCGTTGGCTACCGGCGCGTCATTCACCGTCACAACGGTTTGTACCGGGTTGCTGGTGCAACCTTTGTAAGTGAACACCATGGAGTATGCCCCGGCAGCGCTTTGCGTAACGTTGGCAATATTCGGGTTTTGGTCGGCGGAGGTAAACCCGTTCGGGCCTGTCCATGCATAGGTGGCGCCGGGTAGCGGGGTTGCAGTTAAAGTTATCGTACTGCCAACACAAACCGGTGTATTACTTGAAACGCTTACTACCGGCAATGCCGGGTTAACGGTTGCCGTGTATTTAAAAGGCACTCCAGGGCATCCGTTTCCGGTTGGTGTTATCAAATAAACTACATCAACCGGATTAGGCGTCGTATTAATCAATGATTCAGTTATTGTACCACCCGTTTGATTATTTACGGCCGGGTTACTTATTCCTGCCACCGCGGCCCTGCTCCAGCTATAGGTGGCAGCGGGCTCATTTGAAGTGATCACATAATTTTGCGGCACCCCGGTGCATGCTCCCCCGGTCGGCGAACTACTTATTACAGGACCAGAGTCAAAAGTTATTGTCACGGGGCTGGTAGAAATAGTACAATTATCTTTACTTGTAGAGGTCAAAGTAAGCACTACCGACCCGGCAGCCTTATCCGCGGCTGAAGGTGTGTATTTCGCCTGCAGGTTGTCTGATTTAGAAAAAGTACCGGTCCCGGCAGTAGTCCAGATACCTGTTGTGGTACCACCTGTCACACTTCCGTTTAACGAAACAACCGGGGAACCAATACATACCGTTTGGTTAGGGCCTGCATTTGCCACAGGAAGCTGGTCGATATTAACCACCACCGGAAAAGGGATGCTTGAACAACCTTTAACTGTAAATGTCATGGAATAAACACCGGCATCGGCATTGGTAACATTGGTAATATCCGGATTTTGTTTGGTGGAGGTGTAGCCGTTCGGGCCTGTCCACAAGTAGGTGGCGCCGTTTACCGGCGGGGTGCTTAAATGTATTGTACTGCCTATACAAACAGGCGAATTGCTGGTAGCCACCGCTACCGGCAACGGAGGGTTTACACTTACAGTATATCTGAAGGGTGTACCCGGACAGCCGTTTGCAATAGGTGTGATTATATACACAACGCCAATTGTACTGAACGTTGTATTAATCAAGGTTTCGTCTATAGTGCTTTTCGTTTGGTTTGAAACTGCCGGGTTACTTATCCCGGCCACTGCCGCGCGGCTCCAGTTAAAAGTAGCTGAAGGTATATTTGATGTTAATACATACCCCTGCGGCGAACCGGTACAAGCAATTCCCGCCGAAGCGCTGGTGACTACCGCTTGCGGATAAACCGTCATGACCATGCTCGTTGGGGCGCCTGGGCAAGTTGCCGTGGCAAAATTAAAATTATACGTTACATCAATAGGGGCATTTGTTATATTAAATAAAACTTCCCTGATGGTTGTTGCAGTTTGGCCGGAAACTGCCGCGTTGCTGATGCCCGGCACTGCTGCCCGGCTCCAGGAGAAGGCCGCTACCGGCACATTAAACGTTACTGCATAAGCTGCTGTATTATTGTCACATACGGTAGCCGTTAGTGGGCTGATAACTGCAGGCGTTGGATAGACAGTAACCACATAGTTTAATGGCGGCCCTGAGCAAGCGCCGGAAATTGGCGTTATTACATAAGTTACGTTAACGGCGTTTATGCTTGTATTGATAAGTGTTTCTGCGATCGTCGAAGTGACTTGATTATTGACTGCCGGGTTACTTATGCCGGGTACTGCGGCCCTGCTCCAGCTAAAAGTCGCTGTTGGCACGTCAGACGTAATGGTATAATTCTGTGGCACCCCGCTGCAAATAACCCCTTTGCCACCGCTTGTTATATTTGGCACCTGGGTTACGGTAACGTCAACCCGGGTGCGGGCGCTTATACACCCGTTAACTGTTGTTTGAACGAAGTAAGAAGCAGGGGCATTCAAAGCAGGAGTAGTATATGTATTTGTATTCCATAACAGGTTACCGCCGATGGCTGCGTCATACCATTGGTAGGTACCCGCCGATCCGCTTGCAGTAAGTGTTGCTCCTGAGCCTATGCATGTCTGCGCGGGTGCAGCTATCGGTGCAGCCGGTACGGCATTAACAGTTACGGTAACCGCAGTGCGGTTGCTTGTTACCCCGTTAACGGTGGTTTGTACGTAATAGGTAACGTTAGCATTCAAAACAGGGGTTGTAAAATTTGGCCCGGTTGAAAGCAAAGTACCTGCAACCGCCGCGTCATACCATTGGTAGGTGCCGCCGGGTGCAGTCGCGGATAATGTTGCACTGCTGCCGGCACAATCATTAATACTTTGCACTGTAGGGCTGGCCGGCAACGGGCTGAAATTAATAGTAACAGAAGAGGACACAGGGCCGCACGGTCCCGGCGGATCAGTAGATGTTAAGGTAAGCCTGGCAACGGTTTCGCCCGGGCCGGGTGTATATACAGCATTTGGCAGTGCCGGATTGGAAAAGGAGCCGGTACCTCCGGACCAAGCGCCTGTCGTAATACCGCCGATAATACTACCGGCCAGCTGAACCTTGCTTCCCGACGGAACAACTTGGTTGGGACCTGCGTTAACAAGCGCCGAGGGGTTGATGGTTACATTGAACGTTGCACTACTTGCCGGGCAGGCTGCACCAAAGCCAACGATGGTATTTGTAATTGTATAATTACCCGGCGCACTTTTACTGAGGTCTATTTCTCCCGTGCTCGTATTTACAAAAACCAATCCGGCAGGCGATGAACTGAAGGAACCACCTGCCGACCCTACCGGGGAAACAGGCAAGGGATTTACACCAAACTGGCAAAAAGGCTGATTATAAGAAAAAGATGCACTCAATGCTACTCCGATCACAATTTTAGCAGAAGTTACACCGGCACAGGCTCCGTTTCCGGCAAAGGATACGGTATATGTACCAGGCACGCTGCCTGCTACATTAATTTCGCCTGTAGCAGTACTTACAAATACCAACCCGGCAGGTGCGGCACTGAAGACCCCTCCATTGGGGTTATTTATTACGGGGGTTTGATTTGCCCCCGAAGAACAAAATGTACCCGAAGAATATTGAAATTGCGGATCAAATAATGTAGTTATAGAAACAGTAACAGCTACCCGCTGACTGGTACATTGCCCTAATGTGCTTTCTGCATAGTAGGTTGTATTTGCTTTTAATGCGGGTGTCTTATAGGTATTGCCGCTTGCCAGCAAATTACCCCCGGCAGGGGCGTCATACCACTTTACGGTTCCGGTTGCGCCTGTGGCAGTTAAAATTGCCGGGGTACCGGGACATACCGATACCGGGTTTAAAGTTGGCGCTACAGGTGAGGGGTTTACCGTAACCTTAACCGCAGTACGTGCACTGGTACAAGTTGCCGTAGTTGATTCCACATAATACGTAGTAGTGGCGGCTAAAGCCGGGGTAACAAATGCCTGGGTTGTCGCCAATAGATTTCCGCCGGCCGCCTGGTCGTACCAGGAATAACCACCCGGTGAGCCAGAAGCAGAAAGCGTGGCAGGGCTCCCCGCACAAATTGAGGTGGCCTGCGCCGTGGGCGCAGCTAGCGCGGGGGTTACTGTAACTGTAACTGCAACCCTGGGGCTCACGCATCCCCCAATAGTGTTTTGCACATAATAAGTAGTGGTGTTAACCAGTGGCGGAGTTGTAAAACCGGCACCGGATGCCAGCAGCTTTCCGGCAACTGCCGCACTATACCATTGATAAGTACCTCCCTGCGAAGTTGCAGTTAAAGTTGCTGTTGATCCTGAACAAATTACCGCCCCTCCGGCTGTCGGAGCCGCAACCTGCGGGCTTACTATTACATTTATGGCAGACCGGGTGCTTATACAACCTAAGTTGTTGGCCTCTATATAATAAGTGGTTGAATTACTTAAAACCGGCGTGGTGAAAGTAGCGCCTGTTGCCAGCAGATTGCCGCCTGTCGGGGCATCGTACCAGTCAAAACTTGCAGCTCCCGATCCTTTGGCGGTTAAAGTAACACTGCTTTGGTAACAGGTGTTAACCGTTTGTGATATAGGAGGAGCAGGGGGCGAATTAACGGTTACAAGCACCTTAACACGCGGACTTTCGCAAGTATTTATTGCCGTAGATACATAATAAGCGGTGTTTACAAATAACGGAGGCGTAGTATAATCCGGACTCGAAATTAATGGAGTACCACCCGCCGGCGTATTGTACCAGTTAAATATGCCGCCATTTGCACTGGCATGCAGGTTAGCTGACGACCCTGAGCAAACTGATACATTTGCAGCTGTAGGCGCCTGGGGCACGGGGGTTACTGTTACTGTAACCGAAGTGGGATTACTTTCACATCCGTTGGCGGTTGAAGTAACGTAGTAGGTGGTATTAATGTTTAATGCAGGCGTTGTAAAAGTAGTCCCCGTGGCCAATGGTGTGCCGTTTGGCGCATTATACCATGTTAGCGTGCCGTTGCCGCTTGCTGTTAAAATGGCGGCATTGCCCGCGCAAACCTGCACGCCGGCTGCTACCGGCTTAACGGGTAAACTCACACCCACCGCCGTCCGTGGACTGGTACACCCCCCGATAGTTGTTTCCACAAAAAAAACCGTTGTAGCGTTGATAGGAGGCGTAGTAAAGGTAGCACCGCTGGCTAAAAAATTCCCTCCTGAAGGAGCATCATACCATTGATAATTGCCGCCCGGCGCAGTTGCCTTAAGTACGGCCGGGGTATTGGCGCAAACCGTTACCCCGCTGGCCGTTGGTGCGTTTGGTGTAGTAGTAACTGCAATAGTTATGCTTTTTTTTACCGGCGGGCAGCCTGCGCTTTTATCACTTACGGTTACCGTATATGTACCGGCTTTATTAACAGCGATGGAGGAAGTTGTTTCGCCTGTATTCCATATGTAAGTAAAAGGCGCTGTTCCGCCTGATGTTGTTGCGGTAAGTGTTACATTATATCCTGAACAAATACTTGGAGCCGACTGATTTATGCTAACGTTTAAAGTGCATGGCTGCGCATATCCCTTTATTCCGAGTAATAAAAACAAATATAATAATACACGTATTTTCATAAACCTCAGCGGGTTTTTTAAAATGTTTTTCAATAATATACTCGTCAAAAAAAAAGCGATGAATTTTTCTTTCGACGGGTATTTTTCATTTCAGCCTTCGGTAGATAATAGCAGTAACAGGCCTTACAACTGTAAAGCTACCATTTTAACGTAAAAACCAGGAAAAATGTTCAGGTATTAAAAAAATGATTCTCCGGCAGGAAATACCTTTTTTGTTAAATAACAATTGAATAATAGCGTCTTGAAGAAAAAAAAGTTATAAACTGAATTTTTGGCGTACCCTACAATAAACTTATGATACCCATAAATAATTTGTTTTTTAATATTTAATTTGGCAAAATAAACCCGCTGATAAAATTTACCGGTTGATAACTCCTGTACGCCTGCAAACATTTTGCAGCGGGCTAAACAAACTTTAGAAGATCTGCTACTAAAATTATTTTTTATGCGACTATTAATTGCCACCACTTTGATATTATGCACTTTCCTCAGGGGCCTGGCACAAGTTACGCCTTCAGGGATATTTTCCGACCACATGGTGTTGCAAAGGGGGCAGGATATTCCTGTTTGGGGGCGGGCCGCAACAAAAACAAAGGTAAAAGTAACTATCGACGGACAATCGGCCAGTGCAACGGCTAATGAAAAAGGAGCATGGAAAACGATATTAAAACCGATGATAGCAGGCGGCCCTTATGTGATGACTATTTCTTCAGGAAAAGAAACGTTGGTTTATCACGATGTAATGGTTGGCGAGGTTTGGATCTGTTCGGGCCAATCAAACATGGAGTTCCAATTAAGGAATGCCCTGGGATATAACTTTGAACAAAAAAATGCTCCCTCACAAACCATCCGGCAGTTCAGGGTTACCGATAAAATGAGCCTTCAGCCTGAAACCGATATAAAGGAAGGCAATTGGGTAAAAGCAGATACTAATACCGTTGGAGATTTTACCGCCGTGGGGTATTTTTTTGCCAAACAATTGAGTAAACAATTAAATGTTACCGTAGGCTTAATTTACAGCAATTGGGGTGGAACACTTGCAGAGGACTGGATCAGCAAGGAAGCCATGTTGAATTCGCCTGAGTTGGGCGAAGCTGCAAAAAACATTCCCGATACCTGGGATGGGGTAAAACAAAGGATAGATAAACAATTAAAAGATTGGGCTTATAACAAAAAACAGGTTACCAATTATTCAGCTGAGCAGCTTGCCGGCGAGCCGGCCGCTTTTTTTGGCGACTGGCAAAAAGCAAGCGCCCCTGCATCATGGGAATGGACCGGCAAATTATATTCCTACCGCGGCGAGGGCTTTATGCAGCATACAGTCAAACTCGACAGCAGCTATGTGGCCCGCCACTCTGTGCTTAGTTTAGGACAAACTGATGCTGACCTGGAGTTGTATGTTAATGGTAAATTGATAAAAAAAGGCGCTTCATCGGGCAATTTCCAACTCGACCTGCCAGCCGGAACCTGGAAACCGGGCGATAACAGTGTGTTGATCAATTTGCAATCCCGGCAAAAAAACCCATCGTGGTTTGGGATGGGTTTAACCGGCGGCGCTAATGACCTGTACGTCCGTTTTGCAGATACGACCATTAACCTGGCTGATAATAACTGGTATGTGATGCCCGATTTGAGCAAGCCATATCATTTTGATTTTTTACCAAATAATACTGCTTTTTCGCTATATAACGCAATGATCAGCCCCTTAATACCCTATGCAATAGCAGGTGTTATTTGGTACCAGGGGGAATCAAATGCTGATAAAGCTTTCCAATACCGCACAACTTTTCCGCTGCTGATTACCGATTGGAGAAGTAAATGGAACAGGGATTTTCCTTTCCTGTTTGTTCAGCTATCCTCATTTGGCGGTATGCAAAACAGCAACATTGGCAGCAACTGGGCCGAACTAAGAGAAGCACAAACAATGACGTTGCAATTGCCGAATACCGGCATGGCAGTAACAACCGACATCGGCGATGCGCTAAATATACATCCCCGGGATAAAGCGGACGTGGGCTTAAGACTTGCCAGCAAAGCGTTGACCATGGTATATCATTTACAAGGCTTTGCGGAAAGCCCTTTGTATACTTCGGCTGACTTTTCGGCGGGATATGCTATTGTTAACTTTAAAAATGCAGTCAACGGGCTGATGGCAAAAGACAAATATGGATATATTAAAGGATTTGAACTTGCCGGGGCCGATCATAAGTTTTATTATGCCCAGGCGGGTATCATTGATGGCGGCAAAGTTAAAGTTTGGTGCAGCCAGGTACCGAAGCCGGTGGCAGTTCGTTATGCCTGGACAGATGCGCCAATTGAAGCAAACCTATACAACATGGAAGGCTTTCCGGTTGGCCCGTTTCGCTCAGATAGCTGGAAGGGGACAACAGAAGGTAAAAAATTTGAATAAGTATAATTATGAGGCGAAATATATTTAATATTTCTCCTCATAATTGCTTTTGTGCGACATATTAACAAATGTTATTTAAACAACTAAAATTTAACCGCACATAAATACAGCGAATTGTAATATTAATGTAACTTTATCGACCGTCAGCAAACAGCAGCTGCCGGTTTTTTTATGATTTTAGTTATTAAATTTTTTACCTTTTGATACGCTTTTATCATATTTTAAGTTTAATAGAACACGAATAAAAAAGATAATTTAAACACTGCGTGATTTTTACTGTTATTTAAAACACCCCCCGGAAAATTTGTTCATGAAAAAAAATTGTTTCATCCTATGTTTATTCCTTCTTTGGTTTACACAGGCCATGGGCCAGGGAAATTGGGAATTAAAAAAAGATGAAGACGGAATTGCAGTTTATACCCGTAAACCGGCAAAGGGCAATTTAAAAGAATTGCGGGTAGTATGCGAGCTGGAAGCCACTAAGACCCAACTGATCAACACCCTGCAAAATATCGGAGATTATAATAGCTGGGTTTATTCGAACAAAAAATCAGAAATTATTAAAACGGTAAACCCGATGAATATTATTTATTATTCACAATCCCGTTTACCTTGGCCCATAAAAGACCGCGACCTGATTGTTCAACTTACCATTGCCCCGGGCCAGGATGCTTTAAATATCCAGGCAAAAAGCCTCCCCGATTACCTGCCAAAAGAAAAAGATTACGTGCGTGTGCCCTACTCGTTAGCGGTATGGAAAGTAACCCAAACCCCGGCAAATAAATTAAAGGTTGATTATACTTTTAGCGTAGACCCAGGCGGAAGTATCCCTGCATGGCTGGTAAATGCTACCATAACGGTAGGCCCGTATAACTCATTTTACAAACTTCGCGAAATATTAAGGGCCCAGAAAAGTCCCGTGATCAATTAAGAAACATTTCTATTTCATTGGCCTAATTCGCTTTACAATACGCCATTACCGCTTTAAATACCAGTGCCCGGATGGCATTAACGTTGTAATATTCTTTGTTATCAATAAGTCCCATTTGCTGGCGGTTGATGAGTAAAATGATAGAAACGTCTTTTGAAGGCACCACACAAATGCTTGTCCCGGTAAAACCGGTATGGCCAAAAGTCCCTTCGGGGCCGTTTTTCATAAATGAGTTTTCGGGGTCCATCATCCAGCCTAAGCCATTGTTAAATTTGTCTTTAGTTAAAAAGGCATTGATAGTGTTTTCCGAAATAAACTGCACATTGCCAACCTTGCCTTTGTTCATCAGCATATCAACCAACTTTTGTATATCATCCACCGTCGAAAATATTCCTGCGGCGCCTGCAACGCCTTTTTCGGCATACCAGGCGTTGCCATCATTCACTTCTCCCTTTAAAATATAATGGCGCCAGCCGTTCCATTGGTCGTGTTTAATTTCTTTAAACTGGTAGCCAAGTTCCGGGTCATACACCATTCTGTGTTCGTAAGGGTTGCCAAAGGAGGTTGATGCTATTTTAAAATCCCTGCTCTTTTGCAGCGGGTTATACATGGTATGTGTCATCCCTAACGGTTTAAAAATGTTTTGTTCTTCAAACTGATCAAGAGATTGGCCAGAAACCACTTCCACAATCTCGCCAAGAACCGTAAAACCGAGGTCGCTGTATTTACGCTGTGCACCAACCGGGAAAGCCAGGGGCAATTCGCCAATCAGTTTAAAAGTCTCCTGTTTATTGCCGGCGCGATAATATAAGGGATACCACTCATAAAGCCCCGCCGTATGGGTTAAGAGGTGGCGGATGGTGATGGAGGCCTTGTCTGGAGTGGTAAATGCTTTGATATATTTCCCAACCGGGTCGTCCACTTTAATAAGGCCCTTATCAACCAATAACATAATTGAGGTGGTAGTACCAACCACCTTAGTAAGCGAAGCGATGTCAAACATATGCTCCGTTGTCATTTTTTCAGGCTCAGCCAAAAGTTCGTGCCGGTAATTAAATTTTTGGGCAAAGCCGTAGGCTTGTTTATAAATTACAGCATCGCCTCGCTTTATTTCGATAACTGCACCGGGGATTTTACTGTCATTCACCTGGCTTTGCAGGATACTGTCAATTCTGTGTATAATCAGCTGCTGCGAATTACCGGCGTTATTTACTTGTGCGCCAACGATGCCTGTGGTCAGGAAAGACCCTATTAATAAAATGATCAGTTTATGAATAAATTTAGTATCCTGCATCTTATAGATTCCCTTTATTAAATTATTGTGAGTTCGATTAACAATTGGATATCATTGTGGTGTGCCCCATCGGGGCTACCGCTTTGTAGAAACCAAATACCCAGGATAATTGCCATGTCAGTGGCTACCCTTCGCAAATTGGGTAGCCGCTGACGCGGCAAAAATAACGTTTGAATATCGTGCTACAAAGCGGTAGTCCGCCACGAGGCGGAGCAATTGTTTTTTGTCTCGAACTAACTAAATTATTATTTAGCGGATTTGGGTTGATAACCGGTAATCGGCCCAACAGTTTTCCGCAGCAGTAATTCGTCGAAGCCAGGCTTTATAAAATCTTTGAGTTCGCCTATCAGCTCGAAGCCAAATTTTTTGTAAAGTTGAATGGCCCCTTTATTAAACGAGCTAACACAGATAAAAATATTGGGTGAATACGTTAAAATACGATCCTGGCAAAACCCGAGTAATTGCGTCCCGTAGCCCTTACCCCGATAATGTTTATTTATGGCGAGGGTTTGGATATAGCCCTTAAAAGTTCCCTGCGGCTGCATAATGACGAACCCCATTATTTCAGTTTCGTTTTTCATCAAAAAAACCTCCCTGAATGTGCCGCCAAAAGCCTTTAAACAATCCTCATAAGCAATACCCAATGTTATCCAGGGATCTGTAGCCGCCATGATCACTGCGCAAGCCGCAAAATCCGCGGGGTTAGTTGTAAATTCAATATTGAATGGGGTATCAGGCTGCGACATGATTCTTCTTTTTTATCAATACCAAAAATAAAATAGTCAGCACAGCATTTACCAGGATATTCATGAAACCGAAATCAAATTGAAATTCACTGATAAAAAATACATTCAGTCCCCAGGTAACCAGCGCGGCACCCACGCAGGCTATCGGTACAAATTTTTCAGTTAACTGGATCTTGGAGAACAGGCCCGTTAAATACAGTCCCAATATCGGCCCGTAGGTATAACCGGCTATTTTAAAAATGGTGTTAATAATGGCGCCCTGACTGCTCCAGAAAGCCATCACAATAAAAAACATTACCACGTTAACACCAAGCAGCACCCGGTTTTTGATTTTCTTTCTCTGCTCAACCGGTTGGTTTTCAATATCCATAAAATCATAGCTGAAGGCGGTGGTTAAGGCGGCAATACAGGCATCGATACTGGCAAAAGTAGAAGCGATAACCCCGATGAAAAAGGCAATCGCTCCTATCTGCCCGAAATAATGCAGCGTTAAAAATGGGTACAGGCCGTCGGTGTTAACAATTTGCCCGTCGGCCCGGTCGAGTTTGATGCCATGCCTTTCCACAAAAATATAAAGCAATACGCCCAGGCCCAAAAACAGGGTTTGCGCGCCGGCTATAAAAAAACTGAAGGCCAATACGTTTCGTTTGGCGCCTTTTACGTTGTTGATGGTTAATGTTTTTTGCATCATACTCTGATCGAGGCCCACCAGGGCAACAGTTATGAGCAATCCCGAGATAAACTGTTTAAAAAAGTTGGAGCCTGAATGCGCATCCCAGTCAAAAAGTTTGGCGTAAGGGTGATGAACGATAGTGCTCGCCATACCGCCAACAGAAAGGCCCAGCGAATTTTTGATGGTGACGATGGAAACGATCATCACCGTAATTAAAAACAGCGATTGCAGGGCATCGGTCCATACAATGGTTTTAATACCAGATTTATTGGTGTATAGCCAGATAAGGATCAATACAATAATGATAGTAAAAAAATAAGGAATGTGCAGGCTGTCGAAAAAAGCATATTGCAGAATTTTAATGGACAACAACAACCGTAGCGCCGCCCCAAAGCTTTGTGATACGAGGAAAAACAGCGAGCCGGTTTTATAGGTAACATTGCCAAAGCGGATGTTTAAATAAGTATAGATAGAAACCAGTTTTAGCTTGTAATAAATAGGCGTGAGCACAAATGCGATAAACAAGTAGCCAACAATAGTGCCCAGGATAAATTGAAAATAAAACAGGTTGTTATTGCCAACATTGCCGGGAATTGAAACCAGCGAAACCGCCGAAATACCCGAACCGATCATCCCGAAGGCCACCAAAAACCAGGGGGAAGATTTATCGCCATCAAAAAAACTGTTTGCCTTATTATGCCGGGATGTTAGCCTGGAAATGACCATTAACAGGCCGAAATAAGCGAGGATAATGAAAAGAATTAAAGATGCACTCATTTATTTAGCATAAAGGCGTTTGGCTAAGATACTAAAAATGCATATCGTGCAGCTCCTCAAATATTCACCATTAGTTTATTTAGCTAACGTGTTTCCAGAATAAAAAATAGAGAAAAGGGCAGATTTTAAAGCCTGGCCTGTGCGATTCCCCTCTTGAGAGGGGTGGAGGGGTGTGTTGACGAGTATGCCCACTAACACACCCCCGCCACAACACAGGCCTGCACGCCCCCTCTCGAGAGGGGAGTTGTCATAATGCTCATATTTGCAATTAGTTATAGTGCTTAAATTAAGGTTTCCCAATCACGAAACAAGTCTATCTATTAAAATACAATTCAATTTCTCTAACGACATTTTCAAGCCCTTTTTCATTATTGATTTGCTGACCAATTTTTGCAACATTTCTTTTTACATCGTCTGCCTGAACATATTTTAATGCTGCCAAAAGTTTATCCAAATTGAGCTTTTTAACTGGAATATGAACGCCCAAGTTCATTCGTTCAATTATTTTACCCCAGGTTGGCTGGTCGGTGTAAAACGAAATTATAATTACCGGCAAATGGTTTCTTAGCATAGCCGCCAAAGTACCTGCACCGCCATGAAATATTCCTGCTTTGCATTTTGGTAAGATTGCCTCGTGATTTACATATTTTGTTACGAAAAGATTTTCGTGAACAGGCAGATTATCAAATAAGCCCCAGCCTGTACAAAACAAAACACGTTCATTGGTTTTTGCCAGAATGTCATTTAATATAGATACAAACTTCGCTGTGTTGCCTACGCCATTGCTCCCAAAGCCCATATAAATTGGTTTTTCACCTGCTGTTAGCCAATGGTTTAATGCCTGTGGAATTTCATCGGGCGGATGGTTTTCCCTATAATGTTTTGGAACAGTTAAAAAACCGGTTATCTTATGATTTTCGTCCCAGTCTTTTGGTTGCGGGATCAGCGTTGGGCTTAAGCAATATAGATCCAGCAACTTTTGTTTGCCTATATGAGTAACCAGGCTTTCTTTTAAAACCGGCAGCCCTAACTCCTCCCTGAATTCGACAGTTTCTTCTTTTATAAATTTCCAATAAAACGCATAAGCTAATTTATAAGTCAGCTTATTATACCATGGAAAATTAAGAAAATCAAAATCGGCTAAAGGGAATTCGCTTGTAGGAACAACCGGCGGCATGAAATAGGTAAAGGCGATTTTTTTGTTTTGTTTTTCGGCAATAGCGCTTGTAATCTGCAGCGTTGCAAGGTTTGCTATGATAAAATCCACCTTATCAAACCCGTCCAGGTAGCTTTTACGCAAAGGTGTTTTTATGTCACGAAGTACTTCAAAAAAATACTTCATCAGTTTGATGGTATTTTCGGATCGCAGTACGCTTTGCCCTAAGGGCGAATTCATCCCTTCTTCTGCATTACCGTAAAGCGGATGAAAAGCAATACCAAAACCTTCAATCAATGAGGCAAAATTTTCGGGCGCTGCTATAGTTACCCGGTGCCCCTTAGCCATCAAACCCAATGCCATGGCAATATACGGCTGAACATCGCCACGCGTTCCGTAAGTGAAAATTCCTATGTTCAATTGGGTTTATTTAGCCGTTAGGTTTTGCCATAATTGCACAGCTAAATTATAAAAGAATTCCATATAAAATCCTTCTATTCACTTGGTCCATTCCGGCATCTTTCGTAACGCATGGTGATATGGCTGTTATATTATTTAAACGTATTTAAGCTAATCAGTGGTTCGGATATTATTTTTGCAGCTCATTTATTGCTAATTTGCATGCCGTATCAGCTATATGAAAAACAAATTTGAACCATTCATCAACGAGAAAGGTTTCGTTATCCTTGACGGTGCAATGGCAACCGAATTAGAATCGAGGGGCGCCCACCTCAACCATGCTTTATGGTCGGCAAAATTGCTAACGGAAGATCCAGAGTTAATAAAACAGGTGCATTATGACTATCTGCTGGCTGGCGCCGATGTTATAACTACCGCCAGCTACCAGGCAAGTTTCGAGGGGTTCGCCAAAAATGGATATTCCACTGAACAGGCTGTTGAATTGATGGAGCTAAGTTCGAAACTGGCTTTTGAGGCGCTCGATGAGGCAATGAAAGTAATGCCGCGCAAAGTTAAACCACTGATAGCCGGATCGGTTGGCCCTTATGGCGCTTCCTTAGCTGATGGCTCCGAATACCGGGGCAATTATGGTGTAAGTATCGAGTTCCTGAAATCATTCCACCGCCAGCGCATGAAAGTGCTCATTGAAACCGGCGTGGATCTTTTGGCTTGCGAAACTATCCCCTGCCTGGATGAAGCCATCGCATTAAAAGAGGTATTGGCGGAATTTCCGGGCACGCAGGCATGGATCAGTTTTAGCTGTAAAGATGATAGACACATCAGCAGCGGAGAAGATTTTGCGGATGCGGTAAAACTGTTAGATCAAACCGACCATGTAATTGCCATCGGTATTAATTGTACCGCACCGCAGTATATCGAATCGCTGATAAAAATTGGCAAGGCAAATACCAGCAAAGCAATTTTGGTTTATCCCAATAAAGGCGAAGTGTATGATGCCGTTGATAAAATATGGCTGCCCTCAATAACAAATCATGCGCATTTTATTGATGATGCAAAGGTTTGGTATGCGGCAGGATCAACCATTATCGGCGGTTGCTGCAGAACCACGCCGGCTGACATTAGCCAGCTAAAACAGCTGAGCTAAGCTTGCTCAATTTAAAATCGCTCACAAAGGCATCGATTTGCTCCTTATCAATCCCCGGCATGCAAATAATATGCGCCCAATCGGAGCCTGAAGCCAGCTGCCATTTTTTGATGAGGGCTTTATCTGGCTTGGGAATATTTACCGTTAAAGCCGATGGGTTTCGCCAAACTGCCGGTTCAACCTCCCGCAACATTTCTTCGGCATAAGCTGCAACCTCCAGGCTTTTTCGGGTCCTTTTTCTTAAGCCCTCTACACCCAGTTTTTTAATCACATACCACAAAAATAGCGGTGTATGCCCGTTGCGTGAGCCGGATATGGTGGTATCCATAGTGCCGATATAATCAATTGACCGTGCAATACGGTCGCGGTGGTTCTTTTTAGCGATCACCATTCCGCAGGGAATAAGCGAGCCAAAAAACTTATGGCCGCTGATAGCAATACTGTCGGCGCCGTCAGCAAAATCAAATGCCGGCCTCGGTTCCATAAAAGCTGCATAACTTCCGGCCAATGCGCCATCCACGTGGATATAATGATGCTGGATGGCAAGCCTTTTAAATATGGCTTTCATTTTTCCCACATCATCACGTGCTTCGGTCATGGTGGTACCGATGTTGGCGAGGATGATCACAGGCATTTGGCGGTTGATGCTGATGGTTTTCTCCAGGTCATCATAATCAATCTCCCCACTATCCTGCGACCGGATAGTGATGTTGGGCATATTGAGCAAATGCAGGTTCTTTTGGACGCTGTAATGCGTGGCTTCCGAATAATAGACGATAGCTTTGGGATAGAGTTCCCTGGCAAGGTAGAGGCCATACAGGTTCCCCTCCGAGCCGCCATTGGTAACATATCCCCACCAGTTATCTTCCTCCGCCCTGAATAATTTGGAGAAAAATTCTATCACTTCTTTTTCCTGTTCCCTTGATCCAACGGTATAGGTAGATGGTATAAACGGATCGCCAACATTATTTAAAGGATACTTGATAAAAGGGAGCAGTTCGCTGAAATCAATATCTTTAGCAACAGGATATCCCAACGTCATGGCAGATTTCGCCCCCATCTCTGCCAGCAGTTGTTTTAAAATATCACTGGTGTCATCAATCAATAAATCCTTTTCCATATTATAACTCCTTAATCTGGGCGATCAATTGCTGCAAAACATCTTTGGCATCGCCAAAAAGCATGGATGTATTCGGCATAAAAAACAGCCCGTTTTCAATGCCGGCATACCCCGGCCTCATGCTTCGCTTATTCACAATAACCATTTTTGCTTTGGTTACCTGCAATATCGGCATGCCGTAGATCGGGCTCGACGGATCATTTTCTGCAGCAGGGTTAACCACATCATTGGCACCGAGAATAAGCACCACATCTGTTGAACCGAATTGCTCATTCGCAGGTTCAAGCTCCAGCAGGTCATCATAGGATACATCTGCTTCGGCCAATAACACGTTCATGTGTCCCGGCATACGGCCTGCTACCGGGTGAATGGCATATTTTACCTCGACACCATTATTCTTTAACGCCTTTTCCAGTTCGTGGCAGGTATGTTGCGCCTGGGCAACGGCCAAACCAAAACCCGGTACGATGATCACTTTATGGGCATAGCCCATAACCATGGCGGCATCGGCAGCGCCAATTTCTTTATAAGTCCCCTGCGGGCCTTTATCACCGGCAACGGCTGTCGCGCCGCTCCCAAACGAGCCGATCAATACATTTTGTAACGAGCGGTTCATCGCCTTGCACATTAAAATGGTTAATATGGCGCCGGCCGACCCTACTAAAATACCACCGGTAAGCATCACCGGGTTATTGTATAAAAAACCTCCGAACGCAGTTGCAATGCCCGTAAATGAGTTTAACAACGATATTACTACGGGCATGTCGGCGCCACCTATCGGCAGCACAAAAAACACCCCATAACTTAAGGCAAGGGCCAAAATAATATAAAACAGAGTTAGCGAAGAAAGGCCGATACCAAAGTTTAAAAAACCGCCCAGCACCACGATAACCGCCAGGATTGCCAGGTTGAAGATATGCTGCCCTGAAAAGGAGTGATCTTTAACTTTACCGCTAAGTTTGCCATAAGCAATCATGCTGCCCGAAAAAGACACGCTGCCTATTACCATACCGGCCACAATTACCAGCAGGCGCAATGGTTCAGGCTCACCCGTCATGTGGCCAAATTCAACAATGGAGATGAGCGCGGCACATAAGCCACCCATGCCGTTAAAAATACTTACCATTTCGGGCATGGCGGTCATTTTTACTTTACGGGCCGCTAGTGTGCCGATGACGGTGCCGATTACCAATGCCCCGGCAATCCAACCGTAATTATGCAGGTGTTCGCCATTTAACTGGTAAAAAAAGAGTGTTCCGAAAATGGCGATTGACATACCGGCAGCCGATACAAGGTTACCCTTGCGTGCCGTTGCCGGGTTTGATAACATTTTTAGCCCAAGGATAAACGATACGGAACCGATGAGATAGCAAATTGATAAAATATATGTTTCCATGTGTTAGCCTTGTTTTTTTGAATTCCCTTTTCCTGTTTTAAACATCTCCAGCATCCTGTCCGTAACCACAAAGCCGCCTACCACATTCAGCGTGCCAACGATGACTGCTAAAAAGCCCAATGTTAAGGCCAGGTAGTTATCGGTTGACGCCTCTCCCATAACAATGATGGCGCCGATAATAATCACCCCGTGAATCGCATTCGCGCCGCTCATTAGCGGGGTATGCAATACGGAAGGAACCCGTGAAATAACTTCTATCCCTAAAAAAATGGAGAGGATAACGATATAAAATTGTTCAAGATTGTTGTGTATGAAGCTGAGTAACGTTTCCATGAATTTGATTTGCATTGATGATTTTGGAAATAACTTTTCCGTCGTTAGTGATACAGGTGCTGTTGATGATATCGTCCTCAAGGTTAAGGTCGATACTGCCTTCTTTATTGATAAGCAGCTTCAGGAAGTTAAGCATATTGCGACCATAGGCCCTGCTTGCATCCGAAGGCATGGAAGCTGCAAGGTTGGAGTTGCCGATGATGCTGACATGATGATGAACTACCGTTTCGTTATCTTTTGTAAGTTCGGAATTGCCGCCTGTTGCAGCGGCAAGGTCGATGATAACCGAACCGGCTTTCATGTTTTCAATCATTTCTGTGGTGATCAAAACGGGGGCCTTTTTGCCAAAGATCTGGGCGGTAGTAATTACCACATCGGCTTTTTTAATACTGTCGGCAATTTTTTGTTTTTGCCTTTGCTGAAAATCCTCTGTCTGGGTAACTGCATAGCCACCGGCTTTTGAGGCATCGGCAGCGCCTTCAACTTCCACAAATTTTGCACCCAGGCTTAAAACTTCTTCTTTGGCTGCAGCGCGGGTATCAAATACCTCAACCACCGCGCCTAACCTCCGGCAGGTGGCTACAGCTTGTAAGCCCGCCACGCCCGCACCCAGAATTAATATTTTTACAGGTGGAATACTGCCGGCAGCGGTCATCATCATCGGGAAATACCGGGGATAAAGCGACGCCGCCAATACCGCAGCCTTATACCCGGCAATATTTGATTGCGAACTTAAAACATCCATACTTTGCGCCCTGGTGGTACGGGGCAGCATATCCAGGCTAAAAACGGTATTATTTTGCTGCAACCATTCATCTACCACTTCGGGGTGGTAAATGGGCTGGTAAAACCCGATAAATACTTTGTTTTTTACTGATCCGGGTACATCTTTATAATGAATCCCCAGCACCATGTCAGCTCCGTCAAAAATATCAGCTCTTGATTTTATTTCAGCTCCGGATGCTTTGTAATCATCATCCAGGCAAAACGATTTTGACCCGGCCCCCTGTTCAACCCAAATCGTATGCCCGCTTTTTATTAAAGCGGCAGCCTCAACGGCCAGCAGGGAAACCCTCGTTTCAAAGAACGGTTCCTTTAATATTCCTATTACCATAAATTTATAAAAGTTAGGCTTATAATGGTGAAAATGCAGATAGATCAGCAATAATGTAAACTTAGCAATTTACCCGATTTGTCACACGCCTTTTTACCAAAATATTCTTATTGTTACATTAATTTCTTTATTCCAATACCTTAACCTACAGGCATAAATGCCTCTGCTTTCCAGCTGGCCATGTCTTCATAGGTTTTCCATCGCAGGTTAACCTGTTCCTGGGCAATTGCCAGCAAATGCTCTGCTTCCTCGGGATGTGAAGCCCGGAGCGAGGTATACCGCATTTCATTCAAAGCATAATCTTTAAACGCTACCATTGGGCGCGGAGAATCCAAAACAAACGGATTCTTCCCAGCTTCGCGGAGTGCCGGATTATACCGGATCAATGGCCAGTAACCGCTGTCCGCAGCCAGTTTTTGCTGATCGAGGCCTTTTTCCATATTAATCCCATGTGCAATGCAATGGCTGTAAGCCAATATCAGCGATGGCCCGTTATAAGCTTCAGCTTCGCGCATGGCTAATAAAGTTTGCTGCGGGTTGGCACCCATAGCCACCTGCGCCACATAAACATTGCCGTAGGATATCGCCTGCAGGGCCAGGTCTTTCTTCCCAACCTTTTTACCTGATGACGCAAATTTGGCGGTTGCAGCGGTTGGAGTAGCTTTTGACATCTGCCCGCCCGTGTTGGAATACACTTCAGTATCAAGCACCAAAATATTTACATTGCGCCCGGTTGACAGCACGTGGTCGAGACCGGACGAGCCGATATCATAGGCCCAGCCATCCCCGCCAATCAGCCAAACTGTCCTGCGCACCAACTGATCGGCAACCGATAACAGCTTTTGCGCAAGCGGGTTATTTAAAGCTGACAATCTTGCTTTTAAAGCCTCCACCCTTTTGCGTTGCTGTTTGATCTCTGATTCCAGCTGCTGCGGCGCATGTAATATGGCGTCTGCCAGTTCAACCCCGACAAATGGCTTCATTTCTTCCACCAGCATTTTCGCAACTGCCAGTTGTTTATCCGTAGAAACCCGCATCCCGAGGCCAAACTCGGCATTATCTTCAAACAGGGAGTTTGACCATGCCGGCCCCTTATTATCTTTATTAACCGTCCACGGCGTAGTTGGCAAATTACCACCGTAGATGGACGAACAGCCTGTGGCATTGGCCACCAACAGACGGTCGCCAAACAGTTGGGTGATCAATTTGATATAAGGCGTTTCACCGCAACCGGCGCAAGCACCCGAGAATTCAAACAAGGGTTCAAGGAATTGTGATCCCCTTACCGACGAAAAATCAACTGCGGCCCTGTCATTTACAGGCAACTCCTCAAAAAAGCGGATATTTTCCCTCTCAGTCATCGCATCGGGTTTTACCCTGAGATTGATCGCTTTTTCGTCTTTGGTACCCGGAATAATTACAGGGCAAACCTGGGCGCATAAATTACAACCGGTACAATCCTCAAAATAAACCTGCAGCGTATAACGTGTTTCCGGGAAACCCCGCGCATTGATCGGTGCCGACCGGAATCCTACAGGCGCTGTTTCAATATAATCCTTGTGATAAAATTTGGAGCGGATAACACCATGCGGGCATACAAAACTGCAATTTCCACACTGGATACAGGCATCGGGCTGCCAAACTGCTACTTCATCCGAAATATTTCTTTTCTCCCATTTGGTGGTTCCGCTTGGGTAAGTGCCATCGACCGGCATCATGCTCACAGGCAATGAATCACCCTGGCCCGCCAAAAGCACCGAAGTTACCTTTTGCACAAACTCAGGCGCTTCTGCCGGAACGGTGGCCTGATTCGCTATCGTACTGGTAACATGGTCCGGAACTTTTACTTCGAATAAATTTTCCAGGCTATCGTCAACTACTTTAAAGTTTTTCTTTATAACAGCTTCGCCTTTGGATTTATATGATTTTTTGATTGATTTTTTGATCTGGGTGATCGCTTCATCAAAGGGTAGTACCCCTGAAAGCGCGAAGAAGCATGTTTGCATCACCGTATTGATGCGCTGGCCGAGACCCGAAGCATCGGCAACAGCATTAGCGTCGATCACATGGAATTTTATTTTCTTTTGGATGATCTGCTCCTGCATATCGCGGGGCAAAACGTCCCACACTTCATCTTTATTATATGGGCTATTGAGCAGGAAAACAGCCCCTTCTTTTGCACGCTGCAGTAAATCTGTTTTACCTACAAAATTAAATTTATGACAGGCTATAAAATCCGCACGTTCAATCAAATAAGGCGCCCGGATACGTTCCTTACCAAAACGCAGGTGCGAAACGGTTTGTGCTCCGGATTTACGGGAATCATAAACAAAATATCCCTGCGCATTAAGGTTCGTTTCCTCACCAATGATTTTTATGCTGTTTTTATTTGCGCCCACGGTACCATCGGCGCCGAGGCCAAAGAATAAGGCGCAAACCCTGTCGGCAGGCTCAATGCTGAAACTGGTGTCGTAAGTAAGGCTGGTATGGGTAACATCATCATTAATGCCGATGGTAAATCCATTTTTGGGCGATGTAGCTTTTAGTTCGTCAAAAATCGCCTTTACCATTGCCGGGGTAAATTCTTTGGAGGACAGGCCATACCTGCCGCCAACTATTTTTGGCATTTTGGGGATAAGGCCATTGCTGAATGCATTATATAAGCCGGTAACAATATCCTGGTATAAAGGTTCGCCACCAGCCCCGGGTTCTTTATTACGGTCGAGTACAGCTATTTTTTCTGTTGAAACGGGCAACGCTTTAAGCAAATGCTCCAAAGCAAAAGGACGGAAAAGCCTGATCTGGATCACGCCTATTTTTTCGCCTTCGGTTTGTAGCCTTTTTACCGTTTCAATAACCGTTTCGGCGCCGGAGCCCATGATAACAATGATCCTTTCGGCCTGCGGGTCGCCAAAGTAATCAAAGGTTTTATAGCGACGGCCGGTTAGCCTGCCGAATTTATCCATCTCCTCCTGAACAATACCGGGAGTTGCCGAGTAATATGGGTTTACAGTTTCGCGCGCCTGGAAATACACATCCGGGTTTTGAGCCGTTCCGCGTATAAAAGGATGGTCGGGGTTAAGGCTGCGCATCCGGTGTGCGAAGATGAGGTCATCGTCAATCATCTCGCTGATCTGGCTATCGGGGATCAGGCTGATCTTATTGATCTCGTGCGAGGTACGGAAACCATCAAAAAAATGGATGAACGGGATCCTTGATTTTAAAGTGGCCGCCTGGCTGATCAAAGCCATATCATGCGCTTCCTGCACGGAGGCTGATCCGAGCATCGCAAAGCCGGTAGTACGGGCAGCCATTACATCGGCGTGATCGCCAAAAATAGAAAGCGCCTGTGCCGCAAGTGACCTGGCAGCCACGTGGAAAACCGTTGAGGTAAGTTCACCGGCAATTTTATACATGTTGGGCAGCATCAGCATTAATCCCTGCGAAGCGGTAAACGTGGTGGTAAGCGCACCTGTTTGGAGTGCACCGTGCACCACACCGGCAGCGCCGCCTTCGCTTTGCATTTCAATTACTTCGGGCACATTGCCCCATATATTATTCACGCCGCCCGAACTCCACTCGTCCGCAAATTCCGCCATGGTCGATGCCGGGGTGATGGGGTAAATGGCGCAAACTTCATTCACCCGGTAGGCTATGTGTGCTACTGCTTCATTGCCGTCAAGGGTTTTTACAACAGGTTGGTTATCTGACATTTTTATTTCGTTTTAAAGGATTGGGGTATTAATACCCTTCTGCCATTTCAATTGCATGGCAAGGGCACTGCTCGTAACAGGTGGCACAGCCCGTGCATATATCATAATTAAACTGGTAGCGCTTGCCTTTGCCCAGCTTTATGATCGCTCCTTCCGGACATGAGCCGAAACAACCATCACACTCAAAACAATTGCCGCAGGACATACATCTCTGCGCTTCAAAAAGGGCTTCTTCCCGGGTTAGGCCAGCTTTTACTTCATCAAAGTTGCCCGCTCTCAGTTCGGCCGGCAGTTCGGCCTGTTCTTTTTGCGGGGCCTGGGTGCTGTACCAGCGGTGCAAACGTTCGTAATTTACCACGTCGTGCTTTGGCGCGGGCATATATTGTTCCTGGGTCAAAAAGCCATTGATATAGCGGGCCGCTTTTTTACCATGCCCTACGGCAATGGTTACACTCCGCTCACCCGGTACCATATCGCCGCCGGCAAAAATCCCCGGGCTGCCGGTCATCATATCCGGGCCAACTATTACCGTACCATCCGGCTTAAATGCTATCCCGGGCACATTACGTAAAAAGCCGGTATCCGCGTCCTGGCCTAAGGCAAGGATCAGGTTATCGGCTTCCAGTGTTTCAAATTGCCCGGTAGGCACAGGTTTACCGTCCACAATCTTCATTACTTCGACAGTGAACGTCTCTCCATCCATCTCCTTTATGGTACGCAGCCAGTTAATCTTTACGCCTTCATCCAGGGCTTCCTGTGCTTCAAAATCATGTGCTGACATATTTTCGCGGTCACGGCGGTAAATGATCATCGCTTCGGGCACGCCCAGGCGTTTTGCGGTACGGGCAGCGTCCATGGCCGTGTTGCCGCCACCATATATGGCCACCCTGCGGCCAAGCTGCGGGGCATTGCCTTCTTCCACCTGTTTCAGGAAAGAGACCGCATCGAGTATCTTACCTGCATCCCGGCCAGGAATATCAATTTTCTTTGAAAGCTGTGTTCCGATGGCGATAAATACGGCATCAAAATTCCCTGCTTCTTTTTCGCTTAAGACTTTATCAACTTTATGATTAAAAACCATGGCAACACCCGTGTCCCTGATGCGCTCCACTTCCTGCTCCAATTCCCTGCGCGGCAACCGGTAAGCCGGAATGCCAAAATGCATCATGCCGCCGGCTATAGGGCCCGCTTCGCGGATCTCGGTGTAATGCCCTAACCGCGTCAGGTGGTATGCGGCTGACAGGCCACTGGGGCCGGCGCCTATAATCAGCACGCGTTTACCCGTTGGTGCAGCAATTCCTTCAATTTTCCATTTGTTTTTAATCGCTTCATCGCCTAAAAAACGCTCAACCGCATGGATGCTCACCGTGCTGTCGATGTGGGCACGGTTGCATTGCTCCTCGCAGGGGTGATAACAAACCCTGCCGCAAACGGCAGGCATCGGATTATCGGCCATCAAAACCTGCCATGCGGCTTCAAAGTTTCCACCCTGGGCCAATGACAACCAGGCCTGGATATTTTCGCCGGCCGGGCATATTTTATTACATGGAGGTAACAGGTCTGTATAAACAGGGTGCTGCTTTCTAACCGGACCTGTACCCTCTCCGTGGCTCCTGAGATTAGGAGGGTAAGTAATATCATTCATAATATAAATTTATATAAAGCACAACCCGTTTTATGTGTACAGCGTCATGAATAATAGTGACTTTGGTCACTTATCAAGGCACAGGGGTGAACTTTTTAAATTGGCCGTAAAAAGAAAATAAGATCGCCCGGGAGGGCTGTCAAAATGGGCCAACTATGTGACTTAGCTCAAATACCCGGATGATCTGTATCATTTAACAACGGATTTGGTTTAGTATCTTAGCTTTTTATATATATAAATATGTGGTGGCAATACATGCTGGTTTTTTTGGGATCATTCTTATTTGATGTGGTACCCATACCTTTTCCGCCGGCTTTTACCATTATGGTTTTCCTCCAGATTGAATTCGGGTTAGATATATGGCTGGTTATCGTCATCGGCGTTATCGGGTCAATCCTTGGAAGATATATTCTTACCTTATACATTCCTTTCCTGGCGGGCAGGATATTTAAAAAATCAAAAAATGACGACGTACAGTTTTTGGGCGAAAAAATGAAGGAAAACGGATGGAAGGGCCAGATGGCTATACTTGCTTATACTTTACTCCCCCTGCCTACCACCCCCTTATTTTTGGCCAGCGGCATGGCCCGGATTAAAGGCATTTATATTATCCCCGCTTTTTTGGTTGGCAAATTTACCAGTGATGCCATTACCGTCCATTTGGGGAAATATGCCTCTGAAAATATTGAATCTATCATGAAAGGCGGCTTTTCATGGCAATCAATAACCAGCCTGGTGCTTGGGCTCTTTTTAGTTGGTGCAGTTTTATTTATTGACTGGCGTTCGCTTATCCAAAGGAAGAAATTCAGGTTAAATTTCAGGATATGGAAGCGCAAAGAAGTTATAAACGATATAAATAATACGGTTTAAGCCTTTTAAAGACCAGGGAAATTATAAGTAAGCCTGAAACCCTGGATAAGTTTGGTGAACTTGCCAAAAGCCAGGCCATAATCCAGCCTTATTAATGTTCGTTTTACGCCTACGTAAACTTCCTGATATGCAGGCAGGGTTCCCTGGGCAAGATAAGAGCCTCCTATGATCTCTTCAAGGTGAAGTTTTTTGATCAGCGGAACACGGCTGAATAATATCCCGGTAAAATTATGTTCAGCATGTGCTTCAAAAAAAGCTTTATCGGTGCTGTAGGTATAGTAATTTAAAAAATGAAAGCCACCGGATGAGGCATCATAAAAAAAACTTTGCCCGCCGTGAAAATGGTAATAATCCGGGTAATAAAGGTTCCGGGTGTTTAAAAATTTACCGGCGGAAAATAAAAATGCGCTGTACCCGTAAATCCCCATTTTTAACCCGTTCATGAAGACGTCGGCCGAAACCATATCATAATCCGCAACTGATCCGAACGCAGGTATACCCTTACGGTAATTTAGCCTCAAAATGGGGTATTTAGGTGCCAAAATAAATTTACCTTCGGGCGTTATTGCGTATTGCTGATTAAATGTGAATGTGACCGATCCGCGAAGGGTTAGCGCACGGTAATGCGGAAACAAAGGTGTTTTGGAATTGGGATCAATCGGGTTATTTGACGTAATAGCTACACTGTCCCTGTTAAAGGTATGCGTGGTGGTATTAAATAACGAATTTCTGTTTGCATATTCGAACTCCCCGTTTAATAAAACGCCATTTGCAATTTCTCCGCTCGTCCCCGCCATAACGAACCTCGACTGGTAAAGTTTAAGATAGTTGTTCCCAAAATACAGGGTGCTTAAAGAATTTAGGAATAAGCTTAACGACCCGGTATTGTTAAGATCAAGAAAATCTGTGCCGGCACGCATGTAAACATTAGCCTTGCGGAAGGAGTTGTATACATAATTAGCGAGCACATTGGCATTAAATTGGTGATCTGCGAACCCATACCTTATATTGGGTATAATAGAAAGGTTTTTTTGCCTTTCGTATATGTGGGTATATTTAACTTTAAAGTCGGCACCCCAGCCTTCTACTGTATTATAAAAGAAAGTATTGAAAGGTGATGGAATTGAAATTGATGTACTGTTATTGTAATTACTAATGGTATACCCCCAAAGCAAATAAGGTAATAGCCTGAAGCGGTTGTTCTCGCGCTGAAGGGAATCGGTTAAGGCGGTATTTGGTTGGAAACCTGCAGCAGGTTTGCCCATAGTATAAAGCTTTTCTTCGCCATGGGTAAGTATGAGCGGCCTGTTTTGCTCCCAGAACCGGTTGTCTTTCCGGTAATCTTTAACAGGATAATAAAACTTCGCCACATCGCTTTCCTTCTTTAGGGTATCCGGGTGAATATCCTGGTATACATGCAGTAATAGGCCCGAATATTTAAAACCTAAAAAATTGCCGTAATAATTAAACTGCATGGCCTGGGTTAGCCAGTTGCCATCAGCCACCGGTACATATTGCTGATGAATACTAACTGAATCAATAAAATCAATATGGGCATCAAGCGACAGCCGCAGTTCGGCTGCGTACAGCAACCATTCTTTATCAACAATATAAATTGTGCCGCTAAACAGATGCTCATCTTTTCGCATAGGCGATACGCTGATCTTGTCGATCAAATAGCTGTGATCAGTAAACTGCGCTATTAATTTGTACCGGTAGTATTTTATGGCCCGGGCTGATAATGGCGAGATGAAGGCATGTTCATTAAACCCGTTCAGGTATAAATTATTTTGATAAAAATCGATGTGCAACTCGGGCACCTTATTGAAATTGAAAATATCCCGGCTATTTTTAGTAATGATACCCGCGGTTATTTGTGATCCATCATAATTTTTTGACGGTATTTTAAAAGATGCCAGTGATTCCGAAAAGTTAATAATACCCTTTCTGTCGGGGCTCATGTGCATTTGATAAGCCACTATATTTTTTATTAATTTTTTTGGCACAGCGGTTAACCGCTGCAATTCGCGCGAATAAAGTGTACCTGAATATGCAGCAGGTTTACCCGGGATATTTTGCCGGGCTATTACCTGGCTAATAATAGCATCTGCATTGTCAACCGAAAGGTTGGTGCCTGCTACGCGCGATAACTGAATATCAAGGGTGACCGGGCTGCGTTCAATATTTATTGTTTTCACTAAAGGTAAAAAACCAGGTGAGCGAAAATCGACGGTATAAATACCCGGATCTAAATTCAGGCGGTAAGCACCCTCTTCATTTGTAAAAGTGCCTTTGTGGATACTATCTACCCAAACCGAAACAAAGGTGATATGATTACCCTTATCATCAGAAATGATTCCGCTAAGCCCGGCACTTTGCGCCGAGACTTTTAAGGAAAAAATAACAACCAGTATAGAGATGCAGGCAATTCGCATGAGTTAGTTGTTAAGGGTTTAAACGGCATGTGCCACCAGGATAATAAAAACCGGCGTCATAAAAACAACATTGCTTTTCGATACAAAGTACTTTAATAAAGCTTGTTTTAATATGATAGCGGGCAGCGATAAAACTGATGCCCATCATAAATAAAAGGCAAAAGGGTGTCCCCCGGTTTTAAATCTTTTCAGTTTCCCGGAGGCTGGCCGGGTATATATCAATTTTTGAAAGCAAAAAAAAGCCTTTGATCTTCCGACCAAAGGCTCCTTCAATTTATAGTTTAGCTTAGTTATACATTTTTCCGTAATACTCATCCACCATACGGCCCGAGTCGAATTCAGGCACTATATCAGTTGCCGCTTTTCGTATAATGGCATGCCATTTCTTTTCATCTTCATAGTACATTGGCAACACCACATTTTCAAGCGCATCCATCAGGTTGTTAGCCTCAATATGATTAGTTTCATCATTCCAAAGGCCTTGTGTTGCCGGTTGTATTACAAAACTATTTACCTGGTCGACGGCAAATTCAGGCACCCATCCATCGGGCAATGAAAGGTTGATACTGCCATTAAACGCCGCAGTCATTCCGCTGGTACCCGAAGCTTCACGGTACATGCTCGGGTTATTCAGCCAAACGTCTGAACCCTTTTTTACAAGTGCCGAAAGGCCGAGCTCATACCCGGTGAGCACTGCACAATTGGCCAGTGGTTTGGCCCTGCGGATGATCTGGTTAAACTGCTCTATCGCCCCAAAATCTTCAGGATATGGTTTACCTGCCCAGATCACCTGTACCGGGTGCTTACTGTTAAATATCATTTTGATGAACCTGTCCCAATCGCGCATCATCAGGTCGGCGCGTTTGTAACCGGCGAAACGCCGCGCCCAAACAATAGTGAGCACATTTTCATCAAATATTTTACCACATTGGTCAGCCACCACTTTAAAAAGATCTTTTTTCATTTCCTTTTTTCGGGCTGCAATGGCGGCATCTGAGTTACCGGCCAACGCTATTTCCAGCTTTTCGTCTTTCCAGTAGGTTTTATTTTGCGCGTTGGTAATTGCTATAATATCGCAGATCCCTTTATTATCCTTCCACATATCCCTGGCCACTTCGGCATGCATTTTTGATACGCCATTGGCCTTATGCGCAAATTTTAAGGCAGCAACCGTGTAGTTAAGGTAATCGCCCTCCATCCCTAAGATGTGTTTTACCTCATGCGACTGCAAGTGATAAAAAAACGACATCTCTTTTAACAGGTCATAGCGGTGCGATTCATTACCGGCAGCTTCGGGTGTGTGGGTGGTAAATACCACTCTCTTTTTAACCTCATCCAGATTTTGAAATTTTGAATACAGGTAAAAATTCAGGGGCAGCGAATGGCCCTCGTTCATATGGTAAATATCCCGCTCCAATCCCAGTATATCCAGCAACATGGCGCCGCCGATACCTAATATAATGGACTGGGCTATGCGGGTTGCTTCATTTGAATCATACAGGCGATAAGTAATAGAACGGGAAGCTTCATCATTTTCGTTCAGGTTGGTCGTCAGCAAAAATAATGGCGCCGAACCGAATGTTTCGGGCTTTAACAGATAGGCCTTTACATGTACAGGGGAATCATGCACCGGCACAGTGAACATAATGCCGGTATCCTGCAAAAAAGCGTATTGCTTTTCAACATACATCGGTTTCATATCGGCGTTCATGTCGCGAAACTGATCATAATAACCATATTTCCACAACATGCCTATACCAACCGTATTTTGTTTTAATTCGTAAGCGCTTCGTAAATGCGAACCCGCTAAAAACCCTAAACCCCCACTATAGATCTTTAGCGCCTGGTCGATAGCAAACTCCATAGAGAAGTAGGCAACTGCTTTATTATATTTTGGATCGGGTGTGTACCCAAAAATTTCTTCTTTTGATATCATAGTATTTATTTAACCTTTTTTAAGGTGGCAATATTAGGACATATAAACGAGAATTAAAACCCGGATACACCTAAAATTACCCTTTAAACTTCCAATTAAAATATGTCGATTTTATTGAAAATCAGTAATATAATTTAACTTGTTGTTATAACTTTAACACCAGGGTATTGTTTTCAGGGTTCATTCTAAAAACCGCACCGTTAAGCGGAACTGAGAATGAGCCTCTAACTGCTATCGCCTTATACTTCATCCCTTCAAATACGGCGGCGACCTCATGAGCTGAGATTTTTTAAATGGCAAACTGGCGTTCGGGCCGGTTGCGAGGTCGAGATACCAATCAATCGTATTATTACCTGAAACCGTAATTTTTAACTCCTGCTCCGTTAACGCTATTTTAAGGACAGCGGCAAAAGATGTTAAGGGCCACGAAATCTTTAATTTTCCGGGTGTGGCATCCTCTACTACCGGGTCTTTTCCTTCCAGCAATATTTCTTTTCCATCTTTTATCGCTTTAAATTGCAGGCCCGCAATCTTCCCCGCCGAACTCCAGATATAGCCATCAACCAAAGGCAACGTAAAAAAGGTACATTCGTTTGAAGTGGCTGCATTTGTTTCGTAAACGGAAGGAAATTTTTGGTTAAATAAATGAATATCCCTGAATTTAAGGGTATTGTTTTCCCAAAGCAAATTAGCCCGGTAAAACCGGCTGTCGAACCAAACTGTTTTCCGGTTACCGCCGTCAATATCTTTGGTTACCGTTTCCGATGTTGCCGGCGTTACTTTATATTTTTTTCGGAACCACATTCCCGAAGCAGCCAGCGTTTCCACTTTTATTTTGTGTTCAGCCTTTAGCCTGGCTATTAGCGGCATTTGAATTTCAAACCCTTTGGCCATGGCGTCCCAGGTAAATGAATTTTCCTGTCCGGCCTGGGTATACGCAAATTCCATTGAAGCGCCCCTGGTAAATTCTTTAAAGAACCAGTTAACCCAGGTAGAATCACCTCCGGCATGCTCATATACGGGTTCAAGGGTGGTAACGCCCTGCCTGGCGCTGCCCAGGCCATTATCATACTGCCTTACAGGGTCGCTGCCAAGCATCCTGAAAATGGGAACGGGGATCTGCCCTGCCTCGTCCTGGGCAGGCATGTATGAATTAATTTTGCTGGGATAATACGCCTGGTTCCAGTAGCCGCCCCATAAAGTGTACCCATCCGTACCGTATTGGTCTTTGCAATTTGCTGATGCTACGATATGATATTTTTGATACATATAATTAAGCGTATGGGCATCAATAAACCACGAGGCAACTGATTTGGGGTAGTATCCAAAGATCTTCCTGAAATCACGCATATACACATCGGCAAGTTTTTCGCGCTCTGCCGGACTATATCCTGTAGAGAAACCAATGTTGGCCCGCCAGTCCCAGGGGTAACGGCCACGCCATTTTAAACCGGCCCGCTCCACCAGCGGTTGCGGAATTTCCCACCAGGCGCCAATTTCGCAGGAGTCCCGCGGCAAACTTTTTAACAATTTTTGATAACGGGGATCGAGCAGGGCATCGTATTGCAATAAAAAAGTACCGCCGAGTTTGTACTTTTTCATGATCGCTACCTGTTTTACAACGGTTTGATAAAGTACGTCTTCGGTGATCTTCGGATCCCGGGGTTCCAGCAGCCGGATAAAATTTACAATGTTCACTATTTTAGGGTGATCAATACCTTTCGCAAGTATACCAGGATGCCTGACTGTAGTTGTAAACGATAAAACCGGGCTTACGCCCGCCAATACCAATACCACAAGCCAATACTTTTTCAAAAAAAAACGGTTTTTTAATTTAGTTACCCGTGCATTGTTGTTTAGCATAAGCGGCAAAATTGTTTACCTGCAATTATAAGCCATTTAAACACAAAAACAGGCCGATTGCCCCCATTTTACCACGCGCAAAAAGTTTATTTTTTTTTCCTTATTGTTATTAAGCGGGATTCAACCGGTTAAAAGCAGCCTGTATTTCCTCATGTGTTCCATTAGCCATTGCTGCGCTAAAGCCAAATGTAATTTCAGTTTTGCCTTCCTTTAATTGCTCAAAAACGGCGTCGACAAAAGCGCTTACCGGAGGTTGTGTATCATGTAAACCTTTGCCGCCAAGATCAGTATTAAGCGCAGGCGGGATCAATTCGATCACCTCTATGTTTTTTGCTTTTAGTAAATAGCGCGATGACAGCGTAAATGAATGAAAGAATGCTTTGGTGGCACAATATACCGGCACTTTGGCAAACTGCACAAAAGCCAGGCCTGAGCTCACATTGATGATCGTGTTCAAAGACGGCAATTTGCTGAAAAGACCGGTTAGGTGAACGGGTGCTTCAATGTTTGTGATGATCTCATCTTTAGCACGCTGGAAGAAATTATCATCGCTGATATTCATCCATTGTTGTATGCCCGCGTTGTTTACCAGTACATTTAAATCGGGATGGTTTTCGGCAACCCAATTGTATAATTCAACGCGCTCCTCTTCAACACCTAAATCGCACACTTTGGTGATTACTGATGGATGTTTTTCAGCAACTTCTTTTAAAACCGATTCCCGTCTGCCGCAAACAATTACAGTATTGTTTTCCTGTATAAATCTTTCAGTAAGCCCCAGCCCAATGCCGCTTGCACCGCCGGTGATCAGTATTTTGTTGTTTGATAGTTTCATTTTCTTAATCTTTTTATGATACAAAGATGCAGCAAAAACCAGGCTAGCTGTTTGCAAATATCAATCTCATGTTTGCAAAATTCAAATAATAGCGTTGCGTAAAAATTGCCGGATACAGGTCTCCTACCAGTAGGTCTTTCGCCAATCGGCTTGTTCAGGCGGGGTTAAAAATGTCCAGGCCACTATGCGGCTGGTTTTTTGCCCATGCATCATGCTGATGGTTTTTACATCCAGCGCGTTTACTGCTTTCAGTGCTTTATAAATAACAGGGAGCGTATCTTTTTTGGAAACCAGGGTCGAGAACCACAAACATTGCTTTGCCACAAGGGCGCTTTGCTCCACCATGCGGCGTATAAATCCGGCTTCGCCGCCATAACACCATAGCTCCGTTTTCTGTCCGCCGAAATTTAAGGCTGCGTTTTGCTTAGCGATCCCCAATTTTTTCCATTTGGTAGCTGCGGACAGCTGTGCTTCCTGTAGGGATGCATGAAAGGGGGGATTACAGATAGTAATATCAAAACCCTCGCCTTCTTTAATAATTCCTTTAAAAATATTTGCTTTATTAGTTTGTAAACGGAAGATGATCTTATCCTTAAAGCCTTCGTTTGCTGCCAGAATCTCTTTGGCCGCCCTGATGGCCGCCGGATCAATATCTGTGCCCACAAACCGCCAGCTGTACACACTGGCGCCAATCAGGGGATACACGCAATTAGCGCCGACGCCAATGTCCAGCACATTTATTTTTTTACCCCGGGGGATTTCGCCATTATTTATTTCGGCTAACAGGTCAGCGGCGTAATGGAGATAATCTGCCCTGCCCGGTATTGGCGGGCAAAGATAACCTGCCGGGATATCCCATTTATTAATGCCGTAAAACTGTTTTAGTAAAGCCTTATTGAGCACTTTCACCGCATCCGGGTCGCTAAAATTAATGGATTCCGCATCAAACTGGTTCAGCTTAACAAAGCGGCGCAGTTCGGGCGTACCTTTCATCAGCAGCTTAAAATCATACCCTTGCCGGTGCGAGTTGCGGGGATGCAGGTTTTCTTTTTCGGCGGGGGTTTGTGTTGGAACAGCTGACATTGGTTAAATTAAGGAAGCGGAAAACACTTCTGGTGCAAAGCTACAAAAAACGGAACAGTAAAAGAGAACGTGTTGTGCGCGCAGCGACGTGATAATACAGATCCCAAACCTGACCTATTATTTACCATTTAAGAATTAAAAAACCAGATTTGCGCTTTGCGACATCACCTACTTTATATTCTAACAGGTAAAAATATGTGCCGGATTGTTGCTTTTTGCCATTTTTATTGGAATGCCCGTCAAAAACCGTTGTAATGTTGTCGTATCCAATCGTCTCGAAAATTACTTCTCCGGCTTTATTCATGATCGTTAATTTATTATCAGGGTAAGCAGTAATTCCGTCGATCATCAAAAAATCATTAATACCGTCCCCGTTTGGTGATACTGCCTGATGTATTTTTATTAGATCCGAAAGCTGCTGGTTATCAAACGGATCTACAACACTTACCGGCACATAAATGCTGTTTGCAGCCGGCATTGCCCTGGTAATAATCAAAGTATATGTTTTTGATGTTGTTCCATTTTGTGCAGTTGTTTTTATTACAATAGTATCAGATCCAACGGCTAAAGGAACAGGAGCTGACGCAAGGCCTGATTTTACAGGTATATTGTTTATTGTTATGGTCGCATTTGTATCCGCGGTTGCCGGTGTCAACGTCATTACAGCAACAGCATTGGCCACAGAAGCCGCATAGCCGGTTGTTGTAGCCGAAAAAACCGGCGATAACGTCCCCGAACTTAATTGAAGCGAAACAAGGTTAGCATTTGAGCTTTTTACACGGGTTACAGTTACCGCATAGGTTTTTGTGGTAACGCCATCCTCGGCCTGTGTTGTCACGTTAATAATATTGGGGCCAACTATTAAAGGAATCGCTGTAGATGACGTGCCTGATTTTACCGGCATATTGTTTACCATTACTGTTGCCGTAGAGTCGCTTACTGTTGGTGTAAAAGCTATCGACGTTACATTGTTAGCTACAAAGGAGGCATAACTGGTTTTTGTTGTTGCAAAAACCGGCGTCAGCGTCCCCGTACTTAAGGCCAAACTGGCAAGCCCGGCATTTTCTGAAGGCCCGGCTCTCGTTAATATTACCGTATAAGTTTTCGTTGTTATTCCGTCCTGGGCAGCAACCACTATATTGATCGTATTTGAGCCGATAGACAATGGAACTACCGCAGATGCCATACCAGAAAGTACAGGCAAGCCGTTAACTGTTATTGTTGCCGTCGCATCACTAACGGTTGGGGTCACGTTAACTGAGGCAACGGTATAAGCTATTGCTGCCGTGTAGGCAAACCGTCCGGGCGCAAAAGCAGGGGTTAATGTCCCAACATTCAATACCATGCCGGCAAGGCTTGCATTTGCGGATGGAGCCGCTCGCGTTATCACTGCGGTGTACGCTTTGGTTGTTATCCCGTCCTGCGCAGTAACAGTTGTAGTAACAGTATTTGTACCTACGGACAAAGCAATTGCCGGTGCCGCTGTGCCTGATGGTACTGCGGCACCATTAACTGTTATTGTTGCTGTAGCGTCGCCAGCAGTTGGCACCAGCGTTAACGAACTTATCGTAAATGGCACTTTCGCTGTATATGCTACCCGTCCGGACGCAAAAACAGGCGTCAATGTAGCATTGCTTAACGTAAGGCTGATTAGGTTCGCATTAGTGGATGGCGCAGCCCTGGTAACGATGATAGTATACTTTTTAATTGTTATCCCATCCTGGGCCGTAACGGCGGCGGTAACGGTATTAGCACCAACGAATAATGGCATAAAAGCCGTTGGTATACCCGATTGCATCGGCGTGCCGTTTACTGCTATTGTTGCCGTGGTATCAGCGACGGTTGAGGCGACGGCAATTGAGTTCACGGCGTAGGGTACTAAAGCTGTATATGCAAACCTCGTCGCTGTAAAAACCGGTGTTAACGTGCCGTTGCTTAATGTAAGCCCCGCGAGACTTGCATTGACCGAAGCAAGCCTGGTTACTGTAATAGTATAGGTATTTACCGTTATGCCATCCTGTGCGGTTACCGTAACGGTAATGGTATTCAGCCCGGTGTTTAAAGGAACAGGGGCCGATGCCGTACCTGATTTTGCCGGAACACCGTTAATTGTTACAGTAGCGTTTGCATCAGTAGTTACAAGGGTTATTGTTGTTGAGGCAACCGAATTGGCGACCGAAGCTGAATAGGCTGTTGTTGCTGGCGCAAAAAGGGGCGAAAGTGCCGCAGAACCTAAACGAAGGATGTAAAGCGCGGCATTTGCAGATGGCGCGAGCCTGGTTATCGCAACTGTATAGGTCTTCGCTGTAATTCCATCCTGGGCGACCACTGTTATCGTGATCACGTTTTGGCCAATTGAAAGCGGGACGCTAGCTGACGCGGTACCGGATATCACGGCAAGTCCATTAACTTTAATATTTCCCGTTGTATCGCTTGCGGTTGGTGTTATTGTTATTGACCCCACCGAGTAGGCCACTGTTGCAGTATAAGGAAATTTGGCTGCCGAAAAAACCGGTGTTAAGGTACCGCTGCTAATTTTAAGGTTTGCAAGGCTTGCATTTGAAGATGGTGCAGCCCTGGAAATAAGTAGCGTAGTAGTTTTAATAGTGATCCCATCCTGGGCTGTAACCGTAGTGGCGATTGTGTTTGGCCCCACAGATAACGGGATATCAGGTGACGCGGTGCCAGGCTGCACCTGGGTTCCATTTACGGTTATCATCGCCGTCGTATCACTACCCGTGGCTGTCAATTTTACTGAACTTACATTATAAGGTACAGATGCCGTGTAGCTGTATTTTGATGTTGAAAAAACGGGCGTTATTACCCCATTGCTTAATGTAATTCCAGCAAGGCCTGCATTTGCCGAAGGAAGCCTGCTTACAACTACCGAATATGTTTTTTCCGTGGTTCCATTCTGTGCGGTTACCGTTATACTAATGCTATTTGGGCCAATGTTTAAAGGAATGGGGGTCGAAGCCTGGTTAGATATTACTGTCACACTATTTATTTTTATTGCAGCATTTATGTCGGCGGCAATAGGTATCACAGTAATGGAGGCCATGGTATTGGGAACGGACGTAGTATAGCCGGTTGTAGCCGTTGAAAAAATCGGCGAAAGCGTACCCGCGCTTAAATGGAGTGCAACAAGGTTGGCATTTGCCGCTACTGCACGGTTAACGGTTAGGGTATAGGTTAAGGTAGTAGTTTTATCTTGCGCTGTTCCGGTTATATTAATAATATTCGGGCCAATATTTAATGGAATTGCTGTTGACGGCATGCCTGATATCACCGGTATATTATTTACGGAAATTGTTGCTGTGTTGTCGCTTGAAATTGGGGTAACAGTAATTGAGGTTATGCTATTAATTACTGATGCTGCATAACTGGTTTTTGTAGTTACAAAAACCGGCGTTAAAGTTCCGGTACTTAAGGTCAAGTCTGCAAGTCTTGCATTCACAGATGCTCCGGCCCGTGTTATCAACAATGCATATGTTTTCGTAGTTAACCCGTCTGCTGCTGTCACTGTAACAGCAACGGAATTTTGACCGAAAGATAAAGGGATGTCTATTGATCCCGCACCTGTCATCATGGAAATGCCGTTAACGGCTATTGTTGCATTTGCATCATCTGCAGTTACACTTAATTTAACACCTGAAACATCATAACCTACTGATGCGGTATAGCTGGTAGCATTCGCTGCAAACGCCGGCGATATAGTGCCGCTGTATAATTGAAAATCTGAAAGATTTGCATTTGCAGAAAGTTTCCTGGTTACGACCAGTGTGTATGTTTTAATTGTACCGTCAACCGCGGTTACCGTAATATTTACCGGATTGGGACCAACGACCAATGGAATATCTGCCGATGAGGTGCCCGTTTCTACCGGGCTGCCATTAACAGCAATAGTTGCCGCAGGATCGTTGATAACCGGGGTTAATGTGAAAGAGGTTACCGAATTGTCAACCGATGCATTATAACTAAATATCCCTGTCCGGAAAATTGGGTTTAATGTACCTGTGCTTAACCTAAGGCTGTCAAGCCCATTAATAATACTTACCCGAGCAGCAACTATTGGTGATATCCCGCAGGCTCCGTTTACTGCCTGAACAAAATAGGTTTTATTTGCGGTTATAGGGGAGGTTATAAATGTAGGGCCGGAAAACACAACGGTAGTTGTGTCCAAAGAATCATACCAGTTATATTCATTATTACTATTAGGCGAAGCAACGGCCAGGGTGGCCGGGTTGCCACTGTTGATTTGTATCAGGGTATCAACCAAAACCGGGATCTCCTGGTTTGAAATATTTATTTTGATAACGTTACTAAAAACAGGTACCGTGTAAGCACCTCCATTATCGCCTCCAATTTGCCCCGCCAGGTTATATCCTGCCTGTGTATAATGCACGGGGTTAACAGGATTGAGAAACCCATTGGCTTCAGTAAAATCATTAGCGTCCCTGAATACAACCATGGTATTGGGGTCCGATTTTCCGATAGCCTCCTGTGTTGCCTGTACCTGCAACCCACCCGTTGTACTATTGGCTACTCTGAAAATATAAAAAGGCAAACTGTTATTGGCGATCCTGGTTCTGAAATTGGCGATCAAATTCTGCAAAGCTTCCCGGTACATCCCTATCGTAATATTTCCCAGTGTTATATTGTTACTATCCCGTTCGCCCTGGTCCCACAAAACACCTTTAACCTGGGTGGTCCAGCCGGCATTTTGTGCAGCAGCCACTCCCTTATTTAATAATAAAACAGCATTGGCGACTAAATTTCCAGTTACATCCCAGTTCCCGCTGCCATCATCAATAGAGGCAACTTGCGACGAAGAAACAACGGATGCCGGTACAAGGCATACTTTCCGGCCGGTTCTGTTATAATAAGCAACAGCAAAAGCTGCCCACATTGAACCAGTATTGCCGGTGTTGATTGCCTGGTTGGTGACGGGCACAAACGCGCCTTTGACATATTCCCAGCAAATACCTGCGGGAATGGGTGTTTGCAGTGAAAGACGTCCCGTACCAAAGGCATTGCTTTGGCCTCCTATTAAAAAAAAGTCAAGGCTATTGGCATCTACTGTAGCTGAAGCTGCGCCCGGCGGCCCTGAAAATGCAAGCCGACGGTACCAGGTTGTTTGGCTGACCGGCGGAGGGTCAAAATTGGTGCTATTTGCCCCTTCAATGGTAGTAAAATGAATACTATCTGTCGAGCTTTGCCACTGATAACTATAAGTTCCATTCCCCCCGGAAAGCGTGCCGCCGGTTATTACGTCCGGATCGCCAGTCAAACAAAACCCTGTTACAGATGGCGCAACGATAGTATTGCCGGTAACCGGTATTTCCACAATTATTTTCACCGTATTGCTTATTACAGGTGTAGTACACGCTCCCGATGTAACGACCCTGTGTAAATAAGTAGTTTGGTTTAATAAGGGTGGATTTGCAAGATCCTTGCCTGTAGCTCCGCTTAGATCAGTGAAATTAAGGTCGTCAGTAGAAATTTGCCATTGGTAAGTATAGGTGCTGCCACCTGATGGAGTATTGCCTGCAACAACTCCGGGAACGGAAGGTGCATTAAATGTGATAACTGCGGGTGCTGTTATCGTGTTATTGGTAACTGGCTGAGAGATTGTTATTACAACTATATTACTTATCGATGTGGCAGTATCACTACCCGAAGTTACCAGCCGCCTGTACCAGGTGGTTTGACTGATTTGCGTAGGAGCAAAATCAATACTGCTGACGCCCGAAACGGTGGTAAAATTAACACTATCGGTAGATGTTTGCCACTGATAGGTATAAACGCCGCTTCCATCAGATGGTGTACTGCCGATGATATTCCCTGGGTTTCCGGTAGCACAAAAAATGGTAGCTGCAGGTGCAGTGATATAATTTCCGGTAATAGTATAGTAATGCCGGCCATCGCTCGCCATCAGCGAGTTAGTTACTCCTATTTGGAGTACTATAAATAGGTATACGGCAATTTTTTTCACTAACAGGCCAATGTGGGGAATACAAATTTACATTTTAAAAACTGTCAATCAATGCAGTATAAACAGTTTAATATATTTAAAAAAGGTACCTGCTGAAATTGTTATCGCGCTCTGCCACAGCTCAATTACCTGGTAACATCCCCTCCTTTAACCATTGCTGTGGTAACCCTGTGGCAAGTTCCTTCTGCAACCAGTTATTTACAAAACTCACTAATTCGACATCGCTGTGAATCCACATTGCCTTATCGCTTTTAGTTATCGTCCCTGCAAAGCTACGGCAAAGCTGAGGGTATTGCAGGGTCTTCAAATCGGCCTCGGTATCATCCGTTACCATTACATCGGCATGGCCGACTACTATCTCGTTGAAAATCCCAATGTTATCGGGAAATATCTGTAAGGTCGCTGCGGGAAATAACGAGCGCGCTACTGATTCATTTGTTCCGCCTTTGTTTTCGATTAAACGGACGCCAGGTTTATTTACGGCGTCCGGCATCGAGAACCGGGCACTGTCTGCTCTCCGGCAAAGAAAAGTCTTTCCACCCGAGTGATAAGAAACAGAAAAGCTTGCCATGGCAGCCCGTTCAGGTGTAATGCTGATCCCTCCGAGGGCAACATCGAAGGAATCGTTCCGCATATCTTTAGCCAGGTTTGCCCAGCTCGTTTTTACAAATACCGGCTTAACACCCATGGCTGAAGCCAGCGCGCGGCCCATTTTGATGTCGGCGCCATAAAGCGAATCGCCTTTGCTCATTGCAAAAGGGGCATAATCACCGGGGATGCCTATTCGTAAAATTCCGGTTTTTTGGATGTGATCTAACCTTGACGTTGAATCATGTAATACGTGCTGCTGCCCGTGGGCTTTGGACAAGAACGACAGCGTGAAAGCTATAGTTAAAAGCCAAAAATATTTGTGAAACTTCATCTTGTCATCTCAAATAGAAAATACTTTTTAAAAATAGAGATATTTATTACTGAGCCTTCATCAAAAAGCCAATCTTTTCATGTAAAATCAAGCCAAGCCTCGTAATATCTCTAACCTGTTACCCGGCGCGTCTGGCGACAAAAAGTCGGGGATTGTATTTTCATTTCTTCTGGGGCGGCCAAGAAACTCAACGGGCCATTCAGTCAATCGCTCTTCCTTAATGTGTACATATTTACCCGGTTCGGGTTCATCAATGTATTCTCGTTGCAGAATAAGCGCCAGAGGCTCTTCTGTACCGGGGTTCTCGTCCGAAAACTCGAGAGCTTCCTCGTAATTATCAAAAACATAATAATAGTCGTCACCATCTTCGGTGTCAGGAGCTCCTGCATGCGGGTGACACCAAACCCGGTACTCCAACACCGCGTCCCAAACATAACCTCCTCCTGATTTAACCAGCGCTGGATATGTACCAACTAGTTCCTTATTTTTAATATCCGGATATTTTGACATTTAAACTTTGTTTCATCTTAAACACAGTTTCGCTAAATTATCAAAAGAAAAATAAAAAACTATTTAGTACTTCATTGAACGGCTTTTTAATTGAGATATATTAATGGGTCCTATAATCAATGCGCCCTGCTCTGTTCGCTATCCGCCCCGCCGGTTTCGCGTTTTTGAGGGGTATTGGCTGATTTACCGAAACTATAGGTAAATGCAAGCCTTGCCACCTGTGTATCCAATGTATTGTGAAAACTTGCCCTGGCATCCGCAATATTGGTAATGGTACCGCTCGGGCTAAAGGATTGCAAAATATTCTGCATGGTTAGCTTGATGGTGGCTTTGTTGTTCCATATCTTCTTCTGAATGGCTGCGTTAAGCATGCCTTTGGGCAAAGTGACAAACTGTCCGTAAGTGCCGCCGGTATCAAAAAAACCGCTTAACTCTGCACTCCAGGTGGGTGATAGGGTAAACTGATTATTGCCGTTGCCTGATACCGTGACCTGCGACTGGTTAAGATAGCCGGTATAAAATGCGCCCTGGTAGGTATTTTTATATACCTCGGCATACAGGTTAACCGACCACCATTTAGTTGGCTGAAAGTTGGTATTGACCGAAAGATCCAGCGTTTTTTGTTGCCCGATATTGCCCTGGGTGCTGATAAATACATCGCCGTTTCTATGAATCGTTTCGCCCTGCACATCGGCAGTATAATTATAGGCCAGGGCGATGGTAAACAGGCTGCGAAAACTGTAGGCCAGTTTATAATTATCGGTAAACTGCGGCTTAAGGAAGGGGTTTCCGGAGAATTGCGTAAACTCATCTACAAAAAAAGTAAAAGGGTTTAAACTCCCGTAATTCGGCCGTCCCACACGGCGGCCATACGATGCAACCAGCACGTTATGACCCGCCGTATCCAGGTTATAGGAAAAATATGCCGTTGGGAACAGGTCGGTATAATGATTTACAAATGAGGAATCGGCCCTTTGTGCATTACCCAGCTGGTGCCCGTCGCCATTGGTATTCTCTACCCGCAGGCCCGTTTGTATGGCAAACCGGCCGAAGTTTTTATTGAAGTTAACATAAGCTGCATTGATGTTCTCCTTATATAAAAACCTGTTGGTTTTGCTGTAATCTATGGTGTTTACGCCATTAACCACGTTAAAGTAATTGGCGGCATTATCGGTGTTTACATAGCTGCTTTTAATGCCGGCCTCCAGTTTTGCCTTGCCTTTAAGCGGGTGCGCATAATCGGCTTTTGCCGAATAAATGTTGATGGTAGAAGGTAAATCATCATTCAGCGTCGTTGAATTGGTTAACGTTCCATCCGGTAAATAGCTATTGTTTACAAAAAGTTGGTTACCGCCGGATATATCGCGGATATAATCCAGGTCGAAAGTGAGCTCCCTGCCAAGGCTATCAAACTTATGGGTATAGTTAAGGTTGATGCCGTTGCTGCCAAATTTATTTCTGGAGGTATTAAGGGTGGTAATGGTTGAATCCAGACCGCCGTTTTGGCCATACAGCAGGCTGTACACGGGGCTGTTGTCGTGGTCGCGGCTGATATCGCCGGTGTAAACTATGCCCCAGGTGGTTTTGGGCGATGCGTAAAAGTCTATCCCTGCTTTAATGTTGGTATTATAATTCGTCGGCCTGAAATAGGAAATATCTTTTAGCGACGAGGTACGGTTCCCGTTCGCATCCAGGTAATCCCGGTCTATTTCCAGGCGTCGCCAGGTGTGCTCCTCATCATAGGCCAGGTTAGCAAACAGGTTAACCTTTCCTGTCCGATAATTCAGGTTGGCATTCTCGCTGTTACGGCCGTAAAAGCCCTGGGCATAATTGCCCCCTAATACTGCATGAAAGCCTTTGATGGTATTTTTTTTGGTTTTAATATTGATTACGCCCGCATTACCTGCGGCATCATATTTGGCGGGCGGGTTATCCATCAGTTCGATCTGGTCAAGCGATGAAGCCGGCAGCGAGCGCAGGTAAGTAGCCAGGTTGGCGGCCGAAAGATAGGTAGGCTTATCGTCTATCATCACCATTACACCGCTTTTGCCTTTAAAGGTGATATTACCATCGGCATCTACCTGCACGCCGGGCGTTTTTTGCAGCACCTCCAACGCATTGGTGCCGGTATTGGAGATCAGCGCGCCCACATTAACTACCGTACGGTCAATTTTTTGCTGGATGAACGATTTTTTAGCGGTTACGGCTACTTCATTCAGGGTTTTCCCGGCTGCCGTTAAAATAAACGCAGGCAGATCAACAGGCTTTTGCCCGCTCACCACCACATTGCTGCCCTGGTAATTTTTATAGCCGATATAGGTGGCCCTTATCAGGTACGTATTGTCTTTTAAATTTTGAAAGGCAAAGCTGCCATCCCTGTTAACCAGCTGGCTGCTTATCACTGTAGAATCTTTTGCTAAAAGTAAGATCACCGTTGCGCCATCAAGCGGCTTTTTGGCCTCATCCAAAACTGAGCCGGTTATTTTACCGCCCGTTTGCGCCCTTGAAAAGTTGAATAACAGGAGCGTGAATAAGGTTAAAAAAATAGAAGTTTCAGTTTCATAGCTATAAGACGCCGGTACAGGCCGCGGTGTTACAGTAAATACTAATTAATTAGGAGTTTTGTTTTTGCACAACGGTTTACTGTTTACGTTGATCGGGGATGATGTATGTGCTGCGCGTTGAGACGGCGTTTATTATGGTGCAGAATTACCCTTCAATGTATAAAATATCTTTTTACCGCCTGTTAGCGCAGCTACCACCATTAGTCCGGCAGTTAACCCAAACGCAACGTTTTTGATGACCGCCGGCAGGCCCGGAAAAATATGATGGAGATATGCAATATGATGCGTGAAAATTCCGCCCGAAACTAAAATTAATGCGATTGTTCCGGTGATGGCCAGAATTTTGATAATAACAGGCAACGATTTAACTAATAAAACACCAAGTGCTGAAAAAAAGCCCTTGTTATGAAAACGTTTGATCAATTTATAGCCGGCATCATCCATTCTCACAATAATCGCAACGATGCCATAAACGCCTATCGTTGCCAGAACCGCAATCACCGAAACAGTTATGATCTGTATGACCAGGCCCTTTTCCAGAACAGTTCCCAATGCAATAATTACAATCTCGATGGAAAGAATGAAGTCGGTCATTATAGCAGATTTAACTTTTGCTTTTTCGGCATCCTTAGCATTTGATTCGTTTGTTGCAGCTACCTGGTGGCCTGCTTTTGACCGATGAAAAAAGTATTCTATTATTTTCTCAACTCCCTCATATGCCAAATAAAGCCCGCCTGAAATTAAGATGGCTTTAATAGCTACCGGGAAAAACACATTTAATAATAAAGCTACAGGAACAATAATAAGCTTATTAACTAAAGAGCCTTTTGTAATAGACCACAGCACAGGCAATTCCCGTGAAGATAAAAATCCGGTAGCTTTTTCTGCGTTCACCGCCAGGTCATCGCCTAATATGGCCGTAGTTTTACCCGCTGCAACTTTAGCTGACACCGCAACATCATCCATCAACGCTCCTATATCATCCAAAACCGCAAAAAAACCTGATGCCATACTTAGTGTAGTTGTTGGTTGTAAAATATAAATTAAAATCGATTTTGTGACATTAATGATAGCGTAATGAAGAACTTTAAAAAACGCCCGAAGGCTTTCGCTGTTAGGTAGCGGCCATAATCGGCCGGATAGCAATGATTGCAATGACAACTACCTTTTGAACGGGAGCATGCAAATTTGCCTCTCGTCAGCGACTTCAAACAACAAGCTATTATTATTTCAACAGCCTGCCTGCCGGTTATCGCGGGCAACGTCACTTCACAGGCCGCCGCTTAAGGCCCGCATCCATTATAGCGTAACGCTTTTAATTTAAAACTAATTGTTGGGTAAGGTGTTGATGGAATGTCCTTCGGGATTCGCTTATGCGGCGCTATATATAATAAACAACCCAATCAGCTTACTATTTAAAAAAAAATTCAGCACGGAAGATGACTATAAAACCCTACCCTTTTTATATTAAAGCAACCGCAGTGCTTATCGGCTTATATTACCTGGTAAACATTCTTAACCTGCTGAGCGGAATATTAATACCCTTTGCCTTTGCCGTCCTGTTCTCGGTATTGCTTAACCCTGTTTACAGCCGCTTACTGCGTTTTAAAATGCCGCGTGCACTGGCGGTAACGCTAACGGTATTAGTCGGTATCAGCTGCACAGCGCTCATCGGCTATTTGCTGAGCACCCAGGTAGCCCAGTTCGGGCAATCCTTCCCCATACTAAAAGTACGGTACGGACAGATGACGGACAGCCTGGAGCATTGGATCAGTTTCAAGTTCGGGGTGTCTATTCAAAAACAGGTGTTATTTTTTAAAAACGCCATTGACAGCAGCCAGGCCGCTATCGCCAGTATTTTGGGCACCGTGTTTGGTACCCTCAGTTTGCTGCTTATTATCCCCATTTATGTGTTTATGCTGCTGCTATATAAAAACCTGATCCTTAACTTCCTGTACGAGGTATTCCTGGAAGAACATTCCAAACGTGTGGGCGAGGTGCTTGCGCAAACCAAATCAGCCATTCAAAGCTATATTGTAGGCCTGCTGGTGGAAATGGTGATCGTTTCGTCGCTCAATTCGCTGGCCTTGTTTGTCATCGGCATTAAATATGCTATCTTATTAGGGGTCATCGGCGGCATCATCAATATCTTGCCTTATATCGGCGGTTTTGTTGCCATTCTGTTACCGGTTATCATTGCAACAGTTACTAAAGACGGCTATTCGGCACAGGTGGAAGTGATAGTAGCCTACCTGCTTATTCAATTTGTGGACAGCAACATAATTTTTCCGCGTTTTGTGTCCATTAAAGTGCAAATCAACGCGCTGGTATCTTTGCTGGCCGTATTTTTAGGAAACCTGTTATGGGGTATTGCCGGCATGTTTTTAATGCTGCCGATTGTGGCCGTGCTAAAGATCATCTTCGACAGGGTAGAAGACCTGAAACCCTGGGGTAAACTGCTTGGCGACGAAGTTCCTGTTTACCACATGGGCCAGGTTTGGGGCCGCCGTGGAAGGAAGAAGAAAGCCGTTGCTGGCCAACCACTCTCCGTATCAGATCCTTCCTGATATTACTGACCCAACGAAAAGCTATTTATTATTTCAGCAAGCCATCTTTATCTTAGCTGTACCGGCAATTATCGCCGTACTATTCACCTTTGGTATGCAGAAGGCGCCCAAACGCATAAGTAGATAGGCGTAAAAATACACCCGATAATTTTGACAGGGTGCCTGCCGGTGGCATCAATCGGAATGATGATCTGCCGATGCCACAATGCACCATTGGGGTAGTTAAAATATTAATTTAAACTTAACAATCATCGCTTTATACCATTAAAGCAAATTTGCTTATATTGGGACTTTACGAATGGTTTAATTGCACTGATATGAAGTTCCATGTAAAGAGTTTGTTATTGATGTTTGGCCTGTTGATCTTGCTATTCGCTATTTCGTGCAGTAAAAAAGCGCAGGATGTCCCAGGTTCACAAAATAATTTATCGATAACCGGTATCAGCAAAAGTTCAGGCGCTTATAACGCCAATATCATTATTACCGGCACTGGTTTCAGCACCGACCCGGCCGCCAATAAGGTTACCTTTAACGGTAAGCCTGGTACCGTTACAGCCGCTACTACTACATCACTTACAGCCACTGTACCAAAAGGCGCGGGCACCGGTAAAGTTGGTTTGACTGTTGGCAGCAATACGGTTGTAGGCCCGGCTTTCACTTATGTTTATACGGCGACGGTAAGCACGCTGGCCGGCAGCGGTCGCGATACCGTTGTTGACGGAACTGGGGTTAATGCCTCCTTCCATGGTATGTGGGCGATCGCTTCAGATAGTAAAGGTAATATCTATGCCCCCGACCCGCAAGCCAATGTGATCCGTAAGGTTACGCCCGCAGGCGTAGTGACAACCTTTGCGGGCAGCGGCCAATTGGGTTACGCTGATGGCAAAGGCCGTGCGGCCAGCTTTGGCACCCCGCAGGGCGTTGTGGTAGATAGCGCCGACAATGTGTTTGTTACGGACTGCTATTATAAATCGATAAGAAAAATCACCCCTGATGGTACCGTTACAACACTGGTAAATAAAAATGGCACCTTCGTGTTAATGGAAGCATTTACTATTGATGAGCACAATAACATGTACCTGGCAGATTTTAATACTTTATATAAAATAACCCCGGGTGGGGTTGTGAGCCCGTTAGTTGGTGTTTACGGCCCTGTGTTAGGCCTGGCAGTGGACCATAATGGCGTTGTTTACCGATCAGGCGGTACCGGCATTTTTTCCATAAATATGGCAGGAGGGTCATTACGTATTTATGCAGGCAACGAACAGGGAACCGGCTACGCGGACGGGCCTGCCCAATTGGCTAAGTTTTATTATCCCAGCGGGCTGGTTTTTGACAAAGCAGGCAACCTGTTTGTGGCTGATACTGATAATTGGCTGGTACGGGAGATTACTACCGACGGAAACGTGATCACAGTGGCAGGAAAGCAACCGATAGGATACCCCCCGATAGACGGCCCGGCCAGTGTTGCGACGTTTTATGCCCCTTTTGGCATAACAATCGATCCCCAGGGTAACCTTTATATACAGGACGAACTGCATGAGATCAGAAAAATCACATTTGAATAGCTTGCCTGAATCCATCTGAAAACCTTTTCAACAGACAGGTGCACTGTATTATTTAAAATGGATATTTTTATGGCATGTTAGACGAGACAACAGAGATGGAATTGTTACGTGCGGCAATGTGCTCCACCGGCATGAAAACGGAAGCATTTGATCTGTCATTGCCGCATTGGAAATTAAAGCAGTATAAAAAAGGCGAGTTTTATAACGAATATAAAAATGTTTGCAAACACCTCGGGTTCGTCATCAGCGGTGTGTTCAGGATCTATCGCGTAAATGAAAATACGGGTGAAGAAAAAAATATGCTTTTTTTTACCGACCATCAATTTGTCACCTCGTTCACCAGCTTCTTTAGTCAAACCGCTTGCGAATATTATACCGAAGCAATGACGGACTCCTATATTTTATATATCCATATCGATCATCTGAACGGGCTTTACGGGCAGTCACATCAATGGGAGCGGTTTGGCAGGATGATTGCTGAAACTGCTTTTCATGAGGTAATGCGAAGTACCGAAGGCTTCTTATTTAAAACCCCCGAAGACCGGTACCGGGATATGATGGAGAAACACCCTAATATTTTTAATTCAGTACCGTTGTATCACATTGCCTCGTACCTGGGCATCCGGGGGCCTTCGCTAAGCCGCATCCGCAAAAGATTGGTTGGTAAATAACGTATTCTTCCTACGCTCTTTTTTTTGTTTTTGCTTACCGCATATTTTTTTTCATGCCGATTTTCGATTTTAACCTGGGTTAAAATTATCCCGCCCGCTTAGCCCGATGTTTGTGCTGTCCTAAACAATTAGGCATCAAACAAAATGAAAACAGCAATATTAGCAATGGCATTGAGTGTAATAGGATTTACAACTCAGGCCCAAAAAACAAACAACAAAAATTCGGCAACCATAGTCCTTGTTCATGGCGCCTGGTCTGATGCAACAGCCTGGCAGGCTGTTGAGCCCTTATTAAAAGCACAGGGACATGAAGTGATTGCCGTTAACCTGCCGGGCCACGGCAGCGACGCAACTTCATTCGCAGGCATTAACTTACAATCCTATGTGGATGCTGTAAAAAACGCAATTGGCGACAGAAAAAATGTAGTTTTAGTGGGGCACAGTATGGCAGGTATAGTAATTAGCCAGGTAGCTGAGGAGATCCCCGGTCAAATTAAAGAATTGGTTTACCTGGCTGCTTACTTACCGCAAAACGGCGAAAGCTTATTATCACTTGCCAAACAGGATGCAGACAGCCATATTGGCAAATATTTACAAATAGACCAGGCCACTGGTTCGGCGAATGTTTCAAAAGAGGGTGTTATAGATGTATTTGCCGCTGATGCTCCGGCGCAAATCGGCAATTATTTGGCCGGCAATATTAAACCCGAGCCATTGGCGCCCCTTGCAACACCTGTTACCTTAACCGATGGGAAATTCGGCAGGGTTAAGAAGGTTTATATCCACACTACAGATGACCATGCGGTTAGCTTTACACTCCAAAAAATAATGGTGAAAAATAACGGCCATATCAGTAAAGAATATTCATTGCCCAGCAGCCATACCCCTTTTATATCGATACCCGATAAATTAGCGACTATTTTGTTGATGGAATTAAAATAAAATAGAAGACGTTAAAAATCAAAAGCCTCAAGTTTAAAGTTAGACTTGAGGCTTTTGAATAAATGCGGACGCAAAGGCTCCGATTTCGAATAATTCTATAGCGGATTTACAACTATTAATTGACTTGAAGTGTTTCAGACTATTTTAACCCGATCAGCCTGAGTTTATCAATTTAAAAACCATACATACCACCCGAAACGGAAATTTGCTCGCCCGTAATCCAGGCGGCATCGTCCGAAGCCAAAAATACAGCAGCCTTTGCAATATCTTCCGGCTGGCCTCTGCGACCGAGCGGTGTTTTGGCAATAAACATTTTTTCATACTCACTGCCGGCAGTAACGCCTGCACTGGCCGCACCTTCTGTGTCAGTAGCGCCCGGCAAAATTGAATTGATACGAATATTCTTTATACCCAACTCCTTAGATAAAGCTATTGTGAAGGCATCCAGTGCCGCTTTAGTAGCAGAGTACAACGAGGCATTTTGAAGAGGGTATTTACTTGCACCCGAACTGATATTGATAATGTTTCCCCCCTTATCGCCGAAAAGTTTCAGCGCTGCCTGGATAGTTAATACAGGCCCTAACACATTAACGTTGAAACTCTGGTGAAAATCTTCCGACGAAATTTGTTCAATCGGCGCATATCCTTGAAATACTGCATTATTTACTAAAATATCCATCGTTCCGAAGGCATTCTCAGTTTCTTTAAACAACCGGGTTACATCGGCTTGGTTCGATACATCGGCCTGTACGGCAATGGCTATACCGCCGTTATCGGTTATGGCTTTCACCACTTTGTCTGCGCCTTCTTTGCTGGAAGCATAATTTACTACAACCTTTGCACCTGCTGCCGCAAAATGTTTTGCGATTGCTGCACCTATTCCTTTTGAAGCACCGGTAACTACCGCTACTTTGTTTTTAACTTACTCATTTTGAAGATTATTTTAATTATTTAATGGCACGTTTGTAAACCCGCGCCAATGTGAAATCAATTATTTAGCCAAATAGCTCATGCCACCATCAACAAGGAGTTCGGCACCAAGCATAAACGAAGAATCGTCGGATGCAAGAAAAACTGCTGTATTACCAATGTCAGATGGTTGCCCGATCCGGCCTATCGGCATTTGACTTGCAAAGTGTTTTTTTACACCTTCAATTTGTGCTGCGGGAACAAACTTGTCAAACGCCGGTGTATCCGTTGTACCAGGTGTTATCACATTTGCCCTGATCTTTCTGTCTAAAAGGTCGCTTGAAAATCCTTTTGCCAAATAGATCACAGCCGCTTTGGCAGCACCATACAGCGTAAATGACGGATAGGCCCGGTGGGCAGCATTTGACCCGATCAAAATAACAGAACCACCATCATTCATATGGGGTAATGCTTTATTCACCGTGAAGTAAACGCTTTTCAGGTTCAGATCAATTGCTTTGTCAAAGTCGGCTTCGCCAATAGTTGCCACAGTTCCTACAGTTCCGGCACCAGCATTGGCTACAACCACATCTATTTTACCAAATCTTCCTGCTGTCGCTGCAAATACTCTTTCCAGGTCGGCAAGGTTGGTTACATCGGCATTTATGGCAATAAAACTACCTCCAAGCTTAGCCACAGCACTATCCAGGGTCTCCTGGTTTCTGCCGACGATAACGCCCTTAGCGCCTTCATTTTTAAATGCTTCAGCAATACCAAACCCGATACCGCTATTACCGCCTGTAATCACAGCAACCTTATCTTTTAATTTATCCATTTTTAATTTATTATTAAATTTGTTTCGCAAAGATACTATCGATAGTTTATATTTGTAACCATTATGGTTTATTCTGGTTACTAATAGGTAACTACAAAGTTTTAAAATATGAAAGACGAAAGATTTTGCAATTCGAATTGCCCGTTTACGAGAGCTATTGGCACTATTGGTAATAAATGGAAGCCGATAATTATAAATGTAATTGGCACCCGTACCATTCGTTTTGGTCAGTTAGATGCGATAGTACCACACATTTCAAGGAAAGTACTGACCGAACAACTCAAAGAGTTGGAAGAAGACGGACTATTGGAAAGATTGGCCTATAAGGAGCTACCGCCCAGGGTAGAATATAAGTTATCTGAAAAAGGCTTAGCTTTTTTGCCAATTCTAGAAAGTATAAAAGAATGGAATTGCAAATATGAAGTAGCTTTAACACCCAAAGAGACTGATAGAGTAACTTATGCCGAATAGTATAAAATCGAAACTTGACGGTGAACGGGAAATGGATGATCTCTTCGTCCCAGCAGGGTCTGTCGCAGACGACCCTGCGTCGAATTGTACAGTTAATTTGAAGGCTGCCCGAAGTGCTGAAAATGGATTTTATTACTTCCTCAATTGAGCATCCAGCGCAGGGTCCTTTTCAAGAGACCCTGCGAAGACAAAAAGCCGCTGGATCTGTTCCAGTTTCATACCGGAATTCAACAAATGGGTAGCGATGCTGTGCCGCAGGGTATGCAGGCCGATAGGTTTAGGAATACCTGCCTCTGTTTTTAGTTTTTGCAGCCGCCCAAACATTGTGGCCCCGCTCATGCGCTGTCCCCGGAGGCTCAATAGCAAAGCTTCTTCTTTCCGGTGAAGATTTTGCAGGTAGGGACGGCCATAGTTCAGATAGTTTTCCAGGTCGGTCTTTTGCTGGCCGGAAATTGGCACGTACCTCGCTTTGTAACCTTTGCCCTTACGAACGTGTATCAGGTCTTTATCCAGCAGGACATCAACCGTATTCAGGCTTATCCCTTCCTGCTTGCGCAGCCCGCAGCCATAGTAAAGTGCCAACATCGCTTTATCCCTCAACCCTAAAGTATTATCTTGTACGGCACTATAAAGCCCGCCAATCTCCTGTAAGGTCAGTATGCTTTTGATATTGGTGCTTTTGCCTTTGATCTTCAGGCTTGCGGTAAAGCTTTCCTGCCCGGTTTCGGCCAGGTAACGGCTGAACTTGCGGATCACCTGTAAATGCTTGCGGACATAGTTCAAACTCAAACCCTGCCCGTTGCGCCCTGTTTTATCCTGCAATTCTTCGAGGTAGGCCGATAGCTGTGTTTCCTGCACCCGGCTAACCTGGTTGCAATCCTGCCTTTCCAGAAAGCAAAGAAAACCGGTCAGGAGTTTGGGCATACTTCGCTGGCTGCCTTGTTCAAAGTTCAATATGCGCATCCACTCGCCGAAACCTGCCTGTAAACGGATATAGGTAGCGTTCTTTAGTGCAGGGCTTTCGCTTTCAGTATTTTCAGGGTGGCTTATGTTTTTCATTTAACCTGGGTTACTGCTTCTTTCACACTGGTTTTCTGTGCTTTATGTAACCCATCAGGACTTTGGGTTACTATTGGGGTACGGGTTACCCCGGCTGGCAGGGATTGTATATTTTCCAGTATGGATTTGACCATATTTTGCGCATCGTTTGATAAGTTTTCCAGGTCATCCCAGCTTTGTATCTTGTATTCAAAGCCTTTGTAGCGGCTGCCACGCGCTATTTTGATATAACCCATCCGTTCCAGTTCATACAGGTAACGGCCTAAACTGCTTGGGCTTAGCCTGAGCGCGGCACGTACTTCCTTACTGTAAAAGGTTTCGGTATCCTGCTCTTTCAGGTAGGCTTTCAGTTTTTCAAAGAATGAGCGGCAGGCATCGTTCAACTCGTCGCTCTTTTTAAGCAGGGTGGTTTCCAATAAGGAAAAAGCGGCCTGTATGTCGCTGGTCGTGCTTTCAATATACTGCTCCCCGGTATCCTTATCTGTTTTCAGTTCCCTTTGGTACTGGTGGTAATAGGTAATGGTTTCGATGAACAAAAGCAATAACAACATGGTACGCCGGGGCTTGAATACGGCCTCCGGCAGCGCGAGGTAAACGGCATAGGGATTTTTAACGGTGATAGGCTTTAACATCCGCTGCACGTTCTTCAAAGCCTCCCTTACTTTCTTTTCCCCGGCATGATCGACCAGCCCGGCGCTCATCCTGCGTTGGTAGTCCATAATTTTGATGTCCTGTTCCGGGCTGCCATCCATGTACAGCAGGATGCAACGGTTGGCATTGTCTTCATACATTTGCTCCCTGGTGGTACAGCCGCTGATACAAACAGGCCCTTCCACTTGCAGGGTGATCGTTTTCAGGTTGCCTTTGCTGTCTTTCAGGGTGACCGTTTTTGATATCCTGCGTTTGCTTTGCAGTTCCCTGATCGGGTATAGCACATTGTCCGCGCCGTCCATATCTTCAAGCAGCAGCAGTTTATATTTCAGTTCATCTTTGCCGAAATAATAAAAAGCATTCAGACTGAGCGTGGTAATTTCCAGCTTATCTTCTTCTGGAATGAGTTCGCCAACTTTCTCCTGTAACCAGGTCTTGCCGGTGCCGCTTGCGCCCAGGCATAATAAGTGTAATGGTGTTTCACGGGTCCTTGATGTATAAACAAGATAAGCGATCAGGGCGTTGGTTTCTTCACCTACGATGCCGCTTTGGCCGATGGCCTGCTTTGTCCTTTCCAGCAGGTTCGCTGATTTCAGGTATTGAATGGCCGCTTTACGCTCGGCTTCGGTAAGCTGTTTCTTTTCCGGCTGTTTGGGTTTCATGGCCTCCAAACGGTCAGAACGGTAGTTTTCCAATGCTGCAGTCAGGCCAGCGATGGCCGTGATTATCTCACGGGTACCGGTTTCCAGTGCATCGGCAGCTTTCTCGATCAGTTGCTCGGTTTGGATGCTGTTGTACAGGTCTAAGTTATGACGGAAGACATTTTTCTTCTTATCGGTACAAACTATCTTTAGTGTTACCTTTAAACGGTCAAATCCGGTCAGTTTGATGCCGCCCAGGACAGTGATGTGCAGCTTGCCATCTATGTACAATAATAGCTCCGGGTTGTCCTTAATAAGTTTAGGCGACACACTCATTCAATAATGGGATTTTTACAATACAATATTAATTACAATAATACAAATATGTATCATAAAAGCAAATGATACATATTTGTATTTCGCTATGCTATTTATGTTTCATTCTGCGTATTTTTGAACTTAGAGGGTCTAAGGCAAATGGGTATTGGAAATCGTATAAAAGAACTACGCAATCAAAAAAAATTGACACAGGCGGAACTGGCCGCGATGGTGGGCCTGACCTATATTCAGATTGGCCGGTATGAAATAGGGAAATCCGTACCATCATCCGATGTACTGCAAAAGCTTGCGCCAGCATTGGATACCACAAGTGATTATTTGATAAACGGCAGTCATGATGAGGCCATAGCAGCGCAATTAACTGACCGGGAACTGCTAAAGCAATTTAAAGAAGTAGAATTGCTAAGCCCCGAGGATAAGCACCTGGTCAAGACTTTTATTGATGCTTTTCTCACCAAAAGGCATATCCAGGAATTGGTCAAGTAAGACCGTATTTATAACGAGCAAAGCCCCTTAACGGGGCTTTATCATTTGCATTTATCTTGTTTTTTTCTTCGGTTTTACGGCTGTCTTTTTAGTTTTTACACTATCGGCAAATGCATACGGGTTGGCTTGTTGCGATTTCGGCGGGGCTGCCAGATAACGGATTATACGGGTATCATAGACCTTTGCTTTATAGGTCGTATCTTGTTTTGGCGTTTGCGCTTTGGCGGTAAAGGCCAGGCTTAGGAATAGCAGCAGGGTTAGGGTTTTCATCGTCTTTGTATATGTTTAATCTTTTTCAATTGTACATTACAGCTATCTAAAAGGCTCATTATATCTTTATCTTTTTGGAATATTTTGTTTTCCTTTATTACAGAGCGTACCGTATTTACTTCCAGATTTTCTACCGGGTATAAAGGAACCTTTTTACCATTCATTATATAAATATATTCATCTATTGTTTTTATTGTTGTATTTGTTGCACGATAGAAAATAAATAAGTCATCTCTGGGTTCTTCGAGTGAAATACAATACAAATAAATTTTCAAAACTATTTTAATAACACTTTTTGAAACACAGGATCGTCTCTAAACTGATCAGTATTACAGTTTTCCAAAGAGAATTTTTTTTCATATTTGAGCTTATCATACAAATTGATATCTTTTTCAAATTTTACTGTGTCGGAATAATTTTTAATTGAATTTATGCAAGAATTTGAATTGACTGTTTTACGAACAACGTTCGTTGGCTTATTCCCATGACATGAATAAAGTAATTGAATTACTATCATTAAAATTATATAGAGGTTCTTATTATTTGCGAGGAACATAATCAGTTGGATTAATTGTACAGCTAAGTTGTAATGTTCCTTTCAACGCTGAATATTTTATCTCTTTCTATTAAATTTAAACGAATTATCATACTGCTTTTTGATTTGCGAATTTTTTAGGAATACGGGGTTCTTTTTAATAAAGCTAATGACATCTTCTACATATAAATCTTCTGTATAATATCTTTCTTTACCATAATATAAATAAGCGTACTCAAAAATTATTTGGTTGGTAAGATTTGACATATCAGCCAAAACTGCGGCCCTTTCATGCGCCCAACCTTGTTTTAAATCATAGTTATAAAATTTGAGCATAATCAATACTATGGCTGACTGCATTTTAATTTCATGCCTATAGTCCTTTAAATGACAGTTTTTTATTACGTTATTTTTTTCTTTGTTAGTATCGTTGAGCAATCCTACATTATCTACCTTTAAAGTATCCGCAAATTCAGATAGCGCATCTAAACAATTTTTTTTCTGTATTATAATTTCGCTATTCCCATTTTTGCTCAATTCGGAAGGCGCTGAATGATTACATCCAATAAAGAGCATTGTAAACAGCAGTAAGAATTTAATTTTTTTATTGTGGTGGCACATATTTAGTTGGATCTATTGGATTTCCTATAGGTGTTTCTTTAACCGTGGTCGTTGTTACAGTTTCTTTTACATGAGTAAAAGGAATGGGAATACCCCATATTGTCATAGGCACTATTTTAGTTGTTGTTGTCTTTATGGGTTCAAATAATATAAAGCCCATATTTGAGAAACTTACACCATGAAAGGCTCCTGCCCATATAGAACCTGTTTCCTTATTATTTTTTTCGACAGGAGACACATAACCTCTTGCGCCAATAGTTTTAATACCTAAAGTTAGTGCTATATTTCTTGCAATATTGAGCGTTCCCTCCTTTTGGCCACCAATAACATTATCAGCATTTCCGGCATTGCAACTGGCAAATATCCAAATTGCATTTGATTTGAATTTGATAGTCCCCTTTTTCACCTCAGCGGCAATTTGGTCAACATTCGCGCCATAAACACCACCTCCTACACTTGAAGTATAAAAACCTTGATTATCATCTAAATACAAACCATTCGCACCGCTATGAGTATAACTTATAATAGCAGTAATACCACCTTGGGTTTTAGTAGCTTCTTTGAAAGCAGAAATAATACCAGGGCCGTTATGTACTGGCACAGGTGTAAAATTCAATTTGGTCAGTTTGTTCGCCCTGTCTTTAAAGGCAGCAACTACATCAGGTGTATATTCTGTATGCTCACCGCCATTACCAGCTATCGCAAGCTTTGCTTCTAAGCCATCAAGATCAATATTAGCTATTGGACTATTGCTTCCAAATTGATAAGGGGTTAATTCAGGATATGATTTTGTCAATGGATCAACACTCAAAAACCTGCCTACTCTTCCATCATAGATTCTCTCCCCATAATCCTGCGAGTTGCCTACGCCTTTTATCGTATTATCATTCTCCTTTCCATTAAATCCATACCTGTAACTACTATCTCCACCAAAAGTATATATTCTCCCCGGCATCAGCATCCCAAACGGATAATAATCCTGGGCTGCGGTTATATCAGCGGTGTAATAATCGATAGTGGTGCCGTTGCTGCTGTGCTGCAATCGCTTGTCGCTAATAGTAGCCATTACGTTGCCGAGGTGGTTATCCAGTTCGTACAGTTTTTTACCTACCGTGTCCCAGGGCAAAATAGAGCTGCCTGCGTCTGCAATATTCGGCATCCACATACCGAGACGGGATGAGCCGTACAAATCCTGTTCCCGCCAGTTGGTGCTGCCGTGGATATTGTCATACAGGGCCAGCGGGTTGCCCTGGGCATCCCTTACGTACCAGGTGGTAATGCCCAGTTCTTTTTTGCTTACCCGCTGGTTAGCGGTATTGTAGGCATAGGTGATGCTGTCGGCGCCTGCTTTATAAATTTTTAGTGGTTTGTTGTAAACGCTCCAGGTAATACTGTTCACCCCACCATTGCCGGTAATGCCCGAGTACGCATCATAGATCAGGTTGCCCAAAACATCATAGCGGTAATTGGTGGTATTGGTCTGGTTCCGCAGGTCGAGGTTATAACCGCTGCTGCTTATGGCATCATGGATATAATTCAGCCGGTTGTTTTTCAATTTGCCGCTGGTTAACGGATAGTGATAGGTCAGGCTGTCAATCGTTTGCGCCGTGGGCGATGCCCCGTTTCGCCCGTAGGTTTGAATATTCCCATTGCCGTCATAGGTTACGTTTTCCTGGTAATTCAGGCTGATATTAGTCCTGCTCCAGGTTGTTCCGTGGATGCCTGCATATTCCCGCATCTTTTTCAGGCGGTTCAGCTGGTCGTAATGGTAGGTATAGCCCACCGGGGTACCCAACTGGTTAATGGCCATGGTGGCATTGCTGATGTTGCCGTTATACAGGCTCTGCCCGGTGATGTCCCCGGTGGTCTGGCTGTATTGCAGGGTAAAGGCTTTGTAAGTAGTACCGCCTATCGGGCTGTAATCATTCGGATAATAACCCAGCGAGTATCCAAGGGCGTCTTTGGCCACTTTCGTACTGTCAAGCCCCATATCATAATACGAGGCACCTGTGGCGCTATTGACGCCTTTCAGCCAGCCTTGCAGGGTATAGGCATAATCCAGGCCCTGTACCGATGCGCCGTCATCGCCCAGCTCCACCCGGCGCAGCGGGCCGTGCAGGTAATAGTAATACCGCGCATCCAGGCTGCGCACGCTCGGCGGCAGTACGCTGCCCGTTAAGGTATCTACCACCGCCCGGTTGCTGCTTAACGCCCCGGTAAGGCGGTTATCCGCATCATAGCTGTAGGCATAGTAAAACTCATCGGGCTGCCCGTCCTGGTAGCGTACAAAGTTTACCTTGCCGCTCACCAGGTCATATTCATAGTCCACCCGTTTCAGGCCCGCATTCGTACTGTTTACATAAAGGCCGTCCAGTTGCTGCCAAAGCCTCGTGACATTGCCGTCAATATCGTAGCTGTAATAGGTCGCCCGCAATGCCGGGCTGCCCTGGGTTTCGGTATAGGTGCTGGCGGCAACCCTTTTACGCAAATTGGTTTGCGTGTAAATACTGGCGATGCCGTTCGTATGCCCGCTCAGCGTATCCATAGGCGTATCGTAATGGGTACCGGTGATCTGGCTATTGGTTCCGAATGTCATGAACGTGGCCAGTTTGGCGTTCGAAATGTAATTGGCGCTGCCAATGGTAACCGTGTCTCCGTTTTTCTGGCCCACTTCGTTGATCCTGCCCAGGGTATCGTACAGCGTATAGCTGTAATTATGCAGCGGGTTTTGCTTGTCGTTCTGCGATAGCACCAGCCGGCTCAGCAAATCATACCAGTAACGGTTATAGCCGCCGTCGGGCGAAAGCTGCAGCGATACCTGGTTGGTGCCATTGTAGGTATACGTCGTGGGCATGCCATGGGCGGGATAGGTATCATAATAAGCGGTTTCCCTGGTAGAAGTGTCGTTAACGGTGGTCTGGCTGCCCGTCGCCGGCACGTTAAAGCGGAACCATCCTGCATAGTTTTTATCCGCCGCATCAAAAAAGTACTGGCCTACATCCCTGGCTATTGTGGACGTGCTTAGCAGGTGCCGGTACAAGCGCATATGCTTCAGCATCTGCAGGCTGTCAGGAACTACCGTCCGGGCACCGGCTGTTTTAATCGTCGTTAACCGTGTACCGTTCAGGTACAACTGTGGCGAGGCGGGCCCTTTCCCCAGCGTATCGCCCTGGAAGACCACCATGGCAAAAGGGTTCAGCGGCTGCAGGGCACGGATGCCCGCTTTATAATGCCAGGCTGCCGAACCCGCCAGCGGCCATACATCCACGCTCAGCGTATCGCCGGCAATCCCCGCCTGGAACTGGTATTTACTGTCGGCCGTGGTTGCCACAAAATGGTAGCGCGGCGTGCCGCCATTATACAGCCACAATTCCACCGCACCGTGCGGCGCAGAAAGCACCGCAGAAAGCGTATCCGTGGCCGCCGTTTGGTTGGAATTTACCGCCGGGCCGTGATATACCACTGTTGTGGTATCTGCATCCCTTGCCTTGTCGATATAATTGAACAGCATGGTGCTCACCAGGTTTACCCCTTCAGGCGGCACGGTGCGCACCAGGTTATCTGCCTGGTCATAATAGTATAAGGTGTAATGGTACAGCTGCTCCAGCGAGGACAGGCCCGCACTGGCCTGCGCCAATGAGCAGGTATTTTCATAATCGGCGATAAAGGCCTGCCGGTTGGTGGCGATGTAGTTGTTCCAATCCACCAGCCCGCTGGCCACTATCGTAGAGAGTTGATTTTTTACACAATCATAAGGGTCGGCATTTACGCTGGCATAGGGCATCTGGTTGCACAACAGCCCTGAATGGCTGCTTTCGTACGCGGCATACTGGTCATACGCCAGGGAAAAGCCGAAGTACTGGTTCATGAAATTGGCAAAGATGGTAGTATAGTTGGCGTCGGTGGGCAAAAGTGTACGCCCAAACCGGGCATTAAGGGTATCTTTTGCCGCCGCATATGCCGAAGGGGTAATGCAACCCGTTGCACCCGGGTCCAGGAAAACCGGCAGGGTAACGTCATGCGAAAGCATGAACTTGCAATTGTTACAGGAATTATGCAGCGCGGTGACATCGGCGGAGCTCAGCGTCATGGCGTTGCCGTAGGTAGCCACCAGGTAATCATATAATGATTGTCCTGCAGCGCCGGCAAGGCTTTCAAGATGGGTAATAAGCGTACATAATGAAGTATTGCTGGTGCTGATCGTTTTCGGTACCGACTGCTGGTAAACCGAATACGGGTATGGCGCATCAATCAGCCATGGGTTAAGCAGTGGCGTGAAACTTCCCCCATGCAGGACGATACTTTTTATTGCCGCCCCGAAGTTCGCGTAGGTTCCGGTCACCCCCGGCGGCAATGTGCTGGCGCCCATGGGGTGTGTCTGATCGCCGCCGGCGGAACAAATCGAGATCAGCGCATTGCGCAGACTCGTTATGGTGGCCGGAGTAGCCCCGGCTGCATTGAGCCCCGCCTGCAGGCTGCTGATCCAGGTTTGCGCCGTCCCTGCGCAGATATCCTGCCTGTTGTTGTATCGCTGCTTTGGTTGGGTTGATCAGTTTGGAACTGTCCGCCAACGTCGTCAAGCTATCTATCGGCCCAGTGATGCCAGGCGTGATCGCAGGGAAACGTGGCGATTTGACGACAAGCGCGGTATCACAGGGACCGGGCGCCGGTTTCTGCGGATTGCTGTAGGTATAGCCGGAACATTTGGCCATGGTGCTGCTTACGTTACTCGCATTGGTCAGCGAATTGATGCAAGCCCCGTCGAGAGACAGGTACCCATAGTGGCAGGAAGGGCAGCTTAGCCGTTCAGGATAATTGTAGGAAGCCGTGTCTTTTCCGGCCTGTATAGTAATCGTACGCGGTATGGTAAATGAAGAGCCGGAACATGGCACTTCGGTAAAATTAATAGTGACCGTCACCGGGTTGACGGCATTAACTGGCGTGCCGCTGCTGTTTTCAAGGATCACACTGGTCGTGCGTTGCACAAAGGTGGCCAGGCTGCAATCATTTCTGAGCGTTCCGCCGTTTGAATCGCTTACGTGCACCACCCAGGTCGGGTCGTTGCCATATTTCGGTAAGCCACCGCAATACACCGCGTTCACCCTGATGGCGCTTACCGGGATTCCGTTCGGTACACAGATGATTTTTTTCGAGTCGCCTGTATTGAAATAAACGGTAGTTGTAAGGCCCGTGGTTCCCGGCGGATAGTAAAGCGTAACGGCAACTGCCGAAGTAAGCGTGCCCGGGTTATGGATCACCGCTACAGTTTGCTTGCCGGTGCATGGCGTAACGGTGGTGTCAGTATTCAACTGCACACTGAAATCAGTAACCAGCGGGCAGTTCCCCGGGAAAGGGTTGCCGATGGGTTGTCCCACGGCGCACTTGCTGCCGCAGGTATCGGCGATCAATTTATTGTAATATTTTTGCTTGGCCGAAAAATAGAGTTCGCGGTAAAGGGTCCATCCCCTGTCGGGCACACGGCAGGAGGCATTTGGCGTGCAGTACCAGTTGTTCGGTGGGGACGGATAAGTATTCATATTACCGCTGGCATCCTGGCAATACAGGCTGTAATCTTTATACTGCATCAGGTCTTTATTTGGAACGGTCGCCGCAAAGCCCAAAACCCTCTTTGAATAAAACATCAGGTCGCTGTCCATTGCGGCTTTATAGGATTGGCCTGCACCTCCGGTCTTGAAAAAGGGGTCACCGGCAAGCAACCAGTCCCCAGCGGCAGTGTCCACATAATGGATCGTACCTGTTCCATTTGGAATATTCACCTGGGCCGCCGTGTTGATGTCCTGTTGCATCAGTTCGTCCCAGCTGTAATAGCCTTGGTGGTGCTGGCAAAACTGCAGCTGGCAATACTCGGGGTGGTAGCGTACAAATGCCCCGGCCCAGGAGGGGTTCCAATACGCTATCAGCTGTGCGAGCGTAAAGGTCGCATCATTGGGCGAGGTGACCGTTCCGTCAGGCAAAGTAAACTGGTGGTGAACGTATGCCGTATCGGTTTTTGGTTTTACCGGGAAGATAATCCTCCAGTTAGCTACAGTATTGCCCGCCAGCGTATCGGCAATTGCGTTCGCGCCCGGTTCCAGCCGTTTACCCGTACTGTCGGCAAAAAGAGCGTACTGACCGCCTGGCGACACATCGGCCGTCATCAGTGTTTCCTCGCCCGCACAGGGCGATGGGTACGAGCAGGTCGCGCTGATCGAATCGCAATGGCTCTTCAGTTGTGTATACAGCCCGCCCGCCCAGGTACTGAAAGCGCCGACGGTAGAGCTGGCGGTGTCAGCGCCCAGCGCACTAAATTGTGTTTTCAGCATGGCCACAAAATCTGAGGACGTACCAATGGTCAGCTCACAGGTGTGGCAATCCTGGTAGCAGCCGGAAAGTTTAAGGCTGTCCAGGTAATGTTTTTTAATGTAATCAAATTGCTTTGCCAGGTAACCGCTGTCAAGGCTTTTGGCCACGAAGGCATCTGCATAAGCATATACCACATTTTGGTCGTATGCCAGGCGGATCGTTACATTGTATTCGCCGGGATGGCCCACCGGTGTAAGTATCGTTTTATTGAAACGTGTGGTATCAGCCGGGTTGGCGGTCAGCGAGCCTACAACCGTGTCCAAAGAAGCCACGGGGCTGCCACAGTCATCCGTTATTTTTGTGGTCAGGTGATAGCTGCAATTGCTGCAGATCTTAAATGTGCCCGGATAATAGTCGATCAACCGCTGCATATTGAACTTCAGGGTATCGGTGGCTGCTACAGAGGCCAGGAAGGTCGTGTTCGCTGTAAAGGTTAATGCGGTCGCATCGTAGGTAAAGTCGGTCGGTTTCAGCAGGCGGGTGCTGGTCAGCTGCGGCCGGATATAGGACGGCAAGGTATCTACGGTGCTGGGTGAAGTCCCCGTCAGCGCAGTAGCAATCGTTTTCCCGCTGGCGTTCAGGTAAGAAATACTCATCTGCCCGTTCGGATCAACGACCATGTTCCTTAGGTAATGTTCGGCATAACCCGCATCATTGGCAAATAACTGGTCAAGTTCCCATTGCTGCGGCTTGCCGTAGTAATACCTGGTGGTTTTGCTCAGTTGCGGCGATCCTGATTTACCCGGCTGGAAGGCCAGCCCCACGCCACCCTGAGATTTGATGCGCCCGGTATTATCGTTCGTGTACTGCGTCACCGAGAGCGGGTAGCCGCCCGCATCGGGTATATACCGGTTATCAAGGTTGGCCGTAATAAACTGGTTGTATTTTGAATAATATCTCGAAGCGCCGGCAATGTTATCCAGCGTGTCAGGGTTCAGCTCGCAGGCCACTGCGGTGGTGCCAATTACATTTTTATAGGCATAGGGCGTTGTCGTATGTGCCAGGTTAAAGTTGGGGATAAAATGCAGGTAAGCGGCGCCCGTTTCCTTGAAAGGCGCCGGCAGAATGCTGGCAGATGGCCTGCCAAAGTAATCATAGATATTCTCCTGCGCAATGGCTACCATATCCGTATTATTAAGGGTAACCGTTTGCCGCCCGCGCAGCGTGCCGTCAAAATAGCTGATCACCTCCTTTTTTTTGCCCTGTTCGGCATAGGCTGCAGAATACTGCCAGTTGATCAAGGGTTCGTTCCAGTTCAGTTTAACGATCGCATATGGGGTTAAATTACTGGAATAATCCCAGTTGCCTGCCTGCCGTATTCCAAGGGCCGTATATCGCACCTGCCGCACCCGCACCAGCTGCAGGCTGTCCGTCGACATTAACGATAACATACATGCTGTGCTGCTTTGGGTAAGCCGGCTGGTATTATTGATGAACACCTGAGCCAGTGTATCCAGAATCCCGGTCGTCGTGTCCGGGTTGTTCATGTTGGTATTGATGAATGTCCAGTGGTCATTTCCATCATTGATCGTCGTCCACTCCACATCATATTCGTCTGCACCGGGCAAAGCTGTCCAGCCAATGTTCATCTGCCTGCCGTTTGTTGCCGGGGTATAAACCGGCGAAATCGGCGTGGATGCAGTGAAAGGGTAAATCCGGTCGATTACAATTTCGCCGCTCAGTTGCACGGAACCGGCCGACGGACTACCGGTAACGGTGTTGATCGTAACCTGCATTTTCCAGGCGTTGGCAGGAGAATATACTGCCAGTCCCCTGTATTTGGCGCCCTGACCCGGCGTATAGCCCACCGCCAGCGTTGTGGTTACGGTAACGGGTGTGGTGGGCGCCGTATAAGTATAATAAACGACCGTGAAGTTGACTGAATAAGTAAAACTGGTGCTGATATATACATTATCCAACAGGTTCAGCGCGACGGTATTTCTTACCGTTCTGCGGCTTACTCCACTTAAGGCATAATTGGGGTCCTGCACGGTAAAAGTTTGGCCTGCGGTGAACGGCCCCGCCAGCGAATCCCGGTAAATATCGGTTTTTGCATAACAGCGCGGGGCTGTTGCCAGGCTAAAGAGGCCCGCAACTATAAATAACAACAGATGTGCTGTTTTTTTCATCGCTTTTACATTTTGGTCAACCGGTAGTTTTTAAAACTTTCTGTAACCCGCGTTTTTCCGCCAATCGTCCTGATCACTTTGTCTTTGGTCAAATAGTTGCCTAAGGCTGCCGAACGGTCCCATTGACTGATATGAACATCCACCACCTCTTCTGTATTCCTGTTCGACGGGTCCCTCACGTCCGTCAGCCGCATAAAGAGGCGTTTTATCTTCAGCGTGTTTTTATCAAAGGTGATGGCATATTGCTTACAACTGATATGGTGCTCATTGACGAGCGAAATGGTCTGGTTATCGCCCCTGATGAGGCTGGTTAACGCATAGTGTTCCGACCGCAGTGTCTCGTCCACATTGATCGGTTTCAGCGGGCCCTGGTCGTAGTTCACCTGCTTTTGGGCAGACATCATGATGTTTTTGTTCTGGTGGTCGATGTAAAGATATACCCCCTGGCCGTTAATGGTTTCCGTAGTACCCAGCCGGTAGTAAAACTGATCGCCATGCTTAGAAAACAAAAAGACGACGTTTTTGATCTCCAGTGCGGGATTGGTGGGGTTGGCAATATTGATCACCCCTGCCAGCGTGTAATCGCCACGACAGTCCTTTATCTGGTCGCACAACTTTTTAAAGGTTTTAAGGGTATCGTTAACCGGCGCACTATTTACAGCTTTGCCGGTCTGCCCATAACCCCGGCAGGCCGCTGAAAGCAGCAACATGATCAAACCTGTTTTTAGTATGTACTTTTTTTCGACCATTTCCTGAATGATTAATTGCTTTTTTTGTAGGTCGACCGGCTTTCTTTCAGCGTCATGACCCCTTTTTCAGTTTCCTTCTTAACCCTTATCAATAACCCTTCGTCATCGTATTCATAAAAAGTGGCAAACCCGTTTTCATCTATTTCTGCCATCAGGCGCATCGTCCGGGCATCGTAGGCATAGGTTTTCATCAGCGCCTGGAAGGGGTGCATCCGGATATCATCGATATAAATGGTGAACCCGCTGTTCGGCAGTATGGAAATATTCAGCGTAGGGGCGTGGCCCAGCGTCGCCAGGTTCATGGTACCCTCTATTAATTTCCAGCCTTCTACAACGGCTTTGCATTTCAGGGGAACCGTATTCCCGTTAATGCTCAGCGACAGGTTGACGTTTTTGTCGGTCGGACGGCCGTCCCGCACCCAGGCGTCAAACAGGTATTGTTTGCCGGGGTAGGGCTCAAAGCCGTTGGGATAAAGGCCGGCGGTAGTTTGAGTTATATACTGTTTTGATGCATCAATACCCAGGTAAGGGTTTACTTTTTGATGCAGTGTGTCGATGATCGTTGAAAGCGTCACGCCATCCGAAGGTAACAAAGCGCTGTAATTGCCGCTGTGCGCTGTCATATTCGAAGCGAGTTGTTTAATGGTTTTACCGGTGGCAGGTTCAATAAATTCACGCCGGTTGCAGGTATCGGTTGCCGTACCGCTGCCCGGCACGAAATAGCTGTCTTCAAAGCTGGCGGCATAGATCTCCCTGTTCATGGCGTTGGAAGCCACGGCAGCAGGCAACTCGCCGTTGAAATCAAAGTTAGCGGCGCTGAACCGACCGAGCGCATCGACGTTCTCCTGTTGCTGTCCGTATTTATCATACAATGTGACCGTATTCGCGGTCACCCAGGAGGTGCCGTTGGTATTCAATACCCACTTCTTCGCGCCGGTATTGAAATACCAGTAGGGGTAAAACGTTTTCAGATACCCCGCCTTTTTTACCGTGATCGCGGCGCTGGTCATTGCACCGGCAAAGGAATAGTTCCGGTTCTGCTGGAAAACTTTGGTCTGGAATGGACGCCAGTTGCCGAGGAAACCGCTTATATAGGGATTGATCGTGGTTTGAAAATTAGGCGTGCAAATTTGCATTGGACTTCCACATTGGGTAAAATGGTATACCTCATTGCTGTCTACGGTTCTGAAGCTCTGTATATTTTGAATGCCTTTCAGGCTTTGTGTCGAGAAAATGATTTTTAACGAGTCAATCGTAAGTGAAGGGTTTAACAATGTAGCTGCTGTGTTATTATATATTTCGAGTCCTGCCGTGGCGGGATTATATGGGTCACCGGCATTCCCACGATTCATGAAACGAACTTTAATGACATGGCTTCCAGATGTGAGACTAACAGGCACTATATGCCAATAGCTATAGGATGATTGTGAGGCGGTATCTGCCGTGATCACGGGTGTGGGTGAGCCGTCCAGAAACACTTGTATGCCATTGTCAGCTGCATATCCGAAGAAATATGTTTTTGCAATTGTAATATTCAGACAGGTCTCGAAACCCATCCAGTTGTCTACATCAGCAAGTGGGTCTTCGGCAAACCATATTCCAGCTCTGTGGTTTATCGACCCTTTCCAAAGGGTGTCTGTCCTCAATACCGTATCTCCCGGAGAAACTGTTTGAATTAACGCTCCATTATGACAATAAAGCGTATCTGTATCGCCCTTCCACATTGTAAAAACGTAAGACGTATTTTTAACTGCAATGTTCGGTTTAGCCATTCCCCAACTCTCATCAAACGTCGTCGCCGAAGTATTGATCACTTTAAGAGCTGCAAGGTTTGCCGTAGACAATAGGTTCAATTGATTGCCTGCCGTAATTGGGTTGCTCAAGGTCACCAGCGATGAGGTATTCGCCGTCAGCATATTCCTGTACCCGGATCGTACCACTTTAACAAGCGACGGGAAAGTGTACCCTGTTTTCAGAATGCCATTCCGGTCGATCAGCTTCATCGTAGTACCGGAACCCGACGCCGCCAGGTTGTTGATCACCCAGTACATATTCCCTGAACCGGTATCCAGGATCTCATCGCCTGCCTGCAGATAGGTCGTAAAACTGGTCAGTTCGCCGTTGGTATTTGTTTTTAAGCCGCTCAATACGATACCCAGGTTCTGGTAAGCGGCCCCCATGCGCGTGTATACCCAATAGGCGGGTATGTTGACCGAATAGATATACTGTTGAAATTCGTTTTGGGTACGGGTGATGAGCGGTTCACCGGTCATCTGGTCAAAGGCCAGGTTTTCGGTGGCGATGGTCGAACCGTTTTCTGTTTTGACCACTTTGGTCAGTATGCCATAGTTCTGAATAACCTTCACTGCGCATACCGAACGGAACAGCTTGTAATCGTCATTGTCATTTACCGGTAAATGCGGCAGCCCGAAAAACGGCCAGAAGGGCACCGGGAAAATATCGCCGCCAACATTGATGGTCTGCCCGGTATTGCTGGTTTCCTGCTCGCGGAAATCAGTAAAAAAGTCCACGTCCTGACCCAATATTTTCGGTGTGACCAGCATTGTTGCAGGATCGATTACATTGACTTTATTATTCAGGGACATTGTCCCGCCGTTATTCTGTGATGAATAGTAATATTGGGTCGCTGAAATGATGGCGCCTGCCTGGTCGTAAACCGTTGTTGCTTTCGTCTTGCCCTGCATGTCATTGAGCTGAATAGCATAGCCCTGGGAATAGCACAGTTCATCATCGCTGTTGCTCCTGGTCAGTGAATAATAACTCCCGTTCCTTTCAGGCGAAGGGATCAGCGGCAAAACATTTACCACGACGGGGAAATCCTTAAAGGTATAATATTCATTAACGATCGAGCCTGTCAACTTCGATGCTGCGCCGGTCTGGTCAAGATCATTTACCGTCACTTTGCTGTAACAGATCGAAGGCGCCGGGTAAAAAGATTCGCCAAACGGCGTCTCCAGGTCAAAATAATTATTGATCGCGCCTTTAATGTTTTGCATATACGGTACAGGCTGTTTCAGGGCATTTTCGTCGTTCCCGACAGAGGGCTCGTAAGCAGCTACGCCGCTGCTGATGGTTTGACCATTATCAGTTGTGGTATAGGTATAGGACTGCCCGTAGGGGACATTGGCGGAACTCGCATTAACGCTTTTCCAGTTGTCCCAGATCTGTATTTTCTTCACCCGCGCCGGACCGCCTAGCTTAAACCCATTGGTCTGGACAAGCTTTACATAGCTTTGCCCGAGGACAACCTGGCTGGCGTAGCCACGCGAGTCGGCTTTTTCGTAGAACCCTTCCCGTAGTTCGCTCAGGTTCCTCGCCGCGTTGACAATAGCGGATACTGCTGCCAGTACACTGTTATTTTGTGTGGCAATACGGTTTTCGAAACCCGGGTAGGCGTAGCGCGGGTACTCATTTTTCATGCGCTGCCAGGCGCAGATACTGATCGGGCCTGCCGTGACGCTCCCGGCAGTGACCGGCGTGAAGATCACGCTGGCGTGGCCGGAGACGACTTTTACGGTGTCGATATGGCAATACGTCGGCACGGCATCGTAAGGCAGCGTGTTCCCGCTGATGTCATTTGGCGTCATCATATTCACATAAAGCTTGGTATACATATAGGCCGATCCGTTCAGATAAGTATTTTCAAACCATTGTGTTTGCACACCGTCCGATGGGGGCTGTGAACCGGTGCGAATATCGAGCCGGAGCCCGTGTACTTGTTTAGTCAGCTTTCTGGTAGTATCGTTTAGTTGGGATGAATTCCAGATCAACGATTCGATAGGCGTCATCGCCATGGCCTTTTGGTTCTGGACATAGGCATAATCGCCTGATTCGTAGGTGATATTGATGTAGCCGCCGGTCGGCAGGGTGATCTGGCTGAGCTGCCAAAGGGCGCTTGCCGAGTCGCGTTTGGCTTTGTTCTGATCAGCATATGGATATTGCTCGTTATCCAGTTTGTTCGCGTTTTCTGAAGGATCCTTGTATATACCCCACCGGTCGGTTTGTAAATTACCATACCCGGGTGTTATGTGGCCACCATTAGTTTGCGTGTTGTACTGAAAAACATAGGGGTGAAACATGCCTTTTGTTGAGTTTCCATATTCAAAGTAAACGCGTTTTAACGTAAGTTTACCGCTTTTCGTGGGATCGGTGCTGCCCAGGTCAGCTGAATTCTTTACCCCGCGGCAGAGAGAATAATCGTATTGAAATTTGACGATCTTGATCGGTTTGCTCATATCCGCCTTGGAATAAAGCCTGATCTGAACAAGGCATTTCTGCACATTGGCCAGGTCGCGGCCCCCGTTTTGCCAGTTGAGCGCTCCCAGGGCATCACTACGGTTAGCGGTGATAAAATACGCGATCTTTGTTTTTGATTCGATGGATTGAATATACCATATCTCCTTTTTGCCGTACACGATACTTCCTTTGTCATCGTCAGGGTCGGCAAGCAGGCATCGGTTCGGCGTCGCTTTGAGGTAAGGCGTGCGCCACTTATAAGGATAGCTGACCTTGGAATAATTGAACTTGATGGCCGTGCCCAGGTCGTCATCGGTGATGCCGTCCCCTGTCTTATCGACATAATCCGGCGACAGGATCGCCGTCAGCAGGAAGCTGGTGGCATAGGCGGGTTTGCGTTCACGGTGATAATAATGATCGATACCGTTCGGGTCGCCTGTAGGGCTGGTTATGCCGGGCGGCGTGGTGACCAGGTGATCCGTGTCCCGTCCGCCGGTATCTATCGCAAAGGAATATTCATCCTGCGAAATATTATATACAGGAATCCCATATACCATTCTTTTACCGGATTCATCGGTAGCAGTGATCTGGGAGATATGATGTGGTTTATGAATGCGAAGTGAATCCACTTTCGTCGAATCGAACCTGGGAAGGCTGGAGAGCGGGACCGGCGAGGGGAGCAGCATGTTGACTCCGGAGGTATTAATAAACGCATAATTATTAATCAGCTTATATAGGCCACCCTTGGAGGCCTCTACAGCGGTCAGGTAGCTGATCACCGTCCTGTTTGGCCTGAGGGAGGTTTTGGCGATTGGTGAATTGACGGGCACATTTGGCGTACCGTAAAGATTGCCGGTCTTCCGCAAAGCGTTTGTTGCAGACATCCCCTGTATGTTCACTTCCAGCGGCTGGGTACCGGCCAACCGGTTATCCATATCCTGGTCTTCGATGTTTTTTTCACCGATCACCCGAAAATACACATGTTCCGCTTTCGGATTGGTGGTGCTGTCCTGTTGAAAGTCGCCATTTGGCAGGTAACTGTTATTATTTGTCCATTTGCGTGTAGTTGTTTTGCCATTCTGGTTATAATTCGTGATGCCGCCGTGAAACCAGGCCCCGAATCCCAGGTCACCGCCCAGGGTGGACGAACTGGTGACATCTGCCTCCTGGTTGTCAAAGAACGCGCCTGACCCGCCGCGATATAGCCGGAATTCGCCGCTTCCCGTTTGGCTGGTAAATGACCAGATATCGGGCGTATGTACCGGCAATGCAATATTCGGAATGCCGGGGACCATCGGGTTATCCTTTTCACGAAAGAAGTCCATTACCGCGTCCTGATTGTTGATCCCACGTTCTGCATATAAAAAACCAAAGGCTGGTTTGATGTTATAAATATTCTGTACCTGCCGTACGTTTTGATAGCCGGTGCCTCCAAGGGAACCGAATATACCGACAGCAGCGCCGCCGACGTCAAAACTAAAGGAGCTGTAAGTGGATGAGTAGGGGATCTTAATGGTCGGTGATATAGGCTCCGTGTTATAGGTAATCGTAGAGCCGGCAACGTTGTAGTTTGCACTGCCGGACTCCGGGTCCCAGTCCAGTGTATTAAAATTGAATTCCTGGTCATAATTTGATGCCCCGAAACTTTGACCTAAAGTAAGCCCTTTCAGCCCTGCCCGGGTATTGTAACCAAAAGATGCGGACCTTCCGGAATTAATCGTAAAATTATCGTCGGCATTTGCTTTTACAGACATGGAAACATAGGGTGAAATGCTGGCGTCGACGCCTGATTGCGTGTTGGACAATACCCCGGCCCCCAATCCTGCGGTCAAAAGCCCGTCATTTGGCGTCGAAATGGAGATACCGGCATTTACGCCAAGTTCGGCGCCGATACCGGTATAATTGTCGTTAAAGATGCCGAAAGTAAAAGATCCGCTGGCGTGGGCGATCCCGAAAGCTTCGGTTTTTGCGGTCAACCTGCCGCCTACGGTTACTTTTGGTTTGACATAATGGTCCGTTTCAACAGCATCACCGGAGAAGTCATCAGGTAAACCCCTGACTTGCCGGTTGATCGCCCCTGGATTGCAGCTCCAGCCCTCGCCAACCCAACTGGCTTCATCGTCCATGCCGGAACCGGACTGGTAACTCAGGTTGATGGGATAACCATCAATATCCAGCAAAGGAATATTGTATTTTAAGCCCCCTGAAGACAGGTCTACCATATCCGATACGGTCGCGACCTGAAACCCTTTGGTCTCCGGTTGCGCAGGGCCGCTGGTTAGCGCATAGGAAAAACATGGCAATAATAGATTTATCCCCAGGATGAGGAGCAGCGTTATTGCAATTTTTCTTCTATGGATTAAGTATTTTGCCATAGGAAGCTTAGGTTAAGTTTTGTTAAGGTCTCAGTCCGTTAGTTTTATCGTATATTTCTTTTTGTTCAGGTATTTATCAAGATATATAAAATTCCATTTTTGTTCGTCAAAATGATCAATGTCGAAAGTAACCAGATAATCAAAGCTAACTGACAAGCCATTTGCCACGGTTTGGGTTAACTGCGAATAAACTTTTACCGCGCCCTTCTGAAGATAAAAGCAGCTATCCATCCGGTATAACAAATTCTCTTTCGACCGTTTTAAACTGGTTCCGAATTTTTCCCTGTCCGGAATGATCCGCGCTGCAAAACTAAGGTCCCCTGCCACAGCAGGGCTGGAAATATCCGCCAGTTGTACCGTCAGTTCTTTGTCGCCGGTTTGCCGCAACATATTTTTATGACTGCAGGCAACAAGAAAAATAAAAATCAATAACGTGATTAAGGGCTTTAGTTTCTCCATTGTATATCGTAACAAAAAGTTATGTATAACACCTGGAATACAACAAATAGATCAGTGACAGGTCAGGTTATTGTATTGTTTAGTGAAGATAAATATTAAAAATAAAAATTGCAAGTTTTTTTTATCAATAAATAAATACAAGCAAAAACTGAAGGCTGAAAAAAAAAATGTTTTCTTTTAGAAAAAATGTATATTTAAAACAGCAAAAAAAGATGCAGAATCCGGTCCGGAGGTTCATACAACTCAATCGGATGGATTGAATTTTGGTAGCGCCCAACAGAACGTTTGTTCCCCGGCACTTTTTGCCGATAATATTTAACCAACCTTTCACAATTTATCCTTTATGCCTTGTCAACTATTTTCCGGCCGAAATCTAAAAAGAATAAGCCCTAACAACAGCTTTTTCAGTATCGTCGTTCTTATCACGATCCCGTTATTGACCTCAATGGTATACCCGCTCCGGGCAGAGCCGCGCCGACAGGCAGGGGCGGCCTTACCGGCCACTTTTTCCGTTTGCAAAATGGTAGCAGATAATATGGTTATCCAGCGGGGTAAACCTTTGCAATTGTCAGGCCAGGCTCCGCCGGACCTGGCAGTAAAGATCAAAGTAACCTGGAACAAAAAGAGAATGCAGACAACTGCTGATTCAACCGGGAACTGGCGCCTTGAAGTACCTGTCGGCGGGGCGGATGGCAGGCCCCAAACCATCGTTTTTGAAGCGTCCGGATTCGGCGATATTTCTTTCAGCAATATCCTGATCGGGGATGTTTGGGTATGTTCCGGACAATCCAATATGGTCATGCCCCTGGATTCCGTTTCGCCATTTAAAGGGGTGCTCAATTTCAGGGAGGAGATCGCCGCGGCCGCTTATCCTGCGATACGAGTGCTCGACGTCCAGGAATATCAGAATGCTGCGATGTCCACGGGCTCCCCCTTTTCGTGGAAAGTATGCTCTCCGGCAACAGCGGGCAACATCAGTGCGGTCGCGTATTACTTTGCACGAAAGATTCATAAAGACCTGAATATACCTGTAGGAATCATTGTTGCTGCCGTCAACGGTTCCTGCTGCCAATATTGGGCAAATGTAGAAACGATAAAAAGCGATCCTGTGTTAGCCGCTGAATACCTTTCCGGCAGCTCGTCATTATACGAAGGAATGATCCGGTTTTTAACGAATCTTTCGATAAGCGGTTTTATTTGGTACCAGGGGGAAAGCAATAAAAACGACGCCCCAGACAACTATGCCAGGCTCAATGCTGCGCTGATAAATGGCTGGCGGGCCAAGTTTAACAAGGACCAGCTCCCTTTCTATTATGTCCAGCTGGCGCCATTTACAGAAGAGTATGCGAACATTCTTGCCTCAGGCACTCAGACTGCCCCCGTTGTTTATGCGAAATTCAGAGAAGCGCAGGCGAAAATCCGGTCGGTTCCCGGCACCGGCATGGCGGTTGCAATGGATGTTGGTGAATTGGATAATCATCATCCCCGAAATAAAAAGCCCGTTGGCGAACGGCTGGCGCTGCTGGCCTTGAAAGAAACATACAGGAAAAACGTCCAATGCTACGGGCCCCAGTTTGCATCATTTGCGGTACTCGATTCCGTTATTACCGTACATTATCTTGAAGGTACGGCACAAAAGCTGAATACCCTTGACCACCAGTCTTTGGCCCAGGTATTTTATATTGCGGGAACCGATCATGTTTTCAGGCTGGCTAAAGCAACAATACATGGTAATACGGTTCAAGTTATTGCACCGGCCGGAACACCTTTTCCAATTCTGGCAGTTCGGTACGCCTTTACAGATGTCGCCGTGACTAACCTGCAAAACGGAGCCGGTTTGCCGGCTGAACCTTTCAGGACGGATAATTGGAATAATTGACGAGAATGTTGCACGGGATAATGGGATACACTCTCACACATTGGGGCTGCGATGGCATAAACAATTGCCAAGCGCTGTAACTATAGACTACTTTACCTTTTTCATCCGACGAGAATCGGACTGCATTCTCAAATCGCTGACTTTCAATATTATATTGCGGAATAAATTACGTACTGACCGAATTACTCACCGCTTTTTTGATACAGATTAATTGCAAATCTTAGGATATAAAGGTACATTATTCATATGATTTTCACAAGGAAAAGACGGTTCAAAAATCAATCATTTGTGAGTTGAGAAGGCGATAGCGTTTTGAAGGCGAATGAAGTCTATTTACAGAAAATGCTCGAAAGGTTCATCATCTTAGGGGAACCGAACACGATATGTTCTCCATGGTTTACGATATTATTAATGTTTCCCAAATTGCGACGCACCGAATTGATAAACATTTTTATATGGAATAATTACAAATCTTACAATATAAAAATACAAAATCCCCTAAACCGTTCCAACCCTAATGAGATATTTTTTTGGTGATAATACAATTGTGTAATTTAAGATTAACAGCCTTGCTAATGAGAATCTGGTAGAAATGCTGCCCCCTTTTTGGCTTTTTTCGAACCAAATGTTGAAAATTTTAAATTAATTGCTGCGATTGAGGGTTCGTTACTGGCTGTTTCATAATGTATTGACAACTTTTGAAGACCGCATACAGCAGCCACTGGAAAAGTTACTTTTTCTTTTAGCCAAGACCGCATATTTAATCCTAAGTAAACGTTCATCGATACATTGTCCCGGATCATCGATACAAAAGAAAGGCCAAACATTGGGTTGCTTAATTTTATATCAATAATTAAGTTTATGGAACGAAAAAAATTTCTGAAAGCATTTGCACTTGCTGCCGCAGCCGGGCCGATGATTATTGATAGCTGCAAAAAAGATTCCTCCGGCGGCAGCTCTTCAACAAGTTCAACCACAACTACAACCTCCTCTTCCGGTTGTATTGTAACCGCCACCGAAACGGAAGGGCCATACCCATATCCTGGTGGTGAACTAACCAACCCGCTTGACAGGTCGGATATCACCGAAAGCCTTGCCGGCATACCACTTTCACTTACTATACAGGTGGTTAATGCTGATAGTAGTTGCGCGGTAGTTGAAAACGCGAGGGTTGATATATGGCATTGCAATAAGGACGGCTATTATTCAGGATATGCTAACCAACCAGGAATTTCGGGCACTTTAAGTTATACCGGTAAAACGTTTTTGCGCGGGTACCAGCTAACCGACGCTACCGGACAGGTAAAGTTTACAACTATCTATCCAGGCTGGTATACCGGCAGGGCTACCCATATCCATTTTGAGGTTTATGTAAACAATGTGATGAAAAAAACAACCCAGATCGCCTTTCCGCAGGCTATTAATGACGCAGTTGATGTATCAACCCTGTATGCCGGATTGGGTGTAAACCCGGTCACGAATTCAGCCGATACCATTTTTGGCGATTCGGCAACTGATCTTGCCAATGAAACCATCATCCTTTCAGGAAGTATCGCCAAAGGTTATTCCGGGACTTATACCATCGGCCTGGCATTATAGTTTGTTTAAGCTTTAATCATTAAATAATGATCCGAGGAAAAATTAAATTGGTTTATAAACAGGAGATTGGCGAAAAAACTGAAAGCGATTTTGAAAAAGCGATCTTCAAGGCGTCCTACCACGAGTTTTTGCTAAAATCGCAGGCATATAACCCCGGTCGGCGATTTAAAACATTTAAAGAAATGCAGGAGGCAGACGGCCGCGCAAATTCCCTTCATTATAAGCTCAGCTTTTCGGTATTGTACTTTATATCACAGCTCAACAATACAATGCCCGTGATAAAAGACAACCTGGGGAACAAATTATGTTTTGAAACACCCCGATTTGAATTGATCGCGTCGCATACAGAAGATATTTCGCAGCATAAAGTGGCAGTTTATTACGAAACCGGGACACTAACCCTGCTGGAGTTTATGGGTGAATATCTCCTTTTATCATACAGCAATAAAGCCGAAAATGAAGCGATGGGCACGTTTGTGGTAAAAATACAGCCCAACCTCTCTATACTAAACTACCAGGGAATAGCACATCCGCAAATGGCGTGGATTGCAAGCCAGCAATAGCATTTTTCATCTACCTATGAAAAGCTTTCATAACTACAATTAATCTACCGGGCGTCTGTACAGCAATGTGCAGGCGCTTATTTGCTGAAAAGCTTTATCAAAACTGGTGTTATCAATGGGAATGAATCTGTACAAAAAATTAAAACTATTAATTGCTGTTAATATCGCTGGCTTTCTTTTAACTTTTAACGCAACCAATAGCAGCGCTCAAAGTCTTGGCGACCCCGTAGTTGATATTACGTTTGGCTCAGGTACAGCAATACATGCTGGAGCTTTAGCAGCCGACTCAGGTTCCACAAGCTATACGTATACCTCGGCAGACTTTCCGAGCGACGGCTACTATACCATTGAAAATACAACCAACTCACCTAATGTTTGGTGGACCACCACCGACCATACCGGAAATACCGGGGGCTACATGATGGTGGTAAACGCCAGCGTATCAAAAACAGATTTTTTTATAAGCGCGAGGTAGATAACCTGTGCGGCGGCACTACTTACCAGTTTTCGGCATGGGTTGGTAACCTGTTGCGGTATAGTGATATAAGCCCGCCTGATATTACTTTTTCCATTGAAACCACCGCCGGTGTCGTGATCCAAAGCTATGACACCGGTCCGGTTGCCCAGCGGACGAGCAGTTTTAAATGGATCCAGTATGCTTTTAATTTCACCCTGCCCGCAGGCACCGGCAACGTGGTCATTAAAATGACCAACAACAGTAACGGCGGCGCCCCGGCCAACGACCTGGCGCTGGATGATATAACTTTCAGACCGTACGGACCTTCGCTGGTAGCTGGTTTTGGTTCAACTACTACCGCGACATCAATAACCGAATGCGCAGGTCAAACCAAATCCTATACTTTAAGCGCAACGGCGCCAACTGGCTATACTACACCGGCATACCAATGGCAGGTAAATACAGGCAGCGGCTGGAAGGATATAACCGGCGCAACCAAATTGTCCTATACCGCTTCGCCAACCACCGAAGGCACCTATGAATACAGGCTGGCGACGGCAGAAGCAACCAATATCAGTTCAGAAAGCTGCCGGGTGGTTTCCAACGTCCTCACCATTACCATTGATTCGGCGCCAACAGTTACAGCATCATCAAACTCCCCGGTTTGTACGGGCAATACGTTAAGTTTAACCTCCACAAGCGGCACCACTTATAGCTGGACGGGGCCAAACGGATTTACATCAACCCGGCAAAATCCAACCATTACAAATATTACAACCGCCGCCGCGGGCGATTATAAAGTTACCGTAACTACAGGCAATTGCAGCGCAAGCGCCACCACCACGGTAAGTGTATATGCACAGCCTACCGCCAATGCCGGTAGCGATGTTACCATCTGCGAGGGCGACAATACCACGTTAAGCGCCAGCGGCGGCACCGGTTATAGCTGGTCGCCGACAACGGGGCTTTCGGACCCCAATATCGCCAACCCGGTGGCCAGCCCAACGGATACGACTACTTATACCGTAACCGTTAGCAACAGCAATGCCTGCACCGCTACGGCTTCTGTGGTGGTAAATGTGCTGCAAAAACCCATCGCCAAAGCAACCGCCTATGAGGAAATAACACAGGGCCAGTCCGTAACGTTAAACGGCATAGCCAAAGGAACAGCCGTAGCCTATTACTGGACACCGAATGAATATTTAAGCAGCGATACTGTGCTGCACCCGGTAGCTACTCCTCCTGAAGACATCACCTACACCCTTCACGTAACGTCAACAGTGGGTTGCGGCAGCGAAGCAACTGCGGATGTTTTTATAAGGGTATATAAAGCTATCACGATACCAAACACGTTTACGCCGAACAACGATGGCATTAATGATGCCTGGAATATTACAGCATTGGACACCTACCCTCAATCTGTCACCCAGGTTTTTGATCGCTATGGAGGCATCGTTTTTAAAAGTACCGGCTATACGAAAGCATGGGATGGTACTTATAATAATAGGCCGGTAGCTGCAGGGACCTACTATTATATCATCGACCTGAAAAATGGGAAAAAGTATTCGGGGTGGGTATGTGTTTTAAGATAAGCGCAAAACTTTATTTTAAGGTTTTGGATCCAAAGAAATTGGATTTATGTTGATCCTATTAATACTGATTTGAAAAGAAAGTAGCCATCTCACATTTATTGGAGATGGCCGCTCTGGTTAGGCTATTTTCATAGAGACCCCGGCAAATTAGTATTCTTTTCAATTCGCTGTTAACGCAACGGGCGCCAGCTGACGTGGTGAACCATCGGGCCCCACTGCTATGATATTATCAAAAATGACATGCGAACCTGGTTTAATAGTATTCAGCGAGGCCCTCATCTCGTCATTTAGACTATTACCATTTGTTACCTGTACGGTTGCACTTTCACGCGGGTTGGCAATGATCATGCTGAATTTTGTGATCCTGAAGCGTGTATCAAAGTCGAAATTATCCAGCGTGGCATAAATAGCATCCTGCGCTTTTAGAGCCACGGTAGGTACCCCACCTCCTGAACGCCCTGAGAACCGCGCAACCGGGTCGGGGATTCTTTTCGCCCTGAATTTAGTACTGCTTAATACCTGGCTTTTGCCAGGCGAGACCTCCGCTGAAACAGTAACCGTTAAAGCGCCGGGATTATAAACTTTTGCAATGTATTTACCGCCCGAGCCATTCAGCGATCCGGAAGACATGCTAACCCTGATATTTTTCGACGGAATACCCGGAACCGACACCGAAACCGGGTTATCCACACCAATATAAAACACATTCATCTTATCAGGCGATACCACTGCGGATGGCCGGGCCACCATGTACTGCTGTTCGGGCGTGGTGTATGTTTTAATGCTACCATCGGTTTGTTTTACCGATATGGTTCCTTTCCAGCTAAAAACGCCTTCCCTCGAGGTATTGACATTATACTCACCCCGGCCATCGGACACATTTATCGGCGAACCGTCAACTTGTATTTCCGGATTAGCCTTTGAATCATAAGCGGTTAAAAAAACCTGTGCTTTGTATGGCTGGCCCTGGATGAGGTAAGAAGTAGGCGCAACGGCTACCGCCTCAAACTTATCCAGGTTTACAACTGCCTGGTCCATTTTCCCGAGGATTTTCTTTACCACCTCCGATTCGGCGTTTTTGTTATCCGCCTGGATCTTTGAAAGAATGGTAAAGGTAGCGGTTAAGGGCACGCCTTCGCCAAAATTCAGCTCCTCCCAGGTGCGGATACTGCCTGAATGATTAACCGGATCATCGGCGCTTAGAGTAAACGAAACCTGTTTGCCATCTTCGCTGCCCAAAAGTTGCTTTAACTTTTCGCGGGTGTCATTTATTTTTTCTTTCAGCGCGAAGGCCCGTTTTTTATTGATCATCACATTATAACCAATATCCAGGTTATCGCGTTCCTTCAAATCGCCGGTACTTTGATCGTAACCATCGCCCTGTTCCGTCAACTCCTTTTTGATATCCACGATATAATCATTCAGGTCCTGGGTTATCTTCTCGGCGTCTTTGGCTTTTTCATAGATCGGTTTTGCCCTCTCGGGCGATTCTTTGAGCCGTGTTTGCTCAAAGGTTTTAAATAATTGCTGTACTGATGTGCCCACGTTATTGGCGGAAGCGGTAAGACTGTCGTTTATAGTTTTAAACGCATCTAAAATTGTCTCCGATACATTGAGGGCCAGCATTGCCAATAAAACCAGGTACATAATATTGATCATCTTTTGCCTGGTTGTTTCTTTTCCTGCAGCAGCCATATCTTTTAATTTTAATTGTTAATAATCAGGTGATTTAAATAGCCTGGATTTTCGTCTTGATTGTTCGAATTTTGCGATTCTTTTGGCGGGAGTCAATCTCCGCAGAGTTGATTCATACGGACATTGCTCCGCCTGTCCACCCTCATTTCCGCAAGCGAAAAAGAGCGTAGCTGCAATTTTTTTAATTCTCCGAACACTCCTGATTTTACATCCGTGGCTGGGTCATGGCCGACAGCATATTGGCATAAAGTACATTCAACGATGAGATGTTTTTGGCCAGCTTATTCACTTCATCCTTAAACAGGCGGCTGTCATCTGCCGATTCGTTCAGGTTTTTAAGGGTATTGCTCAAGCCCTGGTAAAAATGGTTGATCTGCCTCAGGTTGCTGTCGGCTCCATTTAATTCTGCCTCATAAAGGGAATTTAACTGCGATAAATTGAAAGTTAGTTTGGATACCTGCTGGTGGTAGGCGTTCGCATCGTTACTGCTGTTGGCTATAGCAGCCAGCCCGGCAGAAGCCCGCTCAAATGCAATCCCCAGCAAGTCGAATTTTGATGCTGCATGCTGCAGTTTGTTTGAAAAGTCATCCGTAGCCAGCGAAACATCTACGATATTATTGATGCTATCCAGTTTATGGGTAAACCTTTTTAAACCTTCGCCAAGCCCATTGATGGCCTCGGGCGTAACGTCGGCATTCTTTAACAGGCTGTCAAGTGCAGCTGTTTGTCCTGTTGGCATTTCTACTACTCTGCCCCCGGCCACCGGCAACGCACCGTCATAATCAACGGCAAGTTCAGGATATACTTTTTCCCATTCCGGGTCTTGCACAGGCGGGAAAAACCCGAGCGTAAAAAACATTAATGCTTCTACAGTTAGGCCAAGCCCTATCATATTGGTGCCCATTACACCGCCCCAGTGATTTATTTTAAACATGGCGCCAAGAATTACTACGCTTGCTCCCCATGAGATAGCGATATGCAGCCAATTGATTTTTTTAGTCTTTTTCATTTTTTTAAGTTTAATTGTTATTGGATCAGAATTTAATGTAGATGGTTGCCCCTGCGTTCAGGCCGGGTAAAAGCCCGCGCATCCCTGTACTTACCTTATCGGCTTTATTTTGGTATGTTGATGTTGCTGCACTGGTCGGGATAAACCAACCGAAATCCGTGCGCAGGCCTAGGTTATCGGATATGCGGATATTACCCAGCCCTGTGCCAATGTATGGCCTGAATTTGGACATGTAGATATAATAATCGGGCAGCGAACCTATACCCTGCCTGTATACAGTATTTGAAAAATAATAGCTTACCCCTGTTGAAACGAACCATTTGCGGGCAAACCAATCGGTTCTTCCGTATAGCGGCTGCCAGTCGACGATGGCATAAACAGATGTGCGGTCAAGTTGCACCGTTCTGTTATTATATTGAAAACTCAGGTCGGCAGTAGTACTGAACCCCACCCTGGCGTTCAAAAATCTGAGGAAACTTTCGCTGCCCTGTATCCCAAAACCCTGTGTACCCAGCTGAAGGCCGACAGATGCTTTTGGAAATGCGGTGTAATCGGGCAGTACCTGGGCGTTTGCTTTTCCTATTATGGTGAGTAATGCTATTATTAACAGCATTTTTATAAACTCTTTAACTAAATTAATTTGCCTTTTCATTTTGCAGCCTCCTTTTTACTGTCATTAACCCGCGCTATCTTCTTATCGTCGATACCCTTAGGGTTTTTCCAGATATTCTTTCTCAATTCATTTAATTTTTGTTCGATCTTCAGCGCTTCCGGGCTGCCCGGATCAAGCTGCGCCGTTTGCGATCCGGATGGAGAAAACTCCTTTACCAGGCTCGCGGCGAACTTGTGCTGCATAAACACATCGTCGAGGGTGATATTGAAGATGCCTTTATCAGCATCGCTTACATCCTCCTGCACCAGGGCATACCGCAGCTGCGGGAAATAAAGCCAGAATGCCGGTGTGTTTGACATATTTGCCGGCAAGCCTGCCGAACTGCCGATAGACATCAAAGGCGCCAGCCCTATAATCCTTATATCAACGCGCCCCCGCTGCTTGTCGAAAAACACATCCTCTTCAATCCTGAATTTGGTGATCACATCCGGGTTAAACTCGTTGAGCACCATTTTTGAAGACACCTGGTTACCGTCCTTATCAAACTTTGGCACCAGTACCGAATCGGCAAAGCGCTCTTTCGCCTGCTTTGCATTCAGTTTCTTTTTATAGTCATTGCTCATATAAGGAGTGAGTTTCCCTTTTGCTATGCCTTTTAAAACACTTTCCATCAGCGAGTGGCCTGGTATGGTTAAAATGGCATTGCCGGTATCCGTAAGATCGATAATGCGCCATACCTTTGCATAGAGCCGCACGTTGGCCGGATTCATTTTAGGGTACGGAAACGGCCTTGCCTGGCTCAGATCGGCCGACTTAATGTTTTCGTCATAGGCCGGCAGGGTGTCTGTTAAGGTGCTGTCGGCTAAAGAGGTTTGGGCAAAACCCGTTTTAAAACATAGTGCCAGCACAAACAGCGTTGCTGTTATTATTTTTTCTACTTTTTTCATATTCTTAGTTTTTAGCGTATTTCCGTGTTTTTACCTGTTCTCCGGTTAATTCAAAAGCGGCCATCACGCACCTGAAACCGATATAGGAATGTGCTGCATCCTGGTCGTCAAAGTTCCTGGTGTCGGTGTTCAGCATCTCGCCATTATCTTTCCACGAGCCGCCGCGAACCACCTTGCGTTTCATTAGTGGGGGATCTTTTTCGTTGGCATCATAAAGCAAAGCCGGGTTAAGGTCGTTCACCAATTGCGATGAAGAGGGGCTGTAGGCATCAAGCGTCCACTCAGATACGTTACCGGCCATGTTATACAAGCCAAAGGCATTGGGCGTATAGGAGGTTACCGGCAGGGTAAATGTTGACCCATCGCTGGAATAGCTCCCCTCGCCCTGCTTAAAGTTTAACGAAAGCTGATCCTTTCCGTTTTTATCCACAGTCGTCATCACCGTATGAATGACCGTGTCCGACGGATCTGTTTTAGCTTCGGCCGCATATTGCCACTGTGCTTCGGTAGGCAGGCTGAAACTCAGCTTAAAATTCCGCAGGTTTGGGTTATTTTTGATCAGCACTTTTAGCTGTGTGCCTCTCCAGTCGGCATAGGCACGGGCCTGTTTCCAGCTCACGCCAACCACCGGGTTATATTCATAAATCTTATTGGTGAAATAATTAGCATCCATCACCGTCATTTGCGCGTTCGGAAAATCAGCCGACCAAACCGACTCATGCGGATAAACAGCTACGGTATCCATGGTATACTCGCTATTTTTTATGCCATCCATCCGCACGTAATAAAACCGGTATTTAAGCAAAGCCGGATCGGGCATCCGGGCGCCATTGATCATAGTCATCATAGGCGCCAGCTTGTCTTTTATTTCAGCGGGCGCCTTTTTCCAGAGGGGGCTGATCTTTTCAACTTTGCTCCAGTCTATCATTCTTTGTTCTTTATGGGTTGCCCCCACCGTAGCCCCGGTTGACGGCAGAAAGAACGAATCATCGTGCAGGTAATCTGTAATAGCAACCGAATCAGCAACCCAGTTTACAAATGCCTGGTATTGTTTGTTATTAACTTCGGTTTTATCAATAAAAAAAGCGCTTACGCTTACTTTTCGCTGCTCGGCTTTATCATCGTTCAGCATTTTGTAATAAAAAGTACCTGAAGGGATGTACACCATGCCTATTGGTGGTATAAGAGACTTTGCAGCAACTGCACGGGTGTTTGGCGTATTATATAAATTACGCTGGCAGGCGCTGAGCAACAGCAGCAGACCTGTTATTTGAGCATATTTTCTCATTCGACAAATGGATTAATGGGTGAAACAATAAGTCAGAATGATATCATACGCATCTTTTATATGGTGTTAAACAATAACCAAATGTGCCGGTAGCGTTTTATTAAACCATCAAAATATCGATTAAACAATTGAATTTGCCGACCAATTAATTAATGAAATTCTGATGAAACGCATTCGTCTATACAAAAGGCCCGTTCGCCGATAGATCGTTGGCACGACAGTTATTTACGATGATTTTTGAATCGCAAACCCTGCAATTGTGTTTGAGAGTGGATTGTTGGGGAATGTTTCGTTTTTCATAAGTGGGCGCCTGTAGGAGTGCAGGCGCTTTTTTATATCAAACAAATACGAAACGTAAAATATACCGTAATAAAACAATAGCCCCTTATTTGTTGCGGTTTGATTTTAATAATTAACTATAAAAGCAGGATGAAACAAAAAATACTTAAAGCAAAAGCTATTTTTGATATTTATAAAACATAAAATGTTTCGTTCAAAAGCAACCACTTTCTTTATTCACTCGGCTGGCTGGCTCATCTTCCTTGGCTTTCCGCTTCTATTTATGAATAAAACCCAGGAACATCTTACCAACAGTTTTTTTGTATTGCTATCCCCGTTCTACTGGTTGTTTTGTTTAACTTATATTTTTATGTTTTACTTAAATGCATGGTACCTGGTACCGCAATTTGTATTTAAAAAGAAATATTTTTTATATGGAATAATTGTACTTACCCTATCCGGATGCGTATATTATATACAACCTTTTGATAATTTGCTGGGGCATAACCTGCTTAAAAATTCAAAACCAAATACAGTGGTGGCCGGGGCTGACAGTGCAGCCATTAATGCCAAAAACCTTCCTTTTGGGCCTTTGCCGCACCAGGACCTGCGCATGGAGGATCCCCGATTTAAACCATCCAACCACGTCATTTTCATACATCAGTCAGGTAATATTGATATGGTGGGTTTGTTCATCTTTATTATCGTGATGGGCCTGAGCATTGCGGTAGCCACCGTACAAAAATGGCAGCTTACAGAAAAAGTGGTGGTTAAAGCGCAGGCAGAAAAGGCGCATGCCGAACTCTCCTTTTTAAAGGCACAGATCAACCCGCACTTCCTGTTCAATACCCTGAATAATATTTACGCGCTATCGGTAACCAAGAGCGAAAAAACGCCCGAAAGCATCATGAAGCTATCGAACATCATGCGCTATGTTACGGACGAGGTGACGGAGGATCTGGTTTCGCTGAAAAGTGAAATTGACTGTATTAACGATTATATCGACCTGCAAAAACTGCGCATCGGTAAAAAGATCAAGATCAACTTTATATTGGCCGGCGATATCAAAAATCAAAGGATAGCGCCGCTGGTGTTGATGACGTTTATTGAAAATGTATTTAAATACGGCATCAGTAAACACCATAACGCCACCATTACCATTAAACTGATGGTGGAAGAAACCAAACTCATTTTCTTTTGCCAGAATATCATCTTTGAAAAAGGCGCAAACAGCAACCGTAAAGGGATCGGGATCGCCAATACAAAACAACGCCTGGAGCATATGTACCCGGGCAAACATACGCTGGAGATCAGCCGGGATAGCGGTTTGTTTACTGTACGATTAGAAATTGTTTATTAACACCAAAAACACCTTGTATGCAGTTAAAATGTATAGCCATTGATGATGAGCCTTTGGCGATAGAGATCTTAAAAAGGCATATTTCGGAATTTCCGGATCTCAAATTAGTTCAAACTTTTGAGGATGCCATTTCGGGAGCTGAGTTTTTAAAGCACCAAAAGGTTGACCTGATCTTTATTGATATTGATATGCCTGATATTACAGGGATCGACCTTGTACGCTCCCTTACCACAAAACCGATGGTTATTTTTACCACCGCTTATAAAAAATTCGCTTTTGAAGGTTTTGAACTGGAAGCCCTGGATTATTTATTAAAACCAATAAGTATTGAACGGTTTTCGGCAGCTGTAAATAAAGCGCTGGATTATGCAAAATACAAAAACACCGAAGGTAAGGAAGAAGCGGATGCATCGATATACGTTCATTCGGAATACCGGATGATAAAGATCGACCTGAAAGAGATTCAATATATTGAAAGCATGCAGGATTATGTGAAGATCTACCTCAGCAATATTGAAAGGCCGGTGTTAACCCTTATGTCGTTAAAAGGCATTCTTGAAAAGTTGCCGACCGGCGATTTCGTAAGAATCCACCGGAGTTATGCCGTGGCAAAAAAGCAGGTAATATCCATCCACAACCGCAAAGTAAAGCTTAAAACGGCTGAGTTACCTGTGGGAAACAACTATGCCGATTTTATAAAAGAATGGTCGAAATAAGCCTCACCCTAAACCCCTCTCCAAAGGAGAGGGGCTTAAAAAAGGACAGTAAAAGCCCTCTCCAAAGGAGAGGGTGGGGTGAGGCAAAGCCATTTCATCGGCAAATTAGTCCGGTTCGCCGACACATTATTTTTATTTGAAAGTTATAGCCGCACCTTTATGTAAAGTATTTAAAGCGATAACATTATGGGAATATTAGCCAAACAAAAACGGATATTGATACTTGACAACGGTGGCCGTATGTTATCCGTCGTTAATGAAATTATGCAATACGGTGATTTTGATGTGCATACTGTTTATGACCCGAACACGGTTTTTGATAAGGCAAGCCTCCTGCTTCCTGACCTGATTATTTTGGATTACTTATTATTAAACAATGAGTGTGAACTGGTTTGCAGGGATATTAAAGAAGATGACCATTTAAAGAACATCCCGGTTATTGTGGTAACCGCATACAAAAACAAAAAAGTACGGTCAGACGCTTACAAGTGCGATGCTATATTTTTAAAACCTGTTGACATGCAACTGTTCGCCCCCCGGATCGATTACTTAATGGCATCCTGATATTTCGTAAAAACATTACATTTATACCCTGAAATTGAGCAGGCAAAAGCAGAATGAAACTAAAGAAAAATATTGCTACAAGCGAAAGCGGTTTTATATTTAACCCCGCTACGGGCGATTCTTTTTCCGGCAATGCCATGGCTTCAAACGTTTTGCTTGCCATGAAGAATGGCGATACAGAAGCCCTTATCAAACAAAATATATTACAAAAATACGAGGTTAGCCCTGAACAACTGGACCGCGACTGGGATGATTGGATAGTACAGTTAAAAGAAGCTAATTTGCTGGAATCGGGAACCTATGACAGCAAATAAATATAAGAACCTGTGTATTGGCGTAACCGGACTTAACGCAAATGATAACCCCGGGCCCGGCGTAGCTGTGATCAGGGCTTTAAAAGAAGGGCTGGGTATCGGCGTTAAAATTATAGGGTTGTCGTACGAGTCGTTAGAGCCCGGTATTTATATGCATTACCTGGTAAATAAAACCTACCAGGTACCCTACCCCACTGCCGGTACAGAGAGCCTTATCGAACGGATTTGCCAGATTCATGAAAAGGAAGGCTTGGATATGATCATCCCTAATTTTGATGCCGAGTTGTATAATTTTATAAAGATAGCGCCGCAACTAAAAAAAATGGGGATACATACCCTTTTGCCCGCCATCGACCAGCTTTTAATGCGGGATAAGGTAAACCTGGCGGCATTTGGGCGACAAAAAAACTTTTATGTTCCGGCAGATCATCAATTAACAACCGAAGCAGATTTAAAAGCGGCGGCTGAGGAATTGAAATTCCCGCTCGTAATTAAAGGAAAGTTTTACGGGGCTACAGTGGCTTATACATTTACTGCTGCATTAAACGCTTTTCATCAAATAGGATCTGCCTGGGGATACCCCGTCATCGCCCAGCAATACATCAAAGGAACAGAAATCAACATAGCCGCTTTGGGCGATGGCAAAGGGAACAATATCAGTATTGTGCCCATGCGCAAATTGTATATTACCGATAAAGGCAAAGCCTGGGCGGGGGTTACTATTGAGGACCCTGCGCTGATAAAACTGGCAAATAGTTTTGCAAAGGCCACAAAATGGAACGGACCCTACGAAATGGAAATTATGAGAGATGGCGAGGATCGCCTTTTCATTCTCGAAATTAACCCCCGGTTCCCGGCATGGATCTACCTTGCTGCCGCTGCCGGGCAAAACCAACCCGTTTCGCTGGTTAAAATGGCTATGGGCGAAGAGATTATCCCCTTTAACGAGTACGAGGCCGGTAAATTATTTATCAGGCACTCATGGGACCATGTGGTGGATATTTCGGAGTTTCAGCAATTTTCGGCCCGGGGCGAACTATAAAAAAACTGGCATCATGGACAAACTAAAGTACGAGAGACCCTATATAAAAAAACTGACTGCCGGGGCAATGAACAAATTTGGCAGCCTTAGCGGGCCTCAGCCATTTAAGTTTATTGATAATGTGCCGGTTAAAAGCCTGGTGGAAGCTTATGGTTCGCCGTTGTTTGTTATTTCTGAAAAACAGATCCGCCGCAACTACCGTGCAGCTTACCGGGCCTTCAGCACCCGCTACCCTAAAGTACAGTTTGCCTGGAGTTATAAAACAAATTACCTGAATGCGGTTTGCAATATTTTTCACCAGGAAGGCAGTTGGGCCGAGGTGGTATCGGGTTTTGAATATCAAAAAGCTTTGGGCAACGGTGTTCCGGGCAATAAGATCATCTTTAATGGCCCCGGCAAATCAAAAAAAGACCTTTTGTTAGCGATAGAAAATAATTCGCTTATTCATATTGACCACTTGGAAGAGCTTGGCCTTTTGTTATCCTTATGCGATGGCCTTGATCATCAACCCAAAGTTGCTATCCGCGTAAATATGGATACCGGCGTTTACCCGTTGTGGGACCGTTTTGGTTTTAATTACGAAAATGGCGAAGCATGGCGCGCGGTTGTGAAAATCGTTAACTCGGGCAAACTACAGCTTGCCGGTTTACATTGCCACATAGGTACCTACGTACAAACTACCACCGCATTTGGCGTAGCTGCCTCAAAAATGGCCGCGCTCGCCATAAAATGCAATACCGAACTTAAACAGCATATTGAATACCTGGACCTGGGCGGTGGTTTTCCATCAACCAATACCCTTAAGGGCGCTTATTTACCGGGGACGGACACCATGCCCACCATTGATGATTTTGCCGAAGAAATAACCGGCACACTCATCCGGGCAGGGTTTGAAAATGACGACCTTCCCCTGCTGATACTGGAGAGCGGAAGGTTACTAATTGATGATGCCGGTTATCTGCTGGGGACGGTACTTGCCAACAAGCGTTTAAGCGACGGCAAACTGGCTACCATTGTTGACTTTGGTGTAAATATTTTATTTACCTCTTTTTGGTACGATCACCAGGTAAGCCCGGCAGATGATTATAGCCCAACTATCGAAAATACAGCAATATACGGGCCGCTGTGTATGAATATTGATATGATACGGGAAAGCATTAACCTGCCCCTGCTTAAAGCAGGCGACCATGTTGTGGTGCACAAGGTGGGGGCCTATAACATGACACAGTGGATGCAGTTTATTGCCCTGCGGCCAGCCATCGTGCTGATTGATGAACAGGAGCAGGTCCATTTAATAAAAGCGGCAGAAAGCCTGGAACATATTGAAGCAAACGAACATATACCCCGGCATTTGAAATAAAGCGTGAAAAATAGGATTTCATCATTTATTGGGTCAATTTTAAACACCTATGCCATTTTGTTTTTTTCGCAAAACAAAGTGCTGGGAGGCATTTTGCTGCTTGTTTCTTTCGTAACGCCCATCGCCGGGCTAAGCGGGCTCTTTTGCGCTTTGTTTTCATTAATAATAATCAAGATCCTTGGCTACCGGCATGAGAATATCCAATCAGGGTTATACAGCTTTAACAGCCTGCTGCTGGGTTTGGCATTCGGCACATTTTTCAATTTCACACCCTATTATGTTTTATGGCTGGTTTTTGCCTGTTTGCTGGTGGTAATGCTCACCATCATCCTCACCGACAGGCTTGGCAAATTAGGCTTACCCATATTATCCATCCCTTTTATACTATGTTATTGGCTGGTACTTTTTGGCGAAGGAGCTTATTATCATGGCGGTCTTCAGCAAAAAAACGCCCTCCTGCTTATCCATAATGCAGCGGGTACAGGCTGCCTTGTTAACGTTTACCAGTATCTTTCCGTCGGCCTCCCCTGTTATGTTTGTTTGTTTTTCCGCGCATTAAGCGCTGTGCTGTTTCAGAACAATATTTTAACCGGCCTGCTGATTAGTATCGGCGTATTTATTCACTCGCGTATCATGTTCAGTTTGCTGGTTATAGGATTTATCAGCGCACTACTATTTAATACCATAACCCATAACTACCCGGATGGTATCAGCTATTACAATTTAGGGGCTAATTTTATGCTCGCCACAGCCACTATTGGCAGTTTCTTTTTAATACCATCCGCCCGCTCCTACCTGTGGGCCATTTTGTCGGTCCCGGTAATGTTTATTATTACCAACGCCCTTGGCGGCATTATGGCTGTTTATAATTTGCCTGTTTTCGCCCTGCCGTTTTGTGTTATCAATATTACACTGCTCTACTTTCTTTTATTACGGAAGAAGGCCGGGAAATTGCAACTTGTTGGCTTGCAGCATTATTCGCCGGAAAGAAATTTGTACCAGTTCCTTAATCAAAAGGACCGGCTTGATGATTTAAAATACTTTAGGTTTAGCCTTCCTTTTATGGGAAGCTGGACGGTTTCACAAGGCTATAACGGCGATATCACCCATAAAGGAGAATGGGGTAAGGCCCTGGACTTTGTAATTGAAGATGACGACAAAAAAACCTACAGCCATCCCGGCAATTTGCCCGAACATTTTTATTGTTTTAACAAACCGGTGCTGGCCTGCGGCGATGGCGTTGTGGCCAATGTAGTTGACCACGTGGAAGACAATGCCATAGGCGAGGCAAACAAAAAAGAAAACTGGGGCAATACCGTGGTGATTAAACACCTTAACGGTTTATATTCAAAAGTAAGTCACTTAAAAAAAGGTTCCATAAAAGTTAAGGTGGGCGATGTGGTAAAAACCGGCGACCTAATTGGACGCTGCGGCAGTTCGGGTCGCTCCCCCGAACCTCATCTGCATTTCCAGGTGCAGGCTACCGCTTATATCGATGCCAAAACATTAGCTTACCCCTTCGCTTTCTACATGACCGGCGAAGCCAAAAAGCCCCTGATCAATAGTTACAAAATACCTGAAGAAGGGCAAATACTAACCCCTCCTGCTATTCATAAAACCATCCGTAAGGCTTTAGATTTCCAGCCAGGTTACACTGCGGTATTATCTGCAAATACGATGCATGAATCTATTGAGGTTTTCACGGATGAATCCGGCCAATGCTATCTCTATAGTAAAGAGACTGGTGCTGCTGCCTATTTTATAAACAATGGCACGCAATTTTATTTCACCAGTTTTTATGGGGATACAAATTCGTTGCTTTACTATTTTCATTTAGCTGCCTACAAGGTGATCTTTATTAATGATGAGGGTATTTTAGCCAACGATGTGTACCCGGTTCATTTATGCCGCAATAAAATTCAGTTGTGGCTGCAGGACCTGATAGCCCCATTTTACAGATTCATTAAATTGAGCTATCAAAGCAGTAACCTATCCAAAAAAGCCGGCATTATCATCAGCGTTAAGCAGTTCAAAAATATATTCGGCACCACAAAACAGGAAATGGATGCCACTATTGATATTTCGGAAACCGGCATACTGGAATTTAACATTCATATTAACAAAGTTGATATTAAGACGAAATGGGTAAGGGGAAATATTTATTGATATTAATTTTTACAGTTGTTATGCGTACAGGAAGGTGCCAGGAAAGCAATATCCAGGCAGCTGACAGCATTTCAACTGATTTATACAATAAAGGCAGCTGGAGACAGTTGATCAGCTATGGCAGCCAAGCCCAGGCTAACGGCATTAATTTTCCCGGCTTGCGTTTAAAGGTTGCTTTTGCCTTTTTTATCACGGGGAATTACAAGCACGCTTTAAATGAGTACCAGCAATTGTTGAGCAAAGACACTTATAACGAAACAGCACGCTATTATGCCTATTTCTGCTGTAAATTTTTGAATGATGACCTGCAGGCAGCTTATCATGCTTCGTTTATGGATAAGGAAGCGGTGAATAAAGAAGGCCTTAAACCCTATGGGTTGATAGCCGTTGGGGCGGAATCAGGCGTAAAGCAAAACAATGACGTTAACAGGGATAACGGCTTTTATGAGCGGATTACAACAAGTAACCGCTTAAACTGGCGTTTTCAGCTCGACCAATCACTGGCTTATTTTAGCCAGGATATTTTTAAACTGACGAATGATATTGATAATGATAAAACTTCAACCCGTTCGGCCGATCTGCAGAAGGAATATTATGCCAAATTGAGTTATAGCGCCAGTGAAAACCTATCACTTATTGGCTCATTTCATTATTTAAATACTAAGTTTAATAACACAATATATAATAGTAATTTGGGTTTAATAGGATTAAAATACACCGGAACATACACCGACATGCAGGCTGATATTAACTTTGGCAGGCTTGAAAACAAGCCGGTAGAACAATACAATACTAAAGTAATTTATTATCCGTTGGGGAATTTTAATTTATATACAATCAGCAGGGCGTCGGTTTTACATTTAAGAGGGGCCAATAATTTTATCGTCAGCCAGGCCGCCGGCTTTAAGTTAATAAAGAATACCTGGCTGGAGTCGACGGTTATTTTGGGTGATGAGGATGATTATTTTGACGCTGACGGGCTTTATATTTACAATGCGATTGACAAAACAACATTGAGGTGTGGGGAAACCGTGTTCTACCAATTAGGTACACACGCGCAACTGCAAATAAGTTATGCTTTTGAGAAAAAAGCGGATACCTATCAATCAATAAAGTATGACCAAAACTCTGTTACTTTAGGTGTTTTATGGAAATTTTAAAAAGAAGCTTATTCATTTCAATATTATCCTTACTTGCGGTTGCAACGCATGCCCAAAGCAACTCCATTTTACAAAAAGCCTTCCGCAGCAGCTATACCGACGAACTGAATAAAAATTATTCGGCGGCTATTAATGATATATCGCCCTATTATACCGAAAGCAGTTACGAAATAAATATAAGGCTGGGCTGGCTGCACTATTTGAACCAAAACTACAATGCATCGCAAAACTATTACCAAAAGGCGGTAAACCTTAAACCGGGCGCCATCGAAGCTAAATTTGGCTATGTAAAACCCTTATCGTTTTTGCAGAGCTGGGACAAAGTACTGGAACAATACATGGCTATCCTCAAAATCGACCCCAAAAATACGCAGGCAAGCTATTGGGCCGGAGTAATCTACTATAACCATAAACAATACGAAACCTCGACCAGGCTTTTTAAAGTAGTGGCCGACCTTTACCCTTATGACTACGATGGCAATCACATGCTGGGCTGGTCGCTTTTTATGGCAGGCAAAAAAGCCGAAGCCAAAGAGTATTTTGAAAAAGCCCTTTTAATTAAACCCGGCGACGAATCAAGTACCGACGGTTTAAACCGCTGCAAATAGCCATTACCCCCTGTTTTTCCGGATAAAAATCAGTTTATCGGCAAAAAAACCACCTTCATCGACACATCTTTTACCGCGCCAAATTACCGTCATACTTTTAGTTGTGATAAAGCAGGACGCTTTATTATCTGAAACAATTATGAATTAAAAATTTACAAAATGAAAACCAAAATTATTTACCCCTGCCTGGTGATGCTAAGCACCCTGTTTATCCTTTCTTCGTGCAAGAAGGATGTAACGTCAAGTTCAAAAACAACTACCACCACAACAACATCTACCTCAGCAACGGGCGCCATTGCCCTCACTAGCCTGGCCAGCACCGCTACCGGCACAACCGATACCATTTACCTGGTAAACTGCTTCCCGCCTCATGGCAGCAAAGATTCGGTTGCTTTTAGCGCATTGCCTTCTGCTATCGGCACTTATTTAACTACAAATTATTCGGGCTACACTTTTGAAAAAGCCTTTAAAACAACCGACAGCCTTAATGTAGCCAACGGTTTTGTAGTGATCATTAAATATAACGGCAACCTCATCGGCTTAAAATTCAGCACCACCGGAACGTTTGAGAATGTACTGGAGCAAAAAGATGGCGCTAATATGGGTCACGGCGGTATGGGATGGCATGAAGGCGGCCCATTCTGCGACAGGGATGGCAAGCACCGCGATACCATCGCATTATCAGCCTTACCAACAGCGGTATCAACTTATTTTACAACTACCTACCCTACAGATACGTTGCTGCATGCCTTTGTTACGCCTGATACTACTTATGTGCTTATCAGCAAAGACACTGTTCTTTACGCCACTAACATTACCGCCACCGGGACATTCATCAGCCGGATGAAAGTAGCGCCGCACAACGGCAAGTTTGCACAGGTAACACAGGCAAATTTATTGGCCAGCATTACCACTTACTTAACCACTACTTACCCCGGTTATGTGTTCCAGAATGCTTTCTCCGAAAGTTCAAAAGGTTCAATCATTGGGTATAGCGTATTTATTACGGCCAACAGCACCAACTACATTGTCATTTTCGACTCGACCGGCACTTTTGTAAGTGCGAAAGTGGTCCACTAAGCATAGCTTTTCATAATCATAATTAATCCCCCGGTTCCTGGTCATTCAGGGCCGGGGTTTTATTTTATATAATTAAAAAACATCCTGCCTGAAGATTTCGGCGAAACAGGCGATAAACACGGTGGGGCCAATCATGAAAGCAATAGGCCTGACAGGTAAACAACAGCTCCTCTTTATATTTTTTTTCATAATCAATTTTCTAACTGCTCACGCACAGGACCCCTGGAAAATAACCGCGACAAACATTGATCCTGCAAACTATTATGGTGTTACGGTCGCCAACGGAATGATCGGTCTGGTTTCATCACCTGAAATATTTAAGATAAAAAGTGTAACACTTGCGGGTGCCTATGATTCATATGGCCGGGGCAGGGTAAGCAATTTTCTGAATAGTTTTAATTTATTGAACATGTCGCTCGACATTAATGGCAAACGTGCCGAGGCAAGGAGCGTCAGCAACTATAAGCAGGAACTGGATATGCAGCACGGCTGTTTTACCGCAACCTTTGACCTTGGAGATGAAGCTTCAGTAAAATACAATTATTATGCGCTGAGGCAATTGCCTTTTACGGTTTTGATGGATATTACCGTCACTGCTAAAAAAAATATTACGATCAATGCTATAAGTGCCCTGGAAACACCGGATGCTTTGCGCGATGTTCAAAATTATTATAACGAGGTTGGCCCTATCAGCCTGCTTACTTCAACAGCAAAAAGCCCAACCGGCAAGTTGCTGCTTTGCGCCTCAAATACCTTTTTGTTTGATGAAGAACGCGGGCAGGAACCACATGTGACACACGAAATGTGGGATAGCAATCAGCATCAGATGAAATTCAGCAAAGCTATCGCCGCGGGGCAAACTTATCAGTATGCCGTTGCCGGATCATCAATTACGTCCGCGCATGATGCCGACCCGTTGAACCAGGCCGAACGTCTAACCATCTTTGCCAAACTGGAAGGCCGGGAACGCCTGATTAGACTTCATGAAAAAGCCTGGGACGATTTGTGGAAGAGTGATATTAAAATTGAGGGAGATCCGCAGGCGCAGCAGGATGTGCACAGTATGCTGTATCATTTGTATTCCTTTTCCCGAGCCGGCAGCGCTTATGCACCTTCGCCAATGGGGCTATCGGGCCTGGGCTATAATGGACATGTATTTTTGGATGCTGATCTGTGGATGTATCCTGGCCTGCTACTATTACATCCTGAAATTGGCAAATCTTTTGTAGAGTATCGTTACCAGCGCTTAGGGGCAGCAAAGCAAAATGCCTTTGCGCATGGCTATAAAGGAGCCATGTTTGCCTGGGAAAGCGCTGATAGCGGTGTAGAGGAAACACCTGTTTGGGCGCTGAGCGGCCCGTTTGAACATCACATTACTGCCGATGTTGCCATTGCCGCCTGGAATTATTATAGTGTTACCCAGGATAAGCAATGGTTACAGGAAAAAGGCTGGCCGATCCTGTCTGCAACAGCTGATTTTTGGGCAAGCCGGGTGGAAAGAAATGGCCCGGGACATTATGACATTAAAAATGTTGTTGCGGCAGATGAATATGCCAATAATATAGATAACAATGCCTTTACCAACGCTGCTGCAAAGGCCAATTTGCAACATGCCGCCGCCACCGCAAAAGTATTGGGAATAAAACCTGACCCTGATTGGGATACAGTCGCTCAAAATATCCCTGTATTAAAGTCTCCCGATGGTGTGACTAAAGAGTTTGAAACCTATAAAGGTGAAAATATTAACAGGCCGACGTTAACCTGCTGGCTTATCCGCTACATGAAGTTACTGACCCTGCAGGTATTAAAAAAGACCTTGAATACTATGAATCCAGAGTAGATAATGGCCCCGCCATGACGCATGCTATCTTTTCCATATTGTATGCAAGGCTGGGCGACGGAGAGAAAGCGTTCCTCGCATTTAAGAACGGATACAAGCCTAACGCATTGCCGCCGTTTGGTGTGCTTGCTGAATCAGCGGGAGCAACCAACCCATATTTTGCTACCGAAGCAGGCGGATTGATACAGGCTATGCTGAATGGCTTTGGAGGACTGGAGATTACTCCAAGTGGAATTATCCAGGTAAAATCAAAATTACCAGCTCAATGGAAGTCCCTAAAGCTGACAGGGATAGGAATTGATAAGAAAACATATTTGGTAAAATGAAGAGTCTGAATGGCGAGTTCAGGCAGATTGAAGAACTTCCATCCTTGAGAAGGTGATAAACAAAAGATCAATAAAAATGAGGTTGATCTGAATTTTGTTGATGGCATTTCGGGCTGAGATACATAAGACATATTTTAACTAAAAGTCTGTACCTTCTCGCATCATTACGCAGGGAGCGCAGGTTTGAAAGTCGACACCGACAGCATCGTTTAGTCGAGCTTAACCTTCATGATGAATATTGAATTGACTGAAAGTGACTTTTATCTGCTCCGCAGCGTTTTATTTTCGGGTGTGTTTTGCTTATTAATGGCAGAGATTGTCAGAGTGAGCAATGGATGTATTGTTAACGAACTAAATAACAACTCTATCAAACCCCATTTATGGAGACTTTTGCATTCTCCAGGGCGCCAATTTGGTGATTGTACAATGCCTCAGCAGTCAATATTTCTTGTTGAAAATAAGACTTCCAATATAACTCGGAACGGAGTGTCACGATTGCGCACATCATGCCATATTTACCGCTTAGGCACCAAAAGCGAAAGGCGGATGAAATGTCAAGGCCGAAGCGCCGCTGAAAAACAAATAAAAAACGCTTCGTTTATATAGCCTTTACGTTTCATTCCGCCGTCGGTAACTTTGCCGGATACGGTGAAATTGGAATTCATTAGAGGGTAGGAAAAGGCAGGTGTGTTATGAGGAACGAATTTCACTCCTGCCAGAGGCAGCGAGGCGGACGGCGTAATGAAACCCAGTGCGATAGCGCGTGGTGCAATGAAGCCGCCTGCCGTAGCTGCGTGGTTCCAACGAGGTGTATTTTTTAGGCTTTCAGCAGCAAGGCCGGGCAATCAGCTACTGACTACCCGCCATGCCACTTAGGGTCCCTAGCAGTTCTATTTTAAAGGTGTTAAGCAATTGTCAGAAGTAAGGCAGGGCGGATCGGTTATTCGCGCGCCAATACAGCTGAGGGTGTCGACATTTAGCATCATTCCATATTTTTAATAAATTGCTTGTAAATCCTTTCTGCCGAATAATTCAGCTTTTTTACCTGTTCTGAAAGTATTCGTACTGATTCCTCATCCGGGTTAAATGCGCTGTTATATCGTGATTGCGAATAAGCATTTTGCAATAACGTGAATATTTGAGCCCCCTCTGTTGTATCTGGTTCAAATACATTTCTTAATTCATCGGAAAACAATAAGGTTAAACTTAGTAATCTCGATAAATTATGCATTTGCACCCGATAACCGATTACTGCCTGTATGATCCCTTTTAAAACGCTTTCAACCGATTGATGCAAAAGGAAAGCAGCAAGCCTGAAATTATGATCAGTCTTGTAGAGTTCCGATCCCTTTAAAAATTCCTTACCCTGTATTCCCCATCTTTCCCAATTAAACTTTGCCCGTTCCAATAAAAGTTCTTTGCTTATTTCTTTGGGTTCAGGCAGAACCAGCTCCGGGGATTTATAAAGTGTTACCCCATTATTGATGACAGAAGACCAGAAACGTTCGCCGATATTAAGCGATTCCTTTGCACTGTTTGCTTTGTGTACAATCGCATGTACCTTTGCAAGGTATTGGCAGTTGTCTTCTATCTTATTGCTGATTTCGTGTTCCGGCGTCTTTTCTTCGTTGCTTGTTAAAACAAGCAGGTAGAAGGTAAAAGGCGCGGGATGGGTACCTAAATGAATAATCATCTCAACTTGCGGACACCGTTTTAGAATCAGGTTTTTGAGTTCCTCCAGGGCAAGCTTTTCTGCCGGTGTAGGATTTGGCTTTATTGTTCGCAGTTCGATTGGCTCAGTAGAAAATCCTTCTATAGCAGTTCCACTCTTGCTCCGCTTTAATTCCGGCTTTCCGCTTTCCCGCTGATAAATCAGCCATGCTGCCGAATATAATTTGAGGAGGTTTTCGTAAACTGCAATAATCTCTCCGGCATATAAGCCTTCTGTATCCGCATTATTATAAAGCGCCACATGGGACCATTCGTGCAAGTGATCCCGATATGCCTGTGGTTTGATTTTTTTAAATACTTTTTTTACTGCGATATAGGGATTGAGCTGCTCTTTTAGCGTTAGGTTCTTGGGATAGTATTCCCATTGTTCCTTTTCGGCTTCCAATTGCGCTTCGGTCAGCTTCTCCTGTTGATAAGAAAAATTCTTATATGTACACAACAGCAGGAACATTGCTTCCAGCAGCTTTAAATTGAGATCATAAACAAAAAGCAGGGTGCCGGGGCCGTGTCGTTTTTCATTGTAATGCTCATCATTGACTACATAGTAGCGCCATTCCTTTAACCGCTTGCCGTGTCCTTTTACAGAATCTGCGAAAAAAAAGTCAGCGACAACAGACATTGGATTTTCAATCTCGTGCTGGCGAAGTGTTTTTGGGTAATGTTCCCAGGGTGCATATTTGTCGAAGTACATAAGCCATTTCTTTAAACCGGCCTGTATTAACCGGCAGCACAAAAAAAGGCAAGCCATCCCTGTACCGAACCAAAACCATTTGTACTTTACAACTATATGGTTGTTTTGTATCTTTACGTTTTAATAATACATTTGACCTATGGAAGCTACCTTACACATCGGCAGAAAAATTAGCAAAATAAGAGAGTTACGTGGCATGAAACAGGAAACTCTTGCTACGGAATTAGGCATCAGTCAACAGGCTGTTTCTAAAATTGAGCAAAGTGCCGCATTGGAAGACGAGGTTTTGGAAAAGGTAGCAAAGATTTTGGGAGTGACTTCCGCCGCCATAAAAAGCTTTAGTGACGAAGGGGTAATAAACTACTTTAATACCTTTAACGACAATAGTTTTAACAATGGAGCTTACAACGCTTTCAGTTGTAATTTTAATCCAATTGAAAAATGGATGCAAGTAATCGAAGAAAACAAAACGCTTTATAATGAAAAGATCGCTCTTTTGGAACGTCTTCTACAAGCCGAAAAAGAAAAAAACGAAGTCCTTAAAGGCAAGTAGCCAGTTATAAAATATCCAGCTATTTTGTATCAAGATATTTTATTTCCAGCTACTCTGTAACAAGATATTTTGTATCGGGATATTTTATAACCAGATCTCATCTATAAATTATCTTCTTTTACCTCCAACAGCAAATCGGATTAGAGCGCAGCGATTTTCCGTTTTGCCCATTTCAGGTGAGCCTGACGGCTGGATGGGCAGACCCAGGGTGGCAGGTAGTATCCAGCCGTTTGGCGCAACCTTCGCCGCCTGCTATTTCGAAGCGCTATTTTTAGCTTTTTCTTCTGCGACATTTTTGAGGCTGTCTGCATTCTTTTCATAAGCTGCATTAACCTTTCCTGTAGATACGGGGTATAGCGCCTGCATGATCTCAAATTTATCTGCATCGGTTTCAATTCTATGGTTTTCTATCCGGTAACCCACTGCCAAGCCAACAGCAACTGCCGTTATTGCTGTCAAAATGCCTACAACGGCCAGGTAACCCCAGGATTTCGATTCGAAACTGTGATGATGCCTGGTTAAAACGACTTTCGGAATGGCCGTGATCTTTTTATCGAGGGTTTCAAAAACGTTTGCAAATAGCTGTGCGCTGTATTCTTTATGAAAGGTTTCCAATAGCTCATTCGTCAGGTGCGTTTTTCCAATAAGTGTTTCGATCTTTTTTGTCAACGCCTCCATTTTGACACCGTCAAATGATTTTTAACATCTTCATTGTTTTTCTTTATCAGATTGTTTAATACCTCGTCCAGGTAATCTACTTTATCCTTCAGTTCATTTATTCCGCTCATCGCCTAAGGTATTGTTGTCTTTTCTTCTTCTTTTGGGTTCAGGTTCAGGCGCTATGTTTATGCTTATCCCCTGAACAGCCATTCGCAACTGGTCGGCTAATGAGGGTTTATTAGTTTCAGCGGGCTGTCGTTCAAGCGATATTACATCGCTATTATCATAACCGCCTTCGTCGTCATCTTCCGGTTCGTCCCAATCTTCAGCATACCAAGGGTTTTCTTCCTGGCTTTGTTTATTAAAAAATACAGGTTCCCGGAACTGGCTGGCCTGCATGTCAATCGTTTTACTCAAATTGGCAAAACTCAGACTGCGGTCTATTTCTGATCCCTTGAATTTAAATTCGCCTTTACTAAAACTAATACCCTGTATTTCGCCGGTGCCGCTCTTGTACTTGTAATGGAGCGTAATCCCTTGTTTGGCTAATTCCTTTTGCAGTTCGTCCATACTTTTAACTTTACTGCTTGTTACCTTGATAGCATGATACAATTCATATTTCAGCTTGTCCGTCCCGGTCAGCCTTTTTTCATTAACGCTTTCTTTCCCGGCTGAAAGAAAAAAACCATGTTTTATGGTAAGATCCTTGCATACTTTTACATTCCGGCTTTTCATGAAATTGTCCGGGATAGTTTTGCCTTCATTGTCGACCCGGTTATAGATCAGGTGCAGATGCGGGTTTTGACTGTCATGATGCCTGACTATTAAATATTGAGTATTCAATATCTTCATCCGTTCCAGGTATTCTTCAGCTACCTGTACCATCTTTTCATCGGTAAGCAGGGACAGATCATTAGAGCTCCAGCTTAAAGCAATATGTCCTACCGCCATGCCCAGGCTGGGGTTGCTCTTACGCTGCATATTAAAGTCGGCAATGGTATGCGACATCTGATCTGTCCTTATACCGTCAGCATTAAGGATAACCGCATCTTTTTTGGATACTGCGTAGCGGATACAACCTGCAAAGGTTTTACCGATCATGATCTTACCTATCATCTTTATTAATTGCCTTTAATGTCTGGTCAATCTCCAATAACAATTCCCGACATTTTCCGGCTACAGAATGCAGCCCCCACCGGTAGGCCAGTTTCATCAATTGGTTAAGGTTATTGGCTAAGCCCGCCAGCATCCGAAGGAGGCTGAGTTCCTCAGCTTTCAGTCGGGGAACAACCCTTGCGCTTTTTATTGCTGCCCTTACCCAATCACTGGTTTTTATGCCTGCTTCTTTCGCTTTTGAATCCATCATAAAACGCTCGGTAGCCGATAGCCTCACCCTGATATCCAGATCCCGTTTGACGGGCTTTCGCGGTGCGCCGCCTTTGTTTTTATTTTCTTTTTCAGCCAGCGGAAAGCTGGTTTTCTTTTTCCGTTCGAATACCATTTTTGCTACTGCTTAATAGTCAATTCAAGTTTTAATCGCCCTATCCCTTTTTGAAACCAACGGGCGCAAAAAGCAAGTTTGCACTGGTGCTGAAAGCAGCAGGGAGGTTTTTGTGGAACAAAAACACAAACTTGCTCCTTCAAAGTAGCTAAGAATTCTAACAGCCCGGTACTTTGTACCGGGATACATTTTAAAAGCCTGCCGGGCTTCGCCCGGTGCCTCTGCCGAGGCTCCGCATCGTTGCTGTTTCTGGCTCGACTATACCACCATTCTTATTGCATATTTTAGGTGCAGCCTGCGCTTGTAACTAAGGTTATCCTGCTTGCAATATGCTTATCGAACGAGGGTTCATAAATGACGTAATCCTGGCCGATCAGTTCCTTTAAGCATTTATGATAAGTCGCCGGAGACCGGATGCCGGAGATCGACATCAGCCGGCTTCGCGTCACTCTGAAAGGAGTGCTGTATTGCTGTTCCTGCCATAAGGAAAGTATAGCCGTATAGAGACTGATATGAAAAGGACCTAGCCCTTTGTGGCGCTGGATGGCTTTTAGCAATGCCAATTCCGGGGGTGCCTTTTTCATTTGGCACCTCCGTTTTCTAACAGCTTCATGATGTCCTGGTAACGATAGTACATCATACCACCTATTTTGGAATAGGTCAGTGTCCCGTTAATGCGCAGGTTCTGCAGGGTGCCTGGTGAAATCCCTAACAGTTTTCTTACCTCGGCGCTTTTCAGCCATTGTTTGTTTTCTTGTTTTGCATTCCCGCCAAATGCCTCCTTCATTTCCTGAAACAGTTCTGCCTTGAACTGTTTCAGGTCTTCTTTTGTTAAAATCTCTACTTGCATCTGTATTCCGTTTTTTGGTTAACAGGACGAATGTAAAGTGCTGCATAGCTGAAATCATGACCGTCAGATTTCGCTGGTCATGTATAGGAGACGAACAAGATGAGTGTTTTAGACTTTACTAATGGATTTAATGCCAGGTAACTTCCGGAAGAAAAAACAAAGTCTAAGCCGGCAAACAGGATATATAAAAAGGCTTTAGGCTTTATTGCTTTTCTTCGATGCCTTTTTTACGGTCTCCGGTATTATTTTAAACAGCTTGTTTTCCAATGGAATGGATGTGCCCTTCACGCTTACATCGTTTTGTTTATCCGAGAAGTAATTCTTGGTGGTTTCTATCGGGATATCTTTCCCGTCAATTGAAAAGTATTTACTGATCATTTTGTAATATGGCGTTTTGTAATCGCAGCGGAGTAGCTTTCTGTCTGATGGTAATTGCAAGTCCCGCAGTTGCTGAATTAAATCAATCACGGTGGGCAAATGACCTTCTTCTATTCTGATCTTCTGAACCACATCAAATTCTTTTATTTCATTGAGTTGCTTCTCTAAAGCTGCAATCTGGTTTTGCAACCGTGCAATAGTTGCATCTTTTTCTGTATTGACCTCATGCTGCGGACGCACATACCATTGATCAATCGAGTTTAGGTAATCAGTAAATGCCCGTAGCTGCGCCTTTTGTACATTGGTTCGCTCATGCTTTGTTTTCGAATTTGGGTTGTCTTCTTTGATCAAACCCGCAATTCCGTCCTGAACAATATCGCGTACGTGCTTATAAAATTCAACCTCCTCGGACCCTTCATTAACTTTTAAAAAATGCGATAGGTGATATTTATAAAACGCTTCAAATTCATTTTCTTTCCGATCATATAAATTATTCAGGAAATGGCGGTCATAGTGGCCTTTCCACCAGGAAAAGGGCATGCCTATGTCGAACGGGTGTTCGCGCTTTTTGAACCGGGCCAGGGGTTTGAAGTATTCTTTCATAGTGCTGTATTATTGACCACAAGAACAAAGATGATAAAATATAGTTTATGCCCTATAACTCTATGTCTTGCGATTGATACTTCTATGTTGGCGAATACTTGCTTACGAGAATTTTTATTGATACCATTAAGCAAAAAAATGCAGTGAATTTATTTATAATGTTCAGTTATCCTTCATTTTTATGATAATATATAAATCTTGATTCATAGTAAACAAGAAACCGTGAAATACTAAAAATCAAGTGTTTTCGGGGCTAATTTAACTTAATCCATTGTAGTTCTATCATTTCGGCTTCGGTGAAAAATGGATATAATATTCCTTGATCTGTTTAGGCGCCCTTCCACCTTGGCCTTTATATTCATATGGAATTTCAAAGGATTCCACCGAACACTGCGTTCTGGCCACGACCTCATAAATGATCTCCAAACAGTCAGCCGCGGCACTGTTGGAATAGCTCCAACCACAGGAACAGTCATTTTCGAGTAAAACGGTAAACATGCCTAAAAACTCCCGCTTAAGTTTGCCCACATCCCTCGTAAAGAAATTGGACCGGAAACGAGCTCCGCTTTTTTTATCAGGTATCCGCCCCAGGCCCGTGAGGTTATAATATTTGTAATCTACCAAGGTTTCCAGCACATGATAATAGCGGCTGTATTCATCACGTGTATAGGGTGCATCAATGTATACAAACTTGTTCTGCGTTTTGAATTTCTTGACGAAACCTGCTACCGCTTTGGGCCAGGGGCCATCAATTGGCTGGATCAGCGATAATTGCTTAGACTGGCTTTCATGTGCAAAAGCCCGCAGCCTCGCTTCAAATTCACTCAAGACCGAAAGGCTGCGCTGTTCGACTAGGCGGATGAACTCATTGTCGGACAAGCTAGCTGCATCCTTATATTTCGGTTGGGCAAAATGACCAGCATAGGTATTACCGACCGCGCTTACCGTTGCGATCATGGCGCCTAGTGCCCAGATCCGCTCTCCGGGATCTTGCAATTGTTCGATCGCATATCTTAAGCTATCGATCTGCAGCGACTGTTTGACCCCAAAAAAAATATTGCTATAGGCGATCGCAAAAAGTTCGAATGGTACGTCCTGCCCCTGGCTTTGTTTAACGCGATAGTGTTCTTGGTAGTCCGGGTTGTCAAAGGCATACTGACGACAAAATTCACTGTAAGCCAGCTTATTATCCGGGCCGATGCGTCGGTGAAATGCGTCGTCTTCGGCGATGAGCGCGGGCTCGTACCACTTTTCCGCCTCCAACAGGTTCTGAATTATGTAGGGCCTGAGTTTTTCCAGTACCAACTCGGCTTTAGCTGTAGAGAATCCGCTTCCCTGGACTACCGCTAATATCCGGCTGAAACTCATAGCGTCAGACACCCAAGTCGGATAACGCATCGCCAAGATACTGGACACGGCGCCCGCGCCGCACATCAAGTCTAAAGCCACATAAGAACTGGGCACGAGGGATTTGATCGCCGCAAAAAGGAAATGGCGGAGCGATTTTTTTGAACCCATATAAGAGGCGGAATTCGCAAAAATGGTCGCCCGCGCGGATTCGATAGACAAGTTGTCCACATTGGCTTGTTCGAACAACAGCTTCAGTTTGGCTGAACGGATGGTCACCCGGACACTTTCGCCGATTGGGAAATAGATGGGACTGATATTCGAACGATCATCATCATTATGGATCAACAGTGCGATCAATAGCGCCGGATTGAATTCTTCATGAGATAACCTGTTCTCCCGACTGAATTCAAGCCGAATACCGCCGCAATCCAGCACGTAGATCTTATCATATAATTCTAGGCTGCCATATTCCCAGGTAGCTATTGTTAAAAAGCTAAAGAAAGGTTTCAGGCGTACTACATCTGCTTTTAGGAACACCAGCGATCCTTCCAATTCGTAACTTGGCAGCAGTGCATAACGGATCAGATATTTTAACAGCTGACCGGTCTCGATCTCCGCATGGAGCAAACCGGCGATAATATCTTGTGTCTCCGCTTGGCTGATAAAGGGGCTGGCCGTTTTTCGGAATTGATAGATTTCACTCTTGCCATAGGTAGCTACCAGCGCGACTTCCGCTCTAACCGATTCGAAAAATTCCAAGGCGTTCTCCAGACCGATCCGCTTGTGAAAATTGGCTATGACGATCCCCCCGATTCGGAGTTTTTGCCAGATCAATTCATAAGTAGTGCGTCCTTTGATGAAATGAAAGCTATACGACCCGAATACCGCATCAAAATAATAATCTTCATGCCGCGCCAAGGTCCGGGCATTCAGCATTTGCAGGCCCGCCTGTTTGGACAAGCTCTCCATTTGTGGACTGATATCATGACCGTAAAGGCTGATCCTTGACCAGGTAGGATTTTCTTTTTTGACGATAGCTGAGATCCCGGAACCTGAACCCAGGTCAAGCACTTGGAGCACTGCCTTTGCCGGGAATTTCGCTTCAATCCGAGTGAAATACTGGGCGATCAGCTCGCTGTTCAATTTTTTATCGATCAGGTGCTCATATCTAGACGAGATATAATCAAAGAAAGAGCGATAGATTTCGTCTGTCTCTTCCCCGTAATCAAAAAGATAAAAATCATCCATCACTTTCATAACCAGCGGAAGGGCCAGATCCGTCATAAAAGCCTCAATTGCCCCAGCCTGTAGCTGAATGACTTGGATGGAACGGTAAGTTACTACACGGCCATCGCTCGCGGTGACCTCCTCGTGGTTTAAACGGTAACCGGCTGGTAGGATGAGGTAACCATAGGAATGATCAGATACTGGCGTCATTGATAATGCTTTTAGCGATTGCCTGACCTTGTTCATCCATAAAAATATGTAAACTACTCGCGATATAGGAAACTTTATCGAAAGTAATATTGATACCCTTCGCGTTCATTCTTTCCTGGAGCAGGGCCTGAATATGTTCGCCATATTTGACCGAGCCGTACAAACTGTATGGAAAGCCGACTAAGGCTTCTACCGTACGCCAAGTATAGCTGAAAACGAGCCCTACCGACTTCGTGTTCCTGACTCGGGGAATAATCCGCACAGAAACAAGTCCGAGGGGCTTCAGGTCATCGGGCTTGATCTGGTTCGGAATGATTAGAATTGCCCGTCTGGTTGAATATTGCTTGTGGATCGATTCTTCGATATGTTTTAGAACGGCGTCCAGCTGTTTATTCAAATGAACAGCGAACAGACCATCCTCCTTAAGGAACAACTTTTCAAAATAAGTTTCAAATTTTTCCTTGTCGGCCCGGTAGTAAAAAGGGATAAGATCCCTAGTCGGGTTGGATAATTCCACCTTAAAATCTATCAGCTCGCCCAGGAATCCACGTGCCTGGTCGCGAATACTGTTACTGGCTGTGGAGAGCCTGGCAACTTCCAGCATCAGGGGGTAAGCTTCCGCCAGGGTTTTGACCTTAAAACCATCTTCCGCTGTAAGGGCATAATCCTTGATGCGAACATCTTTTTGCAAAAATACCGGCGGCCTGTCATCGGCAGGCATTAGCTGCTGTGTGACGATATCCTTACCATCGGTGACCAGTACTGCATAGGCTTTGGCGATCTGCTCTATCGAGTCATATTGTTTAACCGCATCCTTCAGCCGGGTCCTGGTATTATCAATCGCCGAATGCGTAGTACGGATCTTATAGGTGATCGTTTCGATGCCTTGCTTATCGAGTTTACCGGCTGCGATCCGCTCCAGCCATTCTACTGTATTGCTGCCATACTGTCGTTCGCCGATGATGTATACAAATTTGATGTTCGGGTCAGCGTTGATCTGGTTGACCACTTTTGCTAACGCCAGTTCCCAGAAATCCGGCAGGCCGCCGCCCATGCTTGGGCGGTCATCGACGGTAATAATATCACCAAAAATGCGCTCAGGGGCATTGAGCTCATTATGACCTATCCTGACCAATATCGCCACTGGCACGATCTCATTTTGGAAGAACGTACCGATCTTCAATTCGATAGCCGACGTCGAGGCCAGGCTTAATACCTCATGTTTATTCGAAAACAAGGCTATTGCAGTGCCGGTATTCCGGATCTCGTAAAAATGCGCGTCACGTCCAGCAACATCTTGCATGACGATACCGCGATTGACAGAGATCAGGATATCAAAGGCAGAAAAGTCCTTGGTATAATCCGGGACATCTGTGTACTCATGAAACGCGGCGCAATTTTCCGTATAGCCTGGCTGAATCCAATCTAGGACCTCGCTGATCGTGCTTAAGGGTTGGCCGGCTGAAAGGATTCGCACGACCTCTTCCGTGATCAAATTTAACCAGACATTTCTGAATATTCGTTTGGCCGGCGAAACTTTTAAATTGAGTTTGCTGGCATTTGCAGTAAATTCATTGAGTGGCGGAATGTCGAGTGTGCTCTGCGCCGCATTATGTAGATTCGCGGTCCGGTAGCGCTTTTTGCCTTCCTCGTCCTTAGCAGCCTGCTCGGCAAACTTAATCTCGGATGTAAAGGAAAGGTCATCATTGGTTTGCGTATACCGGATATTGATGCCGACCGTGATCTCCGACTCCAGTTTTTTACTTCCCTGTTCGGTCGGGATCTCGAAGGAGCTGGACTTGAGCGTTTTTTGGAAATCATAGGCGAAAGCCAATCCTTCCTCGATATACATGGTAAAGAGTAGGATAATGAACTCATCCCCTTTGTCATGCAAAAGGATGGCAGGTTTATCGATTACAAACCGGGTAAACAGCGCTGCCATTTGTAACAACACGAGGTCCCCCGCGGCATCGCCATGGGTCCGGTTGAGATCATGGAACTGGTCGAGATCACAATATAAGATCGTGATGTAATGACATTTGCTTTTATAGAAGGATAAAGTAGAGTTGATCAGTTGCCCGGTCCCAGGTACGAGCTTTGTCCAGATACGTGTGTTCTCGTCACGTGAGGAGGTTTTCCAGAATGCCTCAATCAGCAGCCTGACCAGACGTGTGACCTCATCCTTATCCGTACCATCCTTCTCTATATTCTTTTTATACCAAATGGAGTATTCGTAGCGGAACCAGTTATGACCATCAAGGTATTGTGTGTTGAGATTATCGGCTGCCTGTCCCGCCGGCACCTGCTCATATTCAAAGATCACGCTGTTCTGATCGTTAGATTTGATCGTGAACTTAAGGCCAGTGATCTTCGAGTTGGGATGACCGATCACCTTGTCGAGAATGACCGCAAAGTCGGCGTATGTAAATAACGCGCTTCTTAAAAAGCCGACTACTTCCGTGACATAATCCTGCCACTTACCGGCACTATGTTCGAATACAAAATCAGTTAATTTATTCATCGTGATAACGTTTAGATTGCTTGATGAGCCTCAGTACTTCGATGACACCAGAGGCTACGTTGTGACTGCATACATATTTCGCGGCGCTGATCGCACTGTCGGTGCCATTAGATACCGCGATGCCGGTGCCCACCCAGCTTAGCATCTCGACATCGTTATCATTGTCACCGATGGCGGCAAAGTCAATGGCGGAAAGTTTGAGCGTGTCGGCGACAAAGCGCAAGGCCTCGGCTTTATTGCTGCCGGCTGGCCGGATCTCTATGTAAGCGAAACCGCTGGATGTGACCGATATTTCGGGCATGGCCGCCAATCGCTCCAGGATGCGCTCTTTATCACCGGGAATGATGTTACGGATATCGATCAGTATAGCGGACGGGGCATTCACCAGGTATGAGGCATCAAACTCCCAGATGATTGGCATTTGGTTAAACTCCGTGGCGAGCGAACGGTCACGACCGAATCCCAATACATATTCCAAACGGTCCAAGGTGTCAAAAAGATCTTTTTCCTTACCTACATAATAATAGGCAAAAACATTGACCGCAAACAGATCGCTCAGCGCGGCGATCTCGGTTAACACCAGATTCGGGATCGTCTTCCGGTACAGTACTTCATAAGTGTTGTTATTGATCACCACCGAACCATTATATAAAATGATGGGAAGGTCGCGGGTGTGGTAAAGTAGCCTAATGGCCGGTTTGGCGCCGGTTAGGGTACGCCCAGTAGCTATGATCAGGCCGGTTTTATTACGTCCGTAGTTCAGGCGTTTTATCAGCCAGATAATATTCTCCCAGACCTCGAGTACAGCAGAGCCTGAGATGGTACCATCTAGGTCCACGGCAATCATCTTGATCCTTGAAAATGATTGAAGTTGACTCAGGTCGGCTTGGGCTATATCACGCAGGCCTTTGTTCATTGTGGATCAGGTACAATAAAGTGGATGACTTGCGCTCGGCCCGTTTGGTAGAATAGCCGAGGCTCTGGATATCAATGCGGGTTGTTGAGGCATACTGCTGAAATACCGCATCCAATTTGGATTGTGGGATCAGCCCGTTCGGACAATAATGGAAAAGCAGCAAATTATAATCGGCATGGGCCAAGATATCTTCCAGCGACAGTAGTGCGGATGAGGCTCCGTAAAAGTCTGAAGGAATGTCCAGGTCGAAATGACAGACGCCGGCTTTGCCCGTCACCTGAGGTGTAATACCGCGGGCGATGGCCTCCGGCAAATGGTAATAGCCATGATACCTGCGGTCGTTGTATGGCGGATCAAGATAGATAACGTCATAATGCCGCCGTTTGATCAGTTCCAGCGCATCGCCAAGGTCAGATTCGCCAGCAAAAGCTCCGTTCACCGGCATGATGAACTCAAAGCGGAATTCCCTGGAGGCCTTGATCGAAAACTTTTTCAAATATGCATAATAAGTGCCGGCGGTATTCGCCACCCTGTCCATCGATTCAATGAGCGAGGCCATCAGGAAAGCATATTCCTGAAAGGTGATCAATCCCCTTTCCTGAAACGAGATAATTTGTTGCCAACAGGCTTCGATCCTAGCCGCATTCGCCAGCGTAAAATATTGCCGCCGAACGGCAAAATTTTCAACGAACCAGCCGGACACGTCCGGGATTTGGTTTAAATAGGTTGGTAGACCCATTGCATCGGTAATGCTTAAGGTTGTTTTGACGGCATTAAATGATGGCGGCTCATTGAACGCAAGCTTGGCAACCTGGATATAATGAGCGAATAATAGAAGATCACCAGTATAGACGTGGAACCCTTTATGCTTGAAATAAGCACCTACCGTCGATGTCCCGCCGAACGGATCACAGAAAGTCCCTGCCGTCCGGTATGGGGATACTGAACGGAAAATCTCTTCGATAGAACTGGACTTTGAACCAATGTAGCGCATTTTTAATGATTAAGGACGATAGGGTTAAATTTAATTGAAAAATTCTTTATTGATTTCCGGTTGATGCTTATGCCATAAGTCACGACCGATGTCCGACAAATACGCTAACTTCCCGGTTGAGGTCTCATCCAGTTCAATTTTGGTTTTGCTGTTCATTTCGGCGTCGGCACGAATGTAAGTAAAACTGTCGGGATCGCTTTTGCCCAGCCCATTTTTCATAATGCTGATTAGGTTTTCCACCTCTTGTGCCTGCGCCTGCAGGAATACTTCGATCAGGCGGCTTTTCCGCATCCAGTAAAAAAGGCCGTAATTGGACCGCTGCTGCTGATCGAAACGCCGCAAATGCCCGGTTCCCAGGGACAGCATGCGGATATTTTTCAGGGGCACATTAAATGATCGCTGTACCTCAATCAGGCAACCTAAACTTGGGTTATTGGCAAAAACACCGCCATCGATATTGTGCAAAAAATCTGTTTTTTTTCCGTGCAGGTTTTTATAATAGGCGGAGAAGGGTTCAAAGAAAGTGGGTGCCGCGGAGGTAGCCATAGCTGCCATGTACGCCGGCAACTGGTGATCGCGCTCGAGTAAAGGATGATAAGCTGACTTCAGTACCCGTGGACAACCCTTATTCAGATCGTAGACGGGGATCGCCACATGCGTCTTGCAATCCCCGATCAGCGGATCTGTACCACCATGATAGGATGCAAAAAGCTCGCGAACGATTTGTTCTAAGTCAGTCCGTTCGTGCTTTGCATAAAACACCCTGCCCGCCCATTTTTTATTTCCGAAAATAATCTTGCTTTTTGTCAAATAAAAATCCAGTATTTCTTTGGCTGGTATGCCAAATGCAATTGCGAGCGCTATGATACCGCCTGTCGATGTCCCGGTAATCAAATCAAAACACTGCCATAACGACTTTCCTGGATATTGGGTCTGCAGTTGCTGTTCCATTTCGCTCAGTAGCCGTGCCGGTACAATGCCGCGCACTCCGCCGCCGTCGATTGACAGAATTCGTAATGGTTTGTTTAATCTGTTATTGGAAGTTGACATTATCTATGTTTGACAAATGCTTAAAGGTATAAAACCATTTGGCTAATCTATAATCATCTGGCAGATTTATGACCTTAATGTTAATTGATACTACCTACTCTACATTAGATAACTATTTATTATGTATTAATTGTTCTGCAATAGATTTATAGTTGATTGAAGCAATTATAGCCGAATCCTAATTCTTTTCCTGCGGTTTGTTTGTGATTTACCCATCAAAATATCCTAACGCTAATATAATTAATTAAACTATTGTCAGTAGCTTAAATAAGCAGCTCGGGCACCGTCATTGAAAACGACTCCCGGCCACTCCAAGGTAAGTGACAAGCCTAAAATCGATGGGGGCACGTTGTCTACTTTTTGACCTGGAAAGCATCGGAATTTTACTGATTTTTTTGAAAAATCATAGTAAATGTTTAACTTTATATCACAATTGCACCTTGCGTCAGCAAGGTGGTGAGTAAAGCGGTGAGTGCGAAATGAAACCGCTATAAGATATTGAATACCAAATCGATAGAAAGATAAAAATATTCCCCTACGCTATAGTTGCCTTCTAATTCGCTAAAAGCCATCTGGTTTAAATCCAATTCTGTTACGTTCCGGTAGGTCTTGCTTTTTCTCTATAAGTTCATCAAGATACCTAAATACAATCTCCATGTTTTTATCCTGATTGTCTAATTTGTTTTTGATTTTTTCAATCTCCAAACGCAGATCGGTATTATCAATAAACATCTGCCTGATACGAATAAAAATTCTCATTATTTGGATGTTTACGGCGATTGCCCTATCGCTATTCAATATACCTGACAGCATTGCAACGCCTTGTTCAGTAAAAGCATAAGGTAATTTTCTTGTGCCGCCCCAACTTGATATCACAATTTGTGATTTCAAGTTTGACCATTCTTGTTCGCTAAGTTGAAACATAAAATCTCCCGGAAAACGCTTTATATTTCTCGCGACAGCCTGATTTAATGCACCTGTTGAAACTTGGTACAATTCGGCTAGTTCTTTATCTAACATAACTTTTTGATTTCTGATGTAGTAAATTTGATTCATCACTACTTCATCAGGCTTTAATATTGTTTCCATTTTAATATTTTTGAGATAACTCTAAGGCCGAAAAATTCGGCCTTAGAGTCAATTATTTTTAGATGGTTGCGTATTTCTTTTTTAACAGAGCCATATCCTTGCTTACCTTCAAGTCTAAAACCTTTGCATAATGCTGTGTTGTCTTAATACTGTTATGTCCTAACATTTTGCTGACACTTTCAATAGGAACACCGTTAGATAGTGTTACGGTAGTAGCAAACGTGTGCCGTGCCATATGAAATGTAAGCGTTTTTGTAATCCCGCATATATCTGCGATTTCCTTTAGATAACTATTCATTCTTTGATTACTTAAAACCGGTAAAACCAGGTTTTTATTTGCGCATTGTGGGTGATCTTCATACTTGTTGACAATGTCGACCGCTAAACTTAGCAGGGGTATTCTCGTACTTGTGTCTGTTTTTTGCCTGGTGGTAAATATCCACTGTTCGCCATCGACACCTTTAGCTATTTGGTGCTTTTGAAGCTTCTGAACATCTGCGTAGCATAAACCTGTATAACAGCAGAAAACAAATACATCTCTCACTTGTCTGAGCCTTTCAATCGTGATATTCTTAACAACAATTGCTTCCAATTCTTCGGACATTAAAAACTCTTTTTCTTTTGCTTTAGCCTTTGATCTATAATTGATAAAAGGATTATCGGTTAGCCATTTGTTAGCCAGGCAATAGTTGACAATTTTCTTGAGATGTTTTACATATTTAGCCGCAGATACTCCGCTGCATTTACACACTGTTTTTAAGTAGAATTCATAATTGACGATAAAGGCATGGTTTAACTTTTTAATGTCGATATCGGTTTTTCCAAATTGATGCAGGACGAACTCAGACAAATGCTTAAAAGAACTGCGATAACTTTTAAGGGTATTGGCTTCAAAACCATTTCCAATTAAAGCTTTCACCTGTTCATTGTGCTCATTGAATAATTCAACGATAAAATATGCTTTATCAGAGCGGCCAATAAACTGATCCCGTAGCCTGTCCGCTGTGACATCGTCTCCGGCAGTTATCAATTGCTGATGCGCGTTAAATACTTTGGCTTGCAGTGTGTCTAAATAGCTATTTAAAGCCCTTATTTCTGATTTAGTGCCGATACACCGTCCGGCATGACTATTCCAAACAGAAGGCTCACAATCCCTGCCAGCGGATACTTCTGCACGTTTCCCGTTAACGGTAATGCGCATATAAATAGGCTTAGGACCCGAATCATAGATTTTTTGTTTTTTTAAATAAAAAAGTAGACTGAAATTCGTTTTCATGATTACAAGCATTAAAAAGTTAAACAAAAGTAGGCTTGCAAGCAATCTGAATCAAGATGTTCACCTTTTGAACAGCTTGAATATCAATAGATTATGACGAATTCGGTGAGTAGTAGTCCGACCCTTTAAGTACTCACCGAATTACTCACTTTTTTGGTGGTATTTGGTGCATATTTTGGTGTTTTGACTAAAAAACAAAAGCCTGCAATCATTTGATTTGCAGGCTTTTATCATTTTTTAACATTGATTTTAGTGGTCCCGACGAGAATCGAACTCATATCTAGAGTTTAGGAAACTCCTATTCTATCCGTTGAACTACGGGACCAGGTGATTTACGAATTTAGAATTACGATTTTAGATTTACTGTTGCGCTAAAACCAAATTTCCGCAAAGGTGCAAATAATTCTTAACTCCGGAAAATAAAGCTGCAATTGTCTAGTCCCAAAACACGAAATAATTGACTATCAGCAAATTGCAACAATGTCGGTAAAAAACAAATTTGATATTGGCTGACTATCAATCACTTAGCTAAATGCAATAATTTACTGAAAGATGAAACACGCTGATAATGAGCGTGTTTCATAGCGTTCCGCGGTGTTCCGCGCGTGAAAAAATGGAACGCTGGAACGCTTGCATCGCCTGCTCAGGGTTTGAACCGGCGGGAAATTAAAAATTTTAGGCTCATTAATACTTTTAAATTTTTCGGACTTAAGACCCAGGACTAAGCGTCAATTCATAGCTGACAGTCCCTATTTCCCCTATTCAACCTCAAAAAGCTTAAAATTATTTAATGCGCCTGCCCTGGCTACCTAATCACAGACCCATTATGCATATCCTCTCCAGGCAAAACAAAACTCAATTTACCTTCGGCATTTTCGGCCATCAGGATCATACCTTGTGACAGGATGCCCTTTATTTCACGGGGTTCCAGGTTCACCAAAACGCTTACTTTTTGCCCGATAATGGCTTCCGGCTCAAAATATTCTGCTATGCCGGATACAATGGTACGCTGGTCGATGCCGGTATCAATGGTTAATTTTAATAGCTTTTTTGTTTTGGCTACTTTTTCCGCTGTTAAAATGGTACCAGTGCGGATATCCATCGCTGCAAAGCTTTCAAAATTGATATTTTCCTTTGCAGGCGCCACTGTTGCCTGTTGTTTAGGGGCGTTGGCTTCCTTTTTATCAAACAGCTTTTGCATCTGGAAATCGATCACATCATCCTCTACCTTTTCAAAAAGCAATGCCGCCGGGTTTAACTGGTGGCCGCTTTCAAAGGCGATCTCCTCATTAAATGCGATAGCGCTATAAGGCAGGTTGAGCATGCCCAGTATCTTTTTAACCGTATTTGGCAAAAATGGCTGCAGGCAGGTAGCTAAATGGCCTATCAATATCAAACTATTGTGTAATGTTTCTTTTGCGCCGTCCGGATTTGTTTTGATGGTTTTCCAGGGCTCGTTCTCGGTCAGGTAACGGTTACCCAGGCGGGCTATCTCCATTACCGATTGCAGCGCCTGGCGGAACTTATAGGTCTCCAGGGTTGCCTCTAACTCGTCATATAGCCTGCCGGTTTCAGTGGCCAGGTGTTTATCAGTTAAAACTACTTTACCGCTTTCGCTTTCAATTTTACCGCCGTAAAACTTATGCATCAGTATCATTACGCGGTTTACATAATTGCCCAAAATGGCCACCAATTCGTTATTTACCCGGGCCTGGTAATCTTTCCAGGTAAATTCGCTGTCGCTGGTTTCAGGGAGGATTGATGTCAGTACGTAACGCAATTCGTCCTGCCTGCCCGGGAATTCTTCCAGGTATTCGTGCAGCCATACGGCATGGTTGCGCGAGGTTGAAAGCTTATCGCCCTCTAAATTCAAAAACTCATTGGCCGGCACATTCTGCGGTAAAACATATTCGCCGTGCGCATGAAGGATTGAAGGAAAAATAATACAATGGAATACAATATTATCCTTACCAATAAAATGCAGCAGGCAGGTATCATCCGCTTCATTTTCCTGCTTTTTCCAGTATAGTTTCCAATCTTTGCCGTTATCCAGTGCCCATTGCTTGGTAGCCGAAATATAACCTATCGGCGCATCCATCCACACATATAATTTTTTTCCTTTAGCCTCTTCCAGCGGAACATCAATGCCCCAGTCCAGGTCGCGGGTCATGGAGCGGGGTTGTAAACCTGATTTTAACCACGATTTGCATTGCCCGAATACATTCACCTTCCATTCGCCCTCCTTGGTATCTATCCATTTTTCCAGCCATGGCTGGTATTTATCCAAGGGCAAAAACCAGTGCTTGGTCAGCTTCAATACCGGCGGTTTACCGCTCAGGGTTGATATCGGGTTAATCAGGTCGGTTGGGTTTAAGGATGTACCACAGTTCTCGCACTGATCGCCGTAAGCGTTAGGGTGTTTACAATTGGGGCAGGTACCTGTGATATAGCGGTCGGCCAAAAACTGCTGAAAATCTTCATCAAAATACTGTTCCGAAAACTTTTCAATAAACTCATCTTTCTCGTACAGGTTTAAAAAAAACTCCTGCGAAAGATCGTGATGGATGGGCGACGAGGTCCGGTGATACATATCAAACGCGATCCCGAACTCTTCAAAACTATTTTTTATCTGGTTATGGTATTTATCAATAATGGCCTGGGGCGTGGTACCTTCTTTTTTTGCTTTGATGGTGATGGCTGCGCCATGTTCATCAGATCCGCAAATAAATGCCACATCCTTTTTCTTGAGGCGCAGGTAGCGTACAAAAATATCGGCAGGGATGTAAGCTCCCGCCAGGTGGCCGATGTGCAGCGGACCATTGGCATAAGGCAGAGCCGATGTAACCGTAAAACGTTTATATTTATTCAGATTGGACATGTAATCTCGTTATTGAGGCAAAGATACTTTTTTAGACCGGAAGTCCGAAAGTCCGGAAGTCGGAAAGAAAAAGTTAAGAAAGAAAGTCCGAAAGATTTTATATTATTGATCTATGCAAACATCCGCAGCTTCTTCCGGACTTTCGGACTTCCGGACTTCCGGACTCATCCCCCCTCCCTTAAAAAAAGGCGACAAGATTGCCATCGCCTGCCCGGCAAAAAAACTGCCTGCGCCGATGACGGATGCCATAAAGTTGTTGGAATCATGGGGATTGGAAGTTATTATGGGGGAAACGCTTAATCTGTCATACCACCAGTTTGCCGGTGACGATGAACAGCGTGCCAGCGATTTTCAGCGATTTATTGACGACGACAGTATCAAAGCCATTGTTGCTGCACGAGGTGGTTACGGGACAATCCGGATGATCGACAAGGTTGATTTCAGCCGTTTTACGGCAAATCCAAAATGGCTTGTTGGTTTTAGCGACATCACCGTTTTGCATACGCACTTGTATGCCAATTATGGCGCACAAACCATCCACGGCCAAATGCCGGTGAATATCCCCGATGCTTCGGCGCATTCGCTGGAAACCCTAAAACGGGCTTTATTTGGGGAAACGCTTAGCTACAGTTTTAAATCCAATCCATTAAACCGGCCCGGCAAATCCATTGGCATTTTAATTGGCGGTAATTTATCGTTGCTGATTGCAGTTTCAGGCTCCGTATCCGACCCTGATTACGCCGGAAAGATCCTGTTTATTGAAGACGTTGGAGAGTATTTATATTCCATCGACCGGATGATGCGGAATTTAAAACGGGCAGGCAAGTTGAAAAACCTTGCGGGCCTGGTTGTAGGCGGATTTACTGATGTAAAGGATAATGATATCCCTTTCGGGCAAACCGTTCCCGAAATTATAATGGAAGTGGTTAAGGAATATGAATACCCCGTTTGTTTTGATTTCCCTGCCGGCCATATTCCTGATAACTGCAGCCTTATTTTCGGAAAAACAATAGATTTGCAAATAAACAGCGACGAAGCAACGTTGTCTTTTACTAATTAACTAATCTCCAATCACTATACATGGCACTTTTCAGCGGTCTTGGCAATTACAAAAACTTTGGTTTACTGGTTATCCGGGTTGGTTTGGGTATTATGTTTATCTATCACGGGTATCCCAAATTAGGAGGTGGCCCAAAAATGTGGGGCGAATTAGGCAGCTCAACCAAATATGTCGGCATTCATTTCTGGCCTGTGGTTTGGGGACTATTGAGCGCCGCTGTTGAAACATTCGGAGGTTTTTTACTGATCATCGGGCTGGCATTCCGCCCTGTATGCCTGTTGCTGCTGATCAACCTTTTAGTAGCTGCAGCCATGCATTTTGGCAAGGGCGACGGGCTAGAGGGTGCAGCACATGCTATTGAGGACGCCATTGTGTTTGCGGGCCTGCTGTTTGTTGGGCCGGGGAGGAACAGCGTCGATAAGAAGTGAAGGCCTACGACACAGTTGAACAGTGCAGGCAAAACCCGCACTGCCCTGCTTTATCTGTTGAAATTGAAATTATGGGCAATATTCGCCACCAGTGCAGACTACTCCTGAATTTAAACAGGAATACTCCCCGCAAAAAGCCGATGGATCTGACGATGCACAAGTTCCGGCAATCATATAGTCCGAAGTGGCGGTATCCCGGCAATGCCAAATGTATTTCATCAGAACACCGCCTGTTACCTTTTTCATTTCTGCTCTTGAAAGTGGCTTCATTTCTTTTTTCATTTTAATGTAAGTTTAGTTTAATGCTCCCTCTATTTAAGTCAGAGGATTTAACTTTAAAATAAGGTCGCAATAAATACCGGTTAAAAATAATTTATTACACCAACAGGGTTATTGTATATACCAACTACATTATTACACTCTAAAAACAAGCGCGGCTACCAAACAAAAAGCCCCGGGACAAAAATCCCGGGGCTCCTGCCAATACTTTTTAAACTTTATTTATTCAAATAATCGCCAAGTTTCCGCAAATAAATATCATTAATAGGCTCATCATTGGTAGTAAAAAAACTATTTAGTTTATCCAGTTCATTTTTAAAAACCTCCCGCAGGGACTTCTTTTTTAAACCCATCTTTTGCGGGGCCCCTCCATTCATAGTAACGAAGTACGTATAGTCGTCCACGTATTCGTCATAATTGTTGCCGGTTGACGTCATCCCCTCATTATGGTAATTGTTTTTTACAAAATGAGTTATGGTCAGTTTATAGATCTTGTACTTATTTCCATCCGCGATAACCTGTACAAAATGTGCCGGGTCAATAATGGGCATAAGGATAAAGTTCTCTGGATAATCCTGTTTATCATATAGGGTAAACGATTTAATCTTTGAATCATCAACCTGGATAGCTGATTTACGGTCTTTTGTAAATAGCAAAGCACCGTCAACCTTATTATACGCAAACCCGTAAGATGGATCATTATAAACCGTGCCATCAGTGCTGATCAATACGCCCTTTACCCAATCGTCAAAAAGATACTGGCTGCCATGGGTAACCTCTGTATAAGTAAAAACAGGCAGGATTGACGATGACGCGCCGCTGCTATAAAGTATAGGATTGGAATCAGCACTGCCGGACTGCGAAAAAACCGAAGAAAGAAATGCAAACCAGGCAATAATTGTTAAGCTTATTTTTCTCATAGAACTGACTGTTGACGGGTATATGATAAAACGTTATAATTTCCTGATCAAACCAAAGCGCAATCCGCGATAATGATACGAATATGGAACGTCATAAGCACACGGCTTATTGCAGGTTGTACCAGTTGATCAAATAGAATGTACTTTAAATTAGCAAGCCACCAATAAAAATAAAAAGCCGTTATTATCAGGCTAATAACGGCTTTTGTAATTTATTATGTGTTTTGCAACCAGAGCACCATGCGGCTTCAAAGAAACGGCGGGCTCATGATATAATTATTGATTCATAAAATCACCCAGACTACGGATGTAGGTGTCATCTATAGAACCATCATAGGCAGAGAAAAATGAGTCGACCTTTTTGCCTTCACTTGCAAACACTGTCTTTATAGCTTTCTTTTTTGGGGCAAGCTCCTGAACCTGTTTGGTTTGTACGTTGTAAACATAGTAGGTATAAGTATCTACATACTCATCATAATTATTACCCACAGAAGTCATACCATCAGTATGGTAGTCATTTTTAACAAACTTAGTGCTGGTAAGTTTATAGATCTTATAATTCTTACCTTCTGACAACAACATTGGATAATGTGTTTTATTGATCTCAGGCACATATACATAAACCTGTGGCTGGCTCATATTATCATACAAAGTAAAAGATTTTATCTTTGAAGGATCAATTTCAATGGCTGCATGTTTGTCTGTAGTAAGCAATAAACCACCATTCAATTTATCATAATTGAACCCGTACTTAGGATTTTTATAAACAGAATCCTGTTGGTCAACCACAAACCCACTCACCCAGTCGGTAAAAAGATAACGGCTGCCTTTAGTTTCCTCTACCGGATGAAAAGTAGGCAAAAACGCACCCGCAGCATTGGTGTTATAAAGTAAAGTATTGGCTACACCATTATATGCAGTATAATTATTAAAAGCAGAAGGGGTTTGGGCCTGAACATCAGCGTTAGTTTTCTCACTTTTTAAAACAACAAGAATGTTGCTATTCCCATTTACCGAAATAACCTTTTTTTCGTATCCTGCAGAAGTAATTAAAAGCGTTGCATTAGCACTGGCCTTCAGGCTAAATTTGCCTAATGAATCTGTGCGGGTAGCGGTATTGTCAGCTTTATCCTGCACATAAGCCAAAGGCACGTAGTTTCCTATATCATCCTTAACACTGCCATTAATGGTAAGTGTTTGTGCAGCCGCGATTTTAAAAACAAAACCAGACAGCAAAAAAAGTATTGTTGTTTTCTTCATGACAATAAAAATTATACTATAAAATTAATAATTAAGATAAAAATACAAATATTCCGGAAAAATTATGTACCCCCGTGAAAGGTTATAGTGTTATTACGTATAAAAATACTAGAAATTACAATAGCAAAACAATTTATTTTAAATAAAAACTGAAAGACAAAAAAGGATATTTCACGGGTAAGCACAGCCTTTGAAAGCACCATGCACCGAAAAAAAAAGGCCCCGAAAAATCGGGGCCTTTGTATGCATATTAATAAAAACTATTGATGAACATATTCGTCAATAATTGCACGTGACGCTGTTTGGAAATAAATCCTGAACAACTTCAATGATTGTGCATAAGTATATTCTACACCGGAATTAAACACAAGTGTTTTGGGCACAAACATAGGGCTTGTTACAACTGTTATATTGGTAGCCCAAGGCCCGCTTGAGATATCATCCGGCAAAAATCGAACTTTCCAGTTGGAATATGTCGCAGTTGGCCCTGAACCTGTTTTCGTAAACGTAATATCATAACGAGGCCCAGTATAGTAATCGGTACTGACTGTCAATTCGGTGGGGCTTACCGGGCTCATAATTACTTGCCCATGGTCTACCCTGTTCGATGAAGGCGACGTTGTACTATCAGGAGTTTCCCACCTGGTGTAATAATGCTCATAAGTTCCGGCAAAATCATTACCGATAAAGTGATAGTAATGAGCGTTAAAGTTTCCACTTACAACACCATTTGAAGCGCTTACCAATTTAATCGGTAACATGTAGCTTTTTGAAGGATCAAGCTGGTTCTTGTAAACAGTCACCAAAACAGAATCCAAACGACCACCGGCCGGTATTGTTCCTGACAGCTTTGCTGCGTTACCTTTAAGGTCTGTGATCTTATACGAACCAGCTGGCATTTCCAGATATGTAATGGCCGTATTAGCTGTATTATAAGCAGTCAACAACGAATTATCAACAGCAATTGTATAATTAGTTGCCGTTGATAAGGGCTTGGCAGAAGCCACGTTAATGCCAAATGCCATCGTAACCGTATCACCAGCTGTGGTTACTGCATCCCTGCTAAAATATTGAAGGCCCGACCAGGGTAATTCTATAACCGTTCCGATCCCGGAAAAATCCGTATTTGGCTTATCCTTCAGGCACGAGGATATAGAGAGCGAAAACGCTGCCAAGACTAAAATAAATATTATTTTTTTCATTTTCTTTAAAATTTAAATTTACAAAATTATGGCATCCAAAATATCTTCGAATTCAAGGCTTCCGTTCCGGTGCCGCCATCAGGTACATTCGCGCTGTTATAGCTCAATTCGCTGGTAGGATAAGGGAACCGGTATGGAATATGATCAACGGTAACACCCGGATACGCGGAAACTGGTATTCTAGGAATACCCAACCTTCTGTAATTGCTGTATGATTCAAGCGGGTCAAGGCTATTGCAAGCAGCCCATTCCTGGGTAATGATAGCTTTAATCGGATCAGAAGCCAATGCGAAATTAGCAACCGGATCAGCTTGTGCCATGTACGCGTCAGCAGTCGCTTTATCAGATCCTAATATGCGGAAAGACTCTTCTACACCCGCCTTATAAGAATCGGCAGCCGATCCGGCAATATACCCGCGTTGCTGTGCTTCGGCAAGCAAAAATAAGCTTTCGAAAGCCGGGATAATCGGCGAAGATTCGCTGGCGGATGCATTTAAACCAAAACCGGTAAGGCCTGAGATCACACTGTTTGCTTCGTTACCGTTCTGACTGCCGTATAGCCGTCCATGGATCATACCATCGGCATCTGCCGGCAGGTAAAACATGGTATCGCGCAAATCGTTATGGGCATGGTAAAAGTCTACACCATATTTATTTGCCCTGAAATATTTCTCGTTATATCCGGGTTGACCAGTAGAAGTTTTTACCACATCAATATACAATGGATTTTCAGCATTGTCAGCAGCGCTTGAATATCCTGGATTGATCGATGCGTCTTCGCCAGCGCCTAAGAAGTCATCAGCGGTATAACCCGACAATGCCGATTTTACACCTGCATCGCCCAATGAGCCATTTGCAGAACTGGCAGTTTGGCGCATCAGCATTTTTAGTTTTAAAGTATTGCCGAATTTTACCCACATGCCCATATCTCCCTTGAACATGATATCATAGTTTCCCGGAGAAACAGCTCCCGGGTTTGCCTTGATGGCAGCCACAGCCGAGTCGATTTTTGCAATACATGCCTTGTAAATAGTAGCACCGTCATCGTATTTGTAGGAGAAAGTGCTGTTTGGCACTAATGCTCCGGTATAAGGCGCTTTGTTGTAAAGATCAACAATCCGCTGATAAACAAAAGCGGTCATAATCATACCAATGGCTTTGTAATTAACCAGAGTAGCATCTGTTGATGAAGCTTTAATCAACTGGTGGTAATTACTCAGGTTATTAAACCCCATATCCCAGTTACCCGCACCGGTACCGCTGGTTAGCTGGTAAAGCACGTAAGTATTACTTGGGGTATAGGCCCCGCTTTGTGTCCAGTAGCCCATCCAGTTATTGATCATATCCTGGTTGCCCCCAACGCCACCAACTGCTGAATACATCAGGTTGGCTGTACCGGATAAACTGGCAGACAGTGAAAATTTCGGAAGAACACTTGAAGGTGCATTCGGGCTGGTGCCATTTATATCAAATGTACCTTTCTTACATCCAGCCACTCCTGCTAACACTGCTGCTGCCGATAGCAGGGCAATGTTTACTTTTCGCTTAAATATCGTTATTGTTTTCATTTTTGTTAATCTTATAAAGTTACAGACAATGTTGTACTGAATATCCTTGTTGGTGGCAACTGGTTTAATGAGGTAGTACCTACACCGTTACCTGTATCATTGCTAAATTCAGGGTCAGTAAACTTATTAGTTGATGGAACGAACATTAATAGATTACGTCCGGAAACTGTTATTGTAACAGCTTTCACAAATTTTATGTCGCTTATTAATTGTTTCGGCAATGAATAAGATAAGGCAACTTCACGTAGTTTCCATGCAGCAGCACTGGTAACATAGTTAGCATCTATACTTTGGTATAAAGTTGGCCAAAAGTTAAAGTTGCCATCCTGTACTTCCACGTTAGTATTTGGTACATAAGCTCCGTTAACCAGGTACTCTGAATTGGGGAACACAAAACGCTGACGGCCTGCAATGGCTGAAGTAATACTGGTACCGCTATGGTCAAGCGTAGTACCCAGGTTTGAGTTGTAGATAACATAACCACCGCGATAGTCAGCAGTCATTTGGAAAGAGAAGCTCTTATATTTAAATGTAGTACTGAAACCTATCAGGTCTGAAGGAACTGATTGGCCAAGGATGCTTAATTTACTTGCCCTGGTTGGTAAACCTGTGTTAGGGTCAACAATTACCTTGCCGTTAGCAGGATCGCGGGTCCAGTCGTAACCTTCGAGTTCAGGATAAGAATGACCTACCACTGCCCATGCAGCGTTGCCAATCGGCAGGGCGTTAACACCAGAAACTATACTTTCAACATTGCTTGACTGGTGTGTCCAGTTAACGCCTATTTTCCAGTTAATGTTTCCTGTTTTAATAACAGTACCGCTCAAATCAAGTTCCAAACCTTTGTTGCTGGTGTTTGCAGCGTTTAATAATGCTGTAGTGAAACCTGAAGCGCCTGAAACGTTGGCAAACACGATACCATCTTTAGTTTTTGACTGGTAGTAAGAAGCGGCCAGATTGATGCGGTCGTTTAAGAAACCTAAGTCTAAACCAACTTCATCTTCAGTAACTTTTTCAGGTTTAATATTCGGGTTAGCAATCGTTGTATTGAGTGAGTAACCCGCTATACCGGAGCTTGCATAAGGGAAACCGTATGCAGCGCCCAAAGTAGGGTCGGTACGGTAAGCACCGAAGGCTATGTATTGAGAACCATTGGCAAGCGGCGAAACGTTACCAGTTAAAGAGTGTGCATAACGTACTTTAGCGAAATTCAAGACACCATTGTCTGTCATTCCTTTAAACATTTCACTTAAAACAAGTGATCCGTCGATATCATAATAAGGGATGTAGTGGTTAGCTTTTGATAACCTTGAGTCAAGGTCAGTCCTGAATGAACCGTGTACATAGGCAAAATCTTTGTACCCGAAAGTACCTTCCGCAAAATAACCGATCTTACGGGCTTCATAGGAATATTGCCCGCCTACACTAGGGGTTCCGGAAAAGTTTTGGGTATTGTAAGGCAAAGTAACCAAAGCTCCCTGATTGATAGGTGTATTGGTGATCTTATTCTCGATGTAAGCGATACCTGCTGTACCATTAAAGCTGAAATCTTTCGCAAATTTGGTATTAAAGCTTGCAAGGAAGTCAGAAGTGAACAGCAAATTGTTAAAATCATCTAAACCATATGATGGCGGCGCATCATTGGCAGAATATTTTGTACCTGAATCTTCCGCCTTAACTATACCGGTACCTTGTGAGTTTGAATAATAAATAGTATCGTTTGATTTTGAAAAGTCGCTGTAGGTGATGCCCGCATCTTTAACTTCAGACCTGGCCTGGATGTTCTCTAAAGATGAACGGTAAGTTAAGCTAACCCATTTCCAAGGTTTCAGGGTTAATGCTACGTTGGCATTGATGTGGTTCTCAATATCAAGGTATCTTGTTTGAGCGATGATCTGTCCAGGGCTATAATAATAGTCATTATAATAGGTGTCAGGATTGCCGTATTTGCTGTCAACATTTTTCAGGTCAGCAACAGGAACGTGTAAAGGAGACTCTAACAAGTCATCATAAACACCACCGCTGTTGGTTACATTTTTATTAACATAAGTGTAAGTAGCTGAATACGTAGCTGAGAAGATGCCGTATTTTTTATCGCCGCCGATGCGGAAGATATCCCTGCGGCCAATATCATGCGGTGTTACGCTGGTGCTGTTGATGTCCTGTGCAGACATGTGGAAGCTGCCGTTCTCATCACCTGAATCGTAAGAAAAGTTCTGGTGTGTGGTAAGACCTGTATTGAAAAAGTCTCTTTTTTGGTTCTTAACCGCAGCATAAGGTACCATTTCAACTGATCCATCAGGAAGCGGACGACCCAGGGGAACCATTTTACCGTTAAATAACGGACCGTAACTCTGGTTTTCGTAAGGAATGTAAGTTCTAAGGTCGTTAAAATCATTTACATAAAGCTCACCACCGTTACTACCGAATTGGTTTTGGAATTTCGGCAGGTATGAAACAGTTTCGATATCAGCAGTAGATGATAACGTTACGCTGGTTGCCCTTGCACCATGTTTGGTGGTGATAACGATAACACCATTAGATGCATCAGAACCGTAAACAGCAGAAGCTGAAGAGCCTTTCAGCACGTCAGTTGACTGGATGTCTTCAGGGTTCAGGGTGCTGATGTCACTGTAATAGATAGATCCGTCAACAACGATCAGTGGTTGGTTGTTACCCAGTAACGACCTGTTACCACGGAGTGTGATACGGGTTGGCGCAAATATACCTGCATTAACCGTATTTACCTGCAAACCAGAAACCTTACCTGTTAAACCATTTGCAACACTGATAGGCTTTGCGGTATTAATGTCGGCGCCGGTTACTTTAGTGGTAGAGTAACCTAAAGAAGCGGCCTGACGCTGGATACCAAATGAAGTAACAACAACTTCAGTCAGCTGCCTTGAAGCAGGCACCAATTTAGCGTTTAGTACAGCAGCTGTACCTACCGGTAATTCAAGTGGGGTGTACCCAACGAATGTGAATACCAACGTTGCTCCTGCCGGAACTGACAGTGTATACTTACCTGCCACGCTGGTCTGGGTACCTATAGAGGTCCCCTTTAATTTTACTGTTACTCCCGGAATGGGTTGACCATCATCAGAGGCCGTAACCGTACCAGTAACTGTACGGTTTTGTGCAAATACCTGTGTAATGCATAACATCAGGAAACACAAACTTACTAGTAGAAGTTTTTTCATGTTTGTTAATAATAAGATCAGTTAATAGTTAATTAGTTATAAAAGTAGTGTTAGCTTATCAAAAACACAAATAAAATGTTAAAAAAGTTAAAAAAAGTTAAAATTTTAACACTATTTGAGGCTTTATAAAAAATTATAGTACTATGTATTGCATAATACAATCTAAAACATATATCTTTGTGTTATGATTGTTGAAAACACACAAACCCAAATGCGGAAAGGAATACTGGAGTATTGCATACTTTCCATTATAGCAAAGGGGGAGACTTACGCTTCGGATATTATCGCGGAGCTGAAAAAGGCCCAACTGCTTGTTGTTGAGGGTACTCTATACCCTTTGTTAACCCGTTTAAAAAACAATGGCCTGCTTACCTATAACTGGGTTGAGTCAACATCCGGCCCACCCCGCAAATACTATGTACTGTCAGACGAAGGGCGGAACGTCCTGAACCAATTAGATAAAACATGGGAAGAATTAGCATTTGCCGTAAAGACAGCTATCGGGGACAGAAAATGAAGGTGAAAGCCTTAAGCGAAAAGGTGAAAGCAAAAATGTAAAAACGGTAACATAAACGAAAATATAAAAGCTCTTTGCTTTAGTCGTTAAGCTTTTAGCTCAACAAATGAACTATTGAACCAATGAACTAAGAAATAATCATCATGAATAAAACAATTATCATCAATATAAACGGCATAGTTTTCCACATAGAAGAAGATGCCTACGAAATTTTAAAGAACTATATGACGGATGTAAAACGTCATTTCTCTAACTCGGCCGACAGCCTTGAAATTACCACCGATATTGAAAACAGGATTGCCGAAATGTTTTCGGAAATTCTGGCTAAAGATAACAGGCAGGTGATAGTTGACCAGGATGTGCACTCGGTGATTGAACAAATGGGCTCCGTTGCTGATTTTGAGAATGCAGAAGAAGACGCAAAACATGAATCTAGCTCCTATGGCTACACTTTGGAAACCCGCAGGCTCTTCCGCGACCCGGATGATCACCTGGTTGCAGGCGTTTGCTCGGGCATAGCCAACTACTTTGATATTGATGCCGTTTGGATAAGGCTGGCATTTGCCATTTCCTTCGCTTTTGCCGGTACCGGTTTGATATTATATATTATATTATGGATAATAGTACCAAAAGCGATCACCCGTGCGGACAGGATGTCCATGAAAGGCGAAAAACAAAACCTGCAGGGCTTTAAAAAGAATTTCGAAGACGAGCTCAGCTCTATGAAACAAAACCTGTCAAACTTTGGAACCGAAGCAAGGCCCTTTGTTTATAAGGCCCGTGATTTTGCAGGCGATTTTTTTCATCACCTTGGTAAATTTATCGGCGGAGCCGGCAAGGTGTTTGTAAAAATACTTGGGGTTTTGATACTTTTAGCCGCCTTTGGCTTTTGCGTTACACTCATTGTTATGCTGATCGCTATCCTTGGATTTAAGGCCGGCAACCCGCACGCTTTTTTTCCTTTCACTATTATCTCTAACGAACACGCTGACAATGTTTATTTATGTGCATTTTTTGCCGCATTTATCCCGCTGCTCAGCATTATACTGATTACTTTAAAAGGTATATTTAATGTAGGCAGCATCGGCAAATCAACCGGGACGGTTTTTTTAGTGATCTGGCTCTGCTCGTTAGGGATGCTGGCTTACTATGCGGTTAAGATTTCATCCAACTTCAGGGAAGAAGCAACCTTCACGCAAACCATTAATTTAAAGACGACCAAAAGCAACACCTACTATATAGACCTGAATGACATCAAATATTTTTCGCATGATGACAGTGTGCGCCTGGATATTAAAGACCATTTCCGTAATATGGTAGTAATTGACGACCGATACAATGATTTCCATAACGAGCCCAACAGCGTGAGCCTCGCTATTGAAAAAGCCGATGTAAAATACCCGGAACTGGTAGAAAAATACAGTGCCAAGGGTGGTAACTATGAGGATGCCCTTTTTAACGCCCGCAGCACCAGTTATGTGTTTGCCCAGCAGGATTCCATTTTAAAATTTGACTACTCGCTGCGTAAAAGGCCCGGTATCTCATGGCACGATGAAGAAGTGGAGCTTACTTTAAAGGTTCCGTTAAATTCAAAAGTGGTAATTGACCATAGAATGCGCAATTATTTAAGGAATGTTGACCTTTATGACTGCGACCAGGCGAACAAAAAGGATAACCCCAATACCTCGACTTTTATGATGACCGACAACGGCCTGCAATGCAAAGTTGATACTTTGGTTACCGCAAAAAAGGATAGCATTAAAACCGATAGCGCACTGAAAAAAGAATAGACAGGATAATCTGCAGTATAAAGCGGCCTGCATTAGCGTATCTTTTACGTTTCTGCAGGCCGCCCCTTTTTTTCAATCGTTTACCGACAAATCCCGGCAATTCACCGAAAAAGCAAAAAATGATGTAACCATCACTCTATTTTTTGCATCTTATAAACAACATTAAGAAAACCACTGTACAGCCTGTAGCCTTAATTTTGGTTACAGCTTGCAAAAACGGGCAAAACCGGATGTGTTATTATTACAGGAAGGGTTGTAATTAAAAAACAAACAAAGAACAAAAAGCCCGCTAGTCACCAATAGTTAACTATTGGTCAAAAAAAATTTAGAAATAAAAAAAGGCGGGGTTCCTTTACACAAAAAAAGAAAAACGATGAAATTCAAATACCAATATTAAAATAAACAAGCTGCCCTGCCAGGCTAAATAGAAAGTCCCCCAAAAGGTTCCAAAAAAAAGGGGGAAATCACACAAATTATCCAAAAGAAAAAAAAGAAAGAAAAATTCTAACAGGAAAACTATTGCCCAAAAATTAACGCAAACATGAAAAACATCTATACAAAATCGATACAACTATTTTTATTGCTCCTATTAAGCGCTGGCTTTGCCATGGCACAAAACAACAAACCAGCAGCTGCAATTTCCGGCCAATTACTTGATGAAAACGGCAAACCAATGGATTTCGCAACAGTGAGCCTGCTAAAAGCGCAGGATTCAACCGTTGTTAAAGGAACCTTAAGCAACGAGAATGGCGCCTATACATTTGATCATATCAATTCAGGGGTATATATAATTAAGGCCAGCGTTATTGGCTATGCCAAAGCCATCAGCAAGGTTTTTACATTAACAGGCAATGCCGCTAATTTTACAGTACCGGCTTTAAAATTGCAGCCGGCCAGCCATTCATTAAATGCTGTAAATATTACTGCTTCAAAACCACTTATTGAGCATAAGGTTGACCGTACTGTAATGAACGTTGAGAACAGCATCCTGGCGGCGGGCAACTCGGCTATGGACATTTTAGAAAGAGCGCCTGGCGTTTCTGTTGATAAGGATGATAATATCAGCCTTAAAGGCAAACAGGGTGTAACCGTTATGTTAAACGGCAAGCTTACTTACCTCACTGCGGCCCAATTAGCCACGCTGCTTCGCTCGACAGACGGTACCACCATAAAATCCATCGAGATCATTACTAACCCATCAGCGAAATATGACGCGGCAGGAAACTCTGGCATTATCAATATCATCCTGAAAAAGAACAAACAGACAGGCACCAATGGCAGCCTGACCGCCGGGGCAGGCTACGGTGCTTATGGAAAGGATAACGAGAACTTAACGTTGAACCATAAAGAAGGTAAACTGAATGTTTTTGGCACTTTTAGCCATAACGACAATAAACGCATCCAAAACATCGGCGTTAAGCGTATCATCCCGGATACTGCCGGAAGCGCCCCAACCTATTTCAACCAGGCAAGCCCCTTGCTTGAAGCCGATCACAATAACAGCTACCGCATAGGGGCCGATTATGACCTATCCACAAAAAACACCATTGGCTTTGTAGCAAGCGGCTACTTTAACGGCGAGCAGGACAATATTGATGACCATACCTATATCGGCAAAAGCTTTAACCAGGTCGACTCGTCGCTGCGCACAGTGTCAGGTATTCATCAAACTTTCCATAACATTGCCTTTAATTTAAATGACAGCTGGAAAATAGATACAGCCGGGCAGGAATTGAGCGCTGACCTGGACTACTCGCAATTTAAAAACAACTCTGTCGCGCAATATGTAACAGATTATTACCTGGCCAACGGCGGTACACAACAACCGCAATGGTTTTTAGGAAACCACACCCCATCAACCATTAACATCCGCACCGGGAAGATTGATTATGTAAAACCTATCACCAAAACTTTAAAGTTTGAATCGGGCTTAAAATTCAGCGACGTTAAAACCGATAACGACCTGATGGAAAAAGATGCACCCGGTAACCCTTATTTAAGCACCAACCATTTTGTGTACGATGAAAAGATCGATGCCGGTTATATTAACTTTAATAAGGACTTTAAAGGCTATTCTGTACAGGCGGGTTTAAGGGCCGAGTACACCAGTTCAAACGCGCATGGCGATTCGGCCAACGTAGTATCAGTTATCCCAAGGCATTACCTCGACTTTTTTCCAAGTCTGTTTATCAGTCATGATTTTAACGATAAAAACGGGATCACTTTCTCCTACAGCCGCCGCATCGACAGGCCTCAGTATGACAACCTTAACCCCTTCATCTTCCGCCTGGACCCATATACTTATCAATTGGGCAACCCTTATTTAAGGCCACAGTACACCAATAATTATGAGCTGAACTATACCTATAATAAAAGCATTACCCTAACATTGGGCTACAGCAAGACGACCGACGTGATCACTGAAGTGCCCGGCACCGACCCGGCTACCAAAGTATCCTTTATTACCCAGGAAAATTTGCAGGTACAAAACGCATGGAATGCTAACCTGTATGCACCCTATACCATTGCCAAATGGTGGGAAGGCAATGTAAACGCGACCGCTTTTTACCTGGGCTTTAAATCAAACAACCTGGAAGGGGGCAATTTGGACCGGGGCCAGTTTGCCTACAATATAAGAACAACACAAACATTTATACCAATAGCAACTTATAAAGCCGAATTAACCGCCAATTACCAGTCGGACCTTACCTATGGCCTGTATGACGTAAAGCCACGCTATTCGGTTGATGCCGGGGTGAGCCACTCTTTTGCCAATAAAAAGCTGAACGTAAAATTGAGCATGAGCGATATATTCAATACGCTGAGGAATGACGTAAACAGCCAGTACCAGAATACTGACCTGTACATTACGCAAAAGCGAGAGAGCCGCGTTACCCGTTTAACCCTTACCTGGAACTTCGGCAATAACAAAATAAAAGCCCGCCAACACCAAACCGGCGCCGACGATGAGAAAAACCGCGTGAAAGGCAATAATTAAAAACTATCATATTAATGGTGTTCCTTCTGAAAAACAAGAACAGCGGGAGCACCATTGATATATTAATAATAATACGCCTGACTTTTTTCGGGGAATTTTTATTTGTCTTTTCAAAAAAATCAACCAGTTACAGACGCATTCAGCGCCAATTTTTACCAATTGCTGGTTTTGTGTTGTTATAAGGCTAAATTTATCATTTATTAGCCCCCATAAGCAAGCCCTTCCGCACGGAATTAGTTGGTTGAATTAATACTCCGGCTCAACCCTCACAACATTTTTACAAAAATCCCCGCCGAATACAGACGATGTCATCGCTTTAAATCACAATTCTATCTATGTTTGTTTACTGTATATCTATTGTATTTCAGCATATTAATTAATACCACTTAATTAGTATGGCGGAAACCCGCGAGGGGCGCCGCATTGCCAATTAAACCAATTTAACCCTTATGATGATGAAAAACCTCACCCGTTACTTCAAAAGTATTCGCCTGCTTGCTATTTTGTTGCTACTGCAAACCGTTTGCCGGGCGCAATCGCCAGCTCAAAATGCACCGCAACTCGGCAAGGCTACTGTTAAACAAGTCATCGCTGCCATGACGCTGGAAGAAAAAGCCAAACTGCTGGTAGGCGCAGGCCGAGGCTTCGGTCCGCCGCCACCGCCGCCAGTTCCCGGCAAAAAGGATAGCGCCGCAAAACCTGCAGCACCTGCCGGGCCAATGATAGGCCAAACGGATCAGAAAGTTCCGGGGGCAGCAGGTGTTACTTACGCTATCCCGCGTTTAGGCATTCCCGCTATCGTGGTATCTGACGGACCGGCCGGGGTGAGGATCAGCCCCATTCGCAAGGGCGATAGCAGTAAAACTTACTATGCCACCGCTTTCCCGGTAGGCACCTTGCTGGCCTCCAGCTGGGATGTTGACCTGGTAAAACAGGTGGGCGTTACTTTTGGCAACGAAGTGCGCGAATACGGTATTGATATATTATTAGGCCCCGGTATGAACATCCACCGCAACCCGCTCGGCGGCCGTAACTTTGAGTATTATTCGGAAGACCCTTTAGTTACCGGCAAAATGGCAGCAGCCATTGTGCAGGGCATTCAATCCAATGGCGTTGGCACCTCCATTAAACATTATACCGCCAATAACCAGGAAACCCACCGCAATACTGTAAACACCATTGTAAGCGAACGCGCCATGCGCGAAATTTACCTGCGGGGATTTGAAATTGCCGTTAAAGACGCGCAACCATGGACAGTGATGACCAGCTATAATAAACTGAACGGCACTTACACCTCTGAACGTGCCGACCTGGTGACCAACATCCTGCGCAACGAATGGGGTTTTAAAGGTTTTGTGATGACAGACTGGGGTGGTGGCCGCGATCCCATCGCCCAGATGAAAGCAGGCAATGACCTGATTATGCCCGGTAACCCCAACCAGGCCAAAGCAATTATCGATGCGGTGAATAGTAAACAACTGGATGAATCAGTTTTAAACGCGAACGTGGAGCACATGTTGAATATTATTTTAAAGTCGCCTGCTGTTGCCAACTATAAATATTCTGATGCGCCCGACCTTAAAAAAGACGCACAGGTTAGCCGCATGGCGGCAGCCCAGGGCATGGTACTGCTAAAAAACAGCGGTAGCGCTTTGCCATTTAGCGGCATTAAAAAAGTTGCTCTTTTTGGCAATACCGGTTATGATATTATTGCCGGCGGCACAGGCAGCGGCAACGTAAACAAGGCTTATACTACTTCCCTGGCACAGGGCCTGCAAAACGCGGGATTGCAGGTGGATGATGCCTTGCTGAAGGCTTACCCGGCCTACATTGCAGCCGAGCGTGCCAAACAGCCAAAACCACAAAGAGGCATGGCTATGTTTATGGGCCCGCCCCCTGTTCCGCAAATGGCCATAGCCGATGCTGACTTGCAACAGGATGCAGCAAATAACGATATCGCAGTGATCACCATCGGGCGCAACGCCGGCGAAGGCGCCGACCGCAAGCTGCCGGATGATTATTACCTGTCGGATGCGGAAAAGGCGCTGATCAAAAATGTGTCGGAGGCTTTCCATGCCAAAGGCAAAAAAGTGGTGGTGGTATTAAATATAGGCGGTGTAATTGAAGTAGCCAGCTGGCGCGATGGGGTCGACGCCATCCTTTTGGCCTGGCAACCCGGCCTGGAAGCAGGCAATGCCATAACCGATGTATTGAGCGGCGCGGTAAACCCATCCGGCAAATTAGCCACTACTTTCACCATGGATTATAAAGATGTACCTTCTGCTAAAAACTTCCCCGGCAAGGAATACCCCGACCAGGCCACCGGCGAAGGTTTCCGCAGGCAAATGCCCGCAGAAGTAACTTACGAAGACGGTATTTATGTAGGCTACCGCTATTACAGCACGTTTAAAGTAGACCCAGCTTACGAGTTTGGCTACGGCTTATCATACACCACCTTTAATTACAGCAATTTTAAATTAAGCGCCCCTGTATTTAAAGGCAAGCTAACTGCCTCTGTTACCATTACCAATAGCGGTAAAGTTGCCGGCAAAGAAGTGGGCCAACTGTACTTAAGCGCCCCTGCGGCCAAACTGGATAAACCTGTTATTGAATTAAAAGGCTTTGCCAAAACCCGCTTGCTGCAACCGGGCGAGTCGCAAACCTTAAGCTTTACTATTGATGCCCGAGCCCTTGCCTCCTACGATACCGCACAGGAGGCCTGGGTAGCCGAAGCCGGTAATTATACCGCAAGCATCGGCGCATCGTCAAAGGATATCAAGCAAACAGCTGCATTTAAGCTGGCCAAAGAAATGGTGGTAGAGAAAGATGAGCAAGCTTTAGCGCCGCAGGTGGCGATTAGTGAGTTGAAGAGTAAATAGGAATTGACAGGTTTATTTAAGGGGCCATGCGGATAATACTGTGTGGCCTTTTTTATGTAGAAGCAAGCGCCGCAGGGTAATATACCCCACATCCTCTCAAACTCACGCCAAAAAACATTTCCGGCATTTACTTCTTTTTTACAGCTTTGTAAAAAACATGATACAAACCGGCGCCCGGTTACATTACCAATTACAGCATTTACTAATAAACGATAAATATGATAAAAGCCTCGGTAAATTACTCCGATAAGGAGTTGATCGAAACGCTTAAGCAACAGCAGGTAAGCACGCAGGTGATCAAATATTTATACCGTACTTATTTTTATTTTTTGAGTGGCTATATCAAACAAAACCAGGGTAACGACCAGGATGCGGAAGATATTTTCCAGGAAGTGATCGTTGCTTTTATTGAGGTGGTGAAAGCCGAGAAATTCAGAGGCGAATCCAGTATCAAAACGTTTTTATACACGCTGAATAAGTTTACCTGGTTAAATGAACTCAAGAAACGAAACCGGGCCATGCTAAGAGATACCACCTATTACGAAAGCACAGGTGAAGAAGATAAGGACGTTAGTTATTTACTGGTTGAACGCGAAGCAAAAGGCATGGTAATGGCGATGATGGACAAGCTTGGCGAGGTTTGCAAAGAGATCCTGGTGGCTTACTATTATAATAACTCAACGATGAAAGAGATCTTGCAGCTGGTAGATTACCAGAACGAACAGGTTTTAAGAAATAAAAAATATAAATGTTTAAAAAGCCTTGAGCAAATGCTTACGGCAGACCCGCAATTAGCACAGCGTTTTAAAAATGCATTAACCCATGAGCACTAACAGCCAGCATACCGAAACAATTATCCAATACCTGGACGGCGAACTGTCCGGAGCGGAATTAAAGCAGTTTGAAGAATTGCTGGCCGCCGATAACGCGGTACAGCAGGAACTGGAAAACCTAAAACTTGCACAGCAGGCGGTAAGGAGCTATGGCATAAAGGCGCAGGTAGCCTCCCTGCATCATGAAATGATGGAGGAGTTAAAAACTGAACCGAAAGCCTCCGCCAATAAGCTATATCCTTTTATCCGCGCAAGCTTAAAAATTGCCGCCAGTTTATTTTTGGCGATGTCAGCCGTGGGTATCTATCAGTATGCAACCGTTTCACCTGCACAGTTGTATAACCAAAATTACCGTCCTTATACCACCAGCATTTCCCGTGGGGCTACAGAGGGTTCGGCATTGGAAAAAGCTTATGCCGCAGGCCAGCCGGCAAAGGTGATCAGCCTTTTTGAAAAAGAGACTACTACCGCTGATAATAAAACTAATTTCCTGGCAGCACAATCCTACCTGGCAACACAAAATGTTGGTAAGGCCATATCGTTGTTCAATAAAATATTAAATAATGCCGATGGCGCCTATAAGGACGATGCTGAATATTACCTTGCGCTTAGCTATATCGAAAACAAACAGCCAGGCCAGGCCCTGGTGATCATGAATAAAATACACCAGGATAAAGATCACCCCTATAACGACCGGGTTAGCTTTTGGACCATATTTAAACTAAAATTGCTTATTTTAAAAAACGGGGGTAAATAATTCCCCTGTAAAATGACTTGTTTTTTGCAGCCGCAAAAAAATTAAAAAAAAATAAAAAAAGTGGTTACGTTCTTTCCGGCAGCACTTACTAATTATAAAAAACAAGATCATGAAAAACTTAAAAACAGCAATCAAAATCAGTTCTGCATTAGTGTTATTTATTATAGTAATCAGCAGCAGCAGTTGTAAAAAAAGCGGCGTAAGCCCATCTACCCCAAACAATCCGGCACCGAACGCCACCCAGGTTTCGTTCAGTGTATTAAGTGACAGTGCACCCGCGGTACTTGCTTCAGGGCCTTTTGCAAGCCTGGCAGCTACAGCATCAGCCTCGGCTGCACCGGTTATTAAATTCACTTCGGGTGTTGCCAACATCACCAAATTTGAATTTGAAGCAAAAAAGAATGGCGCAAAAGTAAGTTTCGAGACACAAAATTTAGCGAATGTTGACCTGTTTGCACTAAATCCAATATTTATTAAAACCCTGATAGATACCGGTTTGTACAGCGAAATTGAGGTTAGGATGATCCTTTCACAATCAACCACAAGCGCAATCCCGCTTACACTGATGGGTACCGCCACTACTGCTACCGGATCTGTACCGTTTGAGTTTGATTTTAACCAGAACCTGGAGATCAAATCCGAATCGCAAAATGTGGTGGTTAGCCATACCAAAACATTAAAGTCGCTTTTCCTGCTTCACCTCAATATGATACTAAGCACCATCACTGCTGACGACCTGGCGGCGGCCACTTTAACCAACGGCACCATTGTGGTAAACAGCACCTCCAATGCAACGATATTTAACAAAATAGTGGCTAATTTAGGCAGTGTAGGCGATACCAAATTTGAGGAAGTAAATGATGGCGGCGACGATGTTGGCAAAAAAGATGGTGAACACGGCAGCGGGCACAATTGAAATTAATATACCTGTGGAATAGTTTGAGAGTACTATTTCTTCCGGAGCGGGATCCATGAAAGGATAACGCTCCGGTTTTTTTTGATCAAAAACACAACGAATAAAACTACCGCCAGGTAAACAAGCTAGGCATAGCTGTTG